>JAJZQJ010000010.1 GCA_021851895.1 bacterium
GAGGCTTTCGCTCTGTTTTTCTTTTTGTGCGGGTAGGGAGAATCGAACTCCCGTCTCGTCCTTGGCAAGGACGCATTCTACCACTAAACCATACCCGCAAATCTTTTGTTGTAGAGGTATCTTAACCGATTTTAAAATATTTGGCAAGCGGGACTTTTTAACGTATATTAGGTCAGCGTGATGATCTTCATCCGCGAATCGAGCGTTTTAAACAATTAATGCCCCTGTAGTGAAGTGGATATCACAACGGTCAAGAAGTCCGTTACCCGTGAGCGACCGAACGCAGTGAGGGCGTGAGTTGATCAGTGCCGCGGTGGCGGCTCATTGTCGGGCAAGCAAGCCTGGTGCCCGAAGGGCCTTGCTTATCCCAGGTTCGAGTATATTAAACAATTAATGCCCCTGTAGTGAAGTGGATATCACAACGGTCTTCGAAACCGTTATCCCAGGTTCGAGTCCTGGCGGGGGCACAAAAATCCAAGAAAAATGTGAAACATTTTTTGCCCCGATTTTTCGAGCCTCCACAGGACTCGAAAGGCGGAGGCGGGCACCCTCGCTCGCGCGTCCTCGCGCAGCGCAGGGTCGACGAGCCGTGGCGACGACCACTTAGCCTTACTGCGCCTCGCAGAGCGCAGTAAGGCTTTGTGAGTCGTGCCGAGTCTTGGCGAGCACTACCTACCAAATTAATAACTAGTCTATATAATTAGATTAGTTCCACGTGAAACATGCTTTCTTTGTTTCACGTGCAACACAACATCATGCCTCTATTAAATATTCCACCCGAAATTGCCTCTGTTGCTTCAACCCTTGAACATGCCGGCTACGAAGCATATCTTGTTGGCGGTTGTACGCGAGACCTCCTTGAAGGAAAGACTCCGAAGGACTGGGATTTCACTACGAACGCAACGCCAACTGAGATCATTGAACTCTTTCCACACACCTTCTACGAAAATGATTATGGTACGGTTGGCGTCGTCAATGAATCAATACCAGAAGATGATGCTTCACGCGCAACGCTCCGCATCGTGGAAGTCACCCCATACAGAACAGAATCTACGTACAGCGATTTTAGGCGCCCCGATCGTGTTGAATTCTCAAAGAGTCTTTACGAAGACTTGCAGAGGAGAGACTTCACGATGAATGCGATCGCCTACAACGTCAGCAAAGATGAGCTCATTGATCCCTATAATGGCGTCGATGATATCAAAAAGCGCACGATACGCGCGGTTGGCGATCCCCACTTGCGTTTCACCGAGGATGCACTACGTGTTATGCGCGCAGTACGCTTCGTTGCCCAACTCGATTTCACTATTGAAGATAAAACGCTTGCAGCAGTCATCACACATACTCCGCTCGTAGAAAAGATCGCCATGGAGCGTGTAAGAGATGAATTCTCGAAAATGATCATGAGCACAAAGCCCATGGAAGGCATTCTCGTGCTCCATCGTGTCGGACTCCTCAACTATGTCTGCCCTGAACTCATTGAAGGATTAGGGTGTGAGCAGAAGGGCATTCACATCTATGATGTATGGGAGCACAATCTCCGCTCGCTGCAACATGCGGCGGATCGCGCATGGCCACTCCATGTACGACTTGGCGCTTTGCTTCATGATGTGGGAAAGCCTGCATCACGAAGATGGTCAGAGGAAAAGAAAACGTGGACATTCCACGGACACGAAGTCATTGGAGCGAAGATGGCCAAGAAAATACTTGAGCGCCTCCGTTATTCGAAGGATATCGTTCAAAAGGCGACACTACTCGTACGCTATCACATGTTCTTCTCTGACATCGAGGCGATCACACTCTCTGCAGTGCGTCGCATCGTCGCCAACGTTGGACCGGATCTTGTTTGGGACCTCATGCATGTTCGTGCATGTGACCGCATTGGAACAGGAAGGCCACAAGAAACTCCTTATCGACTTCGAAAATATCATTCGATGATCGAAGAAGCGATGCGTGCACCAGTATCGGTGAAGATGCTGAAGATAGACGGAGCAAAGATCATGGAGATCATCGGCGAACCACCGAGTCCACGTATCGGAGCAATTCTTCATGCATTATTTGATGAGGTGCTCGAGGAACCCGAGAGAAACACTGTCGAATGGCTAACGAATGCGGCAAAGGAATTTGCGGCTCTCCCACACGAGGCGCTTGCAAGTAGAGGAGAAGAAGGCAAGCGGTCCAAGGCAGAGGCTGAAGAAAGGGAAGTTGCGGAAATTCGCAGCAAATATAAGGTGAAATAACGAATATCCAGTGGACAGGCTTCACTGGATATTCGTTATCTAAAGTATATAGAATAATAACAAATTTGATACTAGACGACATTAAAATAAAGATGTAGAAAGATGTTAGTCGTTCTTAATAGGGGGAGAGGTATGCATCTCTTGGGGAACAGTGTACATGAGGCGATCTTCGCTCGCGCTCGGCAATGCACGAGCGTCAAGGTCGCAGAATGCGAGGCCGAAAAGGCCATCCATCCGATCGAGAAGGCCATCTGGGAAGAGCGTCGTGATGCGCTCATGCTCGAAATGGCAAAGATGCGCGCAGATGAATGCCGCATCAAGGAAGTCGCACGCGAGCGGTGGGATAATTCCACCAAGGGGAGCGATTCGGAGTATGCGTGGGCGCTTCGCTATGTGGAGCTCGCCAACCCCATGCTGAAAGAGACCATCTTCGAATGCCACGATCTCGAGATCGCCCTACGCAAGTACAATGCGGCCGACAAGTCGGACCCCTCTGCAGCAGTCTGGCTGCACCGCGTGCAGGTCCTCAAGCAGAAGGCGGAGACGATCAAGGCGAACGCCTGCGAAAGCGCGGACGCCGCAGCTGCAGAGTTCGTGAGCAATGAGTCCGACTCCTCGCTCGCGAAGATCTGGCTCATGCGCTACATCACCCTCAAGTATCAGCCGTCATGAATCAAGCGGGAGCAATGCTCCCGCTTTTTGTTATACAAAAACCGCGCAAAGCGCGGTTCAAAATGAAACACCATAACGTACCTGCACGTCGTTCATTCTTGGAAAAGGAATTTGCTCCGATCGATCATGCACCATGATCTTATGAAAGACGAACTCAAGTGTAAGACGCGTGTCTCCTATGTGTTTTGCATAACCGAAACCGATGTTGATGCCGTTGTCTGTCGCACGCACATCCCGCACAAAAACATTTTGTGCGCCGTAGCTATAATGCAAGAAGTCGACAGTGCCGCCGAATATACCATACATACGCTCACGGACTCCGCTCGCAGCAAAAGGAAAGATGAAATCCGACTCGATAGAAAGATCGTCGCAGGTAAGATCACGTGTTATGCCATCATACGCACGCTCATCACCACGGAAGCGAGTAAATGCAACACCACTACGCAAGGTGACCCAACTGAGCACAGGAGCCGCTGCAAAGAAATCAATGCGCGCACCTGTAGCAAACTGCACAGAAGGGGGAGTTGCAGCTCCTCTCCGCGCAACGACTGGCTGCGCAAGGCCGACGGAAACACCGAAACGCACATCGTGCAAATCGGCACGCAGGCCAAAATCTGAGCCCAAGAGACTAGGCACAATACAACAGAGACAGCAAAGTACTCGAACCTTCAGGATACTCAACACTGATAACCCCAAATAACACTCTATACACTGTCTATCACGCCAAACGCCTTACGTAAACAATAAAAGGATGAATATAGACAAAATAGTATTTTTATGTTATTATTATAGCGCGATCAATCTGATCGCCCGCTCTTTCGACAAGGAGGCCGTCATGGCACACCCCCAGCAATTCAACAAAGACCGCGTTTACATCGACGCGGATGATAACGTCGCCGCAGCGTTCATCGCAAGTTTCAACGAAGCTCTGGATGCACTGCTGATGGGCGAACGCATCCCCCAGCGCGAGGGTGAGCAGCCCCGTCTGAAATTCTTCGGCGGGTGCTGCGAACTGCAGGATGTGGTGCACAAGTGCAAGACCATCTCGGAGCACGAAGCCATCCAGCAGACGCTCGAGCGCGTCGCACTCCGGGAATTCATGGTCGAGACCGGCCACGACTCCCTGAAGTGTTTCGCTCTCTTCCAGCGAATTCCGCTGACCCACTATGTGGGTCCAAAGAAGAAGATGAAGGGATACTTCCTCGGCCTGCTCCGTTCCACCTCGGTGCCGTGCGCAACGCGCATCGAAGCGAGCGAGATGCGCTTGCCTGTCTGGATTCCGGTCGCGAATGTCCTTCGCGGTGAGCATGGTGGGGTGAAACTCATCCCGCAGCACCAGGAAGCGGGCATCATCGCGATCGCAACGATGCTGCGCCTCCTCGAGGAGAGCATTGGCGCGGACCCCAACGGCGAGCAGCTCATCACTGCAGCATTCAAGGCGAAGCGTGATGCGCTCAGCCTGGAAGTCGCGTATGCACTCGGGAGCCGAGGACTCACCTCGCTCGAGGAATACGCACGCCTCGTGAGCGAAGAAGCACGCCAAGGCATCCGTTGATCATCATCTACCGTCACCGCCACACATCACACTGATGTTGTGGCGGTCTTTTATTTAAAAAAAAATAACGACAGCCTCGTCGTTATTTTTCTTTTAGTTCGACCCAAATTGGACAATGATCTGAGCCATAAATATCAGCACTAATTCCAGCACGTGTTAAACGCCCTAAGAGATCATTGCTGATAAAGAAATAGTCGATGCGCCATCCAACATTTCGCTCCCGTGCATGTGTCTTCATATCCCAGTAACTATAAGCATCAGCAAGCACGGGATGAAGATGCCTAAATGTGTCTATATATCCATCGTTCTCGACGTTATCTAGCCATGCACGCTCATCAGGAAGGAATCCTGTATTCTTCTCGTTCTCCTTTGGGCGCGCGAGGTCGATCTCATTATGTGCGGTATTCACATCACCCATGAAAATGACCTTTTTCCCTTGTGTCCTATATGAATTAATATGCTCGAGAAATGCATCATAAAAGTCATACTTATAGGACAACCTTTCAAGGCCGCCACCTCCATTTGGGAAGTAGCAGTTGATCACAACAATGTCCTTGAAGTGTACTGCGATGTATCGTCCTTCATCATCAAACCGTGCAATACCCATACCATAATCGACACGATCGGGAACCTCCTTACAGAACATCGCAACTCCAGAATAACCCTTTTTCGTTCGCGATGGAGAAAAATATGCATGCCATTGTCCTTTTGCCCCATGGGGACGCAGTACTTCTTCGGGAAGCTGTGACTCCTCTGCCTTGATCTCTTGGAGCCCAACGATATCTGCATCTTGCGCGTGGAGCCAGTCCAGAAAACCTTTCTTTATCGCCGCACGCAAACCATTAACGTTCCATGAAATAAGTTTCATGAAATAATAGTAACAGGGAATAGGGAATAGGGAATAGGGAATAGGGGAAAACATGTTCAGAAATAGAAATAATTCTCCATATATCTATCATGATCCATATTCACAGACATGACTACACCGCATTCGAAAACAGACTTCCTCCCTTTTCCCTATTCCCTATACGCTTTTCCCTTTGCATGTTTCACGGTGCATGTACAATGAAACATCCGCGGAATTCTGCGGATGTTTCATGACACTTTTTATTTTCTCCGCTTTCCGTGAAATTGTTTATGCACCTCTTGTAATCCTCTATCGGTCACATGCGTATAGATTTGTGTCGTCGTTATACTCGAATGTCCGAGAAGCGCTTGCACTGAACGTATGTCTGCGCCGTTTTCGAGAAGATCCGTTGCAAACGAGTGGCGCAATACGTGCGGTGTGACTTTTTTTGTTATTCCAGACTTCACCGCATATTGCTTCACCGTGCGCTCGATCGAGCGCGCCGACATTCTCAGCGACCCTTCTTTCTTATTGAGTGATTTTTCTCCGCCACGCCCTATTGCAATAAACATCGCAGGGTCCACATCTGTCCTTTTTGCGAGATAGTCCTTTATGCTCTCGCGCGCATCATCCGAGATGAATACGATGCGCACTTTCTCACCTTTTCCTCGAACAGAAAAATGATCTTGGGAGAGGTCGATATCACGATCGAGCCCAACAAGTTCGGACACGCGCAAGCCCGTTGAAAACAACATTTCGAGCATCGCCTTATCGCGCAGTGCAGAAAGACTATCACCTTCGGGCGCATCAAGGAGATTATTGAGATCTTGTTGACCAATAAGGTCGAGCTGTCTCTGCGGAACCTTCGCAAGTTCGATCTGCTCTGGGGGCAGACTACGCACGCCCTGTCGCACGAAATATTTAAGCATCGCTCGCAACGCGATCAAATAATAATTCTGTGTACGTCTCTTCATCGGAGTCGCTGCGACACCACGCTTGCCGACACCGACCATCTTGCGATTAAGCCACATACGAAACTCACGCACCTTCTCACTCGTGATATCCTCAGGTGCCTTTACCCCAGACTGTTCAATGAATGTTGCGAGATAATGTTCGTAATTACGAACAGTGTTTAGACTGCGGCCACGCTCGATCTCAGTATATTCAAGGAAACGTCGCATCCAGTCAGTGATTTGCATATGCATATTATATCAAATTTCTGTGCGTAAAATCATCTCGAGAAAATAAAATCATGCTATACTATGTTCATGATACGATTCGAGTCACACGGAGAGCTGGAAGCAGAACCGTCAGTTGAAGAAGAAATACACGAGGATCCTCAAATAGAGGGCCTTGCATCACAGACCCCATCTGCAGAGACTGTCCAACCAGAAACACTCGGAGCATACTATGATCACTGCATCGGTATGGGTGACGACAAACAGGAAATGAGTTTTGAAGATGAAGAGGAATTCTTCAGAGAAACCGGTCTTCGACTTAGTGATGTCAGCGTTCATTCCGCAGACCTCTAAAACATATGCCACCACAGGTACAAAAAGTAAAAGTTCCTGACCATATCGTCATTCATGGGCTTGGCAAATTCAACCCCGACACGCACCCTATGCCCACAACGATTGAAGATATCAATAGGGAACTCGCAGAAATGGGGGAGGGCATAGAATTTCTCCCCGCAGATACACCCCGAGACCATCTCCTTGAGCAGTTTTTGAACGAAAAATCCCCAGAAACCTAAAAGTTAAGCACCCTTTGGGTGTTTTTCATTCTGGCAGGGCGAGAGACTGAGTTTCTGCGTATTCCGTAAAAACCAATTTGGGCTTGCATATTTCAGGATTTCATGCTATACTCCTTCCCATGTTAACCGCAAAGAAGAAGCAGGTCATCATCGCAAAGAGTCAGCGCCACGCGACAGATACTGGATCACCAGAAGTACAGGTGACCATTCTCAGCCAGCGCATCAATGAGCTCGCAGCACACCTCAAGGAGAACAAGAAGGATAACCACTCACGTCGTGGTCTCCTCAAGATGGTCGCGGATCGCCGCAGCCACCTCAAGTATCTCAAGAAGAAGAATGAGGAGGTGTACAACACCGTGATGAAGCAAATTGGTCTATAAAAAGAAGAGCTCTCGCGCAAGCGGGTGCTCTTTTTTTACATTTGACGAAAAATTCAGAAGATGGCAATGTAAAACAAGAACGAGGAGGCGATCATGGACAGCGACAATGGACGCAAGGTCCCTCGCGGAATGTACGCCTGGGTAAGTAATTTCGTGAACGATATTGCGTGCGCGCGCGATCATCAAGGCAACTACCTTCATATTCGCAAGAATGGCGCGCCGCTCTATGGCATCAACCGTGGCTTCACGCTCATCGGGCACTTCCACGAGAATCTCGCCATGGCCCGTCGTGACGCGAGTGAATTCCATATCAGGAGAGATGGTAAGCCTGCATACACCGAACGCTACATGCTCGTAGGACCTTTCAGCGAAGGTCTTGCGCTCGCAAAAGACGAATCCGGATATTTTCACATCACCCTCGACGGTCTTCCTGCGTATGATGAGCGTTTTGACGAAACGCGCACATTCTCGGGAGGATATGCCGTCGCGCGCATCGGCATGCACTTCATATACATCGACCATCACGGCACACAGCTCAGCAGTATGCTCTTTGCATATGCCACTCCGTTCAGGGATGGCTATGCAAACGTGATCAAAGATCGAGAACAATACCTTATCGATCGAAGAGGGAATCTCACCCGTTAACGCCCCCATGGGGGCGTTTTGATTTGACTTCATCTCAAAGATGATACATGATGCACGGAGATGTTCTCAAGCCCTACAGGGAGGAACTATGGCCACCGAATGGATTCACGGAAAGAAACTCAGCTACAGCGACCGCTGGAAGGATGGCATTCGACTCGTCATCAATGGCGGCAGTGAGACGCTCGAATCCGCCACCGTACCGATCGAGTGGCACTTCAGCGAAGCACTCATCGCGGAACGCCCGCGGTATATTGTCATCGTGGATTATGTCGCACCTGAAGGGGCGGCAGAAGATCCGATCGAATATGAATTCGGACGACGCTACATTGTAAAGGTGACTGACTTCGCGAAGTACCTCCAGCTCTATCGGGCGGGGAAGCACAAGATCATCTTCATTGTCTGCTGTGGCGACAAGAAGAACGCACGAGAGTCTGCCGAGGAACTTCTTCGGAAATCTCCAGACGGTCGAAGTTATGATCAAGGGATCATGCACTCGTTCGTCGAGCGCGGATGGTCGCTGGACAATAGAGCAAATGACAAGCTCTACGTGACGACCATCGACATCGAACTCCCAGAAGGACTTCTTGCCTCGAGGCCGAAAACGGGATTCGGTGCATTCATATGGAAATGGAGTAACCACTATTTCAATCAGGGCCCTTCCGATGAATGCCAATACCGCAAAAGAAAGTGGTTTGCACTCATACCGACGCTCATCTCTTTCGCCATCGGAAGAACACTGACGGGAATCTTCCTCACCGCGTACTCCGTACTGCTCGGGCTGCTGTTGGCATTCTTCGGATTCCGCCCAGTACACATCCTTATGAATATCAGAAATGGCTGGCTCAGCCTACAAGCTTTTTCATGGAGCATGGTGGCGTCAAAAAAATGGCGTTGCCTGCGCGATGAATACTACGACGAGAAGACACGCCAACGTGAGCCGGCGATCTTCCTGCCTGTCTGGCTTACACCGATCTTCATTTTGGCTGCAATCGCGACACCATTCGTGCTCATGAGGCTCGCGACACAACATCCGAATCTCGTGCATGGAGCAATCGCCATAGTCATCACATCTGCAGTCGGGATACTTGGGGCGTTCGCCATGATCTGGATCGCTTCATCTATTTCATCGTCGTTCCTGAAGCCTTTCACCGCCAGGGCAACTCGCTATTTCAAAAAACAGCGAGTTGCGCTCAAGGAAAAGCGGCGGCTTGCACGTCTTCTTCCGAAAAAAGCCGACGTCCGACTCATGTCGACACTGCAATCGATATCCCTTGCCGGAGCGCCTATTCCCGAGAGAGTAGACATCGCCAAGGTGATCAAGCGCACTGCGCTGCCGATCAAATTCAAGCTCGGTTTTTGGGTTGCGAAATCGAAGGTATGCAAACCCTACGAGCGCTGACCATCGACTCGCCACGAAGTGGCGAGTTTTTCATTGCACGGAAGAACTGCACACCATGGCATTCATATTTTTGAACGCAAAGAGGCTTGATAGACTCCATCCCGCTTTTTTACTATGGTGCTATAATGGTCATATTAACAATTAAGCGAATTTCTGCGTCATTATCGCACCGAAAATCTTCGTTGCGCAATATGGCGCGGAATGAAAAATATGCAAAAACGCACATATACCGTCGAAATCGGGGGGAGGCCGCTTGTCGCGGAATTCACCGATCTCGCAGATCAGGCTCAGGGTTCGGTCATCATCCACTATGGAGACTCCGCAGTACTTGCGACCTGTGTCATGGGTAAGAAGCCAAAGGAAGGAGGGGACTTCTTTCCACTCACCGTTGATTATGAGGAACGCTTCTATGCTGCAGGAAAGATCCTCGGCAGCCAATACACGCGCAGGGAAGGAAGGCCCGCAGATACTGCGATACTCTCTGGTCGCATCATCGACCGCACCATTCGCCCACTTTTTGACCAGCGCATGCGCTATGAGGTACAAGTCGTTGCCACCGTGCTTGCACTCGATCAATTTGAGACGGATATCCTCGCAGTAAATGCAACATCGCTTGCACTGTGCGTCTCTGAGATCCCATGGGCAGGTCCAGTCGGCGCAGTACGGATCGCGCGACTCGGAAGTGAATGGATCATCATGCCACCCACAAAGACTGCTGATGAAAAAGAGATCACCTACGATGCGATCCTCACCCTTTGTGGAAAAGACGGTGCGATCAATATGATCGAAATGGAAGGGAATGAACTCGAGGAAGAGCTCATCATGGAAGCACTTGAGCTTGCCACGAAGGAGATCACAAAACTTGAGGATTTCCAGAAGAAGATCATTGCAGAACTCGGAAAGACGAAGCGCGTCATTACGCTCGCTGAAGTCACCCCTGAGATCAAAGCACTTTTTTCCACACATATACTCCCGAAATTTGAACAGACGATCTTCGCGAATAGCGCAGGTCGCAAGCTCGAATACGAGCTCATGGAAGAATGGCTCACGCTTGTGAAAACACAAGAAGGGATGGATGTCACACTTGCTGCATATTATTTCGATGAAGAAGTGAATCAATTGCTCCACCGTAAGGCGATCTTGGAAAACTTGCGCCCTGATGGCCGCGATTTCGACACCGTACGACCGCTCGCCGCACAAGCAGGAGGATTTTCACCCGTACATCACGGAACAGGGATCTTCTACCGTGGAGGGACACACGTACTTTCAGTACTCACTCTTGGCGGCCCTGACGCAGCACAGATCATTGAAGGCATTGAGGTGATCGGAAAGAAACGTTACATGCATCACTACAATTTCCCACCATACTCTTCAGGAGAAGTGGGGCGCGTAGGGAGCACGAACCGACGTATGATCGGACACGGAGCACTTGCCGAGAAAGCGCTCCTGCCAGTACTTCCGCCACAAGAGGAATTTCCTTATACGATACGCATTGTATCAGAAGCGCTCGCGTCAAATGGTTCGACATCAATGGCCTCAACTTGTGGCTCAACACTCGCGCTCATGGACGCAGGCGTGCCTATCAGGAAACCTGTCGCAGGTATTGCATCAGGCCTCATGATGGATGAAAAGGGAGGATATAAGGTACTTACTGATATCCAAGGACCAGAGGACCATCATGGAGATATGGACTTCAAGGTGGCAGGTACTCGCGACGGAGTCACCGCAATCCAGATGGATGTGAAGGTTGACGGGATTCCGCTCCCTATCCTCCGCGAAGCATTTGCAAAGGCAAAGACTGCACGCCTCTCCATATTGAAGGTTATGGAAGAAGCGATCGCAGCACCACGAAAGGACATCTCTCCTCGTGCGCCAAAGATCATGGTACTCAAGATCAAGCCTGAGCAGATCGGAGGCGTCATCGGTTCGGGAGGAAAGACCGTGAAAGAGATCCGTGATGTCACCGGTGCGGAGATCGATATTGAAGATGATGGAACGGTCTACGTCACCGGAAAGAATGGGAGTGCCGAAAAAGCATATGAGTGGATCGCTGACCTCACGAAAGAGTGGACAAGAGGAGAGCGCACACAAGGAGAAGTCGTCAAACTCACCGACTTCGGTGCGTTCGTCAAACTCGGCCGCGCGACAGAGGGTATGGTACATGTCTCTGAAATTGCACCATGGAAGGTTGCGAAGCCAAGCGACTTGCTCATGGTGGGAGAGATCGTCCCGATCTATGTCGGTGAAACCGATGATCGAGGAAGACTCGCACTCTCCATCAAGCGCGCCGATGCTCATCGTTATGATGACCGCAAGCCGAAAGAAGTCATTGCAGAGGAGCAGGCAAAGAAAGATCCAACAGAGCAAGCATGATCAATGTTTGCTCATAGAAAAATACACGCAAATGCGTGTATTTTTTGTAAAAAAACGGGCAAGTGCCCGTTTGATCATTCTTCTTGATACTTCCGTTCACGACGATCCATAAATGGCCTATGTTTTCGATTCCAATCATCCACCATGGATGCGGCAGTGACAAATACGACAAGTCCATAGGGGAGGAGTAGTGATATGTCGATATGCGCGACAAGGCGGAGAAAAATCATGAAAAGCGCAAAGAGCGCGAAAGTCGGCGCAATGTCGCGCTCTCTGCTTTCCCCTGCATAGACGAGAATGGAAAGCACGGTAAGAACGATACCAGTGATGAAAAGTGGGCGAGGGAGTGCAAATGAGCGACCCCCCACAAAAAGCACGACGCCTATGTAAATGCTATCCAAAAGACTCACCACACCTCGACCACCCCGAAAGAGTCCGTACCATAAGACGACGAGAAAATATGGGAATAACAACACTCTCCCCAATGTCGTATGATAAACGCCAGTCCAGAAAAGGAATAACGTGAGCGAAAGAAAGAACAATGCGTTGCGCACAACACCTCCATAAATGAGAGCCTGCGGGATTGTAACGCGGGAGCGTATATTTTTCAAGTAACAAAATGGATTGACGCAACGTAAGGAGTGGCACATAATGACGATACGATAATCATGCGAAAACCTGATCCCATCTCAAATATATTTCGACTCGCGCTCTTCATCTTCGCGACGACTTTTGGTATTGGCATATATGCACTTATCGGTGCACCGGTACTTCGCATTGACCAACGAGGGTTACTGCAGCGAGCGGGCTCTGCGATTGCAAGTGTAGGCAATGTAGTCACACGATTCCTCCCCGCTGCGCATCTTCCTGAAATGGGAGGAAAACTTCAGTACACGCTGATCGATCCATCAGATGACATCCCCGGCATAAAACACATGATCGCAGATGATATTCCATCTGCTGCGACGAAAGAGATCGTGCTCTCGAAAAACGGGAAAACTATCGGCGGCGAGGCCTTACTCGAATACCTCGATAGGGGAACAATACCACAAGGACTGCAAGGTGCGCTCTCTGAGGTACATTACATGGTGCGCAAGGGTGATACTCCAATAGGCACGCTCACCATAAAAACAACCAGCGGGGAATTCGCCTATGTAGAATTGCTCACCTACGAAAAGAAACTCGCGACAGCGCTCATGCAGCTCATCCATCCTGATCTCGGCAGTAGTGAAGCACGCATGTTTGCAAAAATACCATTCGTCTCGAGAACGATAAATGGTCTTGATGCACGAACGCTGACAAATAGCGCTGATGAACCCATACTTATATGGGCACTCAAAGGAGATCTTTTTGTTGTTTCGGGAAGCAAACAGGACTTCATTCTCGCAACATCTAAATGACCCAAAAACGGGTCATTTTCATATGCACATGTTTTCCCCAACAGGGCCTTCCAGTAATTATGACTATACGTTAGTATAGTCATATGAATGAAAGCTATGAAATAGAGAAGGAGGCGCTACTTGTCGAGCGGGCGCGCATCAGGAAGCTCCTTCTCGGAGTCGGTCATCCCCATGAAGACGATCAATATGACTTTGATGCGAGCAGCGAGGAGACTGATCTTGAATTCCCTGATGAGTCGGATCGCGCATCTGAGATCGAGGATTTTTCCTCGAGAGTCATACTTGAAGGAGAACTTGAAAAACGTCTTCTCGAAGTGAAGGATGCACTCCATGCACTCGATATCGGTACATATGGAAAGTGCATGATATGCGACGTAGTTATTCCAAAAGAAAGACTCTCTGCGAATCCTGCAGCACTCACGTGCATACTCCACGCCAACGTAGGAAGAGAGCGATCATCACAACTATGACTTTTTCTCGAACGTCAGCATTCCAGGTCGACTCCACGGGTGCACATGCGATTCAAGTCGATATCGATAATCATGGGAAGGAATTTCATTTCAACATCGTTGGACTCGGGGACAAGGCAATAAGCGAATCAAAAGAACGTGTACTCTCGGCACTGCGCAACATGCGTAACACAAGCGTACTTGGAATGATCGGGAACATGACCATATCACTCGCCCCCGCCGAACTCCCCAAACATGGACCTGCATTCGACTTGCCCATAGCGATCGGCGTACTCAAAAGCACAAAGATACTTTCTGGTCACACTGACGGAATGGCATTCATCGGAGAGCTCGGGCTTGATGGAACACTCCGCCCGATACGCGGAGCACTTGCTGCCGCACGTGCAGCTGCGCAACTCGGAATCACCGCGTTATTCGTACCAATAGAAAATGCTGCGGAAGCGGCACTTGTACATGATGTTGCCATCTTCGGCGCACATACGCTGAGTGAAATTGCTCGACATCTCGTAAAGCCGGACGATCCACTCCATAAGCCGATTGCTCAAACTCCACCGACTGCAATCGCGCAGGATGCGGAAGAGCAAATGAGTTATCTCGAGATAAGAGGTCAGGAAACAGCCAAGCGTGGCCTCCTTATTGCTGCCGCCGGTGGACACAATATCGCACTCTATGGACCACCGGGCACAGGGAAGACACTGCTCGCACGAGCACTCATCGAACTCATCCCTCCGCTCTCAAAAGAAAAAGCCATCGAAACGACGATGATCCACTCGCTTGCAGGAACGCTTCATGATCCCTACATAGGACAACCCCCACTACGTTCACCGCATCACACCGCATCGACCGTCGCACTCATTGGTGGTGGACCCAATTTACGACCAGGGGAGATCACGCTCGCGCACAATGGCGTATTGTTTCTCGATGAATTCCCCGAATTCAGCAATCAAGTCATCGAAGCATTACGCGAACCACTCGAAGAAGGTTATGTTCGGGTTGCCCGCGCAAAGGGTGTTGCTCGATTTCCCTCACGTTTCATATTGGTGGCAGCAATGAATCCCTGCCCATGTGGATTCGCGGGAGACCAAAAGCGTATGTGCACATGTACTTCCGCACAACTCTCGCAATACAAACGAAAGCTCTCAGGTCCCATCGTCGATCGCATCGACATGTGGATCGAAGTCCCTCGTATCGACCACGAGGCGCTCCTCACAAAAAGCGACACTGACCCCACTGTACTCACTGAACTTCGCCATGCGGTGCGTAATGCCCATAAGCGTGCCAGTGCGCGGCAGGGAGAAGATAGGCGTAATGCACATCTGCGTGGCGCTGATCTCATGGATCACGCGCCACTCTCAACCGAGTGCAGGAGCATACTTGCTCGTTCAGCTCTTTCACTTGATCTTTCGGGGAGGGCGCTCCATCGCACGATAAGACTCGCACGCACAATCGCAGATCTCGCTGACAAAGAGCACATCGAACCCGAGCATATTCTTGAAGCGCTCTCCTATAGGCCAAGAATCGAACAATGATGTTTCATTGCCGACAAAGGTGCAATCTGTTAATGTATAATCCATGCTTCCAATATATCTCGCGGCAGCGACCGCAATAGCTACAACCATTGGGGGACTTTTTGCCCTCCATATGCGCGACCGACTCCATCTCGTCCTCGGCTTCACTGCGGGCGCAGTGATCGGTGTCGCATTTTTCGACCTCATCCCAGAATCTTTCGATCTTGCAGGCAATGCATATGGGATGAATCATGTTTCTCTTTTCATCGCACTTGGCTTCCTCATCTATCTCGTCATCGACCGTACGATCACTCTACACTCTCACGAGACCGAAGAAGGGCATACACACAGTCATGGAAGAGGGCATTTCGGCGCAGGCAGTCTTTCTGCGCACAGCATGCTCGATGGTCTCGGCATCGGACTCGCGCTCAAAGTCTCCCCAGCAGTTGGAGCGGTTGTCGCGCTCGCAGTGCTTGCACATGATTTCTCTGACGGGATCAATACCGTATCCATGGTCATCAAGAACGGTGGAACAAAAAAGAAAGCACTACGTTGGCTTGCCGTCGACGCACTAACGCCATCACTGGGTATCCTCATCGCGTATTTCATCACCGTAAGCGATACGACCCTAGGACTCCTCCTTGCGCTCTTTAGTGGATTCTTCCTCTACATCGGAGCCTCGGACCTTGTTCCTGAATCGCATCACAACCATCCAAAGAAACTCACGACGATCATGACCGTTCTCGGTGCCGCAACACTCTACTTGATCATCAACGTTGCCGCATTCTAAAACACCGCGCATGCAAAGCATGTGCGGTGTTTTAGAATGTAATAGGTGAGCGGTCATAGGTCACAGGAAATGCAAAGTGATGAGGTTATATGAGAATTCAAAAGCATACTGCATAGATATTACGCTATAGAAAACGAGGAATTTTCCGCAAGTTGCCTTGCTGTATTGGACACTCTTCTATACACCATGAAACGGCGAGGATTTTTGTCGGCAGTGCCTTCCTTGGAGCGAGCACCGCAGTGAGGTGTATGAGTTATACATTGAACGAGGAGCGGAGCGAAAGGAAGGCAATCCCGACAAAAAGACCGGCGCCGATATTTTGCATAGGAAGTGGAGCATTTGCGCAAGCGAGTGCAGAGCACCGCTTAAAACAAAACATCGTGCTGCAGAGCAGCCGATGTTTTGTTTATTGCGCAAATGCGCTAAAAAGGATTGCGTGCCCCACGCACCTCAAAGTGAAGGTGTGGCCCAGTCGACTTGCCGGTATTTCCGGTAGCGCCGATATACTGACCGCGATCAACAGGATCTCCAACGCGCACATCGACACGTGAAAGGTGTCCATAGACTGTCTGAGTCCCATTTGGATGTTTGATAACGATGTAATTACCGTAACCACCACCCCAACCACCAACACTTGCAACGATAACAATACCTGGAGCCGCTGCACGTAATGGGGTTCCGATAGGACAACCAAGATCAATACCATTATGTCCGTGAATACCCTGGGTCTTATGACAGCCGAGCACTGGACGCAAATAATAACCTGCAATATCCGGACCGCTATCTCTATTTACCAAACGATTCACAACCTTGGCAGGTAGTGGGGCTGCGGGCATTTCGCCATCGGGGATGATCACCGTATCGCCCACAGTAAGCTTTCCATCCTCGAGACCGTTATAAGCAACGATTTCATCGACGTTTCCGCTGTAGAGTTTTGCGATCTTCGCAATCGTATCTCCCTTAACCACCTTATGCTGCACGCTCGTTATCGGGAGAATGACAAGCGTCTGTCCTATCTTCAACTTACTCTTACGATTGAGATTATTCGCCCAGTAAATAGTATTCACTGAAATACCATATGTCGCTGCGATGGAAGAGATCGTGTCCCCCTCTTCCACGGTATACGTGCTGATGGCACCTGCTGCAGTCTCCGCCTGGAGATCAGTAAGCTCTGCGGCTGCACCCGATGGACCGGAAGCCGCTAGGAGCGCGCCTCCATCTGATGTCATATAATCCTCGATGGACCCCGCTTGTGCTACTGATGCGGTAAGCAGGGGGACCGTTTGGGCAGTCAACTTATGGTCGCCAACCGAAGAAGTCGCAAAAACCCTCCTGACGAGATCATCAAGAATTCCTGCATGTGCGACAGGTGCGAGAACCAGAGAGAGAGCAAAGAGTGCGCCGAGAAATATAACACCACGGTATGCGCTTCGCCCGAAGTGTGTTTTTGTTTGCTTGGATTGAATAAGCCGTTGAGTTATGCGGTGCAGTCGAAAGGTCGTTCAGCCTTGGGTATGATCGAAAATGAACGATGAATCATACTCCATCATTCCTCTAAGGGTAGCGCAGACAAAAAATTGCGTCAACGATGAATGTACGCTCACGTATTGAAAATTATGGCTCAACAGGGCCATCAATTAAAATCACACCTATTGCATGGCCCACTATAGCCATATTTCGGGAAAGTGTATAAATCGTGGAAATATTAAAAAAAATAGCTCTGTTGAGCCGTTTTCGACAAACTTGCCATACTATGCCAATATATGTCGTAATGGAAGACATACTCAAGAATCTAAACCCTCAGCAGCAAAAGGCAGTGCAGGCAACTGAAGGCCCCGTGCTTATCGTCGCTGGCGCCGGAGCAGGGAAGACGAAGACGATTACACACCGTATTGGATATCTCATTCAAAAAGGGGTAGCTCCAGAAAACATCCTCGCGATCACTTTCACGAACAAGGCAGCAAAAGAGATGCGCGAGCGTGTCATGCATATGCTCGGGAGGGAACACACCCCGACATTCGGTAGAGGAAAAGGCGTACCTTGGGTCAGCACATTTCACGCTCTTGGTATTGCCATCTTGAGAGAATATGGCACCGCGATCGGAATCGCAAAAAGTGCATCGATCATCGACCAAGACGACGCAAAGAAACTCATTAAGGAGGCACTCAAAGCCCAGGGACTTGATCCAAAAGAACATGATCCATCACGAATACTGAGCGCGATCAGTCGACATAAGGGCAATCTCGGCACCGCGGAAACCATAGCTGATACCGTTCGAGACCGTTTTCGTGGACAGCTCTATGAGCGAACGATGCGCCTCTATGACGAATCGTTACGTAAAGCAAACGCGCTCGATTTCGATGACTTGCTCGAAAAAACCGTGCGACTCTTACGTACCCATCCCGAGATCAGAGCAGAATACAACGATCGCTGGAAATACATTCATGTCGACGAATACCAAGACACCAATGCGGTCCAATATACACTGACACAATTACTCAGCGGCCCACAAGAGAACATTTGTGTCGTTGGAGATTCCGACCAGTCGATCTATAGCTGGCGCGGTGCGTCCATCGCAAACATCCTCGATTTCGAAAAAGACCATCCTGGAGCACAGGTTATTCTCCTTGAGCAAAATTACCGCTCGACGAAGAATATTCTCTCTGCGGCAAATAGTGTGATCGAAAAGAATGAACTTCGAAAAGAAAAAGTTCTTTTCACCGAGAACAACACGGGGGAGAAGCTCACCCTCATCGAAAGTCTCGATGAGGTCGATGAGGCAAGGAAGGTTGCGCAAAAGATAGGCAGCCTACTGTCTTCAGGAGTAAGGGCGAGTGCTATCGCGATCCTTTATCGCACCAACGTGCAGAGTCGCGTACTCGAAGAGGCAATGCTCTTTTCTGGTGTCCCTTATCAAGTCCTAGGCACCCGATTCTATGACCGTAAAGAGGTTAAAGACGTGCTTTCGTATGTCCGCGCCGCGCTCAATCCGGAAAATACACTTGAACTCTCGCGAATCATCAACGTGCCCGCGCGTGGTATAGGAGAGAAGACCTTACAGAAAGTGCTTAAAGGAGAAACCGACCAGCTCAGTAGCGCGATGCAACTGAAAGTGAAGAAATTCTATTCTATCCTTGAACACATAAGAGCTGCAGCAAAAGTACAAAAGCCATCAGCGCTCATCATGACCGCAATCGAAGAGAGTGGCATCGGTAATATGTTGAAAACGGGAGACGATGAGGATATTGAGCGTCTTGGTAACGTGCTTGAGCTCGTCACCGTCGCAAAGCGTTACGATATTTTCGAGGGAACAGAGGGACTAGAACAATATCTCGAAGACCTTGCGCTTGAAAGCGACCAAGACAGAATGAGTAATGCAGATGCAGTCCGACTCATGACCGTGCATGCAAGCAAGGGCCTCGAGTTCGACTACGTGTTTATCACCGGGATGGAGCAGGACCTCTTCCCCTCGAACAAAACTCGCGAACACGATTCGCCAGAAGCAAGAGAGGAGGAGCGCAGGCTTTTCTATGTCGCACTCACGCGTGCAGCAAAGAAAGTCTTCCTTACTCACGCGGCAATGCGCACGATCTTTGGAAGTAGAAACTACACACTCCCAAGTGAATTTCTCGAAGATATCGATGAAATGCTGATTGAAAGAGAGGGTGCGCTCGCACAGCAACAACCGAAACGAAAATTCAGTCTTCTCGATGATCCTTTCGACGATGACGTCTATCAATGGTGACAAAAAGGTGCGCACATGAACACTCTGTTCATGTGCGCACCTCTTCTATATGAGTCTCCCATTTTATATGTTAGAGTACCCCCATGAGCATCTTCGCGAAGAAAACACTCGGGCAACATTTTCTCCATTCGAAAAAAGCGATAGAAGACATCGTTAAGGCGGGTGAGGTCTCGAGCACCGATACAATACTCGAGATCGGACCAGGAGAAGGTGTGCTCACCGAAGCGCTCCTCCATACTGGCGCACGAGTGATTGCTGTTGAAATGGATATGCGTTGCATACCCATACTTCACAATCGCTTTAAACAGGAAGAAAGCGAAGGGCGATTCAAACTCATCGAAGGCGACATACGTGATCCACAGCTCCTTGAAGAACTTTTTGGAAAGCATTTTCTCGGAAACACGCAGTATAAACTGATCGCGAACATACCTTACTACATCACCGGCCTCCTCTTTCGCATGTTCCTCGAGACGACACCACCAGTACGTCAGCCAATGATGATGGTCTACCTCATTCAAAAGGAAGTGGCCGAGCAACTCGTCGGACGAAACGGTAAACTCGGAAACCTCGCACTCGCAGCAATGCTTTATGGCAAGCCACGTATGGTTGCAAAGGTAGGGAAGGGTGCCTTTACTCCACCACCTACGGTCGACTCTGCGATCATCGCGATCACAGACATATCAAAAGACCGTCTCAATGGTTTTACAGAGAAGACGTTCTTCGCACTTACGCACGCGGGACTTGCCAATCGCAGGAAAATGCTCATCGCAAATCTCACACATACACTTCACCTCAACAGAGAAGTACTCCAAAATATCTTCCAAAGACTAGACATCGAAGAGAAGATACGCGCTGAGGACCTCTCGCTCGAACAGTGGGTTGATCTCGCAAAAGCACTCGAATCTTTTCTATAAAAAAACATGCGACATTCGTCACATGTTTTTTATATAGGGAATGATGTACCTGCGAGGAGCATCATTGGACCTGCTCCGACCATACCACAAGTAGTACCGGCATAAACCCAGCATTGCATGGGTACAACCTCGGCGAGACCAACCACATATGCGCCCGGCTCCAATATAGACCAGAATGCACGGAGGTCTGTACCCGCGGGAATACCCGGGATAGTCGGCTGAAACATGTACATACCGGCATTAGGAGGCCCGATCTCGACAAGAAAATTCTGACTACACGTACAGTATGTATATCCAAGCACATTACCCCCAAATGGAATCGTACCCGGGATCGCATATGAACTTATTGGATAGACTGCGATCAAAAGCGCAATGAGCGCAAACGAAAGATACTTCTGCATATTACCTTATATTGAATTGTGTAAAACCTGATATCCCATACATGTTCATCACGGAAAAGGATACGGGAAGGTAGGGAAGCAATCGATTATCCTTAAGGAGGTCCTCCCGTGCGGTCAAGGTAAAGGAAAGTGTCTTACCATCAGACGATGAGATATCCTTGATCGTTCCTATCGTGGTCACGATATCATTCTTTGATGCAAAATTCTGTCCTTTCATGGTAATGACCGTACCCACATTACCTTCCGTTGGTGTGATACTTTCGATTACTGGCGTCTTGGTCTTATCCTCAACAATGATAAGGGAACGCGTATTGCTCAATGTGCCTCCATCTTGTAAGGCAACCGAATAAAGTCCGTAAGGAATATCCGAAGGAATCGTGAATGTCGCCGTATCCGTTGCAAAGCCCCCACTCATCACATAGTTTGTAGAACCAATATGTAAATGTGTGTTTTGAGAGAAACCTGTACCACTCAAAGTGATCTTATCTCCTCGAAGTACAGTAAGAGGAGAAAGCATGAAAAGTTGCAATGGATATTTCCCTGCGGTGCCAATAATAGGAAGCACCGCACCCTGCGGCGGTAGGAGCGATCCATTTGCAAGACGTTGACTTTGTGCCTGCGCGACATTTGCCGCAATGGTCTCACTCGGAGACTTTTCACCGAACGCATGCTGCATATTCTGAAATGCTGTATTAACACGTGCTTGCAACGCAGCCACATCTGATTCGCTTAAACTATTCGTCTGCTCCATAGAAGCAGTCCCTGGAACGACACAATCGATCCTATTGATCGCATCACGAGTTAATTTGCCGACAATGCCCGAAGCAGACTGTAATCCAGCAGGAACGAGCACTTCATTCTTGTGCATCTCTTGAAATTTCATAACTGCACGAACGGTTGCTGGCCCGAAATATGTTGTCTCATTCCCTGGTGAACCAGGGCCAGAAGCGGCAATCATTGTGCTCTTGTCGATATTGAGTTTCTGCTGGAGCACGCGTACGTCATCTCCAGTTGCACCGAGTTTGAGTGTACGCACAATTGGTGCACATGCGGCAGATGATGCTAGGGGCAGGAACAGCATAATTCCCACCGTGATCGCCACGCGATGATATCTATTTTGCATAGAGATATTATAGCATTCAAAAACCACCCCAGATCGGAGTGGTTTTGAACTATCAGAAGATTCCTAGTGGATCTACGGGCTTCAGCTTGAAGATCTTTCCCTCACTGGTACCCCACTGATTCTGCACATAAACATAAATATCGAGACTATCGAACGGATTCAACGTCGGAGTGATACATGGGAGTGCGTCTTGTGCACTACCACCTGCCTGGAAATGGAGCGTTCGCCCATCACTCGAAACCTCTCGGTGCTCACCACCAATGCCTGTCTTCACGAGGTTTACACTCGTTGTCGAGAAATTCTCTCCTCGGATAGTGAACTGCAATCCTCCACTTGAAAGACACTTATCTCGGGTGATCTCACTTGGGCTGAGGCTGTAGATGATCGGCTTCAGGAGTGTACCTGTTCCCCCCGTGTCACCTCCACCACCATCTCGAACAGTGAGACTCAATTTATTCGTATCGCCATTTTTCGTCGTTACCCAGACTTGGTAACTTCCGACAGTCACTGCAGTAGGAAGATCAACGCTCATGCTGACGCTCGAACGCACCTGCACTCCAGAGACGAGTGTTCCACCTATGTGTACATCGGCTACATCGCCAAGGGCCTCACCGCTCAGATATATGGTCGTCCCCATATTTGCAGTACCCGGAGCGACACTTGTAAGCTTTGGTGTCTTTTGTGGTAGCACATGCAGCGAAAGCGTATTACTGTCACCTTTTTCTGTACGGACGAGCACTTCATAGTTCCCCTCAAGCATGTCTGCGGGCACCCCTGTAGAGAGTTGCGTATTCGAGACATAATCATTCACGGCATTCAAGATCTTTGTACCGATAACAACCTTACCACCACCAAGATTCTTCCCGTAAATACGAAGACTGTCGCCTGGATACACATTCACCGGTGAAAGTGTGGTGATGGCCGGACGTTCGTCCACATAAAGACTAAATGGAACTTCGTTGCTCTTTCTCATACGATTCTCTACATGCAACATGAAATCACCAACGAGCATGCTTCTTATTTGAAAGACTGCTTTCGTACCCGATGTATCCCCAGAAGCGGTGCCTACGATATCCGCACCGAGATAAACGATATTCGTGCCGGAGAGATTGCGACCCGTAAGCGTTATTGTGTCACCAAATGCTGCACGAGCAGGGGAAACGCTCGTAAGATATGGATCATCGGCATTTTTATCAATGACCGTTATCGTCTTCCTGTTGCTTTCTCCACCCACATTCTTCACATATATCTGATGTGTTCCGAGAGACATATCGACAGGAATAAGCAACCAAAGTCTCGATGAGCCCCCGGAGCGAAATGCGGCAACAGCACCATCAATATATGCAGTTAATGGATCAAAGAAATTCTTCCCCGTAACACCAAGCGATGCACCTTGTTTTATCGAGGCCTGATCGAGCTGATCGATATATGGAGATGCTACAACCTTTGCCTCATCAACAATGAAGGATCGCGTATTGCTCTTTCCATCTGCATTTACTACCTGGAAATTAAGCACTCCAGCTTTCGTTGCGGTCGGTATGGTGATCGAGAGCTTTGTTCCTCCGACCGAAGAGGTAACACCAGTAAATGGAGGAACACCTCCAAAGATATCACTCACGGTGTTATCAAGTGCGGTGAAACCAACTCCCGTCAATGTTATCGTTGTACCAGCCTTTGCATGAGTCGGGCTTATGGAAGTGATATAAGGAACCTTGCCTACGGTACTCGTCGCAAGGACCGTAAAATTAACAACGTTGCTCTTTCCATTCACATTCTTCACCGCAACCCCGGTAACGCCCGGCTTCATGCCCGAGGTCAACGTGACAACCAAAGATTTTCCGTCACGGCTCACATAGGGCCCATGTGCATCGGCACCAAACAACACGGAGTTCTCTGCCATGAAATTTGAACCTGTAAGCACGATATCATCACCCTCTGCTGCGCGTGTCGGGGAGATCCGCATAAGGGTCGGTGCTGAGGCAGTGATCGATTGATCACCACAGTTCGTGAGTGCTCTTACCTTTTTCGCCGTGAGTGGTCCAAATATTCCCGTCGGAGCGGCGATTTTCGCTGGTCTTAAGACATCCGCAGCATAGAGTCTCTGAAAAGCACGAACCCCATTCTTCGTAAGCAAGCTAAATACATTGGTCTCGTTTCCATAACTCTCTACTCCATCTCCTGTAACCTGCGTACGTGAATCACTATTAAGGAAGCGCTGCAGGAGCTGCACATCATCACCCTTACTCCCCATGGTCAGTGTCCTTGTGATATTCACACACCCCGAAGTCCATGCGGAGCGCGATGAAGCCTCAAGAATGAAAAGCTTTATGATATTGCTTACCCCATATTTATCGGTGACGCGCACGTATTGTACCCCAAGCCCAAGATCTGAGGGAATCACAATATCGATGCGGCTCCCACCATCAGCGCTTTGCTGCGCGCAGAGACTCTTATTACCGATATCAACAGTATTATTGTCGGTGAAATTTGCACCATAGAGAGATATAACATCGCCTCTATGCACGCGATAGATGATCGGCTCATCGAGCCGCACTTTCGGTCTCGGTAGGGGTGCAAGCGGAATCGCCGCACACTCACCAGATCCAAGCGCGCTCGATGTCGAAGTCGCTTCCGAAGGACGGGATACATCGATTTCACACGAGAGTCGTCCAAGCTTCGTGCGTGTAGGGAGGTCCGCTATGCCTGTAGGGGTTGAACTCGCTCCACCTTGAAGTAACTCGCTTCCATACAATCGCTGGAATGCTTGCACCGCAAGGAAGGTCTTTGGACCGAAATAATCACTTTCATTCCCGGGTGACCCCGCATCGCTCGCCGCAATGACCGTCGAAGAATCACTATTTAAGATCTTTTGCAGCGCATAGACATCATCTCCTCTCATACCGACTTTTAGATCTCGCGGAAAGTTAATGCAGCTCGCGGAGACCGTCATAGGGAGAAGTAATGCAATGAGTAGGGTATGAAATTTCATGATGCTATTATAACACGGGGTGCTTTCGGAAATCTCAACAAAATGAAAACAGCACACATGCGTACTGTTTTATCGAGGAGAAAAGGTAAGGATATTCGACACGCCGTTTTCATTCGAAACACCGATCGATAGTGGTAGCGTCTTTGCGACACTCGCCCCAAACAATGTCGCACCGCTAGGATTCAGCGTAAACTGGAGCGTCTTCCCATCAGTTGAACGCACATCGCCAATAGGGCCAAATGTTGTGACGATATCGTTTTTCGAAGAGAAGTGATCGCCCGTAATGACAACCGCAGCTCCGAGAGTTGGGCGAGTAGGGGAGATCGAGGTGATGTGCGGTGCAGCATCGCCACTAACGATAATAAATGGCCTCGACTCACTCTTTCCTTTATCATTCATCACGACGAGCGCAGTCTTTCCCGTTGGAGCATTCGATGGGATGGTGACATACATGACTGTCCCCGAAGCATTCGGAGAAGCGATAACCGCAGGAAGATCACCTATATAGACCTTATTCTTCGAAAGAAATCCGGAACCGAGTAGCGCAATGCGTTCTCCTCGATGCGCTTGCACCGAAGAAAGCAAACCGAGATGCAGTGGCTCATTCTGCCCAAACACTCCACTTGTCGCGGGGGAGAGGTATGCATCATCACTCGAACTCAGTTTATCAAGGAGCTGTATATCCCTATCCTTTAACTGCATCTGGCTGTCGAGGGCCGCTATCTTTGCCTCAACGACAGCTGTTTTTTTAGTAAGATTCGCCATCTTACTATCGATATCAGCTGAAGAAGAAACAAGGATCGCATTCACACGTGCACGAAGATCTGCAAGCTTCTTTGCAGCCTCTGCTGCATTTACTGTAGAAACGGTCGCCTTCGAGGTATCGCTTGTGATAAAAAACCTATTCGCATCCATAGCGCCGCATGACAATCTACTGATGAATTGTCTTGTGAACTTACCAACGACACCATTTGGCTTTGTTAACCCGACAGGAACCAAGATCTCTTCCTTGTACTTCAGCTGAAATGCTTTGACCGCGGCATCAGTTGCGAGATCAAACACCCCATTCTCCTGCCCTGGGGCATTATCACCAATGATCGCTATCTGTGTCGAGGCGTCACTATTCAAAAAGCGCTGTAAATTAGTTACATCACCACCAGAAGAGCCGCGGACGATCGTCCGAGGAAGGTTTACACAAGCAGCGTTCGCTGGCAGTGCAACGACGAGACTAATGCCGAACAATATTGCAGAAAGCATCCATTTCATTTGGAACATATCACTATTATACATTATTTGAAGACAAGGGGCAGGAAGGGGCACAACCATGATACGACGACGTCCTCTATGTTATAATAACACCATGCCCTCGAAGCTGCGCGAATTTTTCACTACACCCATAGTTGCGAGCTCGCTTGCCGCCCTCGCGATCGTCGCGACAGGGCTTTTCATGCTTCCGCAAAAACCGACCGCCGCCGTCACCGCATTGGAACAAACCGACTCTGGAGTGAAAGTGCTCGCACAAACCGACCAAGAGATGTTCGCAAGTGCAACAGTCGCCATTCTCTCTCTTGGCAACGCAAGCTCAACGAATGTCAGCGAGGAAAAAAGGAAATTCTATAAAGAATACCTCGCAAAAGAGCTTGAAAAATCGAATCAAGATGCTGTAGAGGGTCTCGTGAGGAGCTTTGACCCATCCATCTTGCAACCAAGACATGCCATCGCCGACCTCAACGTCACCGCAGACAATTCACCTGATGCGTTACGTGCCTATGCAAATGATTTCGGAAAGATCATAAAAGTCTATTCAAATAAAGATATTGAGGACGAGGCGACCATATTGGGAAAAGCGCTCTCAACAAAGAAGCAAAGCGATCTCGATCACATTGAGATCCCCGCTGTTGCCTATCGCAACTTCTCCGAAGAACTTCGCGCACTAAAGACACCATCACTTTTTGCGACATATCACCTTGAGATCGTGAATGGCTATGATGTCATGAGTCGTGCACTCTTTCTTACCGAAAAGGTATTGACCGATCCATTAAATGGAAATGCGGGCTGGCAAACATATATTGCGCAAATACCGAAGATCGCCCATGGTTATGCGGGTGACATAAACGTTCTTCACGACAAAGACATCACCTTTGCCGCCGATGAACCTGGCTATTATTTTAGATGGGATCGATCGAAGCAAAAGCAATAAACGCACAGACATTCATGAAAAGTATCACATTCATCACAACTCTCTCTGCATTCCTCCTGGGATATACACTCCTTTCGGTTCCAAATGTTGCTCACGCAGCAGCAGGGGACACACTCCGAATACATGCGAACCCGCCCGCACCGGCAGCTTTTCAGCGCGTCATGCTGACGATAGACACTCCGACCTATCGTGAGAATAATATCTTGAAGACCGAAAGCCCAAATTTTAGTGGATTATCGATCACTTGGATCATCAATGGCGATACCATCGATGTGTGCAAGAATACGACAGGTTGCAGCTTTATGACCGAGGCAGCGGGGGATCGCTTCGACCCAAACAACCCCTACACCTATCTCGTCCATGTTATCTACACAGGCGAGTACCAAACCTATAGTGGCAGCATCGTCGTCACGCCGTTTCGCGCCGACCAGGGTCAGCGCGACAACTTCACGCAGTCACTCCGTTGCAGCGCACAAACATTAGACATGCTTGCAAACGACATCGAGCGCACTGAGCAGATGATCGACACGACCTCAGCACGCATCGACGCGATGACGCAGCAACTCAGCGACGACATCGACTTCCTCACCGGCCTCCTCGACTTCGAGTCCCAGTACGAGGCGGTCTTGGAAGATTACAATACGATCAAGGACAGTATTGATGCGATCACAAGCGCAGTAAGCGTAGAAAGCGGACTTCGTGCAGCGGCACTAGCCCTTCGCGCTATCGTAAAAGTATATCTCCAGGGAAGTATCGCGCAGAACGTTGCACATTTCGAAAAGATCAAACAGCGCTACCTGAACATGGGCCATACGCTCGACATGATCAAAGAGTCGCACGATCGGTATATAAGAAACATGCTTGACCAAGTCGAAAGACAGACGGCACTCTGTGAAAAACAATGGGGGAAGGTCAATATACCCTAACCATCTATACACGTACGATCTCTCGATCGTGCGTGTATTTATCAACAAGCATCAACGCTTTTGTGCTATAATGTAAGTATGTTGCGCAACGCGAAACAGTACACCATCCCGTCGATGTTCATCGGTGCTTTTTTCGCACTCTCGCTTCCGCTTCATGTACACGCGGAGGGACTTTTCGTACCTGTTGTGGATGATACCGTGCGAGACAGCGTCGATTATGCAGGCGGTAGACTTGATACCCTCAATGAAGCATTCAATAGCTATGCGACCGACTTCAAAAACTACGTCTACGAGGATGACAATCGCTCTTTGCGCGCCCTCCTCTCACTGAATCCTGAAACGGGAGAATCGTCACAGCTCTATCTCCCCGGAAAGCACAATCCAACGACCGGGGGAAAGGCTGAAGATCCTGTCGATCGAACAGACAAAGACACCATAGCAGCGACGAAGAACAATGCTTGTGAGCTTCGCCCGATCACAAACAACGCAAAAGCGGCGGCGATTGACGAGAAAAGCGCATGGATGAGACTCTATCAACAAGGATATATCGATAAACAGTACACTGACTTCAGTGCAACCCAAGTCAATAACTCGACTTCGCTCTCGTGTCTCCTGCAAGAGATGGTCGAACAGAACAAACTCGCACTCAACCTTAAAATTCATTCGCTTCTTCGTGACTACATCGCAACCGCGCAGGTGACCCAGCTCGCTCAACGCGCTTCTGGCATGATCGCAAAAGCGAATATTGACTGGGCGAAGACGGGAAACAAAACGACGATCACTGACGGTGATGGCAATGTGATCTCACAGGAGAGCTACTCTGTCCTCGGTAACGACCCAAATGCCTATACGAATTCGCTAACACAGGCGCGCACGAGAACGCTCCAAAATAGGATCCTCGCAAGTAACGATTCGCCCGACTCGCTACAGATCTGTGGCTCTGATAAATACGCGGTTGCACGGCAGCTCCTCATCAGTGCGCATACTCAGACATCGGACCCACTCGACACACTCAGCAGCCAAGTCAGCTGTTCGCTTACAAATAAGACGAATCCCGGTGCAGGGCTCTTTGCAACCGAGGATGGCTACAATCAATTCATCTCTCCAGGAGGCGGTGGGAGCCAGCAGGACTCGCTCGAAACACTCCAACAGCTCGTCTTAAATGACCAAAACACTGGACCAGGACTTGCATTTGCTCTCGACAATGCACAAACCGCACAAATCGGACAAATTCAGACTGATGCCACGAATCAATACATCGCAGGTGGCGGCATTCTTCCCGCAAGGCAGTGTGATCCATCAGATCCAAACTGTGATCCACGCTACTCGGAGATTTCGACACCGGGCCGCATCGTCGGAGATGTTATCTCTGGATACGTACGCTCTCCTGACGAGAGGCTCGCTGCTGCGAAGACACCAGAGGATCTCTCTGCTGTCGACACGAGCGTGAACAACTCACCATCAGAGACGATACTGCGTAATGGTCTCGACAATACTGACGCAAATGCACTCATACCGAAACAGAATCCCGCAAAATACGTCAGCGATTTCTTGAATTCAATAGAAGGTGGCTACTTCGATCTCCAAGCAGGAACGACTGACTGGGCAGCAGGGGCGATGCTCAAGATCTACGATAACGTGATGACTGACCCTTCGGTATACATGAACAAAAACACCCTTGATCCCGCAGACACAATGGGGGATGTCTCCTCCTCAACTGCTACCACACCATAAACATCCCCTTGGGATGTTTTTTGGTCAACAAAAACATATTTTCTCCACAGGAATCTTTGTTTTTTCGAAAAAGAATAGAAAACTCTGCTATACTAAAAGATGTAAGAAGGCACACCTCGGTGCACCTTTTTGGAGGAAATGCTGCGCACACTACTGCAATCGATGAAAGCGAGGGTACGTCCGCATGTGCGGCTTTTTCCGTTTCTGCTCACCACGCTCACACTGTTCATTCTTCCTATCACGCTCTACCACGGACAGGTGATCACGACCGAGGCACACGCAAGCTGGCTCCCTGATTTCAAAGAGATCATCACTGATGCACTCGCTTGGGTCCCCGCACAGGTCGCTTGGCTCATCTTTAAGATTGCAACACTTATCTTCACGATGTCCGGATGGTTCTTTGATTTTGCACTTGATTACTCCACAAAGGGTACGACCTACTCAAACATCCTTTTTATCAATACCGCCTGGACGTTCATACGAGACCTCATCAACTCGGGATTCATCTTCGTCATCCTTTCAATAGCATTCAAGCAACTCCTCAGCACCGATGAGGTAAACACCACCTCACTACAAAAACGCCTGACAAAGATCGTCGTCGCGGCACTCCTCATCAACTTCAGCCTCTTTTTCACTAAAGTCATCATCGACGCATCGAATGTCGTATCTCGCGGTATCTATTACCGCATGCAGACAGTAAGCTCCGGAAATGATCTCGTCACCGGTGGGGTGAAATATGGACCTGCACATGCACTCGTTGAAGGACTCAACCTCACAACATTCCTCGACAACAAACAGGAGCATGTGAACAGTCTCAATAAGATGATCATCTATGGTGCGGGGGCGATTCTCATGCTCATCTCCTCACTGCTTTTCTTTGCTGCATCATTCATGTTCATCATACGCATCTTCATGTTGATAGTACTGATGATGACCTCTCCGATACTCTTTGCCACCTACGCACTTGATAATCCAACGATAAATAAATTCCAGTCCCAATGGTGGAATGAACTCAAAGGACAATCGCTATTCCCCGTGGTCTACATGCTTGTTATCTATATTGCGGTGACCTATGTCCGTTCTGATTCATTTTCGCTAAAAGGCATGTCTTTTGCGAGAGCTTTTGGTGGGGGACAGGAAGCAAGTACGAGCCTCGTCCTACTTGTCAACTACATCATTGTCACCGCACTCATGGTTTACGCACTCAAACTTGCGAAGCAAGTAGGCGAAAAAGGAGCGGGTTACGGATCGAAGGTTGGCGGTTTCGCTATGGGTAAGCTCTCCTCAACGATGGCGTGGACCGGCCGAAGCACCCTTGGTGCTGCAGGTGGCGCACTCGCAAAGTCAAAGTTCACGCGCTCGATGATCAAGGAGGGGGGCTTCGCAGGCCGAACGATGGGCAATTTGCTTGTAAAGGGTGGAGAAAAGGCCGCACAATCCTCATTTGACATCCGGGCATCGAAATCATTCGGATTCGTCGACAAACAAGCAGGCGGCATGGGTGCAGGGAAAGCAAACACAAAGACCTTTGCAAAGGACGGAAGTGGTCTCGCTGCAGTTGGTGGTATCGGCACACGCATGACCGCATTTGCAGGCGACAAGACAGGTGCTCTCGCAGGCGCCGCACGCACACTCGGAAGAGGAGCAGTGATCGCAGGTGGCGGAGAGAAGGCATCCGAAGACGCACTTAAGAAACGTGAACAGGAGATCATCAAGGAGATCACAGAGCGCTATAAGGACGATCCAGAGGCCGCAGCAGCGATGATACAGTCGACACTCAATATGGGGAAGACTCGCTTTGAGGGCAAAGCAGGCCGCGAAGTACGCGCAAAGCTCGCCGCGCAAAAGAAAGTCGGCGACGCAAAGGATACACTCAAGAATAAGGAGACAGTGGCGGCTGCAAGCGGCACGGCAGAGAAGAAGCCAGAACATGAAGCAGCACTTGCAGAAAAGAAACGGCACGAAGACGCAGGCACAGCTGTGCCGCAAAATGTTCTCCAGAACATCAAGAAATTCGAAGATGAAGCAAAGAAGGCAGAGGCAGAGGCAAAGAAGAAGCTCGCCGAAGCAGCTGCTCTCGTCAAACCTGAAGATGTCGCAGGCCTCGACGTGAAAACCATTGAAGTACTTGCGAAATCGAATGCGCTCACCGTCGCGCACATCAAGGAGATCGAGAAGCTCATTCAGGAGCAGAGCACCTTCAGTGATGAAGAAGTCGGGAAGCTTAATGCGATGGCGAAAGAGCTTCGCAAAACAGGTTCAAACAGCGTAAAGACACATCTGACCAACAGTAAGCTGAAGGACATGTCGCCGTTCGAGCTCGGTTTCGATACTGATGTCGCAGAGGCAGCTACAACACTTTCCACTTCGAGCGCTACAGCGGAGCAAAAAGCTGAGGCAAATAAACAGCTCGTCGCTGCGATGCGCGCAATCGACAGTAGGGAGCTCGAAGACATCGACCACTCGACACTCCTTCAAAGAGACGTGGTCGCACATGTCCCACCCGCAAAACTTGCTGCATATATCAAGCGTGCGCGCGATGCGGGAAATACGGAGATCGTCGATATGGCAGAACAAGAAGCGCTTGCGGTTGATGCCGCAATCGCAAGGGAAACCGACAAGAAAAAGAAAGCAAACCTCACAACATTCGCAAACGCACTTCGTGGTCAAGGTGGTGGCAAGAAAAAGAATTGAAAATAAAAACATCGCAAATGCGATGTTTTTATATGAAAAAGCGCGAGTCAAAGACTCGCGCAAGAAAGCATCGCTTCACTTCTTTTTCTTTTTCTCGAGGATGAGCGCCCGCACAAGAAAGCTGAACGAGACGGGAACCATGCACAAGGTGAAGAAGGAAACGAAGAAAAAGAAAATATTGAGGAGTCCGCCGGTTATGGTTTTATCAGCATGCCCCATGGCGATCCAGAGGCGTGCAGTGAGCGAGGTAGAGAGGATCGTCGAGATCCAGCTCCAGAACATGCGCCCACCATCGAACTTCTCCTTCCCAGACTTTCCAAAGGTCTTCCAGATGAGGAAGAGCAGGGTGAACGCCGACAAGAAAAGCCAAGCGACACCAAAGATACTGAACGCGAGACCAACGCCACTGTCACCACCGACTGCATACCTCTTATAGGTAAAGAGGTAGGTGATGAAATAGAGAATGAAAGCGAATGGCCCGAAGAGAAAACGCCGCACACGAGTCATGGAACCTCCAAATGATCCACAAGTAATATAACATACATTATACAAATTGTCAATATTATTGAGGAATGTGGCTATATTTTCTGCTATAATATTCGTATGAATCTATTGCTTGCAAGAATGAGCAAACTCCCCGTAGAACTTCGCGCACTCATTGAGTCCGATGATGTCATCTATGTCATTGATGAAATAGGGGATAAATTCGATATCCCTGAAGCCTGGAGGGGGGAGCTTATTCGCGCAACAATACGCGTGCTTTCGGGAATCATGCAGCCAAAGGATTTCATTCCGTTCCTTGTGAGTGAATATGACCTCTCAAATGAGGAGGCCTTAAAACTTGCACTTGCAATAAACGAAAAGATATTCTCCGCAGTGAAACCTCAACTCGCATCACTCCACAACATTGCGGATAATCGCATTGCGCGTAGGCTCAAAGTACCGCACAAGCCCCGCCAAATGCAGATCGCAAACGAAACGGAACTCCTCCCTGAATCCGAAGCACCTATCGCACCATCTGCTGACCCTGCGCCCGCTGAGCAAATTGCAACGATTCAATATGTCGCACCAGCTCCGCAGCTCGGGAGCCAACCTTCTCCGATGACGACACACTTCGCGCAAATCCCCCCACTTCCACAATTCGTCACACCCGGAGCAGTGAATCCCGCGATGCGTGTTCCACACCCCGTTGTCGAGACACCACTGCGTTCACCCCTCACCTCAAAGCTCGGTAATATGCGCAGCGGTGACCCCTATAGGGAACAACCATAGCGTGCGCTTTCGTTCCTCATATGCAATTTCAAGTACCTCAATTCATCGACATTGAAGACAAGATCGTCGGGCCACTCACCCTGAAGCAGTTTCTCTACATTGCAGGAAACGCTGCACTCGCTTATGTCTTCTATACGTTCATTCCCGTCGCTGCAATAGGGGTACTTTTTGCAATAGCTTTTCTCTCATTCGGAATGCTCCTTGCATTCTACAAATACAACAACCGTCCATTGATCAAGATGGTCTCTGCGGTCTTCTTCTACTACATCAAACCTAGACTTTATATTTGGAAACCTCAGAAACAAAAAGAAGAAAAGAAACGCGTCGTCGATATGTCACGCTATAAGGCGACAAAGAGTACTGCAGCTGAGCTCTCTGCTCCGAGCTCGAGCAGGCTAAATGAACTCAGTTGGAAGGTTGACATGTAAACAAAGGCCACCACGAACCATGGTGGCCTTTCGGTTCCTGACAGTAAATCATGTTATAATGAGCACATGGCAGTTCCAGGAAAAGCAGCGCAAAATTTCGTTCCTATCCGCGAGATCCGCGATGGTATCATCATTCTCGAAAATGGTGAGCTTCGACGCATTCTCATCACCTCAACCCTCAATTTCGGCCTCAAATCTGCCGACGAGCAGGCGGCGCTGCTTGGTCAATTTCAAAACTTTCTCAACAGCCTTGATTTTTCAATACAGATCGTCGTGCAAAGCAAGCGCCTCGACATTCGCCCGTATCTTAGACTTCTTGAGGAGCGCGAAAAAGCACAGCTTGTTGACGCGATGAAGATCCAAGTGCACGAATACATCGCATTTATTCGCGACTTCACCAATCGTACAAACATCATGTCAAAGAGCTTCTTCGTCGTCGTTCCATTCGCGGCGAGCGTGAAAAAGGACGGGAAGGGTAATGCGGTATCAGCAGACGCAACCCGGTCCTTCGAAGAGGCACGTATGCAACTCGAACAACGTGTTGCGGTTGTACAACAAGGACTATCAAGCTGCGACATCCGCACCGCACCGCTCGGCACAGAGGAGGTAACAGAGATCTTTTATAAGAAATTCAACCCGGGAGAACTTGAGACAGCGGTTGTAAAATAACTTCACATCATGGATAACATGCTTTCCCCCGATGTCACGACTTCGAGTGACACCTCTCTCAAAGACATACTTGCACCTGCTGCGGTAAAGATAACACCGAACGAACTTTATATCGGATCGAAGATGGCTCGAACGATGTTCGTCATCTCCTACCCACGAAACCTCTCTCAAGACTGGTTCACTCCGATCATCAACCTTGATAAGGCTTTCGATATCTCCATACACATCCACCCGATCTCAACAGAAGAGGCACTCCACGCTTTTCAAAAGAAAGTCGCTGAAGTCCAGAGTCAGATCGCAGACCGAGAAGAAAAAGGTCTCGTGCGCGATCCTATGCTCGATACCGCATATCAGGACCTCGAGGACCTGCGTGATGGGCTTCAGCAGGCATCAGAGAAACTCTTCGATGTTGGGCTCTATATCACCATATACGCGAATGACAAGACGGATCTTGATCGCGTAGAAGGAGAGATCAAGTCCATTCTCGATGCGAAAATGGTCTACGTGAAACCGACGATATTTCAACAGGAGGAGGGTTTCCGTTCCGTGCTCCCCATAGCGAGCGACGAGCTTGAGGTGCATTATAAGCTCAACTCTGCACCACTTTCTTCGATCTTCCCATTCGTATCCTTCGATCTCACCTCAGACAAAGGTATTCTTTGGGGAATCAATCGACATAACGCATCCCTCGTCTTATTCGATCGATTCTCGATGCCGAACTACAACTCCGTCATGTTTGCGAGCTCTGGTTCGGGAAAATCCTATACAACAAAACTCGAAGTCATCCGCACGCTCATGTTTGACGCCGACGTCATCGTCATCGACCCCGAGCAGGAGTATCTGTACCTCGCTGAGGCGACAGGGGGGCGCTACTTCAATATTTCGCTCACTTCAGAGCACCACATCAACCCATTCGACCTTCCTATGCCTGGGGATGATGAATCCTTTGGTGACGTCTTGCGCTCAAACATCATCTTCCTCATCGGACTTTTCCGTGTGATGCTCGGAGGACTCTCTCCAGTAGAAGATGGAATCATGGATCGCGCGATCACCGAAACGTACGCGATGAAGGATATCAATGAGAACTCGAATTGGGCAGATGTCGAACCACCGCTACTCACCGATCTCGAAATGGTCCTTTCAGGAATGGAAGGAACGGAAAATCTCCTTCAGCGTCTTGAAAAATTCACTCGTGGTACTTGGTCAGGATTCCTCAACCAGCCGACAAATGTCGACATCACGAAGCGCTTCACGGTCTTCTCGATCAGAAACATGGAAGACGAACTCAAAACAGTTGCGATGCACATCATCACACATCACATCTGGACAGCGGTCAGGAAAGAACTTCGGAAGCGATTGCTTATCGTCGATGAGGCATGGATCATGATGAAATCGGAAGATACCGCTTCATTCCTCTTCGGGCTCGCAAAGCGTGGACGTAAATACTATCTCGGAATCGCAACGATCACCCAAGACGTCAATGACTTCCTCAAATCGCCCTACGGCCTACCTATTCTCACCAATTCCTCCATTCAGATCCTTCTGAAGCAGTCTCCAATGACCATCGACACTGTCCAGGAAGCCTTTCACCTCACTGATGAAGAAAAGTACCTCCTCCTTGAATCAGGCGTGGGAGAGGGCATATTCTTTGCGGGTTTGAAGCATGTCGCCATCAAGGTCTACGCTTCATACACCGAAGACCAAATCGTTTCTTCGGACCCCGCACAAATGCTCGCAATAAAGCGCGCGAAAGCACAGATCAGTAATACATAAACAACACTTTTGTGTTGTTTTTTGTCGCTCCTATCGAGAGCGAAAGCGAAAAAATACTGTATAATAGAGCTATGGCCACAGGAGCAGCGCGCGCAGGAGGTATGTTAAAGAGCACGGGGGTACGCAGAGTTGCCCCTATTAGCGCCGCACAAAGAGACAAGATCGATCTCTCAAAAAAAAGACTCAGTGAAGCAACCGACGCCGGCCAGTCGAATATTCGCCCAGCGAACAACCAATCCGAGCCACGGCGCATTGTCGAAGTCGCAGGACAGAGACTTCGCGCACAAGAAAAGAATCAACAAACAAGTAACGATAGCGAATCTCTTGAGGAACGTTGGGCATCGGCGGAGATGCGAGCGGAACTCATCAGCCGAAACAATTTAAAACAACTTGAAATCAAAAAAAGAGAAGAGGAGATAGCGCGACTCCCAAAAGAGTTTACCTACAAAAAACCCGCAAGTGGAATCGGTTTCTACTTCATCCTCCTCTTAATGGTCGCAAAAGACATCATTGCGATCATTATCAAGATCATAGAGCTCATTGGTGATGCGACGGTCATCATTGGTATCATCGTCTGGATAGTTGCCTCAGCGCTCGACTTCTTCGCTTACACTTGTTCTCAGCTCTACTTCTTCCTTAATGGCATACCCATGAATGGGAAAAAGGCGAAGATACAAGTGATGGGCATGATCATCGAAATGGTTCCAATACTCGGTTTTCTCCCCACAGAAACTTTGGCACTCATTTGGGTACGTATCGAAGCAAACAAGGAAGCGCGACAAAGAGCACTTGATGATATGAACGAAAGAATCGAAACCCTGCAACAAGAGATCGCTGAACTGCGCAGCGACAACGAAGTTCCAATGCAATATGCATAACGTCATATGAAAAAAATAATTCTCTCAACCTTATTCGTCCTTTCGACCGCACTCCCAAGTGTTGCTTTTGCGAACAGTATCATCAGTATAGATACAAAAGGACCAATACAGCCTGATGGGCAGGTCACTGTCCAAGTCTCATCGTCAGTGATCGATCTCGGTGGTGCAACGATCGCCTGGTCTGTTGATGGGCAACCAATGAGCGAGGATATCGGATTAACCTCAATGAAAGTGACCGTTGGAGCACTTGGCGAGCAAACACATGTCACCGCGATCACCACATTATTTGGTAGAATTTACCGCAATGACATCGTACTGAGCCCATCCATTATGGATGTACTCTGGGAAGCACAGACTGCGGTGCCCCCTTTCTTTCATGGTAAAGCACTTCCGTCACACATGAGTATCGTAAAGACCCTCGCCATCCCATTCTTTGGGGCCGTTGCGACTGACACACTGCCGAGCTATAGCTGGAAAAAGGATCGCACAATATCTCTTGGCGAAGGAGTAGGCAATAACAGCGTACAAACACTTGGTGCATGGCAAGATTCAACACTCCCACTAAGTATCGACGCAAAACTCGGAGATCAGGCCGTTGCTCAGACATTACGCATTCCATCCTTCGTCCCGTCTGCATATTTCTATGAACTCTCTCCAACACAAGGGGTTTTAACAACAAATGCTCTACAAAACACCTTTATGAAGGATGGATCGGAATTGTCACTTCTCGCTGTACCCTATGGTATTGCAAACAGTGAGCGAAGCAGGAGTAAAGTGCAATATGATTGGACAGCAAATGGAACGAATATTCTCTCTGGCTTCGGACAAAACCTTGAACGTATCCGCCTCTCTCGTGTCAACGATCCGAATAATGCAGGAAAGATAGGGCTAGATTTCTCTGCGCAGAATGCAGTCAATGTGATGCAGCTCGCAAAAGGTAGTTTTACTTGGTTATTCAATAATAAATAACATATGGCGGACTTCATCCCTCAATACAACCAAGCTCCAACACCAGCAGAGAACCGTACACCTGAAAAACAAAAGCGAATCCTTCTCCTTACTGGAATCACTGTCGTCGCACTACTCATCGGGATTCTTGCATACTTCCTGATATTCAAGAAGTCACCCACAACACCACCCGCTGGGGAAACATTTCCTGTTGGAGGAAATGTGATCACCCAAGAACAGCCGACGGTCATCCAGGGAGGGGAAACACAACCAACCACTCAAGCCCCCGGCCAAGAACAAGGAGTTCAAAAACTGGTAGAACTCTACAAAGGCCCTGTTGCTGGATACACTGTTCTTCGCGATGGACGAACGATTCGACTCTTTGATCGAACACTCGGCAGACTCGTTGAAGTGAGCACGACAAACTACAGCTCCACGACAGTGAGCGATCAGCCTATACTTGGCATTCACGACGCGACCTTCGTCGGGGAAGACAAACTTATCGTAAGAGGGATCGATGGAAACGGGAACATAAAGACAACACTCTACACCATCGATCAGACAGGTGATTCCAATGCACCACTCTCCCTAGATAACCCTATAGCTCTCGCTGACAATGTGCTTGAGCTCGCTGCAAGTCAAGATGCATCGAAAGTTGTACTTGTGATCAAGGACCCACTTGGCGCCAATATCGACGTCCTTGATATCGCAACACAAACACTCAAGAGAAAGGGGACGTTACCACTCTCTGAATGGATTCCTTCGATCACAAACGATGGTACGATCTATCTCTCGGCAAAGGCATCTCGTTTCGCGATGAGCGGTACCTATAAACTATCGAACAAACAACTCATCATGAGTATTCCTGCGGGAATCGCGCAAACCACAGCAATCGCTCCATCAGGATCAATTGCTTTCGTTTCAGGGAGTTATGGAAACATATACTCATCACAGCTTCGCGACCCTGATATCCTCTCAAACGTCGAAGCATCTGATGTTCCATTCGTAACAATAGCGGAGAAGTGTTCGTGGTCTTCGGATGAAAATGATCTCTATTGTGGGGTACCCAACACAAGGGGTACGACATATCCGGACAGTTGGTATCTCGGTGAGAATCATTTTTCGGACATGCTCGAAAGATATGACCTTACAAAAGGTGAGAATACGGTATTGCTAAATCCTGAGGCATATAAATTGAAGCTCGATATAGTGGACATCACACCATCTGCATATGCGGTATTCATGTTAAATAACCAAGATAAGCATCTCTGGATGTATCGCTTATTCGACACGACCACCACGAGTTCGACCTCCAGTGCAACTACATCACAAGAAGGCCTATGAATAAACTAAAACAGATCTCGGTATTCTTATCGATTGCGATCATCACACTCTCTCCGACCCTTTTCGCAGTAGATGTCCACGCACAAGATGTAGTGGATGTTAGTGTACCAATTGGGATCGGGACTACAATCACCATTCCGCTTGTTGGAGTATCACAAACACCAGCGGCACGCCAAGACCCTGAGGGTATGTATACCTACATCGCACCGCTTGGACAAAACTTCACGGGAACAATAGACCTTCGAGACCAGAACGCACTCACAAACTATCTACAAAAATGGTTTCGATTCGCGGTTGGACTTGCTGGAGTATTCGGTGTCGTACGCCTCGTCCTCGTTGGTTTTAAGATTGTCGCAGGTGCACCGAGTGCAAACGCACAATCAATGGTCAAGAAGGAATTGGTCGCCATTATTGGATCACTTCTCCTTGTTGCGGGATCATGGATCTTCCTCAACACGATCAACCCACTCCTCGTCACACAAAACCTGATAATCCCAGCATCTACAGGAACAGCGCAAATGAAAATGGTATGTGAAGATCCAACGAATTGTGAAGACTTAACACCAAAGGATGCGAGTGGTAATCCTGTCCCAACGGACGCAAAAGGGAATCCTATCCTTGCCGACAATGTGACCAAGGGTCTAGGAAAAAATGGTTATTACTATCTCGTAACAGATAAGAGTTCGCAGCAAAAGTATTGGGTTGGTCAGTTCGATGTCGAACAGGAATGCATCAATCAAGCAACAACACAACTCCATGATCCTAATGCTTATGTCACCATTGAACTCGCCCAGGGAGCAACCACTCCTCGTTGTATGCTCTATACAACAAATGTCGACCCTGCGTTCAAACAAGAAGAAGAAACAGATCGCGCCCTCCTTCGTGAGCACAACGTAGCGGTGAATAAGGCGTATTGCCAAAACTCGATGGCGAAAGGTTGTACAAATGTAAGTGGTCTCGATAACGCAGTATTTGCGAACATCAATGGTTTTGCTGATAGTTGTAAAGTTGCGACAGGGAAAGACTGTGGCGTTGTACTCACTGGAGGCACCGAAGGGAATGGAATGCATAAAACCCATGGTAAGGATTTTCCTTACACCTATGACATGAGTTCAAATAGTGCTATCGATGCATATCTCAAGAAGAACGCGACAATGATCGCCCCATCATTCTCACATGCAATACCAAATGTGCGCTACTACCTCAATGGTTGGTGGTATAACTATGAATCTTCTGGTGCAACAGAGAAAACAACAGGCGTGCACTATCACGTGTGCATGGACAATGCACCGGGAGTCTATGAATCGAGCAAATATTGGGCATGTAAAAGCGTATTCCTTAAAAATGGAGAAGAAGTAGAATTCGACGACAATTACTGTCCAAAGAATCCAAACAACCCAAATCAACAACTTTGCCTTGGCGTACAAGCACCAAATTAAAAACACAGCAATGCTGTGTTTTTAATTCAATTGAATCCTGTTTCCGTCTCTGGAGCTTTATAGAAGACGACAACATGTCGCATACTGCCGACACCCTCAGAGGAGGTTGTCACATCGGGGATTTCCTGCAACGTAGCATGAACGATCAATCGATCATAGGGGTTCATCGGTTCCATTGGAACCGAAGCCTTGAAGTAGCGTGCTCGCTCAGCATATATCTTCGCAACAGTGGCGATCTTTTTCCGACGAGCCTCTTCATACCCACCAATATCAACATGGAATGTCGTAGGGAGGCCTTTTTGTTCGGCGATACGCTTTGCAATATAGTTGATCGCTTTCAAGCGTTCACCATCAACACCGATCAACATCCCACTCTGAGGAGTATCGACATGATAGATCAAACCACCTTGCACATCGGTCTCCTCTCGAACATCCTCAACCGTAGCACCCATTTTTTCGATCATCGTACGAATCACCACATTCATTGATTGCTCCATAGTGCGTGAAATTAATTTCCCTTAAGCTTCTTATCACTCTTCGCTCTCACATAAAGCTCTTGGCCTATGGTAAACATATTACTCGTTACCCAATAAAGCGCAACTGCGGCGGTGAGCTTGTAGGCCGTGAAAGCCAATAATGCGGGGAGGAAATAACGCATATTCATCTGCATCGAATCCTGGAAATCATCAGCAAATGAAGCCTTTTCTCCATCCTTCACAACTTTCTTTGCAGTCTTTGGACCCATTGAAAGATGTGTTGAATAGTACTGTGTGAGTCCAACAAGTAACGCAAGGAGGAGACTCTGACCAGCAAGATCAAGACCAAAGAAAGCTAAACTTGGCTGTGCGATATGTGGGGTGAAAGAATAGAGTAGATCAGTATTCACCACAGCAATACCCTTAAGAACAAAAAAGAGGGTTGAGATAACGGGTATCTGTATTAACAAAGGAAGACATCCACTCATTGGGGAGACATTCTCTTGTTTATAGAGTTCCATCATCGCCATCGACAATGCATTCTTATCCTCCTTATGTTTCTCTTTGAGCGCCTTAATCTTCGGATCAAGATCCTTCATGGCGCGCTGCGCCTTTATCGACTTCAGGGTCAATGGGTATATAGCGAAACGCACGAGTAGGGTGAGGGCAATGATCGCAAACCCTACATAATGTCCCGGAGTGAGCCAGAGGAGCAGGAAAAATGCGTTATAGATCGGCTTATATACGAATGCCATCCAAAATGTTTTCATGTTAGATGAATACTAACAGATACTCTGCCGTTTTGCGAGTTTTTACGCGAAAGTGACTTGATATTTACAACTACATGTGTCTTACTCATTCCCGAACCGCGTCTTAAAAAGCTTGCTTTTTTCGGTATTTTGTTATAGAGTGGCCATATTATGTCTCAGACGTATCAGCCAAAGAAACTCAAGCGTGTGCGCACACACGGATTCCTTGCACGCAAGGCAACCCCAACCGGCCGCGCAGTGCTCGCTCGTCGCCGTGCACTCGGCCGAAAGCGCCTCGTAACGGTATAATATAACCCAAATCATCCACTCCTTCTTGGGCGTGGATGATTTGTTATACTAACATCATGCTCCCATCTTCTCGAAGGATTCAACGTCATGATTTCCCAGATATGAGACTTCCTGCTTTCCAATGGACAGGAAGGGTCCTTCGCATACGTGCAATATCAAAAAAGAGCCCACGCACACGAATAGCGATCATTGCTGCAAAAAAATACTACAAAACAAAGATCACAAGAAACGTATTTAAGCGTCGTGTATTTGAGGTGTTCAAAAATGAACTTTCTACTCTTGATAGCACAGCGTTTGGTTTTCTTCTTGTTTTTCCAACACAACACACACAAGACATCACCTTTGCAGACATTGCAAGCGATATCGCTGATTTTATGAGAAAGATAAAAGCATAATATGCTCACTTCATACATCATTCGCTTCTATCAGCGCTTTCTCTCTCCCGATAAAAGTATTTTTTCGAAAGGTCGCACAACTTGTGCTATGTATCCAACGTGTTCTGAGTATATGGAAACCTCTATACAAAAATATGGTGCAATAAAAGGGGTAGGGAAGGGACTCCTTCGAATAACACGATGTCATCCTTGGCAAAAAAATCTCGTCGATCTTCCATAAACAGAAAATGAAATATTTCATTTTCTGTTTTTTCTCATGTGAAATTACATAAGCGTAAGCGTCAACTTGCTCTGCATACTCTTTTCACGTAATCTTCATATCAACACATTATCCACAGGGTTATGAACAAATGTGCCTGTAGCGCAAATGCCATTCCCTCCGCTATAATGTGCACACGTTAACCGGCCTTTGTACTCGAGGGATATGAACACACTGATCGATCTTGTGTGTTTAATACCCTTGTGTACCAAAACTCAATAACACCTATGATCATGGAGAATAAGGAATTGTGGACACGTGCGCTCGTCGATATTGAACTCGAGGTTTCACCAGCAAACTTCACTACATGGTTCAAGAACACGAAAATCACTCGTATTGAGCAGGGTACTGCCTTTATTGGCACTACAAATGAGTTCGCTCGAGATTGGCTCGCAAACAAGTACAATTCCACTATTCTCCGCATTTTACGCAATATTTCTCCTGAAATTCGCGCTATTGAGTTCGTTATCGCCAAAAATATCACTCCAAACCAAGCGGGAAGAGATCTTCAATTGGAAAAATCTGAATTTACTCAGAAAAGTCGCGTAAATTCAATGAATCTCGCTGGAGAATTACCCCTTGCAGAAGCATACGTAAACAAAGAGGATGGACTGAATCCTCGATACACCTTTGAGAATTTCATCACTGGGCCGTTCAATGAGCTCGCTTTTGCTGCTTCACAAGCAGTACTTCGAAAGCCGGGTATCATGTATAACCCATTGTTCATTTATGGGCAAACAGGAATAGGAAAGACCCACCTTACTCAAGCATTGGGTAATGGAATAAAGAAGAATTTTCCAGGTAAGCGCATTCAATACATCAGTTCTGAGCGTTTTGCAAATGATTATGTTGCTGCGGTTCAGTCAGGAAAACATGCGGAATTCAAGGAACGCTATCGTAAACATGATGTACTCATCATGGATGATATTCAATTCTTTGCAGGAAAAGAGAAGACCCAAGAAGAACTTTTCCATCTTTATGAAGCTCTTCATGGAAACAATAAACAGATCATCTTCTCTTCTGATCGCCATCCAAACTACATAAATGGCCTTGAAGATCGCTTAAAATCTCGTTTTGGTGCAGGAATGATCGTTGAGATCACGATGCCTGACTATGAATCCCGTCTTGCTATCCTTCAAGAAAAATCAAGACAGCAAGGGATCATTCTTAGCGATGATATTCTTCGTTATGTGGCTGAAACCATACAAGCATCAATACGAGAATTAGAGGGAACACTCAATCTTGTCATCTGCCAAGCGCAACTCAAACAAAGGGAACTTTCTGTGATGGATATAAAATCCCTTATAAAAAACAACACAAAACCGACTCGACCAGTATCAATTAAGGATATTGTGCGTGTTATCTCAAGTTTTTATAACATCGACGAGAAGCATATTTATGAAAAAACTCGCCGAAAGGAGGTCGTGCGTCCTCGCCAGATACTCATGTTCATCCTTAGAGAGGATTTCAACATTTCATACCCTCTTATTGGTCAAAAACTAGGGGGAAGGGACCATACAACCGTCATTCATAGCTGTGAAAAGGTTAAAAATGATGTGAAAACCGATGGCACACTCCTTCAGGAAATCGAACAAATAAGAGCTCTCTTCTAGTAATAAGCGCTTCGGCGCTTTTTGCTTTGCAAGAACATCAAGACTATACAAAATACGAAAAATGAATGTTTTCAATCTATATTTTTTTGTAAGTCATGTCATAAAATCACTAAATTGAAATTATAAGAATACTTGCAAATATGTTGTAATGTAAGGTTTTTTCACTTGTTCACAATACTCATACCTACGCACATTGTGGAGTAATTGTGGAGAGTGAGTGTTTTCCTGTGTGTTTCCAAGTGGGTAAGTTTAAGGTATTCTAAATGGGTATTGGGGATGAATTGAATGAGATCGAGAAGGGTTGTTGATAACTACTCCTGGACGACAACTTATCCACACTGACGTTCAAATAAAAACCCATATTCCTCAACGAAGAATTCTTACTGTACACATACTCACAGTGTTCTTAATAATAATGGATTTATATAAAGAAATATGAAGCTCGAATGTGTAAAACTCAATCTGAAAGATGCTCTACTTACTGCAGAACGTTTCACTGCAAAGCAGGCGACGCTTCCTGTTTTACGATATGTACTGCTAATAGCAAATGACACTTCTTTACGTTTACGTGCAACAAATCTCGATCTCGGTATAGAGATCGAACTTCCTGCACGTGTTGAGAGAGAAGGCGTTCTCGCTATTCCAGCGGACACCCTAGGATCATTCTTGAATAATCTTCCCCAAGAGCGAAACGTCACTCTTGAACAAGTAGGAGAACATCTCACAATAACTGGAGAAAACTACTCAACACTCATTAAGGGGTATGGGTATGAGGATTTCCCTACGCTTCCATTCTTAGAGAAAGGGACGCAGATCACTTTACCCGCAAAAACATTGATCAATGCGTTCAAATCAACAGTTTATGCTGCGGCAGTGACTGATGTAAAGCCGGAATTCGCTTCTGTATTAATGACTATTGAGCATAATACGCTCTATCTTGTTGCAACTGACTCATCTCGATTGGCTGAAAAGAAGGTTCCCTTAAAGACGGTTCCTGAAGATGAAATAAGAGTACTTATACCTTCAAAAAATGTCACCGAGATATCTCGTGCGCTTGAAGGCTTGGATGATCAAGTACATATCTATTTTTCAAAGACACAACTCACTTTCGTATCAGGGAGACTTCGTTTAACTACAAGACTTATTGATGGAATATTTCCTGATTATCATCAAATAATTCCTCGTCAGTTTACTTCTGAAGCAACTCTCTTGAAGCAAGATCTTATTGATCGATTAAAGATAACAACTGTCTTTTCTGGAAAATTACATCAAGTACGCCTAAAGATAATGCCAGGAGAAGGAGTGTTTGAAGTAGAGGCTCGAAATGATGAGGTTGGTGAGACTTCTCAACAAATCGAAGCAGTACTTTCTGGTGATGCTGTGGAATATCTTCTTAATACACGTTATTTGAATGATGTACTGACGGTTATCTCAAGTGATTCTGTGGTTTTTAAATGTGCAGGTCCGGGTAGACCGATCGTTATAGAGGGTGTTAGTGATGGTTCCTTTAGATATCTTTTAATGCCAATGCGTGGTTAAAAACAACATCCTTCTTGAAGAAGGGTGTCGTTTTTCTTCTATGACTTGTCATGAGAAGTGATATAATGTAGAACAGTTCAATCAATATGCACTCATCTCCATCGACAGTTGTTGTAAAAAAGAAGAAATTAGGAAAACTCTATTGGTTACAATATTTCTTTACCTGGTTCTTCCTTTTAGGAACACTTTTTACAAGTGTTTTTCTCGCTTGGGCGCTTACATTACAAATTCCAGATTTCCAATTGCTTGATAGTCGTTTTCGATCTCAATCGACGAAGATATACGACCGTACTGGTGAATATGTTCTCTATGATGTTTATGGTGATATACAACGCACGATCGTTCCACTCAGTCAGATAAATAAGAATATACAACAGGCGACGATTGCTATAGAGGATGCTGAATTCTATCAACATGCCGGTATAAAACCAGGTGCAATACTTCGTGCAATATACGTGAACTTCACAACAGGTGGATATACGCAAGGTGGTTCAACAATAACGCAGCAGGTGGTGAAGAATGCATTATTGTCTCAAGAGAAAACAGTGACACGAAAGGTTAAGGAGTGGATTCTTGCATTGAAGCTCGAACGAGTGAAGACAAAAGATCAGATTCTTGAGCTTTATCTCAATGACGCCCCATATGGTGGAAATATCGTAGGTGTTGAAGAGGCTGCAATGGGGTACTTTGGAAAGCATGCAAGCGCAGTGGATCTCGCTGAGGCTGCATATCTTGCCGCTTTACCACAATCCCCTACACGCTTGCGTCCCCATGGTGGTGATATTAATGCACTTAACGCACGTAAGAATCTTGTGCTTAAGCGCATGCTTGAGCTTGGTATGATCACCCCTAAGGAAGAGCAACAGGCGCGTACGGAAGTGGTGAAATTCGATGAACCTCAAGGTGATTCAGCTTCACTTCAGGCACCACATTTCGTGATGGAGGTAAAAAAGCGTCTCGAGGATGAATATGGAGAGGATTATGTGAAGAATGGTGGACTAAAAGTCATCACTACACTTGATCTCGACCTTCAACATATTGCTGAGGATACGATCGCTAAACATAGAGACGTACTTCAGAGTAACTTCAATGCTGATAATTCCGCATTAGTTGCTTTAGATCCAAAGACAGGACAAGTACTCGCACTCGTCGGATCGAGGGATTACCGTCAAAAAGGTTATGGAATGTTCAATGTGGTCAATGATGGAAGACGTCAGCCTGGATCATCATTTAAACCGATCATTTATTCCGAAGCTTTTCGAGAAGGGTATCTTCCGAGTACAGTAGTCTTCGACGCACAAACAAGCTTCGATACACGTTGTAATATCGATCCAGCTCAAATTCCAGAAAGTAATACTGATTGTTATAGACCAAAGAATTATGATGGTACCTATCATGGTCCAATATCATTAAGGAATGCACTTGCACAGTCATTGAATGTGCCCGCGGTGAAAATGCTTTATCTTGTGGGTATTGATAAAGCACTCGCACTTGCGAAGAATCTAGGTATTACTACACTTGATCAAGCAAATCGTTTTGGACTCTCCTTGGTTCTTGGTGCAGGTGAGGTGTCACCATATGAGATGGCACAAGCTTATAGTGCTTTCGCCCATGATGGAGTCTTACAGCCAGCACAAATGATACAAAAAGTGGAGGATAAGGATGGAAAGGTGATCAAAGAGTACACAAGTGAACCTAAGGAAGTGCTTCCTCCACAAGTAACACGACTGCTCTCAGATGTGCTTTCTGATAACGTTGCACGTACACCGGCATATGGACCAAGCTCAGACCTCTATTTTCCTGACCGCCAAGTAGCTGTGAAAACGGGTACCACAAACGATTCTCGTGATTACTGGGTTATTGGGTATACCCCTTCGATCGTTGCACTTGTATGGGCGGGAAATCATGATAATACACCGATGGTCAAGAAGGCTGCAGGTTTCGCAGTTGCACCAATTTGGAGGGATTACTTAAATCAAGTCTTTGAAAAATTCCCTGATCGTTTTCCTAAAGATGAACGTTTTACTCCACCTGATCCTGCATCACCAAACACAAAACCAGCACTTCGAGGTATTTGGATGAATACGACGCCGTATGATATCGATACGCGTACTGGTCAGATCGCGGACGCGAGTGTTCCTGCGCAGTATAGGGAACAGAAGTTTATACCGAATATAGCGGAAGCGCATGATATTCTCTATTTCGTTGATAAGAATGATCCAACAGGACCCGTACCTAGTCATCCTGAAAACGATGAACAGTATGTTCGCTGGGAATATTCAGCACAGAAGTGGTTGAAAGAAAATGGTATTCCAGGGAGTGCACTTGTTGCAGTTGCGAATAATACCATTAGAAGTGATTCTGGTCCGAGTGTGGAGATCGTGATCGATGAAAATACAGTGAATACAAGAGTCGTTTCTCTTTCCGATAAATATAGAGTTCAAACAAAGATAACATCAACAAAATCGATCGAAAGGGTAGACTTCTTCCTTGATGGTCAATTTCTTGGATCTGTAAAACAGCAACCGTATGAGTTTGCATTCATGCCCTCTGATTACAAACTTAGTGCAGGAGTCCATACAATAAGAGTTGTTGCTGTTGATGGTGATGGTATCTCCGGAGAAACATCAATGGAAGAAAATTTCATTGATACTTCGAATCCTCAAAACAC
>JAJZQJ010000015.1 GCA_021851895.1 bacterium
TTTTTTGTTTTTCTGTCTCTCCGCCAAGAATCGAACGGGAGGGGGTCGGGGAACGGGAGTTCCCCGTGGAGGAACACAGCCTTCTTTGTCCTCAAAGAAGGCGTTAGGAACCGTGGGTTCCTAAGGAGTAATGCGGTGCGAGGCTCCTCTGGAGTGCGACGCATTACGACGTGAGATATCTTGCCTGCATTAGGAACCGTGGGTTCTCGACGAGCTTTGCCGCGCGAAGCTCCTCTGGAGTGCGCGAGCAAAGCTCGTGAGATATCTTGGCTGCATTAGGAACCGTGGGTGAGCTCTCGCTCATGGGTCCCATTCTTATGGGAGCGAGAGTGCAAGACCTTTTGAGAACTTTTGTGAGTCTTCGAAACAAAAGATCCAAAAGGTGTACAGCTCCTGTAAGGAGATCGAGGAGCCTGACCGTGCGGGCCCCTTTAGGGTGCGCGAGGCAGGCGACGTGAGATATCTTGGCTGCATCAGGAACCGTCAGCTCTCGAAGAACCTTGCGGTGCGAGGCTCCTCTGGAGTGCGCGAGCAAAGCTCGTGAGATATCTTGGCCTATGCAGCATACGAGCAAAGCTCGTGTGTTCTTAACAAAAAAAACGCTTTCGCGTTTTTCCTTACATCGTCGTACTTGCAGTCGTCGTCGCCAAGACCGGCTCGCTTGTATTCCCTTCGATGGGCACAACTTTCGGGCCAACCTGCAAGACCTGCTCATAATGATCACTTCGCTGGCTTACATCAGCCTGTACCTTCGCAAGCTCTTCCTCAGTGATCGGTATAGAAACAGGCTTCATTTGATTAACAACAATACTCTCGGTTATACCCCAATTGTAAATATACCAAGCCCCGCCAATGGCCACCAAGAGCAGGAGAAAGGTGACCATGATCATGATCCTCCACAGCGCGTCGACTCCAACATGCTCTCTTGTTGCGAGATGCAAGCGACGCAGTACTGTACTGAATATTTTCTTATCCATAGTGGTCAAGGTTTATGTGTATGGAGTATCGTGAAGCGAACATTTGCACGATAGATGGTCTTCGTCGTTGCGCTTGCAGTCGTCCCTTGATATTCATTGATGGACACATCGCTCAAGTAGAACTTCACAGGATATGCCTCAAGCGCGGCGAGTGCATGGTAGACATTTCCCCACTCACCCGTAAACGTCAATGATCCCGATAGTGAAGTGGAATCTGGCGCAACCTCAAGATCACGGACCTCAGCTTTTGCGCCCGTCACCTTACCAATGCGCTCGAGATCAGAGATCAACTGGATCTGATTTTCATCAGTCACCGTAAACGAAAACTCTTGTAGGCTGGCATCAACTGCAGCGGCTCGATCAAGCGTCTTGCGCAAGGAAAGCACTTGTTTACTTTTCCTGATCCACGACTGAAACTCTCCACGCGAAACATCAGATTCATTCTTGAGCGTTATGATCGCACTCACTCCATACCAAACGGCAATACCGAGCACCAATGCAAGTACGATGGATATCGCGAGAGTAATATAAGTTCTTTTTTGCATATCACTTCAGCGTTATCGTAAGATTGTAACTGATGTCGACCTTCTTCGTAAGAAAACTCTCTGCATAGTGCGCCTCTGCGACAAAAGGAAGTTCTCGAACATTCTTTTGATATTCGAGTAGACCTTCTCGCGTCGCACCAGCTCCAGAGAACTGCAAACCGCCAGTGTTTCCATTCCTTGTGAATGCGATCGTCTTCGTACTCACCCCAACAGGCCGTACCGCGAGCAACTCTCCGATGAGATCTGATGGTGCATAGCGTGCAATACCGACATCGGAAAGGAAGTTATGAATGTTATCAGCGTGCTTCTTGAGTTCATCTTCCACGCTCCCCTTACCTGAAACGGTTTGCTGCAATTGGGCGACACCTGAAGAAAATGCGTCATGCTGCGCCCGAACGATGGCGTACGTCGGCAAGAGCAACACGAGCCCAATGCCCTCGACAAGTACAACGAGAAAACACGCGGCAATGATGAGTCGCATTGATATTTCGCGCTGTAGCGAAAGTTTCTCTTGTTGAGGGAGGAGATTCATGATGTTGCTTTACTAGAGTGGTTCATTACGCAATGCGAGTCCGATCGCAGCGGTGTAGCCATGCGCAGCGTGCATTGGAATATCAGGTATATAGGTGCTGAAATCACAGACATTGACCCAAGGATTCGCAACGAGCATTGCAACGCGCACGCCCTGCCCGAGATACTCGGTCATTCCTTTAAGGTTCGCGCCGCCGCCAGTGAGGAGTACGCGCTCGATACCTGCAATCGTTGCATTTCGAGACTGCCAGAATGCAAAGTGTCGCAATATGCGTGTGCGCAAATCCTCGAGTACGGGAAGCATCGCATCACGAAGCGCTCCACCCTCTGCGCCACCGACGAGTCCGTGACGCGCCTTCAGGGTCTCGGCCTCAACAAAAGGAATTCCGAGTTTTCGCTCGATCGCATGGGTCAACGTATCTCCGCCGATATCAAGTATTGCCGAGAAATTCACGATACCATCACGCACGATGAAGACGTTGGTGATGTCTTTGCCGATATCGACACCCATATACGCCCCCCTGTCTTTCTTAGAGAAAAGCGCACGCGCCATCGCATGTGACTGAAATTCAAAACTCTTCGGAGTGATGCCCGTATCATGGAATATCTCAAGGTATTGCTCCACGGTCTTCCGCGGAAGAACGCTTGCGATCACAGATGTCGTATCATCATGCTCAGACTCGGTGATGACATAGTCATAAATTGCTTCTTCTGGTGGCACAGGCACATACTCTTCGAGATGCACAGCAACCGCAGTACCGACATCACGAAGCGGCACACGAGGAAACTCCATGTGTGCAAGAAATGCCTGCTCTTCTGGTAAAGCGATATTTGCCATCGAAAGATGGTGCTCCTTTGCAAGTTGTCCAACAACCTTCGAAAGCGCCTCGGGGTCATGCACTACCCCTCCCTGCACCACTCCAGGAAGTAGCGCCGCCTCCCCATGATGCGCCACGCGAAAATGCCCCGCAAACGGCTCGAGCTCCACAAAACGTACACTGTCCGTAGAGATATCGAGTCCAACTGCGGGCATCGACAGAAACTTTGGTGCAGAGAAAATGGACATTTGCTCATATTATAACATAAAGGGGATAGGTCATGGGTCATAGGTCATAGCAAAATACACAGTAAGTGCTTGGCTATAGCAATCTTTCAGAGTCGACCATCCATGCTATACTCTTTGCATGGAAAACGAAGCGACAACACAAGCGCAGCCGACCTCTCCAGAGGTCGCGGCGCCAGCAGCAGAGACTCCTATTCAGCCTGTCTACGCGACAATAGACGATTTTGCAAAAATCGAGATACGCGTGGGCACCATCCTTACCGTCGACTTCATCGAAGGAGCAGACAAGCTTCTTCGCCTCACGGTCGACTTCGGAGAGAAGGAGCCAAGGCAGATACTCTCGGGAATCCGCATGTACTACACCCCAGAGCAACTTATTGGGAAACAGTGTCCCTTTGTCGTGAACCTCGCACCACGCACAATGAAGGGACTCACGAGTTATGGCATGATCCTTGCCGCACGTACTGGTGACGACAAGCTCGCGCTCTTCCACCCGAACATTCCAACTGATGTCGGCGCACACGTAGGATAAACAAAAAAAAAGACCACTGGTCTTTTTTGTTATGAGAAGAAATTCGGCTCTGGGGCAAGCTCGATCGAAAAGAGTGCTTGTACACCATCCCTTATCTCATCGACAGCTTGGGTGACTTCTGCTGCACTCGCCTTCCCATTGGTCTCAAGCACGAGAGCGTGTTTCGTCGATACGGAAACGTTTCCCCATGACTTGCCTTTGAATCCTGCACGCTCGATGAGCCATGCAGCGGAAAGCTTCACTCCGTCACTTGCGGGGAATTGTGGCATCTCGGGAAACGCAACCAAGAGCTCTTTTGCTCGCACAGTCGTAACGACGGGATTTTTAAAGAATGAACCACAGTTTGGCGATTCGTGTGGGTCAGGAAGCTTCGCGGCACGGATAAGGCGGATCTGCCTTCCTATTTCCGCTGGCGTCGCCTCACTTCCTTCAGGTATTACGACCTCTTTAGGAAGCTGTCGACGTAACTTCTTGTGCAGCCAGAAACGCACCCGAATGATGACATAACGATCCCTCTCCGTCATATTGAAAATACTTGAACGATAGCCGAATGCACAGAGCCTTGCAGGAATACCTCTTATCTCATCCTTCTTGCGATCATATACTTCCACCGCCTCGATGATATCCCCGACCTCCGTTCCGTAAGCACCGATATTCTGAATAGGTGCCGCACCTACAGTGCCCGGAATGCCCGCAAGCGACTCGACACCCCAAAGACCCTCTTCTGCTGCACGCGTGACCACAGCATCCCACTCCTCTCCCGCTCCTGCGGTGAGCACTTTGCCTTCTATTGGTGAAGGGCGTAATTCTAGTCCCTTGATCGCCATACGAATAAGAATGAGATCATCGTGCGCACCATCACCAAAATAGCTATTTGACCCATCACCAATGATGACCGCCCGAGCACCCAACTGAGCGGCTTCCTTGAGCGCCACAGCAACATCTTCCTCACGCTCAACAACAAAAAGCCCTTTGGCTGTACCGCCAACGCGCAATGTGGAATATTCAGCGAGCGAGATATTGGGGGTCAATTCCATAGAGGCAGTATATCATATATGATATAATCGACGAATGAACGAACAGGAAAAGATCGGTATATTCATACGCAGAATACGCGAAGCAAGAGGCATGACACAAGCAGATTTCGCAAAAGCATTGAAGACGAGCCAAAGTGCGGTCGCGCGAATGGAAAAGGGTGGGCAAAACTTCACCACGACGGCGATCGAAAATATCAGCCACATTCTTGGGAGGAAGATCATCACGGTGCCTGATTCGCTCGATTTTAGAATAGAAGGTGGACACAAACTCCATGGCACGATAGCGACGAATGCATCAAAGAACGGAGCGATGGGTTTGCTCTCTGCAGCACTACTCAATCGCGCACCGACGATACTCCATGGTATCCCACGCATAGAGGAAGTAAATCGTTACATCGAACTCCTCTCGAGCATGGGTATCAAGATCGAGTGGATCGGATCGAACACCATTCGCTATACACCGCCGAAAAAACTTCAGTTGGACCAGATGGATAAGGAGGCAGCAAGCAGGATACGCTCATCGATCATGCTTATCGGAGCACTCATCCACAAAGAGTCGAACTTCACACTCCCCCATGCTGGCGGGTGCAAAATGGGCAATCGCACTATTGCGGCCCACCGACATGGCCTTGAGGAACTCGGCGCAAAGATCGTCACGAAGGACACGCACTATGCGATATCCGCGAAACATCTCCACCCTGCGGAGATCATTCTCTATGAAGCAAGTGATACTGCAGCGGAAAATCTTCTCATTGCTGCCGCACTCATCCCAGGCAAGACAACGATCACCTTTGCGACCAGCAATTATATGGTACAAGAAGTCTGTTTCTTCCTGCAAAAACTCGGCGTAACGATCGAGGGCGTAGGGACAAGCACACTCGTCGTACATGGCGTGAAGGAGATAAACACTCCGATCGAGTATCACAACAGCGAGGACCCTATCGAATCGATGATGTTCCTTTCCGCCGCGATCACGACAAACTCGCGACTCAAGATCACGAGATGTCCGATCGACTTTCTCGCACTCGAACTTCAGAAACTCAAAGCGATGGGATTGCGCTACGATCTCTCCGAGTCATATCTCGCACACAACGGACACACGAAACTCGTCGACATTACGGTGCATCCAAGCAAACTCGTGAGTGCAGGAGACAAGATCCATGCGCAACCGTATCCCGGCATCAATACCGACAACCTGCCATTCTTCGTCCCCATTGCGACACAGGCGCTTGGCACAACGCTCATCCATGACTGGATGTGGGAGAATAGGGCGATTTACTTCACCGAACTCAATCGACTCGGAGCGAATATCACGCTCGCTGATCCACACCGCGCATATATCAACGGACCGACAAAGCTCAAGGCGGCACAGATCGTCTGCCCTCCTGCGCTTCGCCCCGCAATGATCATCTTGATCGCCATGCTCGCTGCCGAGGGTACATCGATCCTCCGCAACGTCTATTCGATCAATCGTGGATATGAAGAGATCGCAAAACGACTCAACACCATTGGTGCAAAGATAGAAGTCATACATGATTAACAAAAAACACCCACGGGTGTTTTTTAATCCCAAAGTTGTGGCGCAGCATGTGGAATACCAAGATATTCCTCGAGTGAATAGATCATGTCCTCATCGCCGTCAGGATTTTGTTGCTTTTGTTTGAGCAGCCACTCGAGATAACCACGATCTTCCTTGAGGATATCCGCGAATTTTCTCCCTGCATATTTACCGAAACGAATCGTGCGTACGAGTGATGGTCGCGCGGAAATTGCGAGCATCTCCTCGAGTGCCGCCTCTTCACTCCCCTTCTCCTTCACGAGCTTGGCGAGCAGCCGCTCAAAGAGCTGCTCGAGAACAACAACGTCTCCCCATGCGTCATGTGCATTCACCCCATTCACTTCGATATCGAGAAAATAACGGAGATACTGCAGGCGATAACTCGGGATCTTATCATCAGGGTCGAGTGCGCGAGCGACTTTCATCGTACAAATGACCTTAGGAATGATTATTCCCTCCTTCTTGAGAATAGCAACATCGAATGCAGCATTATGTGCCACCGCTATGGTGTCCTTCGCCTCGAAAAGTGCTTTTGTGCTCGCGAATTCAGGAGCATCCTTAAAAAGTGGTCGATCACCGATGATCTTTGGGGTGATATGGTGTACGGCCATCGATTCGATGGAGATCGGCGTCGGAGGGAGATACAGCGCATTCAATATAGGCTTCTCAACTCCACGCTCCTTAATGCCGAGCTGGATCAACCTCCCCTTTGTCACATCATCTGTTGTTTCTGTGTCAAAAAATATGATCATGGAAATTTATTTAGTATTCATCATCCTCGTAAGCATCATCGACTTCATAAGGTGCGTTGATGCCATCGAGATAACTCTGTAATATAAGCGACGCAGCTGATGCATCATTCATCGCATTGTCGCCCTGTATGTGCGCCGCCTGCACCGAAGTGTATGCCTCAAGACGATAGTAGAGCGGCGCCCCTGATTCGGCTGCGAGCGTCTCACAGAACGGCTTCGCTTTTTGCATGATGGGATTCTCTTTACCATCACGATCTCGAGAGTCACCAGCGACGATAACGCCAACCCCTTCCTTCTTCATAAGTGCCAATATTTCATCCTTCGTGGTTGCCGTATTTTGAATAACCGAATGCGGAAAAGCCATACGCCCTGAAGGATCAGAGAGCGCAACCCCTATGCGCTTGGAGCCAAAATCGATGCCGAGATATCTCATGAAACCATCATAGCACGCCGCCATACATCCGCCACGGTATTGCAAATTAGGGAATATTTGGTAGTATGCACTAATCGCGGTCAAGAAACCGAGATACAATTACGAGGCAAAGGCTAAGCAATTGGAGTTTGGCTTGTGGAGGCAAAGCCTCCTCATATAACTATCTGGAGATGTGGCTGAGCGGTTTAAGGCACCTGTCTTGAAAACAGGCGCTCCTACGGGGGCCGTGAGTTCGAATCTCACCATCTCCGCCAAAGACCAAAAAATCTGCGCAAGCAGATTTTTTGTTGTCTTGGCGAGAGATGGTGACGATTCGAAAGACGGAGCCGGGCACCGTCACCCGGCGCAGCATTGTCCGAGCTTTGCTCGTGACAATGCATCGCCGCGTGCACGGTCGGCGAGTCGTGACGACCACCACTTAGTATTTTCAGTGCCCCGCACTGAAAATACTTTGTGAGTGGTGTCGAATCTCACTTCCAATTTGCGCGCGCAGCGCACTTTAGATTCGAACCGGGAAGGGGTCGGGAAACGGGAGTTTCCCGTCGAGGAGAGCAGAAACCCTTTTCAGAGAAAAGGGTTTCGTCGAGAACCGTGGGTTCTCGAGGAGCAGGGCCGTGCGGGACCCTTTAGGGTGCGCGGCATCGCGACGTGAGATTCTCACTTGAACATAAGTGTTACGGCTTTACGATTTAGTCACTTGTGGTAAATTCACTAGTATGTGGCTTTGCGAAAAAGGGAAAAGGTCGATTGAACTTGAAGATGACGTAGTCAAGCAAATTCTCAATGCATACCCCGAGGAAGAACTAATTACTCGTCCAGTTTTTCAAACTGCATTTGATCGAGGAGAGATTGAGTACTCGCAACTAAAAGAAGAGTGTGAAAAAATTCTTATTCCATGGCAGATGTTTCTTCTTGATAAAACAAATTTTGCGAAACAAGTTAAAAACATTGAGACGAATAGGGAGCATAAAATTTCAGCTAAACTACTGTCGAAGAGAAAGGGGCAAGGCAATGTTACTTCTCGGCGAATAATTGATAGATTGATACGGCAGCAAAATTTCACAACAAGCTATGTCTCCCTACCAACAAATTCATTTTGTGACTCGCTTAAAGGACTAAGTATCGACGCAGCGGCTGCTGAAATACTCTCTTTTTTTGAAATCGACACAGATAAGTTGCGATCCTATGTTACCAAAGGTAATGCACTTGAATATATAATCAAGCAAGTAGAGCAAAAAAATATAAATATCTCGAGGGGTGTTCTTTCGCATAAAATATTGCCTGCTACAAAAGTAGTGCCCAGTAATGTATACCGAAACACAAGCGGGTTTGCAATAAAGGATTTAAAATTGCCGTGTATATTCTTACCTGGTGAAATTAACCCAGATGAAGTTGAAAGCCGGCAAATTTATACCCTTATATTTCTGCTTGCAATAATTGGTCTTGGAGAGTACGAATATTATTTAGAACCGGATTTCAAGACCACTCTAGTAAATACAAGTGGCACGAAGAAGAAACTCCACCTAATCACTACTGAATTACTACTTCCGAAATCTGTGACCGATAGTCTTTTGGGAACTCATATTTCAACGCAAATAAGAGATTCATTGTCTTCCAAGTATAAAATATCCCCAACTGCACTAGTTACGATTCTGCGAATGAGAAAGGTCATCGATAAAGACACTTATAACATCCTCCTTCCTCCACCTTTTGTACAACAGAAAGGAATCAACAGA
>JAJZQJ010000016.1 GCA_021851895.1 bacterium
TTCATTGTCTTCCAAGTATAAAATATCCCCAACTGCACTAGTTACGATTCTGCGAATGAGAAAGGTCATCGATAAAGACACTTATAACATCCTCCTTCCTCCACCTTTTGTACAACAGAAAGGAATAAAAAAACACCTGAATGCACCCAAAATTAGCACTTCGGTTAAAAAATTTTGTGGGCAAGCAACTTTTGATGCAATAAATAGCGCATTCACCGGTGGTTATTTGTCGAGCATGCAAGCGCAGTATTTAATCTTTGGAGCACCAAATAAAAAGAATTTTCGGAAGTATCGAGATGACATGAAAATATGAACCTAATCGACACAAACGGAATAGACTATATTCTCAAGAACCATCACACAACTCGTGAGGAATATTTTGTGACACCGGATGTAAAATCGGAATCGGAAGTCACCGAACTAATTCACGGAAGAAGGATGCCGGCTAACCTTCGAGATCTAAGCGAGCATAGACTTTTTGACGCAAACTCATATCTGCAACATTACAAGTCAATGCTTAACAAGCATTCAGATAGGTCGTTTTTTAACATGACCGGATTTGGGGATATTTCCATTCTTGCTGCGATCAAAACTATTCGTGAGAAATCCGCAATTGAGAATACCGGGAGCTTGTTTAATTTCCCGGAAAGTATAACAGTCTACACTATGGATTCTGGGCTCACTCTAAAAATTCACAAGGAGTTCAACGGAGAAGTATTGGTCAAAAATCCCAGAGACTTGGCTTAAACTAAAAACCAGCCCTTCGGCTGGTTTTCCTATTCATGCATCAACTTATACTCCCGCAAGCCCCTTTTCACACCACGATTCATAATCCTTGACAAGTGTATAATAGTGTGGCAGTTTTATGTCAGACCATATTTGTGCATTCCGCACAAACGCTCTCAAACAAGGAGGAATCCATGACCCTCACCGAGCTGCTCCGAATCGGCGACGAGGTCACCTTCAAGGTGGACCCCGAAACGCGAAACCACACTGACACCTACAAACACGTCCCCGACGGCACCAAGGGTGTCGTCTGTGGATTCTACGATGCGGTCATCTACGAACCCCGCGTCCCCGTCCTGGTGCACCAGCCGGGTGTCTACCACACCAAGGGCTCCGTCTCAGTATGGCTCGCCGATGGGCGCATCATTCGCGGCGATTATGCTGTCGAGATGGTGGACAAGGATGAAGAGGCACGCCGCGACATCGCCATGCGCGACGAGCGGGGCATTCTTATCAGAGCGCGGGTGCGTCTTGGCGATCTCCCGGAAACAAAATTCTGGGAGCAGGACAAGGTGCGTGTGCGCTTCCCCCATGATGACAGCGTGCGTGAAATGACCATCGCGATCATCAACTACCACAACCTTCATGAGCGTCGGACTGACGACTCGCCCATGCCGCTCTACGAGGTTGCCTATCTCGATGGCGGCACGACGTTCGCCGACGAGGCGCAGATCGAGCTCATCGAACGAGGCAACGTCTGGAAGCACTATCACAGTGAACCACTCGTCTTCGCAGACCTCAAGGAGGAGGCGGCATTCTTCACGCTGATCGGCGAGACCGCGGAAGTGGCTAATCCCACGACTGGTCTCTTCAGTTGGACGAAGGATGAGATCCTCTCTGCGGTCAAAAACGGCACCGTGCATGGCTTCACGACGAGCAGAATGCCGTTCAGCACGAGCGTGTTCATCAACGCTCGCCGCTTCAAGGATGCAGCGCTCGGAAAGCGCGTCGCACAGGCAACCCTCGAGGGTTTTGGACTCGAGGCCACTGCCGCATCGCTCTAGGCACGCCTAGCAAACACCCACAGACTTCGTCCGTGGGTGTTTTTTCTTTCTGCTCCTACACCTAACGATATGTCACTTTAAAAACCAGCCCCTCGGCTGGTTTTCCTATTCATGCATCAACTTATACTCCTTCCAGAAATAGCGTTTACTCATCCTAAACACTCCATATGCAATGAAATATGCAGCGAACACATCGATCGAATAGTGCAAGTGTCCGAAGAGCACTGTCGCCGCCATAAGCACACTGAATCCCAAGAAAAGATTCCGTAGCCATTTCGTCTTCCAGAGCATCAGCGCAAGAAGAAACGGATACCCTGTATGCCCCGAGAAGAACATGTCTGTCCCTGAACTCACGGAGAACAACGCTTGCGCCGCATGATTCGCAGCCGCAGGCGCTGATGCAAAATAATGGTAGTACTGGATATTCGGCGGTGCGACATGTGTGAGCACCATAAAGAACGCACGGATGAGGAAAAATATCGCCGTCACCTCGAGGCCGAATGGCAACTTGCGTGGATCGAGGAATGCAATGATGAGCGGAACGATGATGAGAAAAGCGATGCCACCGAAGAAAAGGAATTGCACATTGAGCGTTGGAATGTGATCGAGAATAAGATCATTCACCACAAGACTCTTCGCGGTCTGCGTATAATTGTATGCAGTCATCGTCGCATATACACTGAGCGCAAAGAGTGCGACACTCAAAACGATGTTCCAAAATATCCCCTTGTCGTGAGAGATAACCCGATAATGTTCACGTAAACGTTCCATGATTTAAATATATTATATACGGTGTATTCAAGTGAGCAAAGCAAAACGACGCGTCTCGCGTCGTTTTATCGAATATCTACATATTCATCAGTCGAAGGCTTCTTCAAAATGACCTCACTGAAGAAATTCTTCACATAGAGATATGCTGTTTTTATGAAGCCCTGCCCCTTGAATCTCCGACCCGAAGTATACATTGGGAGCCACAGCGTAAACTTCACTTTACCGATCTCACTCGCCCTTCGCGCAATATTCGTATCTTCACCATAGAATGCGATAGAAGTATCGAAGCCACCCACCTCATCGAGCGCCTTCTTCGTAAGGACGAAATTACCTCCCTGTGCCATATAGCCCACAAACAAATAGGTGAGATAGGATACGTACCAATATGCCCGAACGAATACTTTTTTGACCGGTGAAACATCGTGATAATGTGCGGGCCCACTTAAGCACACAAGCGATGGATCACTATCGAATTCGCGCAAGACGCGATAAACCCAACCTTTAGGCATATGACCATCGGAGTCGAGATATGCCTGCAATTCACCCGTTGCTTCTAAATACCCTCGCTGTCTCGCTTTCGTAAGCCCCTTCTCACTCTCATGAACGACGCGCACTCCAGGGAAGCTTGCTGCGATCTCTGCAGTGCGATCAATGCTTGCATTATCAACAACGATGATCTCATGCACCACATGGGGAGCATCTGCGAGAATGTGTTCGAGTGTCTTTCCGATGTACTTCTCTTCATTGTGCGCACTGATGATCAAGCTCAAGGTCCTCCCACCATGATGCTCATGGATAAGCTTGCGATAGAGTGCATCCCAATGTCCTGCGATACTCTGCACGGAATATTGACTCGCATAAGCAGCAGCTTGATCACCCATCTCCCTCCTCAGGTCTTCGTCAGCATAGAGCATGTACATCTTCTCTGCGAGTTCAGTGATATCGGTTGAATCAAAGACCACGCCGCGATCGGGCAACACGAGTGACGGCAGAGACCACGACTGCGCTACGATAGAAGGAAGTCGCGCAGCCATCGCTTGTAATATCGTCATTGGCTGCACTTCAGAGAGACTTGCCGTAACGAATACATCAGCCTCTTTGAAGATCTCATAGAGGCGAGACTTCGTCTGCCCGATATAAGGACCTTCAATGATGATCTTCCCCCCGAGGCCATGCCTTATGATCTTCTCTTCAAGCTCCTTTCGCTGCGCACCACCACCGACAAGCACGAGGCGTGCATTTGCTGAAGGGTACATCGAGAGGAATCGCTCGAATCCGTCGATCAGCACTTCAGCATTCTTTTCTTTTGATATTCTCCCGACATAGAGAAAGGTAAAGACCCTCCCCTCCATGTTCGACTGTATCTCATCCTTCTCGTTACGAGTGACAAAGAAATCACTCTCTATGGAATTCGATATTGTCGTGCTATTTGCGACAAGACCTTCACGCTTCATTTTGTTGAGCACATCGACTGATGGGACGGTGACGTGATCGCGACCGTTGTAATACCATATGAGATATTTTGGAAGATATTTGCGCACTGGCGGCGGAGCGAACTCAAGGAAGCTCTCGATCACCGTATGATTCGTCCCGACGAGCGGAATCTTGTTTATCCTGGCGAAAAAGTGCGCCTCAATACCGAGAGAGAGGAAGCTGTGCGTATGCACGATATCGAATTTTTTGCGGTGGAAAAAGCCACGGAAGATATTCGGTATCGTTCCCCTTCCTTGCTTCGTCGCCGTCGGATAGCCAAAAGATGCAATGCGCTTGATCGTGATATTCGGATGATGTTCAAGCTCTTTATGTTGCGCATTTGCGAGCTCGAATTCCCTACGAGAATAGCGCGGCACGAAAAATGTAACCGCATGTCCTTGTTCAGCGAGTTCCTTACCGGACAACCAGACAGAGTCCGCAACTCCACTGAGCTCTGGATAAAAATTGTCTGCGAAAATGGCTATTCTCATGATACTTCTCTTAATCCTCTAAAGCGACCAACTCAGCGCTCGCACGCTTTGTCGCATATCGATATCCGAATATGAATACAAGGAACAAGAGCGCGACGATGATACCGCCATAATCGATATAGCGTGCAATGACCGCATACGCTTCTCCAAAGAGATACCCAAGTGCGAGAAATGACGCGATCATAAAGAGATCGATGACGATCGTGTGTGAAATGAATTTCTTGAACGGGATCTTCATCAGCCCCGCACTGATAAGAAATGGCGTACTCAATCCATATGCGAGCTTACTCAGCACGATCGTCTTCTTGTAATGTTGACTCCAGAGTTTCTCGACGAGCGGAAAATGTTTTCCAATGAATGCGAACTTCTGACCATAGCGCTCAAGAAAATTCTTCTTGCTTCCAAACCGACCGAGAAGGTAAGAAAAGATATCGGGGACAACATTACCCATGACCAATGCAACATATGCGGGGAAAAAGAGAAGTTGTCCATGTCGTACGAGAAAGCCTGCAAACACCGCAAGCAATGGACCCTCAGGTATCGCAAGAAGGAAGAGTACGGGATATTTGAATGCAAGCACGGTCGGATTGAAAGTAAGCATGATGAAAGGTTATGAAGACATGAGCGCGAATTCCTTCGTGAAATATCTCTTCGAGAAGGTATACACTCCATGCGCAATGAAATACGCAGCAAAGACATCGATCGAATAGTGAAGGTGGCCGAAGAGCACCGTGATCGCCATCACAACACTGAACGTGATGAAGAAATACCTCCACGGCTTCAAATCCCAGAATAGCAGAGAAAGCAGAAACGGGTAACCCGTATGACCAGAGAAGAACATATCCGTCCCCGAGCTCAAAGAAAAGAGTATGTTCGCGACATGATGCTCGTGCTCCACATAACTGTAATATGCAATGTTCGGAGGGGAAAGATGCGTCATGATCATGAAGAGCGACCGCACAACGAAGAAGACTGCGGTCACTTCGAGCCCAAAGGGTATCCTTCGCGGATCCCAGAGTCCGATAAGTAGTGGAATGGTGATCAACAAGAACATACCCCCGAAGAAAAACGGAGCGACGTTGAATACGGGGATATTGTCCAAGATGATGTCTTGTACCACTGTACCCCCAGTGACTTGCGTATACGTATATGCGATATACGTCGCGACGGTACTCAGCAAAAAAAGAAGCACACTGCTGATCACGTTCCACAGTATGGTTCTATTACGAAAGATGGCTCGATAGCGCTCCAACACATTTCTCATAGATTACTCACAATATTATAGTATAGTTGTATGTTACTTACTAGAGATGAAAAAAATGTGAGTTTGCAAAATGAAACTCACCTTCAGGCATATTGCCCAATCCCTCTTTTCTTGCTAATCTGAAAGGCCATGAAATCAAAGACGCTCTTCTTCGTCCTGCTCGCAGCGCTGCTTGTTACCTCTATAATGGCGGTGATCCTCGCTCGAGATACTGTCGAAGATAAACGATCGATGCTCCAAAGAAGTGCAGATATGATCCACTCCGACATCACGACGGAACACGGTACATATGGACACTACAGAATTTACACCGGCATGCTTCTCTGTAAGGATTGTGATAGCATCGCAACGAGAATCATCTTGAAATCCGAGACTGCTTCCAGCACCGAAGGTGTCGCAACGCTTGAGACGACGAAAATCTATACGGGAGACAAGCCACAAAAGCAACCACTGCAAAAGGTCATGTGGGAGATTCAACAAGGACTCGCAGTCGATGCCGCAGGGAGCACCCTACTCCTATCAAATAATGCTACGGCCGTGGCGAATTTCTCGCTCGACCCAGCAGGTACAGCACTTGGGAAGATCATTATCGAGGCAGGCCCCGACGGATCCCCCCTATCGTCAAAAGAAAATAGGGTTGGAAAACTCATACTCGTGTCTGAGGGAGATACCAGCGATCAATAATGTAAAACCGCTGACCGGCGGTTTTACACACCTCCGTGACGTGCGTTTTCATGATATTATAGAGCTATGCAATGGAGCACACCTACTGCGCACATCCAAAAGAAAAGCAATGACTGGTTCGCCTCGCTCATCATCATCGCGGGAGCGCTTATCTTCGTCTCCATTCTCACCGACAACTACATCGTTGCGCTTCTTGTACTCTCTGCGACCGTCGCACTCATCATCGCACATAGCGCACCGCATATTCCTCAGAACGTCGAACTACGCACCGGCGGGATCATTGTCGCGAACACCCTTACACCATGGAATACACTCGAATCATTTGCAATTCAAGAGTATTTCGGTATTCCGCGCCTACTCTTCGTTTCAAAGAAGCATTGGATGCCGATCATATCGATACCCATTGGGGAGGATGTCGACATCGATGAGCTTCGTGAGCTGATCGAGGGAATACTTCCAGAAAAAGATATCCATGAACCATTTCTCTATCTCCTCGCAGAAAGATTCGGATTATAAATATACGCACGATCATCACCAACAAAAAAAAATGCCACTCGTAGTGGCATTTTTCAATCGACATCTTCCTTATTGAATTCAGGGTCCTCCACCAACTCTTTGAGCTCTTGAAGAAATGACACCCCGGGATCTTCCGCAAATATCGCAGCGACCGTAATGCAATCGATGGATGCTTGAAGTCCAGCTTCGATGTCATCCCCATCAACGATATTACACCCGAAGAGCACTGCCCTGCGAAGATCGGCGGACTCCGCCTCCGGCGGTTCGAAATCAGCCGCGCGCATACGCTCATTGATGTATTCGAGCATCAGCGGAACAGGATGTGCCGATGGCTTATCGAGTCGTGCGTAATAATGATAAATGAACGAAATGATCGGCGCCATCTCCTCTTTCGGACCGACGAACGTGGTGACCGTGGAACAGCCCTCCGTTTCGCCCTCCATCATGATCGCGCCCTCACCCACCTCAGTGAAGCGAGCACCCGCAGGAAGTGCGACATGCGCCATGAGCGCGATGACTTCAAATGGATGATCCGCAAGGAGCGGTCCAGGCTCAGTGTGCTTACCGCCCTCCTGCATCATATGCGCAATGAGGATCACAAAACCTCCGCCACTATCTATGAAGAAACTAGCAGGAAAGTCCATCTCGAGCAAGTGAAAATAAAAACAGGGCATTCGCCCTGTCAGTGATTCGACATTTATTTTGCAAGCTCCAAGAGCACATTACTGAAGCTCTTATTGGGGGTTCGTTCGACCCGATCGAAATTCGCAAGAACGATCTTCTTCTCGAGCGCGAAGGCCATACCAAGATCAAAAAGCGAGCCCATGGAGGTTGGGGACCACCACACGTGCACTTCGTTGGCATCGACGATCGCCTGGCGATTGTCTCCGCAAATACGAAGACCGATGGGATCACGCTGATCAGTATCACGAGGAGGCCAATGAACCACGTGGCCAGAGCTCTCGAGACCCTGAACATATTTCTCCATCATGGACAGCTCGTCAGGCGTCGCTCCACGCACAGGACAGATGAGAAAGATACGCATGAGATACTCCAATACAATGCTCTAACACAAAAGCTAAAGGAAGAGGGGCATGGAGTCAAGGAGATATAGAACAGAAAATCCAGATGCTTCCAATGCGAGGGCGGTGCCCTCGGTAGGAAATCGAAAGAACTTTGCTCGCGCACTCCGGAGGAGCCTCGCGCGGCTAAGTTCTTCGAGAACCCACGGTTCTCGACGGAATTCCATTTCGGTGAAAAGGAATTCCTGCTCTCCTAGACGGAAAACTCCCGTTTTCCGACCCTTTCCCGTTCGATTCCTGCCGAGGGCACAAAAAAGAAAAAACAGAGGCTATGCTCTGTTTTTTCTTTTTTTGTGCCCTCGGTAGGAATCGCCCCTTTGTCACTAGGTATTCTGCTCCAAGCATTCGCAGAATACCAAGTGCAAGTAGGGCCAGGACTCGCCGACCGCGCGCCAGGCTGGATTCATCACGGCTCAAAGAGCCGGATGAATCTGCGCGGGGCGGCGGTAGCCCCGGCTCCGTCCTTCGATTCCTGCGAGGACTACAAAATAAAACAAAACCAGAGCTTTCACTCTGATTTTGTCATTTTGTGCCCTCGGTAGGAATCGAACCTACATTTAGAGTTCCGCAAACTCTTGTCCTATCCATTGAACGACGAGGACGTC
>JAJZQJ010000002.1 GCA_021851895.1 bacterium
GAGTGCAAGACCTTTTGAGAACTTTTGTGAGTCCTTGAAACAAAAGATCCAAAAGGTGTACCGTTCATGTAATGAAATCGAGGAGCACGGCCGTGCGGGGCCCCTCCGGGGTGCGCCGCATCGCGACGTAAGGTCCATAGTCTCTTAGTAAATAACCACGGGCACGAATTGTTCGTAGCATTTTTGTAGTATAATATTACCAACATGGAACAAGGTGACGCCAAGAAGAAATCTTACATCTGGATGTACGCTATTTTGATAATAGTATTTTTACCTGCCCTCCCTTTCATTTTTGGGGTAACGTGGGGAGTAATTACGTCAATGTTTCAAGGCGCAATATCAGGCGTTAGCTCGAAGGAGGTGCCTGCTGACAAGCGCGAGCTGGAGTTTGCCTGCGGAAACGGGTATTCGTTTGTTGTCATTGGGAAATTTCGATTTGTAGAAGGGAATATGTTTGAACTCGGCACACCAGATCATTATTCAGGGAGTTACTCGCTATATTTGGAGTCAACGTCTTCGCCAGCTACGCCCGTCGCTCTGGATTATCGCAGTAATTTTCCAAGCGAGGCGTACATAAAATCCTACCTTTTCGTCCCTGATACTCTTTGGAAAAATGAGTATGATGGACATTTCAGGATTGATTCAAGATATATTAGTACAACCGATTTTGATACGATTGCACATTGTATGTATAATCACAAAGGTGAGATCGAAAGAACAATGTTGTCTTATCAATTTCCAGATGAGATGGTGAGTTCTCATCATATCAGGCCCGTAAGTATTACTCTTATGGGTTTTACCCCAAGTACTAGTAATTTATTTACTACTGGGAAGGACAAAATTTTCACACTTTTTTAATTCTAAGGTTCCAACTTCATCCCACACCCCCAGCCAGTAGAAAAAGCACCGCCGAAAGGCGGGCTTTTTCATTACTGGCTGCGAGACTAGGATTCGAATGGGAAGGGGTCGGGAAACGGGAGTTTCCCGTCTAGGAGAGCAGGTTTTCTTTTTCCCAAAAAGAAAACCGTCGAGAACCGTGGGTTCTCGAAAGCTTCTGCCGCGCGAGGCTCCTCTGGAGTGCGCGAGCAGAAGCTTGTTCGATTCCTAGTCTCGCAGCCCTTAGAGCGGTGAGCTGGGGTATCTGGATTGTTGAACTTTAGATTCGAACGGAGAGTGGATTATTGTGCGCGAGCAAAACGACGTGAGATTCCTCATCTCGTAGTAATCAAAATACCGCCATCAAATGGCGGTATTTCTCCTAAATTAAAGATTGAAAAAATCGAGAATTGTGGGTCCGACCTTAAATATAAAAAGTCCTATGACCATAATACCAACAATTACACCGATAAATAGTCTAAACACTGGAGACCCATAACGGTTTAATTGCTTATCCGTAATACCCGTACCTATTTTCTCCTTCCTGATTTCTTTAGCGCGCTCAAGACTGAATACACTAGATACTACTGTAGCCCCAATAAAAACAGGCAACATGATTCCTCCAGCAGTTTCAGTTCCAGGTAGCCAAGCGAGGATTATACCAAAGAGCATAGCTACCGCGGGTCCCAATAGAAAAATTGTAAATGGAGAGAATTTCTGTAACTTCATAATTTAATATTATCATATTTTTTTGCCAAAACTTCTGGATTTTTTAATTCGGTTCCAACGTCATTCCACACTGCCAGCAAATAGATTAAAACCCCTTAGAATAAGGGGTTTTAATTTTTGCGAGACGAGGATTCGAAAAGAGGTGGTTCGAGAGATGAGCATACCATTGATAATATTAGTGTTAGTGATATAACTTTATAGGATAACCTTGGAGAACCAATGTTCACCCTACAGAGGCCGCATGTGCCGCGAGAGGAAGAGCTTGTGCGCATGCGTGCGCACGTTGACCCAGCAAACTGGGAATACATCAAGGGAAGTACCGTCAAACGGGCGATGGAGGAAATCGCCGAGTATGACAAGGCAATGCAAGTTGCCGAGACGACACCCGAGAAAGAGACATTCGATCTGGAGCGGCTCTATGCGCTCTACGGTTTCGAGGGTGCAGCACCCGAGTTTGTCCTCACGCAGGACAGAGGCCTTGCGCATTTCGTCGACTACTACATCCATCACCCCGAGATCAAGACATTGGCTGACTATGCACGTCACCTTCAAGATCTCGATCAGAATGGCAGCGCCAGCTAGCCGTCGTCACCCCTCTCAAAACCGGAGCCCACGCTCCGGTTTTTCATCGCAACGTTTTTGAAATCTGAACCAAAAGAGACCGTCACCTTGAATTCAAATGGACTGTCCCTTTGAATTCCGAAATGATGGCTTTATCAGTATTTCTAATATGGTGAAAAGGTAGAAAATATATAGGATTATTATATAATTTATATATGAAGATCGAAGGCACAATAATACCCAATCCTGATTCGAATAGAGATGATGTCGAGCATTCTGCTGAATTCGTTGAACAAGACAATGCACCAGAAGCGGTCATTACTATCGGTAAAAGAGAGCATGGAGAGTGTGGCGAACAAGTTCTTCGTTTTTTGAATCATATTCACGCAGAGAAGATCCTTGCAGATGAGCGAGAAAGGAGTGAGTACCTCCAAAATCTTTCTTTTGAAGACTTTTCGAACCTCATTGTGCGACTCAATGGATTGGTGAGGGATATCTCTCCAGGAAAACGCAAGTTTGACGGAGAAACCGTTCTTCTTACTGAGGACCCAGATAGATTATCGAGCCGTTTATTAGGCACGAAAGTTTCGTATCCTCCAAGGTATGAAGATAAACAAGGCTTATTGCGAGAAGCATATTTTGCAATGCAGAGTATGTTATCTGACACTGCAGATATGCACGATGTGGGCCTTGCCGTGTCTACGGCCATCAATGCCATTCATTTTTTCAATGATGGTAATGGGAGAGTGAGTAGGTTGGTGCACGCGCTGATCGCCGAGGGATATGATGGTTCCCTGGATCAAGGAAAATTTTTCGAAAAAATACTCGGGGATAATGGTAGATTGTTTATTGACAATAATCCAGAATTTGCAGAGAGGGCCATTGAGGATTATATTCTTAGCGAAGAAATTTCTGCAAGATTTTCAGAGAAGTTGCATTTTAGTAGTTGGTTTGATGATCAGCGGGAGGCTGAGCGTGCGCTCGAGGAAAAAATTGCCGTTGAACCATACGCAGATTTCAAGAAATACATATTCGATTCTTTTTCTTTAGATGGTTATTTCGCTACATTGCAGTATCTTATAGATACAGAAAGGACTGGTGATTTCCTCTACATGAAGAAAAGGGGTGGCGAGGATATCGTTTGCTGCAGCGCACACACCCTCATTGAGCAACTTCATCCCGAGGAAATCAAAGAATTGCTTGATGAGTTCTGGAGGCTGAAGAGACATAAGGTTTCACTCCTTATTCATGCACTCGCATACCCAGAGGAATATACGATGCAATCATCATCTGACGAGGAGGGAGTAACGATAAAAAAGCTTTTTTTGTCAGAGCAGGATAGTGCAGAGCGCAAGAGTTTTGAGGAGGTGAATGTGCAAGATATCGGGCGTATATGGAGCGAAAGAGTGACATTACCCTACGCAAATATCCATTTTGCACAGGAATCCATGAGAGAGATCCACGAGATAAGGCAAAAACTAAATGAATTTGCGGACGCAGCAGCCATGGAGCGTGCTGCCTTAGACTTCGACCTTAGTGCTGCAATGGCAGAGGTTGGTCGGTTGGAAAGTGTTTTGAAAGAAAATTATATTGAATGGGTGGGGGATTCTCCTGAAAAGGCAGCATATGAAGCGGAGAAGGAAAATAAGAAAAAGGAGTTCTACGCGGCAAAGCGTAAAATTCTCGCCCCTGTTTATGCTGTTGAAGAAAAATATCTTGCACAAGTGGTCAGCTACCTTGATGGACTAAGTATATGGGGTGAGAAATTTACGACAAGGAATAATGATCAGTATCTGGCCACAGAAGCAGAACTTTCAGATACCGAATCAATATATTACGTCACGAAAACAGGGCAGTCACTTCGTCTGCGAAAGCACGATCTTGCCACAAAAGGTCTATCGAAATGTATTCAACCATTTGCAGAGAAGGTATTTTTTGGAAAAGAGCGTGAGAAGAATTTCGAGGAATCACCAATAGTCGGGGAGCGTGTATTTGAATATTTCACTGAAAGCTTCCTTGCGGCCCAGGATGATAAGGAAGTGGAATCATTTACCTCAGAGATACGGGAATATGATATCAATGGACAACCCGTTTACATGAACCCCGTAGATGGTCGTGTTCATCGTGGATATGAGGTGTATGCAATATTTCCGCTGGAGCAATAACCCAAGATGGTCCTTGATATTTCGGCAATATACAAAAACTGCACTTGTGCAGTTTTTCTTCCAAAATGCTTCAAATGGGAATACGTGATATATTATTTCTATGGAGAAATTTCACCAGGTAGAATCACAAGAGGATATCACTATCGCACAGGAAAAACATGAAATACAGCCAGTTATTTCGAAAGAACAGTTCATTAAGATAGCTGAACGCGTGGTTGAAGAAATTGACTATGGTGTTCTGGAAAGCTGCTTCGCTGAAATTCAACGTCGTTCATTGGTTGCGACAAATACGCTACAAATCAAAAGAGAGCACGTTCGTTTAATAGAAGACGGCCTAGAGAGCAAGCTTTCCTGGGGTGGTCATGTGCTTGCATATTTTGATGGCACGAATATAAACATTGAAATTGATGGAGGATATGAATCACTCAAGTCCAGGTTGGACGAAAATGAAACATTTGCACATGCGGAAGATAAAGTCTATTCCCAAATATTTAACTCCATTGTTCATGAATTTACTCATTTAGCTGGATACAACATGGAAGGCTACGATGAGTCTGGTGAGCATGTTTCTGTAAATGGCGTAAGTACAATCTCTCTTGATGAAAAATCATCAAGGTTTGGAGAGGTGATCAATGAGGGTATTACCGAGCTCATCGCAAGAAACATTGCTGTGGAATATGCTGTACGCACAGGGAAATTGGATGTACATGAGAGTAAGCATGATTCTTACCAAGAAGAATGCGAACTTGTTGAGGTGATTGTGGACACATTGTCTCTCGGGGTTGGGGTGAGCAAGGAGCTTGTTTGGAATTCTCTAGTGCAAGCATACATGTCTGGTTTAGACATTACCTCACCCGAATTCTTAGAAAACATGGGAGAGACGCTTAATTCTGACCTATTTTCTTCTGTTGCTTTTGCGCGCATCACGAATCTGTGGGATGCGGTATATAACAGAAGATCAACGAATATTCCTGACCTAGTTCAGAAGTTTAAGGAACTAAAGGAGACTCTTGAGCATGAAGATCATGCAAAAAAAGAAACTGAATAGTTTGTATTGCTTAGCACAAATGGGCATATGTCACTGTGCTACGTCGTGAGAAGGGATAATCTCGTTTGGGATCAAGGGAATGGCCCCCTTGATCCCCGATATCATCTCACGATTTCAGCAATGGCTAAAAAGGACGCGCAGGCGTTCTTTTCATTTGCCTTTCTCGGTCGCAAACAAGGCAGCAGCGATAGAATACATTGACATAATACAAATACTATATTATAATATTCTCGACAAGATCTTTAAATTTCACGCACTCTTTTTGGGAGGTAGCAATGATTCTCGTCGAATACCGTCGTTTTAACGGCGCCGAGGCGCCCGTCATGGTCCACACAAGGACGAGCGCCGATGCGCTCACGAGTCTCGTCAAGTACGAGATCGGGTTTGGTGGTCGCATTATCGAGGTCACCGCGACGCGCGTCGTGGTTTCCACGACGGTGCTGGGCTGCAAGGATGTCGTCATCTTTTCCGGAGATGTGGAGGAGATGCGCCGCCTCGTGCTCGCCGCGCAGGCTGCCACCTACGTCTTCTCCGAGAAGGAGAGCGTACGCGCACTCGCCGAGGGGACCATCGACGCGATGAAGCAGTGTGGTGCCGATGAGCATGGGCGCATGCGTCCCTTCCTCTCCGCGCACCTCGCGCCCCTCATTGCTGGAGGTGCGGTCGGGAAGATCGCGCTCTTCGCTGCGATGGAAGTTGAGGATGATTCCGCGCTTCGCCGTCTTTCTCCGCTTTCGCTCGACCAGCTCGTCGAGCTCGCCGAGGTTGCTGCGTCCACGGGGGCCACGCTCATGGAGTGCGCTACTGTTCTCGGCTGCGTCGCGTAGCTGCCAAAGGTTTTCCAGTTGTCCTCAACAACTGGTTTTTTCTTTTCCAATATCGTGGTGCATGCATGCTATACTTTGTACATGAAAAGAGTCTCGTGTGATCAGGAGGCAGGGGGAGTGCGTTTGAATTTTGGTCGAATGCAATAGATATGAAAAAACATTCCTTATTCACACTTTTGCGTACGGCGCTCTATATAGGTGCGACGGGGTATGGAGGCCCTGCGATCATCATGCAAATGAAAAAGCACATGGTCGATGAACGCGCATGCGTCACTGAGTCAGAATTTTTTGAGACGCTCGGACTCGCACAAATACTTCCCGGATCGACTGGTGTATCGGTAATGAGTGGTCTTGGGTTTCGTAAATATGGTTTGATCGGCGGTCTTCTTGCTCCGCTTTTTTATGTCCTGCCCGCGACAATAGCGATGCTCATCCTTTCATGGGCATATTTTCGTTATGGGCATTTGTCGATCGTATCAACATTATTTCTCGGCCTCGGCGCGCTCGTCGTTGCGTTGCTCCTCAACGCAACCATTGGTCTCGGGAGCTCGGTGTTTGGCACTCGGTGGCCTGTCGATTGGAGGGCGCCGCTCATCGCAACATTCGCTTTCGTCGAAGTTGTATTCTTTGATTTCAATATCATCGCGATGATTCTCGTTTCTGGGCTACTCGGACTCCTTCTCTACCGTTTGCCGGGTATCCATCGTACACATGGCAAGGATGCTTTAGGTGAAGTGCTTTCTGCTCCAACGCCGACACGAAAAATCGGCTTGCAGCGGTATGATCCATTGATCATATTTGGAATTGTCTTCCTCTTTGTGACACTGCTCACCGTGCCGGCTTTTAGCAACATCGTGATGACATTTTTCGGAATCGGCAGCATTGCGTTTGGTGGTGGGTTTGCGGCGATTCCAATCATGCAACATCAGATCGTTGGTGGTATGCATTGGCTTGATCTCCCTGATTTCATTAATGGAATCGCACTTGGGCAAATCACTCCAGGACCCGTCTTCATCACGACAACTTTCGTCGGTTACCGCGTTGCGGGTATATGGGGAGGCATCGTCGCGACTTTTGCAGTATTCTTGCCGTCTATCTTTCTTATTATGGGGGTATCGAACTTTCATAAACAGGTATTGTCTTCGGTTTCCGTGCGCTCTATCGTGAGTGGTTTCCTTTCGGGATTTATCGGCCTACTCGCAGCGATCACGCTGCAGTTCGGCGGCGAGATGTTGATCTCTTGGAAGGCGTGGTACATCTTTGCGGGTTCCGTAGTGTGGATCATACTCCTTAAAAAGAATCCGGGTTGGGCGATCATTGGTGCCGTGGGGCTCGCTTTGCTGCTCTAGTACGGACTGTTATACTATCTCTATGCGAAATGCACGTACAAAACATATCCTTGAGAGCATCATCCTCATTGTTGCACTCGTCTGGATAGGGCTCTATCTCCTTGCAGGGGAGAAGACCGAACTTGAGAAAGCGACCCCGTCTGCTCCAGTCAACGTCGTGCCCGTTCCTGCTGCAACGAGTTCCGTTGATCTTCCTGCTCCAACAACAAAAACACCGCCAGTGCAGCCTATTGTGAAGGATACGGTTACGCTTGCCATGGGGGAGACCGCGGTCTTAAGCGGTATTTCTATCACTCCCTCAGAAGTCATTGAGGACAGCAGGTGCCCACTCGGTGTTATGTGTATTCAGGCGGGGCGGGTCCGATTGCGCGCTATTTTGAATATTGGTTCGGAGACTGGTTCACCGATATTTTTAGTTGGAGAGCCCGTACTTACAGATAATGGTACGGTGACGTTGATCGGAGTAGACCCGATCAAACGACGCGATGTCGAAATCGGAAATTCTGATTACCATTTCACTTTTAAGGTAACGGATGAGCACATGGTCTACTTGAATGCGGCGACGAGTACTGTTGTTGTCGCGACACCGCAACCGGGTGCTGTTGTGGGGAAGACGTTTACTGTAAAAGGGCAAGCATGGGGGAATTGGTTCTTCGAGGGGTCATTTCCCGTCGTCCTGCGTGACCAAATGGATACGGTTATCTCCACGGGTATCGCCAAAGCAGATACTGATTGGATGAAGGATGCGTTCGTGCCATTTACCGCGAAAATTGTCGCGCCGAATACCTACTCAGGACCCGCGACACTTGTTTTAAAAAAGGATAATCCATCAGGCCTCCCCGCAAATGATGCTTCAGTTGCGTGGTTGGTCCATGTGGAATACTAAACGGCGAGCGCCGTTTTTTATACCACTTTGACAACATAAACTATATATTATGTAATTTGACAGATATAAAATATACTGTAGAAAAGGATTAGCGTTCTTTTTCTGACAGGAGGCTTCGTGCCGAGGCAGTTACGTTTCATACGGATTTCGAACAGTCGCAATACGTGGTATATCGTTTCGATATCGACCATATTTGCGATGATCGTTATGGCTGTCTTCGAATTCTCGCAGCGAGCCATTCATCCCGACATCACTTATACGGAGTCGCGAATCTACACCATCTTTTTTGTTGGTGCGATCGTAGGTTTGGTCGCCTATTACATCAAGCAGCGAGAAAACAGTTTTATCGCTGAAAAGAATAGGGCACAGCGCACGCTCCGTGAAAACGAAGTGCGTTTTCAAAAGTTGGTCTCGCACGTCCCAGGTGCGGTCTATCAATTCCGGCGCGACCCTTCCGGGAAATACTCGGTGCCATTCGCAACGGAGGGCCTCACCGAACTTTTTGGTTGCAGCCCGGAGGAGGTGAGAGATTCCTATGATCCGATCGCCGCAATCGTCGTTCCCGACGATCTTCCTGGCCTTCTCGAGTCGTTTGAGCTGTCTGCGGCGAGTCTTTCGATGCGCCAGCATGAATTCAGGGTAAAGATTCCGGGTCAGCCGATGAAATGGCTACTGAGTCACTCGACTCCCGAGTGTATTGAAGATGGTAGCGTGCTTTGGCATGGTCATGTCGCCGATATCACGAAATATCGCCTCGCGGGTGAAGAGCGGATGCGCTTACAAAAACTCGAATCACTCGGAGTGCTCGCAGGGGGTATCGCGCATGATTTCAATAACATTTTGACCGCGATTATGGCCAACGCTTCTATGGCGAACCTCACCGCGCGCGACGAGGTGCAAAACGATTCGCTTTCCGCAATCGTCAAGGCATCGGAGCGAGCCGCAGGTCTCACTCAGCAATTGCTCGCATTTGCGCGGGGTGGTATACCCTCTACGCAAGTCGCTTCGATCGCTGACGTGATAAAGGACTCTGCTGAGTTCATTCTCGGTAAGAGTTCGAAATCCGTCTGCGAGATGGATATTGCGGATGATCTTTGGTTGGTCGACATCGACGGATCGCAGATCGCACAGGTCATACAGAATCTCGTATTGAACGCCGATCAAGCGATGCCTGATGGGGGAAAGATAAAAATTCTTGCAAGGAATGTCACTAACCCTCCATCGATCTCTGAAAAAGGGGATTTCGTTCACATCTCGGTCATTGACAAGGGTATCGGGATCCCTAAAGAATCCTTCGACAGTATTTTCGAGCCCTACTTCACCACGAAGGGTGCGGGCTCGGGTTTGGGTCTTTCTGTCGTGTTTCGTATCATCGAGAAGCATAAAGGGAGGATCGTGGTGAGCTCGAAGCAGGGGAAGGGGAGTACGTTCTGTATCTTCTTGCCTGCGGACCATTCGAAGTCGAAGCCTGTTCCGACGATTGATGACGACGCATCTGTTTCGAAGACATACAAGATCCTTGCGATGGATGATGATCTGATGATGCAGGAAGTGCTGAATGAGGCCCTTTCGATGCTCGGACATCGTGTGACCATGACGGGGAATGGAGATGAGGCGATCGATGCGTATCGGACGACCGCTTTCACGGGAGAGCCTTTCGATCTCGTCATCTTAGACTTGACCATCCCCGGAGGGATGGGCGGAGAAGAGACGCTTCGTCGACTCCTCGAGATCAATCCTGATCTCGTTGCGATCATTTCGAGTGGCTATGCTGACCGAATTCCAACCGGTTTCAAGGCCGCGCTCCCCAAGCCATACAACCTGAAAACCCTCAGTGGGGTGATCAGGGCTGCCATGCTGTAGAACGTTTCTGTACCATAATGAGAAACATATTCGTTTCAGCCCGCATTGCGGGCTTTTTTGTTTGACAGCATACTTTTTGGGTGGTAAGTTTTACTAATAATTAGATAAACTAATTATCTAAACTTACTATGACTACAGAAAAAGATCTCGAGGATATCATCCTTGGCTTTCACCGAAAGCTCATCGAGGAGCTTCAAAAGGAGGCTGAGCGTTTGCATATTACTCCATCACAGCTGCAGGTCCTGCAGTGTATCTCGGAAAGGGAACATCCAACGATGAAGGATATTGCGAACGAATTGCGCATCACTCCTCCATCAGTAACGACGATCGTCGAATCATTGCATGATCAAGGTTTCGTGCGAAGGGAAGAGGATCAGAACGATCGTCGCGTTGTGCGCATTTCGATCACGCCAAAGACGTACAAGATGTACTCCTCGCTTAAAGATGCGAAATTCATCGTGCTGAAGAATCTCTTTGCAAAGTTGAGTGAAGAAGATAGGTCCGCACTCAGTAAGATCATAACCAAGATCATCAATACATAATCATATGAAACATAAGATATTACACATACTCAATAAACCTACGCAAGTGATCGGTGTCACCGCGGTGCTCGCGCTGATCGCAGGTGCTTTTATTTATCGTTACGTCGGTGTTGCACCAGAGGTGCATATCGAGGAGGGGATAAAGAAGACCGCATCGCTTGTTGGAGGCTACCGTGATGGCGATGAGGTCAATCTCGCGTTTCCAAAAGGCGGACGCGTTAATGAGGTCACTGTAAAAGTCGGTGATCACGTCCATAAGGGTGATGTGCTCGCACAGCTCGATGCGATCGATGCCGAAGGTATGGTCAATCAAGCACGCGGCGCACTTGCAGTAGCGCAGGCAAATTACGAGAAGACATTAAGCGGTGCGACGGGTGCAGATATCGATGTCCTGAAGGCAGCCGTCGATAGAGCTCAGAGTAATCTCGACAAGACAAAGGAGACACAAAATATCGCAGTAAAGAATGCATATTTCAATCTCTTGAATTCAACCATTCAAGCATTTCCATCAGATGGAACGAGTGATGATTCCGCTCCAGTGATTTCGGGAACATACAATCTCGGCACCGTAGGCGATATCAATCTCGAATTCTTCCATAGTACAGGGGGAAGCGGTGTCGCATTCCGTGCTTCAGGTATGGCTACGGGCACGGGTCAGATCAATCTTATCAACGAGCAGCCCATTGGTGATTCTGGCCTTTATGTGAAATTTAAGGACAGTATGCAGATCCAGAATGAACATTGGACGATCAGTATACCAAATAAGAAAGCGCCAAATTATCTCGCAAATCTTAATGCCTATCAGTCTGCGTTCCGCGTACGTGACCAGATGGTCTCAGATGCACAAGCTGCACTCGAGCAGGCAAAGAGTGTGCTCGTTGCAAGGCAGGCAGCAGCGCGCCCAGAGGATGTTGCTATTGCTCGCGCAGGCGTTGAAGCTACACAGGGTGCACTCCATATCGCAGAGGGTGCATATAACAACAATTTCATTTACGCGCCCGAGGATGGTGATGTCACTATGGTGAATATAAAGTCTGGTGAGATCGCGGTCATGAATCAGCGCATCATTACGATGATCGTAAAGAAGTAATCTGACATATATGGAAGAACACAACAATAAGGGAGATGAACTCCTTAAGAAGAACGTCGTACGGAAGCCATGGATGAAAAGCGTCGTCGGTATCGTACTTATTCTCGTTGCCCTCGCGGCATTCACCTATTGGAGAATGGAATGGAAGAGGGTAAGTATCGAGAATGCATCGATCGAGGCCCCGATCATCGATCTTTCAGCCACTGCACCAGGAATCCTCTCAGAGATCTATGTCTCTTCGGGAGATACTGTTCCTGCAAATACCGCGGTTGCAAAGGTGGGCAATGAGCTCATATTCACGAAGATCGCAGGACTCATTGTGAACGTCAATCGCCAGGAAGGACAATACTTCAACCCCGGTGTTCCTGTCGTGTCGATGATCGACACAAAGGAAGAGAAGGTGCTCGGAAAGATCGATGAGGATAAGGGCCTCGTTGATCTCAAGGTGGGGCAGCCTGCAACCTTCACTGTCGATGCATTTGGTAGTAAGCGATTCGAGGGATATGTTTCCTCGATCAGTCCAATGTCGAATCAAAGCGGCGTCATGTTTAACATCTCGGACAAACGCGAGATAAAACAGTTCGACGTCAAAGTGACGTTTGACGGTGCGCGCTATCCGATGCTGAAGCAAGGCATGTCTGCGAAGATCACTGTCTATACGAATTAATGTATGACTGAACGATCTCAAGAAAAATTGAAGTGGATGGTTTTGCTGACCGTTATAGTGGGAACATTCTTGGGAAGACTCGATCAGACGATCGTGAATCTCGCATTGCCAAAGATGATCGATTCGTTCGGCATCACAGTTGCTTCCGCGGGGTGGATATCAACCGCATATATCCTCGCGAATGCGATCTTTGTGCCGATCTGGGGGAAACTTGGCGATACTCTGGGGCGTAAGAAGGTTTACCTCATTGGTTTCTCGATCTTCATTTTTGGTTCAGTGCTCGCGGGATTCGCATGGAACTTAAGTTCCATGATCGTCTTTCGCATCATCCAGGCGATAGCCGGTTCCGCTGACTATCCGACCGCGATGTCGATCATCGCGGTGACCTTTGCGGAAGGGAAGGATCGCGCGAAAGCGCTTGGCATCTGGTCCGGCTCTTTTGCTGCTGCAGCAGTTTTCGGGCCTCTTCTCGGCGGCCCGTTGATCGATACGTTTGGTTGGCGTTCGGTCTTCCTTGTGAATCTTCCGATCGGCATCCTCGGTATCGTTATGGCAATGCGTTATATCAATGAGTCTCGTTCCGAAATCCGTTCGAAGCATTTCGATTGGTGGGGTGCGATCACGCTTGGCGCATCGCTCTCTGCGCTCGTCTTAGTGCTCGATAAGGGGCTCAGTTGGGGTTGGCTCTCAATGAACAGCATGCTTTCCTATGTTGCGACGATACTTTTCCTTTGGCTCTTTATATTCATAGAGCACCATTCGGAGGAGCCGATCGTCGACCTGAAATTCTTTAAGATCCCTGCATTCGTCAACGTGCTTATGAATAACTTTATTGTATTCATGGGCATGATGGGAAGCATGTTTCTTCTTCCCGTCTTCGCGCAGACGTTCCTGGGTTATTCTGCAACGGAGACCGGCTTCTTATTCATGCCGATGGTCGTTGCCATGATGTCCGCATCGATCTTGGGAGGCAATCTCACTGGAAAAGTGTCCTCGCGCATGGTCATCTTTTGGAGCACCTTGATCGCAGCGATCGGTACCTTCATGTTTATTGGCATCGATGCGAAATCGACCGCCGCTGATCTCATCTTGCCACTCATGGTAATGGCGTTTGGTCTTGGCCTCGGTATGGCGCAGCGAACGAATATCATCGCTTCGCTTGTGGATCCACACGAGATCGGTATTGCTTCGTCGGTCCTTGCGCTCGTGCGTAACATCGCGGGAGCATTCGGCATCGCGCTCTTTGCAACGTATCTCACGAAGTCGATAGAGAACAACGTGCTTATCATCAATCACTTCAGTACGCTGCGCGCGCATGATCCTGCGACAATAGCGACGTATGTGCAGCTGGTGATCTTGAAGGCGCAGATCAATGCCTATAAGGATGTCTATATACTCGCAGCACTCGTCATATTTATCGGTGCGATCGTTGCATTATTCCTTCGCGTCAAAAACGAGGATACTACGGCAGTCGTCCACGTCGAATAAAATAAAAACATGCACCATGGGTGCATGTTTTTATTTGATGATATGAGGAACGAATATGATGAGGCCTACGGCAAGTGCGATGATCGCAGTGATGAGTACTGCCCCTGCAGCAACGTCTTTGGTGTCCCTGGCATAGGGGTGTTCGTCAGGGGAGGTGAGGTCGATATCGATCTCTATTGCGGTATTGAAAGCCTCTGCGGCGATGACCATGCCGGAAGTCATGATGAGGAGTATCCATTCGATCTTCGAGATCTTGAAATACCACGCGAGGCAAAGCGCGAGCACAAAAGCAATGAGATGGATCCAGGCATTGTGTGTGCTTTTAATGAAGACCACAATGCCTCTCCCTGCATGAGTGAAGCTCTTTGCGCGCCTAACGATAGAGAAACGCTTTTTTTCTGAGAGAAGTCTTTCGTGCATGCTGCTATTATACCAAAAGGAGGGGGTGTGAGAATTGCTGACCGTATCGTATAATAGTGCTATCATCCTTTATATGAATACATTCTTCATTTTCGGAGCGAAGTATCTCATCTTTCTACTCGGACTACTTGCGCTCTACTGGTTTCTTAGGTCTACAAAAGATGACCAACGTAAATTATTTCGATTCGGCGTTGTTTCTCTTCCGATAACATACATATTCGGCACTATTGGGGGCATGCTCTATAATAATCCGCGTCCGTTCGTTACAGAAGGTATTACGCCGCTGATTGCACATACGGCAAATAATGGTTTTCCATCGGATCATGCGCTTGCAGCCTTCGCTATTGCAGCAGTGTTCTTTGCTGTCGATCGCAAGAAAGCAACCGTGCTATTCGCGCTCGCAGTGATTGTGGCATTCTCGCGTGTCTTTGTCGGAGTGCATCACTACCTTGATGTCGAAGCGAGCCTCGTCTTCGTCATTCTTGGATGGCAGTTCACGAGCTTCTTTTTGTCGCGTTTCGGTGATCTCATCTTTAAAAAGCCGGTCGCTCAGTCGAAGTAAATAAAAGACCCATAGGGGTCTTTTATTCTATGAGTGTGACTTCGCCAGAGCGTGGCTCCATGCCTTCAAGGGGTATGCTGACGGAGAATGTCGTCCCTTTACCTTCTTCACTCTCGAACCAGATCTTACCGCCCCAGTCTGAGGCAAGTGTTTTTGCGAAAGAAAGTCCGAGGCCTGAACCATCTGGTGATGCGATGATCGCTTTTTCGGAACGGAAGAACTTTTCGAAGACACGCTTGCGTTCCTCTTGTGCAATGCCTATGCCGTGATCGGTCACATGAACTACTGCAGTGTCGTCGCTACGTTCAAGCGCTACATTGATCGTGTCTCCTGGGGCACCATAGAGCTGTGCATTCATAAGAAGATTCAAGAATACCTCCCGTGCATAGTCGGGGTCCAACGTGATCATCGGAATAGTATCTCCTGCAATATGCACGGTCTGTTTTTTATTGTTGAGGCGGGGGAGGAGTTCGGTGACTGCATGTTCGATAACCGTCTTTATGTCGAGAGGAACAGGATTGATGCTGACGCGATTCGTTTCAACACGTGCGGTGCGAAGGAGAAAGTTCACGAGATTGGTCATCTGCGCGAGACTTGTCTCGATTTGCGAGACATATTGCTGCTGTGAGGTATTCAGTGTTCCTGCGTCGCCGCTTTGAAGCATCTCAATGAACCAGCGCATCGTCGTGAGCGGGGTTCGCAATTGGTGTGATGCTGTCGATATGAAATTCGCTCGTGCTTCATCGAGTGCGAGATCGTCGCTGATATTACGAAAGGTGATGATGACGCCTTTGCGTTCTTGCGTTTGCTCATTAATGATCGGTGCTGCGATACTTGAGGCATAAATGATCCTTCCGTCTTTGCGGACACTCGAGAGCACGGGGAGGTTGACTGTTTTATCGATATTGACGATCGCGTCACGAAATTCCTGAGAGAGCTCATTACCCTCGCGATCACGCAAGTGCAGCGCGTCAACGGGTTTTTTGTTGAAGAGGTCTTCTTTCTTCTCTCCGGTCATGTTGACCGTAACGTCGTTCACGATCTTAATGAGGCCATTTTCGTCGAGCACGATGACACCTTCACCGATGGACGAGACAAGCTGGTGATAGGTTGCGCGTTCTTCCTCTGCAGTCTTTGCATACATGTTCGCGTTCTCGAGTGCTTTCGCGAGATCATTAGCCTGCCGCGTGATCTTCTCTTCGGATTCACGTGCATCCTCAAGGAGGTTGAGCATCGCGCGCTTCGTATCCTCAAGCTCTGCAACGGTACCTTCTTCGGTCATGAGACGTACGCTCGCCTCATCGGGATGCGCGAGATAGAGGATGATGTCTGAAGGGGAGTCAGTGAGCCGCTCTTGATCTGTGTAGTCTCCGAATGTTGACTCGGTGATCTTGAGTTTTGGAAAATGTCGCTGCTTGTACGAAAGCAGTCCAACAACGTCCTCGCGTTGTTCGTCGTCGGGATACACGATGACTTCCTTTTGTCCGTTTTCAGCGGCGAGCGTAAGATAGAGTTCCGCGAGCTTTATATAGGTCGCTCTCGTGTCATCATAGGCGATATGAATGAACGGTGTATTCGTTTTTGCGAGGAGGCCATGGGAGACCGAAAGCACGCCAACGATCCTCGAGAAGATGGGCATGACGTGGGGAGCGAACGCACCTCCGAAAATGGCATGTTTGATGATGATATTTTTCGCCATTACTATACTAGTATAGCATGAGGTGATTAAAAAACGCATCTGAGGATGCGTTTTTTATTAGCAGTGATCGTTTGGATTCACGTAATTGAGGAAGAATTCATAGTGAGGAAGGGGGAGTGATTCATAGCGAAAGAGACCGGTACCGAGATTGCCGTCATCGTAGAGTTTGTCATAGATGACTGCGATATCCGATGGCATTGTGATGCCGATATAGTAATAGTTGCTCGGAGTGGGGTTGCCAGGGGTGCCCGTATAGCCGAGATAGTAGTCTGTTCCGAATGGGGTCTTTGGCCAAGGATAGTATTCTTCTACGGCGACTTTTTCATGTGCATCGGTCATATCGTTTGCTGCCATATCGCTATCGATGCACGGGGATATGGTGTGTTGTGTACGATAGGTTTCCACGGCACGCTCAATCTGTGCGAAGTCTGCGCTCATACGCGCGACAAAAGCACGTTCGCGAGCGCGCATGAGGGCAGCGAGTACGACTGAAGAGAGGAGGGCGATCACTGAAATAACAACGAGAAGCTCTACGAGCGTGAAGCCACGAGATCGATTGCTGTAGGTGGAGGGCAAACGCATGGTATACAAAGTATAGCATGAAATAAATATATGAAAAAAGAGGCCCGAAGGCCTCTCGACTGATCAAAGGATACGCGGATGTTGCTCGATGAACGCACGCATTTCCTCAGGAGTGCGACAGCTGTGGCGGATTTCGCGCCACGGACCGAACTCGGTCGGGTGCTCTCTGGTCGTTTCGCGAACGCGTTCGAAGTAGAAGGGGTTGTTCGCCTTCGGGTTGTCTTCGTCGAGTTCATCCACGTGGTAGTGAATGATCGCACCATTATCCGGAATGCGGTCGCGCCAGAGGTATTTGCCGTTGGTGTCGAGACTCGTTTTGTTCTCCAAGACGGACATACACGCGAGGATGAAATCTCCATGCGTGACGATGAGCGGGCTCTTGAACTTGCGTGCATGAACATCGCGCAAGATGTCGCCAGCACGTCCCTGAGTGACGACGAACGGTTCACCATTCGGCGGAACCCAAGTGAAGATGTCTTCGATCATGCGAATTTCGATGACCTGTCCATCAGGTAGTCTGAGTTCGCGCGTGATCTCGCCCTCGCGTCGCTTGCGATGTTCCTCAACGAGATCCATATGCTTCCAGCCGGGCTGCTCGAGGTCGCCCCAGAAACGCTCGCGAATGCGACCGGTGACCTGCCATCCGAGGTAGCGGTCCTCTGGTTTGAAGTAGCCACCCTTTTCGTTGAAGATGAGGGCGGTCTCGATGGCGCGGTCCATGTCAGAGCAGTAGCACCAATCGAAGTAGGGGAATTGCGAGCGAAGGAATTCTCCGATCGCAACGCCCATGTCTGCGCCTTCTTGCGTGAGGCGGTACTGCGGATGGGGGACATGTCGAAGGAGTTCCCCCATGGTGAAGGTGTGGCTCTCCACGATCTCGTGAATCGCTTTGTTCGCGACAGAGGGAAGATGACGGACGAGGATGAGATCACGAGCAGGACGTTTGCACATACGTGCGCTCCTTGTAGGGAAGAACGTTATCTACGTTGAAACTACCGTAAAATCTTGGAAAAGCAAGCATGTCTCGATCCTATTCTCATTGTCACTTTCGATTGCTGTAGCTACTTTTCCATGCTAGCATCGTTGCAGAATAATACTTTTTGTTCCTTGAGGAGGAAACATGGACAGGAACCGGTTTCTCGCCGATCCAAGGGGTGCCATGCTTGCACTTTTCGGTGCAAGCGAAGCGAATATCGTCGCCGTCGTGCGCGATGCGCTTTCGGGCGCCGATGATGGTGAGTTGTTCGTCGAGTGCACTTTTACCCGCGGTATCTCCTTCGAAGGAGGGAAGGTCGAGTCGCTTTCATACACAGAGAGTGGCGGAATCGGCCTGCGCCGTGTTGTCAAAGAAGCGCAGTATTACGCGTCGGGGAACGAGTTTTCTCTGAGTGCGGTGCGCGACTTCGGTGCACGACTGCGTGCAGCTTCTGGCGACGGGGAATTCATCGAAGATATCCCTGCTGTGCAAACAAAGCAGCACTATGATGCGGTGGATGTCTTTGCTCATTCAGTCGAAGAGATCATCGAGCGACTCCGTGCGCTCGACCGTGAGGCGCGTGCATTCACTTTCGAGAAATGCCCGTCGATCACTGTCGAGGATACAGAGCTCAGCATCGTGTCACAGATGAAGTGCGTGCTCATCGTTCGACCTGACGGATTCGTCGCAAGTGATATTCGTCCGATGTTGCGTTTCTCCGCTTCTGTGCGTTGCGCCGATGGCGAGAACACTGAGTGGGGAACAGTGCGGCTTGCGGGCCGTCGTTCCTTCGATGACCTGCTGACCAAGGATGTGCTCTCGCGTACCGCGAGAGAAGCTGCCGAGTTGGCGTATGACCTCATTTTCGCGAAGCCCTGTCCGTCAGGCAGCATGCCTGTTGTGATCGGTAACGGTTGGGGTGGAGTGCTCGTGCACGAAGCCATCGGGCATGCGCTTGAAGGCGATGCGATCCGAGAAAAGGATTCCGTTTTCGTCGGCAAGCTCGGTACGCAAGTGGCGAGCCCGATCGTGACCATCGTCGACGATGGCACGCTCTATGGTCTGCGTGGGTCACTCACCTTCGACGACGAAGGCACACCGACTGAGCGTTCGGTGCTCATCGAGAATGGTATGCTCAAAGCGTTCATGAACGATCGCCTGAGCGCGCGAGTGCTTGGGCTTCCGCAGACGGGGAGCGCGCGGCGTGAGTCGTATCGCTTTCCTCCGATCGTGCGCATGCGCAATACGTTCGTCGAGGCTGGCAACGATGACCCCAAGAGCATCATCGCGGATACGGCGTACGGTCTCTATATCAAAGATTTCTCTGGAGGGCAGGTGGATTCCCGAACAGGGAAGTTTACCTTCACCGCAGACATCGGTTACGTCATCGAAAACGGTGCTCTCGCGCACGCAGTGCGCGGAGTCACCCTCATCGGTGATTGCAGAGAAGCACTTCTCTATATCGATCGCGTGGGCAATGACCTTGACCACGGGAGCGGTAATTGTGGGAAGTCTGGTCAATCCGTTCCGGTGTGTGTGGGGCAGCCCACAGTGCGCTTGAACGGTGGTGTCACTGTCGGTGGAACGGTCTGAGGAGGATGAGATGGACAAGATGAACATGATCGCGACCGCGCAAGCTCTCCTCGATGCAGCCAAGCGAGAGGGGGCGAGTGATGCACGTTGCGTCGTCGCCAGTACCCGCAATGAGCGGCTGACGATACGCGAGAGCAAGGTCAGTGGATATTCTCCGAAGACAAGCTACAGTCTCGTGCTCACCGTTTTCTGTGGTGATCGGCGTGCGGTCGTCAAAGGCGTGTCCTCGGATGCGAAGGCGATCGAGACGCTCGCGCGCGAAGGCGTTGCGCTTGCGCGCGTAAGTGGTGCGCATGAGTTCGATGGTGTGCCGGGGCCGGAATATTGGCCGTGCACCTCCGAGGAGTTCGATGAATTGCAGGAAGGACTTTCCTGCGTCGACCGCGGACCCATTCCGGATTTCCACGTGCTCAAAGGGTACGCAGAGGAATTGCACGATCTTTCCCTCGCGAATGAGGGAGTCGTGCGCGTGGAAGTCAGTGTCATTTACCTGAAAAGTGCGCAAGTATTCGCGACGACGGCGGGCTTCACCGCTTTCGAAGAGGGCTCCACGTGGAGCGTCTTCGCTGAGGTAGTCGGAGACGATAACGGTGAGATCATCGTTGGCGTCGACGGCTCGCGTGCCTGCACGAGAGCAGCACTTCGCCCATTCAAAGCTGTCGCAGCAAGAGCGTATCACAACATGTGCGAGCGCAGAGGCGCGGTGCGTCCGAAGTCGGACACTATCCACGTCATCCTGCGTTCTGATGTTGCAGAGAGAGCCATCGATACGATGATCGATGCACTGGATGCCGATGCGGCATTCCGCAAGAAGACGTATCTCCTGGGGTCGATCGGCGAACGCTGCATGAGTGAAGCGCTGACGATCACGGATTTCCCGCGCATCAAGTACTCTCCGTTCGCGGGACTCTTCGATAATGACGGCGTTGCCACGAAGGATCGTGTGCTTGTCGATCGCGGTGTTCCGACGGGATGGATCGGTGGCTATGAGGAGTGTCGCAGGCTCGGTATCGAACCGACTGGTAACTCCTCAGGCTGCTCTCAAGTGTTCGTGAATCCTGGCTCGATGAATCTCGATGAGCTCTGCGGAAAGTTTCCCCGCGTGCTCGTCGTGACTGATTTCTGCGGCAGAGGTTTCGACCCGGAGACTGGAGAGGTTTCTGTGGGTGTCGAAGGATATATTATCGACAAAGGGAAGCGCGAGGTTGTCCATGAGGCGATCATCGCCGGCACCTTGCAGGAGATGCTGAAGCAGTGCATCCCCGCGAACGATGTCGATACCGAAGGGCCGATTCACGTCCCCTCACTCTATGTGGGGGAGATGCGGCTCTCGGGGGTTTAATTGCAAAGCTCGCTACGGCGAGCTTTTTCTATGGCACTCAGATATGGTATACTTTGTATAGTATGCCACAAGTAAGAAAAGAAAAACGCACGTACGCAGATCGTAGGGAATACCTTAAGCGTGCAGTTTCTGAACGTAGGAGAAAACTGAAGCTCATGCTGATAGAGTATAAGGGTGGAAAATGTGCCCGTTGTGGATATTTCTCATGCCCTGCGGTTTTTGATTTACATCATCTCGACGAGTCAAAGAAGGATTTTGGTTTTGGGGTAGGGGGTATTACTCGATCATGGGATAGACTAAGGACAGAGGCTGACAAATGCATTCTTCTCTGTGCAAATTGTCATAGGGAATTACATGCAGAAAATGCAAGATGAAATAGATAAAATTAGGCATTTTATACTACTTGCAAACGGCAAACAATTTTGCTATTATGCTATTCACTCTAAGGCAAGAGCCGCTAATATTCTTAGAGTAATTGAAACACATTCCGGTGTAGCTCAGCGGTAGAGCAGTACGCTGTGGCGTTAAACGCAGCCCATTTCAGTAATGAAATGGTGAACAACGAGGTGAATTGCTGGAAACCCTAACGAGAAAGACGAGGGCGATCAGCAGCCAAGCTTTGCGAGGAATCGCACTGAAGGTTCAGAGACTATCCGAAAGGAGTACTGAATATGCAAATATTTGGGAAGCGCCTCGCACCCCACTCTTATAAAGCCGCAAGGCTTAACGAAGAAGGGTGATGATATAGTCCTCCCACTACGAAAGTAGTGAACATGAGTAACGTATTGGTCGCAGGTTCGAATCCTGCCGCCGGAGCAGAAAACATTAATCCATGAAGCGAAGCTTCATGGATTTTTGTTTTCCTCCGCCGCAGGATTCGAAGGGCGGAGGCCGCGAAGCCGGCCGCTGAGGTTCCGACCGAAGCGGTCGACGCCGAGCCCTGGCCCTACCTGCACCCCCTATTTCTCAAGCCGAAGGCGCTAGAGAAAAACGGAGGTGACAGAGGGGCGAATCCTGCCGCCGGAGCCAATCAAAAAACGAGACACGAAGGTGCCTCGTTTTTTTGCTTTCACGATAATTCGAGATAAAGGATCTGTGATAGAGAACCTACTTCTTTGTGAGCTGCATGGAGATGTATGCGAGATACACCGCTGCGATACCAACGAGACCATAGACGATTCTTGCGATCATCGACATCGCGCCAAAAAGGGTAGCGACGAGATCGAAATCGAACAGGGCGACCAGTCCCCAGTTCAGTCCACCGACAATGACAAGCACGATAGCAAGCCAGTCGAGCGTATTGAGTTTGTTCATGTTGTTCATTATTAATGCACGAGTGCGCTCTTCGACCACATGCGCATTAGTATGATTATAACACGAAAGTATAGTATGGTAATATAATGATATCGTTAACATGGTATTAACATAGAGATCGTATGTCATTTCCACTTCTCGACAGCATCGGTTTATTTCTCATGCTCTCAGGTTTCATCATCGGGCTCGGTGCAGTGACGGTCATCGACATCCATGGCTTTCTTGGTCGCACATCCTCATATTGGACTGAGGCGACCACGCGAACGCATAAAGTTACGAAGCCCATGATATGGGCCGGCATCTTTCTCTCTATCGTCGGTGGCGTCATATTCTATCGCAATCAGCCGTTCGCGGGGATTCCTGCGGCGCATGCGCTCATCGTCGTCGCGCTCCTCTTTAATGGATATTTCCTGTCCTGCAAAGTGAGTCCATTTCTCTTAGCTCGTGAGAGCGAAGGGAAGTCGGGGGAATTACTCCCGAGTGCATGGCAGCATAAGATCATGGTGAGCCTCATCGTGTCTGACATCGGCTGGTGGGGAGGACTCGTTCTCCTCGTTGTGTACCTCACGAGTCGTTTATCATAAATGGGTGCCAGCGCGTAGGCACAAGTGCTTCGTGTATTGCGCTCCTCTTGTCCGTCGCTCTTTCTGTTCCGCTGCGGGAGTATTTATGTGTAATGAAAAACCGGGCGCAAATTGCGCGCCCGGAGTTTATTCTAATGTGCTATTTCTTCTGCTCACGGAGCAGCTGGAGCATCTTCTGCTTCTCGGCGTCCGTGAGGTTTTCCATCTGACTCGTCGCTTCACGAGCGTCCTTGATGACCGCGTCGGCCTCCGTGGAGACTTTGTGCTGGGCATCGAAGGACTCTTGGACCTTCGTCTTCGCGAGGGTGAGACCCTGGCACTTGATCGAGTTCAGTGCGATGACCGACTCGTCGTTCTCGAGGAACGATACGGTCACGATGTCGCCGACGTGGAGCACAGGCGCGACGCGCACGGCTTCATCGGTTCCGCGGGTGGCGAACAGGCGATCGTTCACGCCCTCAAGCGTGAAGTAGAAGGTCTTGTTCCCGCCGATGACGGTGTCGCCGGTGCGCGTGATGCGCACGGGACCGAGGGTCTTCTTCGCGAGCGCCTTGCCACTCGCCGCGACGGCGTTGCCGTCGCTCGCGAGCTTCTGGCGGTACGACTCGAGCGCGGTCGTGAGATCACTCTCGATGACGAGCGTATTCACGTTCTCCATAGAGACGAGCGCGACCTTCTGGAAGAAGGACTGCTCGTTGCTCACGATAGGGATGACCCAGGTGGCCTTGCCGAAGATGTTGTATGGCGTCGGGTGCGTGGGGTGCCAGGTCGTCGCATTCGCGCCGAGCTGACTGCTCACGGCCTTCATCGCACCGTCTTCGGTCGTGCCACGCATCGGATAGTACTCGGCGCCAGCGATACCCTTGCGGGAGTCGATCAGCATGAGTCCGATGAGGGAATCATCCTTCGCATTACTGCTCGTGATGCCGACGCTCCAGTAGAGCTTGTCGCCGAGCTTCACGAGCCACAGGTCGCCCGCAGGCTTCACGCGGTCATGGTCGTCCCAATTGATGAAACCATGGACGAGGTTGCCCCAGTCGACGATCTGTTCCTTCGCTTGCGCCATGGGGCGGACGCGATCGATCCACGAGGGAATCGTGCCGTCCTGCTTGTACTCGCAAGAACCGGTTTCGGGATCAGCGATGATGACGCCGACGGTCTGTTCGCCCCAGAAGCCGATGGTGGGAGTCATGACGCCGTACGTGTAGTACGGATGCCAGTTCTCGTCCACCTCGAAGGTGACGTCACTTCGGTTCGCCCAGGGAATGTCCTTGTAGACCTTGCGGTCCAGGTTGTCCCCGAAGACCGCGTTCGGTGTGTACCGAATGGCGAACTTCTTGCCGAGGGCATCCTCGGTGACGAGGGTCGCCTCACGGTTCGGGTCCTGCGCCGACACCCTGATGTAGCCGGGGATGATGTTGTCGTTGAGACTCGCGAAGTCCGTTGCGTAGTCGAGGGGGAAGATCCACCAGAGTTCGCCGCGGACCTCTTGGACGGCTCCGTGTTCGAAATCGACATCGAACAGCGACCCGAGGGATTTCCCGTCGGCATTCTGTCCGAGCGCTTTCTTCGCGATGGTGTGCGCCGTTGCCGCGGAGACCAAGCGGATGTGCTTGGTGTCGGCGAGGGGCACGTTTTCGTTGAAGCGCTGCTTCATCGAGACGTTCCCGATCACGTTGCGGTACGCTTCCGCATTGAACATCGGACTTGTGCCGATGGCCATGCCGAAGAGGCCGACGAGGATGAGGACGGGGACGGCAATCCCCGCGTGGGGATGGAAGTCGAAGTATTCGTCTTTTTCGAAGCTGAAGACGAGGCCGAGCACCGCGCCGGTGAGGACGAGGAGCCAGGACTCCGCGAAGCGGAACCCGACCGTGGGGAGGGCGAAGTACCCGCCGCAGAGGACGAGCAGGAAGGAGAGGCTGCCAGCGGTGATGTACCGCCACGGCGTCTTGATCTTCGCGAGGCCGATGGTGACGATCGCTGCGATCGCGGCCAGGATGGCGAGGGTGAGCATGTATGCTCCTGTGTTGTGCCGGATATCGATCCGGTGTGTTGAAGGGAAAGAGCTTCGGCTGTCCGAAACTGGGAGATATTATACAATATTTTTATAGATTTGTAAATAGTATCGATGTGAGGGTTTTTCTCGCTTAAAATATTCCCCGGAACTTGCGAAAAGACATCCTGATCTGACACGGAAGGGTCCTATCGGAGTTTTCGCATGTCCTGTGCGGAAAACTGAGAAATTTAGAGCTGAATTTATTCACAATACTATATAAAATGATATTATTGTGAACATGAAACTAAAGGAATTGCATCGTGTCGAGCTTCCACGAGAGAAGTTGGTGAAATATGGCCCCAAGCGTCTCCAATCTGAGGAGTTGTTTGCAATAATTCTTGGCTCTGGTATTAAAGGGGTCAATGTTCTTACGCTTGCACGTACTGTACTCAAGCACATAGAGAAGAACAAAAATGAGACGAGCTTAGAAAGTCTCCTGAAGATTAAAGGGTTAGGGACGACTAAGGCGTTGCAGATTATTTCAATATTAGAAATATCTCGTAGGCTACAAGAAAAAGAGAAAGTAGAAATACTTTCCGCAAAAGATGTTTGGCAGCAGTGCGCAGATTTCCGTGGATCCAAGAAAGAGCACTTCGCCGCCTTCTATCTCGATACACAAAACCGCCTCATTGAAAGGCAGATCATTTCCGTTGGTACGCTCGATTCTTCTCTCGTCCATCCCCGTGAAGTCTTCGAGCCAGCACTCCGACTTTCTGCTGCATCGGTCATCGTCGCACATAATCATCCATCTGGTGATCTTGTGCCTTCGGGCGAAGACTTAAGGTTAACGAAACGCCTTAAAGGGGCGGGGGAGTTAATAGGCATTAACGTCCTGGATCACATTATCTTGTCTGGCTCAGAACACGGAAGCATAGCTGAGTCAATTGACGATGTACTTAGTGAGAGTATGCTGTAGTAATGAAGCATGGCTGCGCTAAATTAGAGGAAGTCGCGGAAATCATTACAGGTTACTCCTTCCGAAAGAGCATAGAGCCTGATCCCAATGGTCAGATTTTTGTGGTGCAGGCAAAAGATATCGTAAATGGTGAAATAATTCAGTCTACCGAAAAGCTCACACGCATTCTTGAGGAGCCAAACCATCCAGCATATCTTCAGCGTGATGATCTCTTATTGCTATCAAAAGTCTACCCTGGAGCGCAGTTTCGTACGACAATATATCAAGGTTTATCAGGGAAGGTTTTAGCAAGTTCTTCGATTCATGTGATCCGACTCAAGAATGATTCGGTGCTCCCAGAATACTTATTCATGCTCTTTTCTTCTGGTTTTACGCAGAAGTGGTTGCAAGAAAATTCAAGCGGTGTGAATACTCCGACGATGCCGCGCGCCACTCTTGGCACACTCACTATCCCAATCATTAGCATTGAGCAACAAAAAGCATATATTTCGCTGTCAAAAGAAATGAAAAACATGCAGCGTTTGCTCCAAGAGAAAGCTGACCTTATTGCTATCGTACAAGAACAGACACTTGTAAGCTTGATCACCTCGTAAAGATATAAAACAAATTACGTATGGCACAAACAATTTTTGAACAAATCAAGAAGGTAAATGAGTTCGGCGGAGAATATTGGCAGGCGCGTGAGCTCGCAAAGGTTCTTGAATATGCTGACTTTGGGAATTTTGAAAATGTCATTAAAAAGGCAATGGACGCCTGTGAGGCAAGTGGGCAGGAGGTTGCGGACCATTTCGGTGCTCTCACCGAGATGGTCGAAATTGGGTCAGGAGCAAAGCGAGAAATGTCAAGTTATGCACTTTCACGCTATGCCTGTTATCTCATAATCCAGGGCGCAGATACGACGAAGATTATTATCGCGAAAGCGCATACATATTTTGCCATACAGACAAGAAGGCAAGAAGTAGCCGACCTCCTTGTCGAAGACAATAAGCGTGTCTTCCTGCGTGAGGAGATGAAAAAGCATAATAAGAATCTGGTCAGTGCGGCAAAGGACGCAGGTGTGACCAATTATGCGAATTTCCAGGATGCAGGATATATGGGACTTTACGGTGGTATGCGCCAAAAAGACATTCTCGCGCGCAAGCGTCTCTCCGTGAAAGAGGGCATCCTCGATCACATGGGAAGCGAGGAGCTCGCTGCGAATCTTTTCCGCGCCACACAAACAGAGGCGAAATTACGACGAGACAACATTAGGGGCCAAATTAAGGCAAATCAAACGCACTATGATGTTGGAGGTAGAGTGCGTGCAACCATTAAAGAATTAGGAGGAACGATGCCAGAGAAGTTGCCAAATCCAGGTCCGATAAAGGATTCCGTTAAGCGCATTAAGAGCTCAGCGAAGGCCAAGAGCATTGTTGAGGGGAAAGTAGTTGCGAGGAAAAAGAAAAAAGCGTAATGCTTAAGAAAAAATAAACATCATGTCTACAAAAACATTCAATCAAGAGGAGCTCAATAAAGTACTTTGGGCAGCGGCTGATTCCTCTCGAGGTAAGGTTGACGCAAGTATCTATAAGGATTATGTGCTCACGATGCTCTTCTTCAAGTACATGAGTGATCTGCATAAGAAGACTTATGCAGAGTACCTTAAGCGTTTCGACGGAGATATTGATCGCGTTGAGGAGAAAATGCGTCTCGACCGCTTTGTGCTCCCCGAGACAGCAACTTTTGAAGCAGTATATGCACAGATAGAGAAGGACAACATCGGCGAAATCATCAATATCGCGCTTAAAGAGGTGGAGGCTGAGAACAGGGGGAAGCTTGATAAGGTCTTTGCCGTAGACTTCAATTCCGAAAACACCCTCGGTAAGCTCGATGAGCGTAATCGTATGCTGCGTAATTTGCTCAAAGATTTCGCAAAGGTGGACTTCAGTGAGGCTGATGAAGACATTGTGGGAAATGCATACATGTATATGATTGAGCGCTTTGGCTCAGCGGCAGGGAAGAAAGCAGGAGAGTTCTTTACCCCCCGCTCTATCGCTTCGCTCGTCGCACGTCTTGCTGCACCAAAAGCAGGAGATCGTATCGCCGATATGGCCTGTGGGTCAGGCGGCCTCCTTTTGCTCGCAGGTGAGGAAGTCGAGAAGACTGGCTCAAAGAATTATGCTCTCTATGGTCAAGAGCTTACTGGTACTACCTACCAGCTCGCGCGTATGAACATGTTCCTACATCAGAAGGATTCGGCACGCATTGAATGGGGCGATACGCTCAATAGTCCGCTCCTTGTGGAGAACGATCAGCTCATGCGCTTTGACGTCTCTGTTGCAAATCCTCCCTTCTCGCTCAAGAAGTGGGGTGCAGAGAATGCAGAGAATGATAAGTACAATCGTTTCTGGCGCGGAATACCACCGAAGGACAAAGGAGACTATGCCTTCGTAACCCATATGGTTGAAACCACGAAGCCAAAGTCGGGTCGTGGTGTTATCGTCGTGCCCCATGGAGTGCTCTTCCGTGGTGGAGCGGAAGGGAGAATTCGTGAAGCATTGCTCAAGGAAAATATCATCGATGCAGTCATTGGGCTTCCTGCTGGGCTTTTCCAAACGACAGGTATCCCCGTCGCAATCCTTATATTCGATCGCTCTCGAGAAGTGGGGGGTGCGAACGAATCTCGCAAAGATGTGCTCTTCATTGAAGCCTCGAAAGAATTCAAGGCAGGCAAAGCGCAAAGTACCCTCACTGATGAGAATGCGGCAAAGATTATTGATACGTACAAGGGGAGAAAAGAAATCGAAAAGTTCTCTCGTAAAGTCTCGCTTAAAGAGATCGAGGAGGAAAATGACTTTAATCTAAATATCACTCGATATGTCGATACCTTTGAAGAGGAGGATGAAATTGATATTTCTGCAAATCTCAAAGAGTTATCTAAGGTAAACGCTGAATTGAAGGAGGTCGAGAAGAAGATGGAGGAGTATTTAAAGATGCTTAATATCGCATAAAACATGGCAAAGGTAAAACAGGCAACAAAAACTTGGGAAGAGCTCGAGAAATTAAGACTCGAATTCGAACAGAGGCTCTTTCCGCAGGTTAAAGCAAAAATTGATGAAATAGAAGCCTATAGAGATACTCTTCTCGATGACAATGAAAAGAAGTCATTAAGCACGACTATTTCTGAGTTGTCGGATAAAATCACCGAACTAGAGGAGTCCTTCAAAGAAAAATTCAGTGACATAGAAACTTTGCATGAGAGGATTTTTCACGGGGATGAGGAGAATGATGCGTTGTCTGATCAGGTTGATGAGTTTGTAAATAAAGCAAAAGGAGAGCTTGCTGGCTTGAATACAAAACACGCTGATATTAATAGGTATCATGAAAAGGTATTTGGTGAGAAGGATGCTTCTGGAAAGTATTCAGGTGGGCTCGCGTCAGAGCTAGAAAAGTATGGAAAGAAGTATGAAGCCCTATTTGGCCAAATAGAAGGCTTATTGCCAGGTGCTACAAGTGCTGGTCTTGCTCAGGCATTTAGCGATAAGGTTGATGAATACAAGAAAGAGGCTTCAAAGTGGAAGTGGATTACTTTTGGCTCCTTGTGTATCGCAGTCGTTCTTAGTATCGTCTCATACTGGCTTGATCGTGGTCAGGTGCTCTCGTTTTCATTTGTCATGATCCGGCTTGCACAGAAATTGCCTTTTGTTTTGTTTGCAGTTTGGCTGGTTGTATATGCAAATAATCGACGTGCAGAAAATAAAAAACTCGAAGAGTCATATAAGCATAAAGAGGTAATCGCGAGATCTTTTGTGGGCTATAGGAAGCAAATTGAGGATCTCGATCTCGACACTGAAGATAATAATTTACTTATTTCGCTCACGACAGGATTACTTGATGCCATCATGATCAATTCATCAGATTTCTTAACAGCGACTGGCGAGAAGAGTCCGATTCATGAAATGCTTGATAAAGCTGCAGATACTGCGAGTGCCGCAGTATCTAGCCCTGTAATTTCTATAAAGAAATAATTCATGGAACTAGCGAAACAAAAAATTCCGTCCACTTGGCAAAAACTTCGCCTCGGTGATTGTCTGACAATAAAGCATGGTAAATCACAAAAAGAAATTGAAGTAGTCGATGGTAAATATCCCATCCTTGCTTCAGGTGGAGTTATAGGGAGAACTAATACTCCACTATATAGTAAGCCATCAGTATTAATCGGTAGAAAAGGGACGATTGATAAGCCTAGATACATGGATACTCCTTTTTGGACGGTAGATACGCTATTTTACAGTCAGGTAAAGGACAACTCTGTACCCAAGTATTTGTTTTATGTATTCAATTTCATTGACTGGTATGAATACAATGAGGCTTCGGGAGTCCCAAGTCTTTCGTCGAGCACTATTTCCTCAATAGAAGTTCTACTTCCTCCTCTCCCTGAACAAAACCGCATCGTTTCGGTTCTTGAAACCTGGGATAAGGCAATTGAAAAACTTTCTCGAAAGATTGAAATTAAGAAGGAAATCAAGAGGGGATTGATGCGGGGCTTACTGACTGGCAAGCTCAGGGTAACAGGTCGCGGTGGGAGTTGGGATGTCTATAAAATCGGTGACATAATTGTTGAAAGTCGAATTCCTTCCAAGAGTTTTGATGTTACTAAAAGGATTAGTGTGCGACTAAATATGAATGGCGTAGAGAGTAGGGAAGTGCGAGGTACTGAGGCTGAGGGCTCGACCATGTTTTTCGTTAGGAGCGCTGGTCAGTTTGTTTATGGAAAGCAAAATTTATATAAGGGAGCGATGGGGATTATTCCAGAACAGCTTAATGGTTATGAGAGCACTCAAGATATCCCCTCTTTTGATTTCAGGGAAGGATTTGATTCTAAGTGGTTCTTGTATTTCATGGGCAGAGAAAGTTTTTATTCGCAACTTGAAGATATTGCAACTGGTTCAGGGTCCAAGCGAATTCATCCACGAGATTTATTTAAAATTAAGATTCGGGTACCTAAATATGACGAACAGTTAGCAATTGCATCTGTGCTATCGGTTGCCGATTCGGAAATCCGCATACTTACCCAAAAACAGCAGTGTCTAGAGAGGCAGAAAAAGTTTCTCCTTAATAATCTTGTCACTGGAAAAATTCGTACTCCAGAAAACCTACAATATGCTAAATAAAGTCCATTTTGATGAAGCGCGTCAGGTACAGTTGCCCGCAGTAGAGTTGCTCATAAGCCTTGGTTATGAGTATATTTCGGTGAGCGAGGCGCTGCGTGAGCGTGGGGGAGATGAACGTAACGTAATACTGCGTGATATCGCGCGTGCGAAGTTAATGGAAATTAATAGCTATGAGCTCGATGGTGAAAAGATGCAATTCACTCCTCGCGATGTGAATGAGGCTATTGATGAGCTCGAAAACCTTCCATTTGAGGGACTTCAGAAGACCGCACAAAACATTTACCGCATGATCATGCCGACGAGTGGCGGGAAGACTGTCGAGGTGCGTAAGGGAGACTCGAAAAACTTTCGTTTCATCGATTTTGCGGAACCCCATAATAATGCTTTTCATGTGACGGTAGAATATACCGTCGTTGGTAAAGAAGAGATCCGCCCGGATATCGTTTGTTTTGTGAATGGTTTTCCTATTGCGGTTATCGAAAGCAAGAAGCATACGGTATCGGTGGAAGAAGCACTAGAGCAGATGGTGCGCAATCAAGGCGTCGAATATGCTCCAAAACTATATACCTTTGCACAGATACTTGTGGGCTCAAATGGTACTGATTTCCGCTATGGTACAACCGGCACTGGCGAGAAATTTTATGCAGTCTGGAAAGAAAAGCCTAGAGAGAAAGGAGAGGCGGATCTTGAGCGACTTGATGCGCGCGTAAAGGAATTAATTGCTCAGCCGATTGCCGTAGGTGTGTATCAAGAATTGCTCAATGACTTGAGCCGAGGCCAATCACATCATGAGCAACTTTGCGATCGCCCTATTACTGCGCAAGATCGCAGTATCGTCGCACTCTTTACGCCAGAGCGCTTACTTGATCTCACAAAGCACTTTGTGATTTTCGATGCAATGGAGAAGAAGATTGCACGCTATCAGCAGTATTTTGCTATTGAGAAGATGCGTCGCCGTGTGATGGAGAAGGAGGCCGCACCTGAGGGCGGCGAGCGTCGCCGTGGCGGTATCGTCTGGCATACACAAGGGTCTGGAAAGTCGCTGACGATGGTGCTCTTCGTGAAGGCGCTTATAGAGGATGAGCATATTAAGAATCCTCGTGTCATTATTGTTACCGACCGCAGAGATCTTGATAGGCAAATCAAGGGAACGTTTGAGAATTGTGGACTCAAGAAGGACGTCGTCCAGGCAAAGACGGGACAGCACCTGCTTGATCTTATTCAAGAGAAGAATCTTGGAGTCATCACCACTCTCGTGCAAAAGTTTGAGAGCGTCGCGAAGAAGCGTGAAGATTTTGTTGACCCCGATGAGAACATCTTTGTGCTCATCGATGAGGCGCATCGTACCCACGGCGGTATGGCGAGCCTTGAGATGTCCCGCACAATACCGAATGCTTGCTATATTGCCTTTACGGGTACGCCACTCATGCGCGAGGAGAAGGAGAGCTGGAGGCGTTTTGGGGCATATATTGACAAATATACCATTGATGACGCCGTGCTCGATGGTAATGTGCTCCCACTGATCTATGAGGGACGCTTTGTGCCGCTTGTGCAGAATGCAAAGAAGATTGATGAGCTTGTTGATCGTGTAAAAGAGCGTGCAATACACAAATACCAGTCCAATGGTGAAGAAGATAAACGCGAAGAGGAGTCGGTAAATCGCGAAGCGTTGGTCAATAATCCACAGCGCCTCCGTGAAATAGTCCATGATATTGAATCGCATTATAAGATGGAGCTGCAGGGGACAGGACTTAAGGCGCAAGTTGTTGCTCCCAGCAAATTTGCGGCAGTAAAAATGCAACAAATGTTTCTCGAGAGCGGGTTGGTGAAGTCTGCGGTCGTTGTCTCAGATGAGTCGGGGATTGTTCATGAGGATGACTACCGAAGGCAGGAAGTTGTCGATTTCTTGGATAAGATAAAAGATACTCATTCGAGTATTGAAGAATATGAGAAAGAAGTGATTCGCGACTTCAAGGATAATGCAGATGGTGTCGAAGTGCTTATCGTTGTCCATAAGCTCCTCACGGGTTTTGATGCCCCAAGAAATACCGTGCTTTACCTCGCAAAGAGTTTGAGGGACCATGACTTACTTCAAGCAATTGCTCGTGTGAACAGGCTTTGCGATAAGGGCAAGAAGCAGAAAACATCAGGGTATATTATTGATTATTCCGAGAATGCACAACACCTCAAGAGTGCGATGCAGCTCTTTGGGAACTACGAGGAGGACGATGTGCACGGCACGCTTGTGGACGTGGGAGAGAAGATGCAGGAACTGGCACAAGCATATGCGGCCATACATGATATTTTTCGTGGCGTGCATGGGGCGAAGACGGTAGAACCGTTCATGGAGGTGCTCAAGGCAGAGGATACACGCGTGGAATTTAATGCCGCAGTAAATACATACACAAAGCTCTTCAGTGAATGTCTTGCGTTGAAGGATTTCAATGAGAACTTCAAAGATATTGATCTGTATAAGCGAGAGCTCAGAAAGTTCGTCGAATTAAGAAAGCTTTCGCGGTTCAGATACGGCGAGCGAACGGACTTTAATGAGTACAAATTTGCGTTGATGCGTATCCTTGATCAGTATGTTGATACCGAAGGAGGCGTGGAGCGTCTTACTGAAAAGATTGATGTTCGCGATATTGCTCAGGTGCGTAAGGCTGTTGAAGAGATCGTAGATAGCAAGGAGAAGGCTGAGGCGATTGCGACACAGGTGAATAAGACTATTCACGACCGTGAGGCTGAGGATCCTGTCTACTATAAGTCACTCTCGGAACGAGTTGAGGAAATTATACGAGCGATGCGAGAGGGGAGAATGCAAGACCTCGTTGCCCTTGAAGGGCTCGAAGAATTGCTCATTGCCGCAAATGAGAAGAAGCAGGCCTCAGTACCAAGTCAGATTGAAGCTGAACATGGAGCAGATCTATTTTATCGAAATTTACTTCCACATTTTGAGCGTTTTCATCTTATCTCAGATCAAGAGGTGATGCTTTCATTGAGTGTCTTTAAGATTATTAAAGAATTTGCAATAGTCGATTTTGAGCATAACGTCGATGTACAGCGCCGCATGCGTAGTGCGCTTGATGACTACTTGTATGATGGTTTCCCTTCCGAGTGGAATGTTTCGCTATCTTCGAGAGAAAGGGGAGACATAGTTGCCGCAATGGTTGAACTCGCAAAACACAATCATGAGCTCTTTAGTGCATAAACAAAACATACGACATAAAGGTGAAGTCTTTGAGTACCAAGTGTGGCGTTCTGGTCGTAAAACTCTCGCCCTCACGGTAACTCCTGCCATGGAGCTTATTGTGCGTTCTCCTTTTGAAAAGAGCCTAGAGGAGATTGAGAATTTTCTCATGCGTAAAATACAATGGGTTCGAAAGCAGCTCGCATTCTTCGGCACACAGGAGCCTGCTCAGGTTGAACGTCGATATATTTCCGGGGAAGCGCATTATTATCTTGGGAGGCAGTATATGCTCGAAGTTGCTGAAAGTCATCGAGAATATGTAAGTGTTTCTCGTGAGCGTATTATGCTTTATCGTAGGTCCGAGAATTCTCGTGATTTGATGGGAGCAAAGCAATTATTTCTGAAGTGGCAGAGTGAGATGGTTGCGAAACATCTTAATGAGCGATATCGTGCAATGTCACGACTCTTTGATTATAAGGACATACCAACTATGGAGATCAAAGCCATGGAAAAGCGTTGGGGGAGTTACCGTGTGAAGACAAAATCAATCGCGCTTAATGCAAAGCTGATCCATGCTCCACTCGATGCCATTGATTATGTTATCGTGCATGAACTTTGTCATCACGAGCATCATGATCATGGTAAGGAGTTTTATAAGCTTCTAAGTAGAAAGATGCCAAACTGGCAGGTTGAAAAGAAGAAACTTGAGCGATACGGCGCTCTTGTGTGCGGATGAGTAAAAATGGGGTCATGCCCCATTTTTCTTGCAACTCATTTGCATCTCCATGGTATAATACCCATATTCTTGTCTCTTCTGCCCTGTTATGAAACTCTCGAAATCTTCACATTTCCGGCCACTTGGGGAGGACCGTTCACTGCATCAGCATCAACGGCAAATGCTCCATATGCTCGCTGCTATCGAGGCGTCGCGCGCTGAGCTTTCGCGACTTCGCGCGGAATTGCGGAAGGTGGGAGAGGAGTCAGTGCGCGATCCGCTTACTAATCTACTCAATACGCGTGGTCTCGAGCGTGCTTGGGAGCGTTTTGCGTCCGCATTCACTCGTGGTCACTATAGGGAGGTCGCGATCGCTTTCATCGATCTCAATGGTTTCAAGTTCGTGAATGATTATGCGGGACATGATGTTGGTGACGGTCTTTTGCGTGCGTTTGGTGTGCGGCTCTCTGAAACATTACGCCCGACCGATATCGTTGCTCGTGTTGGTGGGGATGAGTTCGTACTCGTGCTCCCTGGTGTTGGAGAGGGCGGTGCTCGAGCGCTCGTCGATCGCATTCGTATGCGCTCTGCAGATCTTTATATGGATCACCCGGATTGTATACGTGTCGCGAAAGCGAGCGGTGCTGGTAGAGTGCTCGACTTCTCTTCGGGAGCTATCGATGTCCGACATCCTGATACACTTCCGCCGCTCTCGCATCTACTTAAAGCGGCGGAGGGACGTGTTGAGAAATTCAATGCGCGTCGCCAGCTTTTCGATGTGCATGCATAGATAAAAGAAAAACTCCTCAGTGGAGTTTTTTCATTTCAACGAATAAGTTTTCGTTAGAAGATCTTGATGAGTACGATGAGTGTTGTGGTGATGATAGCGAAGCCAAATATCGTCTTCCCGAGAAAAGTGAATGCTGACTGCTTTTCTCCATCGAGATAGAGCATGATCGGTTTGCCGAAAAAGAGGTATCCCATGACTGCCGCAGAGAGTGTGACGAGTGAGAGTGCGGCGATGGAATCAAGGAAGGTGTCGCGAGTATTCTGTTTTCCGATCGTATGGATCACGGTAGCAACCGTGATGATATAGGCTTCGGCGAAAAGGCTATTGATATAGGGATTATGGGATAGTTTTTGCATAAGCGTTGTTTCATTATGGAGAACACTGCCAAAGTAGAAAAGTCACTGTTTGCCTGGTACCGGCATACTGATAGAATAGAGTAAACAAATAGCCTATGTCTTCTAAGAAACTTACAAAAACACAAAGTGAGGCGCTGCTCACTGTATTACACGCGCGTTTTGAGAAGCACTCAAAGCGACATAAAACAATAAAGTGGGCTGCGGTCGAGGCGCGACTCCGCGCGCACGGAGAAAAATTGTGGTCGCTTAGTGAGATGGAGCGTACTGAAGGTGAGCCTGATGTCGTTGGCTTTGATAAAAAGTCCGGCGCATACGTATTTATGGACTGTGCTCCAGAGAGTCCGAAGGGGAGGAGGGGTGCGTGTTACGATCGCGAAGGACAAAAGTTGCGAGAAAAAGATGGCTTACACCCCGGCAGTGCGATGGATATGGCAAAGCTGATGGGTATCGAGATGCTTTCCGAGGAAGAGTATCGTACCTTGCAGGCACTGGAGGCATTCGATCAAAAGACATCGAGTTGGGTCCGCACACCTGAAGCGATTCGTAAGAAAGGGGGAGCACTTTTCTGTGATCGTCGCTATGATCATGTATTTCTCTATCATAATGGTGCTGAGTCGTTTTATTCCGCAAGAGGATTCCGCGGAGTACTGCACGTATAAAAACAGGCAATGCCTGTTTTTGTTTGTACTTTGGTTTTGAATTGTTTACAATGTTCTTATGAAGAAGATTCTTGTTATCAAGGGCCACCCAAGAGATATCTGTTTTTGCAATCAGCTCGTTGATCAGTATATCGAAGGTGCGAAGAAAGAGTATGCGGAAGTGAAGGTGCTTAACATTCATGAATTGCAGCTCGAGCCGTGGCTCAAGTATGACTGGGACCGCAATCACGATTCGATACCATTCTCTGATGATTTGAAGCAGGCGCAAGAGCTCATTAAGTGGAGCGACCATATCATGATCGCCTATCCGACGTATTGGGCGGGACCACCAGCGATCGTAAAATTGTTCATTGAGGTCATTGTTACTTCTGGTTTCGCTTTCAAATACTATCAACCATTGTGGGGGATCATTCCACGCTGGCATCGACTTCTTAAGGGTCGTACGGCGACGATCATCTCGACGATGGATGCGCCGCCCATATTCATGAACGTCGTTGATCGCGACCCGGGCGGTAAGATGATGTTCGATGTGCTCAGTTTCGTTGGCATAAAGCTGAAGCATAAATACTATTTCGGTTCCGTCATCCTTAGAGTCAAGAAGATGCATGATGTGTGGCTCAAGAAGGCATTCCGCGCAGGAGAGAATGACGCACGATAAAACGAGGCATATCCTCGTTTTTTCATATACTGTCATTATAGTTACTCCGGGTGTATAATTACATTATGGATACTTCATTAAGTTTTGCGCTCCCTGTGTGGGTACAGGCGCATCAGTCATTATCATTCGTGGCGATCATTTGGAGTATGTTCTGGGCAGGGCTCGCGCTTTGGCATACTGCGAAGAGAGGGAAGGTTGGTTGGTTCCTCGTCTTCATGCTCGTGCATACATTGGGTTTGCTCGAGATCATCTATCTCTTCGGCGTGCTCAGATTGAAATTTGCCGATCTTTTTAAGAAATAAAAACGGGAAATGGCCCGTTTTTTGATTTTTGAAAGACCATACATCTCGTGACTTACATAGATGCGATTTGTGCTCAATTATGTTATACATAGCACATGATGAAAGTTGCATTCATTCATAATGAGAAGAAGATCGGAACCGGAGCTCATTACATCAACGATCTCATGGCACTTCGCCTTAAGGAGGCTGGTGTTGATCTGAAAAACTTCTACCCATCAGTCTCGCTCGATGGCCCGGTCCATATGGGTGGCTTAAGGAATATCCTCTTTTTCTACTCCTTGCTCGAGAAGCGACAGAAGATACTCAAATATGATCTCATTCAGGGGACGACATACACGCCGCTCCCGTTTCTTTCCTTTCCTATTCCTGTCATCTCCCATTTTGGGTCAACGACGAAGGGATTTTTAGATGCGACGCCGCTTGCGAGCAAGATGAAGGAAGATACGAAGGACATCTGGTACCGACTCAAGAAGGATGGAGCTATTAAAGAGCTTAACCTCATGACGCGCCGACCGCTTCGTGATATTGCGGAAATCGAGGAATATGTCGCTAAGCGTGCTGATGCGGTCGTTGCAACTTCGCAGAATGTGAAAAATGAACTGCTTGCAATGGGTGTCAAAGAAGAGCGGGTTCATCTCATTCATAATGCAATAGAGGACTATTGGTTTGAGGCGGCGGATCTGCCGATGACTGATGCGCCACAAATCGTCTTTCTTGGTCGTCTTGGTGGAGATGCATTCAATTTGAAGTTGAAGGGTCTCGATCGTTTGATCGATGCCTATCAGCACTTCAAAGATATCGGAAAGACGACGATATGCATGACGACGAATAAGCCACTCGTGAATTGGTTTTTGACACACCTCTCCAGCCATTCACTTTTCGTGAATGTACAGAAGGACAAGATACCCGATATCGTGAGGAAGATGCGGGGGAGCATCCTCTTTATCACTTCTCGTTATGAAGGATTCTCGTTGAGTCTTATCGAAGGTATGTCGCAGGGGCTTGTGCCCGTAGCGTACCCAGTCGGTGTGGTTCCAGAGATCATACGGAACGGCGAGAATGGTTTCATTGTTCATTCGCAGAAAGAGGCCATTGAGAAGATCACTCTTTTGCTCCGCGATAAGGAATTGCGTGAGCGTTGTTCGCGGGAGGCGGAAAAGACCTCAAAAGAATTCAAAGGAGTGTTCATTGCTGAGAAGTTGATGAAATTATATGAGGAGGTCGTGCATTCGAGTAAGAAGAAGGAACAATAAAACGGGGGAGCGCCCCGTTTTTTCATGTTTGCATTATGGAGATTTCGGCGTAATATGCCCTAAAGGTATGTACATCATAAGGAGGTGCTATGCACCCGCTGCGGCCCTACATCGGAATCACTGATTTCATGAATGCGAAGCAAGTGGAGCTCATGCGCAAAGTATTTCTCAAGCATGCACCCGCGCATTCTGCGCGCGTACTCCACGTTGGCGTAATGATGAGCTATAAGACGCTCAACGATATCGAGACCAAGTGGTCGAAGGCTTTTCCTGATAAGGAATCGATCATCGATATCTTCTGGTCCGACGATGTCTTCAACTGCTTGCACTACGCTGACTACGATCACGCAAATGATTTCGCGCTCGATCTTGCGACTGCGATCGCTTATGGAGGAAGCCACCTGCACGGATTGCAGCTCGATATGGTATGGCCGAACCCGAGCGATATTTTTCAGGCGATACAGTTTTCGGGTGTGGCCCCTGAGATCATCTTGCAGGTAGGAAAGAATGCAATCGAGGCAGCAGGTAATGATCCTAAACAGGTCGTTGACCGACTTGGGGATTATCATGGCCTCGTTCACCGCGTACTTCTCGACAAGAGCATGGGGAAGGGGCTCGGCATGGATGCAGAGGGCCTGCTTCCTTTCGCTCGCGCGATTCGTGAAGCATTCCCGGACATGGGGATCGGCGCAGCTGGCGGCCTCGGGCCAATGACGATGGACCTCGTCACTCCGCTCCTTGCGGAGTTCTCCGATCTTTCCATCGACGCCCAGGGACGTCTGCGTCCAAGTGGTAATGCCCTCGATCCGATCGATTGGGGTATGGCGGGGGAATACCTCCGCAAGGCGATCGAAATGACGCGATGACATGATAACGGGGCAGTGCCCCGTTTTTGCTTGCTCTCTGCATTTTACTCCTGTACTATCACCTTAGAGTATTTGAAGGAGCTACTATGCGAGCGCGGAAGACGATTCCTGTCAGCAAGATCCCTGATACCATCCGAACGCTGCTTGACAGTGAGTTCGGTATGCTCGAATTGAGCAGTGAACGCTCCGTGCACCGATTGCATGATGAACAAGATGGGACAGGGCAGGGCGAACTGCACGTCTCCTTTCTCCCGAATGGAGACATGGTCGTCTCTATTACGGGGGATGAAGAGCAGGTTTCACCCGCGCTACGCTTTCGTACTTATGAGGGCGGGGGACACTCGCTGCGCACACGCAACGCACTGTTCATCCTCCTTGAGGCGATTCGTCTCGACAATCTCTATAACCCTATTTGATGCACAACACCCCTTCGGGTGTTTTTGTTTTTGGTGTACACTATACTCATGGAAACCATAATGAAAGGAGCACAAGTGCAATCAGAGCGAGCGCTCCAGTATTTTGAACTTCCTATTTATCCATTGCGCGCTCCCGATCATGCGAAGTACATCATCGCGCAAAATGAGAAAGGAGAAGAGTATCTGATCGCTGTTTCCTTGCGAGATTATCCGAATGATCTCTATCATGACGATATCTTGCGCGAGGCACGTCTTGTCTTGGGTAAGACCCTGCGCTGTATTGGTGGTGGACGATTAAAGCCAGGAGAGCATGGCGAATGGTTCGTTACAGGGAAAAGTACGGTCTTCGGAGAAGATCTCGACAAAGAACGCACCGCTGCAACATTTACGCAGCATTTCAAGGGCACACGGTTCATCGTCGGATGAGTATATGAAAATGGGGTCTGACCCCATTTTTCTTCGTTTTGTGTGGTATAATGTTGAACACTTACTATATAATATATATTGCATATCAAATGGCACGTCAGCATCGCCTCGATCTCCCTGGTCGCGCATTCCACATCATGAATCGCGCAGTTGGACGCTTGCAGTTATTCAACAATCCTCAGGATTACTTATTGTTTTTAAAAGTCTTTAGGGAGACATGGGAAGTCAATCCCATCACTATCTATGCGTACTGCGTCATGCCAAATCACTTTCATGTGCTTGTACGTGCTCAGGCGGAAGGGGATATTTCCCGCTTCATGCAGCGCCTCGCGACGACCTATACTCGTAGGCTACATTTGAAAACAGGGACTGTGGGAGGTGGGCCAGTATTCAAAGGGCGTTATAAATCAATTCTTGTTGATGACGAATTTGTTTTTAATACGATGTTGCGATATGTGGAGCTGAACGCCGTGCGCGGACAACTCGTATCTCGAGCAGAAGAGTGGGAGTGGGGCAGTGCATACGCGAGAATAAAGAATGATATGGCATTTGCTCAGATCCTTGCTGAGTTGCCTGAAGAAATACCGAAATCGGCTGATGCCTATCTCGAGTGGTTGCGTGAAGATGTTGAAGATCAATCCATTAAGCAAATTCGTGAGTCGATCAAGAAGGGCAGGCCGTATGGCCGCCCGAGTTGGGTCGAGCTCATGGCTGAAGAGCACAATCTTGCATATACAATGCGTGGCCAAGGTCGGCCAACTATTAAATAACATTACAACACACATTTTAACAAAAAATGGGGTCAGACCCCATTTTCTGCTATAATTTGATAGTATGAAAAAATTCAAAATAACATTCTGGACCACTACGATGATCATCGCGCTCTTTGAGGGCGGTGGCTCCATACTGACGTATGGTTCGCCGATGGCGGTCGCGGGAATAACGCATCTCGGTTATCCTGTTTACTTCGTAACGCTGATCGGTGCCTTCAAGGTACTTGGTGCACTCGCGCTCGTCATTCCGCAGGTGCCGGTTCGGGTGAAGGAGTGGGCATTTGCAGGTTTCGGTATCGATTTCATTTCTGCATCGGTCAGTATTGCGGTGGTCGACGGACTTGGCTTCGGCGCGTTCTTCCCGCTCATCTTCCTCGGTCTCCTTATTGCATCAAATGTAAGCCATCACAAACTGCTCGATGTGCAAAAAGCACAGTAAGAAAAAACGGGGATACCCCGTTTTTTATTGGAACAACCCTAGCTTGAAGACGACGAGAAGGTATAGTGATGCAAGCAAGAAGAATACCGCCATTCCGAGTCCTATCGCTTTATATGCACCGAATTTTGGCGCAAGTATGATCACGGTGATCATGTAGGGTACCCAAGATACAAATGTTCCATATAGTACGAATTTCGCATTCTGGCTCACTGCGAGACCGCCTCCCGTTTGTCCAATGAAGATATAAGAGATGAGGGTGAAGACGGGCATGAGTGCGAGGAAGCCGGAGAGGAGTCGTGAACCGCTCTGATCAAGGACGACGATGAGCGTCGTGAAGAATCCACCGGAAATGAAATAGATGAGCATGTTGGTCATGTGGTGCATTATAGCAAAGAAAAACCCGCGGTTGAAACCGTGGGTGTGGTAGTGTTCACTTCGGCAGAATCGCAGTCCGAAGCGGAGCGAATCCGTTGAAGTTGACGGCGGCGTAGCTTGCCGTGTAGGCGCCCGTCGAGAGCAGGTAGATGCGGTCGCCTTCCTTGAGGGAGGCGGGAGCCGCATACAGATCCTTCTGGTACATGATGTCCGCGCTGTCGCAGGTGGGGCCCGCGATGATCACATCGCCCCAATCCTCGCCACTTTCGTGTGCGTGATCGGGGAAGTAGATCGGGTAGCGGATGGCTTCGCCCTCAGTCTCGGCGAGTCCGCCGAAGCGGCCGATGTCGAGGAAGAGCCAGCGTACGGGATCGTTGTTCGACTTCTTGCTGATGCGGACGACCTCGGTGCAAAGCACACCAGCATCACCCGCGAGGGAGCGGCCGGGCTCGACGATGATGTCGAGGTCGTCGATCTTGAAGTCCTCGCGGAGGTACTGCATGACCGAGGACCCGTACTCTTCCTGGGTCTGCGTCGGCTTGAGGTACTCTGCGGGGAATCCTCCGCCGATGTTAATGCACTTCAGCGCGATGTCCTTCTCATGGAGGAGGGCGTCGAACAGGTGCTTCACCTGGGCGAGAGCAGTGTCCCACTGGCCGATGTCGCGCTGCTGGGAGCCGACATGGAACGCGATGCCGTACGGCACGAGTCCCAATTCTTTGGCCTTCACAGCGAGGCGGAACGCCATGCCGGGATGGCAGCCGAACTTGCGGGAGAGGGGCCAGTCGGCACCCTTTCCGTCGAGGATGATCCTGAAGTTGACCTTGGCGCCCGGGGCGCACTCGGCCAGGTTGATGAGGTCCTCCTCGGAGTCAGAGGTGTACAGCGTGACCCCATGCGTGAACGCGAACGCGATGTCCGCGCGCTTTTTGATGGGGTTGCCATAGCTGATCTTCTCACCGGTGATGCCGAGCGCGAGCAGCTGCTCGATCTCGGGCCGCGAGGCGACGTCGAAATTCGAGCCGCGCTTCGCGATCGAGGTGATCACCTCGTCCATCGGGCACGCCTTGATGGCGTAGAAAATGCGCGTGCCCGGCATCGAGCTCACCAGACGATCGTAGGCCGCATTGATGCGGTCAAGGTCGATGATGAGCAGCGGCGTCTGTTGCGTCTGCGCGAACTTCTGGATGTTCTCGAAGTCGAGCTGCGGAAGCAGCTGGGCCGCGCGGTTCTTGTTCTCCACTGGAGCTCCTTGTAGGGGAAAGAGCGGACAAGGAAATCTTGTCGTTCGGGGGATACAGTAGCATATATTTCAAAACATGCAAGTTGAAATATGTCAAGAAATGGGGAAAACATAACCCTATCTCTCCGCGATGCTATACTAAGTATATGATAAAACAAGCAGTATTTGCTGGCGGATGTTTTTGGGGTCTCGAGGAGCTCATTCGGAGACAAAAAGGGGTGGTGGATACCGAGGTTGGTTATGCGGGCGGGACAGAACCAGATCCTACGTATGAGCATCATCCTGGTTATGCTGAGTCGGTTGCGATCTCCTATGATGATACGAAGACCTCATATCGAGAATTACTCGATTTCTTCTTTCGCATACATGATCCAACAACACCGAACAGGCAAGGAGGAGACATCGGATCCTCTTATCGCTCTGCGATTTTCTATGGTGATGAGATAGAAAAGAAAGAGGCTGAAGATTTTATTCTGCTCGTCAATAAATCGGGGAGATGGAAAGATCCCGTGGTGACAACGCTTGAACCCCTTACAAAATTTTACAAAGCAGAGGAGTATCACCAGGATTATCTCGAGAAGAATCCAGGCGGATATACTTGCCACTTTATTCGTTTTGGTAGCTATCTTTGATCATGCAATTGAATGAACTTTCACCAGAAGAGCATAGGGTGATCATCGATAAAGGTACAGAGTTACCTTTTAGTGGAGAATATGATCAGAAGTTCGACAGTGGCATCTATGTGTGTCGCCAATGTGATACGCCACTCTATCGTTCCGAAGATAAATTTGATGCACATTGCGGTTGGCCTGCTTTTGATGCTGAAATAGAAGGAGCGATCATCCATCATCCTGATCCCGATGGAGAGCGCACGGAGATCGCGTGTGCTCGATGTGGGGCACATTTGGGCCACGTTTTTCTGAATGAGCAGTTCACTCCAAAGAACGTGCGCCATTGTGTGAATTCGTTGTCATTGAAATTCGTACCCGGCGGGGATACTGAATCCCTTGCCAAGTAGGTTGGAAGCCCTTACTCTTATGTCATATGCTGAAAGATTTCAAACAATTCTTGCTTCGTGGTAATGTCGTCGATCTTGCCGTCGGTGTCGTTGTCGGAGCTTCGTTTGGCGCCGTGGTCACTGCGCTTGTCGCTGATGTGCTCACACCCTTTATTGCGGCCATTGCAAAAGTGCCCGATTTTTCTGGTATTGCATTCACGCTTAATGGGAGTAAGTTTCCCATCGGCCATTTCATGAATGCGCTTGTGTCATTTATCTTGGTATCGACCGCAGTATTCTTTTTTGTCGTTAAGCCGATGAATCATCTCATTGCTCGGTCCCGAAAGGAGGTTCCTGCTGATCCGACGACAAAAAAGTGCACAGAATGTCTTAGTGAGATCCCTATTGAAGCAAAGCGATGTGCACATTGTGCACAGGTGCAAATATGAAGAACAGGCATGATAAAAAACCGCTGCCAATGGCGGTTTTTTGCATTGCGCCAAATATTACAACACGAAATGGCATTCTGTCTTCATCACAAAAACTTCATCTGGGTGTCATAATATAATAAGCATGAGTAGCTCTCGTAGTTACTCCTTAATTTATATTTATGCAGATCATCGTACTTATTTTACTCACGCTCTCAGGGGGACTTTCCTATATTGCAAAGAGCGCGCTTCCTGGTGACATGCTCTATCCTGTGAAGACGGGAATAGACGAACCCATCGAAGAGGCTTTGGCGTTTGGTCCTGAGGCGAAAAGTGCCGTTCACGTCAGTCATGCCCTTGAGCGCCTTTCCGAGATCGCACAGTTGCAATCAGCGGGTAAGCTTTCTCATCGTGACGAGGTCTTCACAAAATTCGCTTTTGAAAATGAACTCAGTAAAGTGAACGCTGATATTGAAACATTAAATACAATAAAGAACTACCGAGTCGCACGAGAGGTCGAGAAGACCATGCGCGAAGGAATGCAAAGAAGTCCGGTGCTCGCGACACTCTATGGCAATCAACAGGCAACGAGCAGCGATAAGAATATCGCTGACGGTGCTTTGGTGGAAGGTCAGCAGGATAGACCGACAACCCCTACGACTGCACCAGTGCTTTCCTCTACGACGAAATACGTCCCCAAGCTCTTACCGCCCCGAAATAATATCTCTCGCGGAGATGATAATGAGGAGGAAGACGACTAGAAGTACATACACATGAAAAAATATTTTCTTTCTATATTCACCATATTGTCCTTTGTGGGCTACGCGCTCTATGAGCGTCAGGTAAACCCTGCACCGCCACTTATCGACAATACGATCACTGCAACTGCAGGAAATGGACGGCCAGGACGAACCCTGGCAGTAACTGATATTGTCACACCTCCTACGGTGACGACGAACACTCCGACGCCAGAGGGTAGGGTGCCAAAGCCTATTCCAACTCCAGTAACTCCCGTGACGAAGCCTGCGCCTACACCTGCGCCGACACCAGCACCCGTTGCTCTTGGAAAGTTTAAGGATGGCACATATGATGGAGACATTGCTGATGTTTATTATGGTCTCGTGCAGGTGCGCGCGGTCGTACAAGGCGGTAAGCTCGTCGATGTCGTCTGGCTTAATTATCCGCAGGATAACCAGACCTCACTCAGTAAGAGTGCCCGAGCACGTCCTCTATTGACCGCAGAAGCTATCGCAGCACAAGATGCTCAGGTGGATCGTGTTTCTGGTGCATCCGCAACGAGCGGCGGTTTCGTAGATTCTCTTGCGTCTGCATTGCTCCAGGCAAAAGCATAGCTTATGAAAATGATGCGTACCTACATGACGATGCCATGCATCGTCGAGATAGTCGACGCGAATGCTGATGTGAAAGACATCGAGGCAGTCTTTGATTATTTCCAACATACCGACGAGTCATTCAGTTATTTCAAGCCCACAAGCGAGCTTTCCGCGATAAACTCAGGGAAGTTGAAGCTCGAGGATGCAAGCGCTGAAATGCGCGAGATCTTTGCGCTTTGCGAAAAGACCAAGGAGCAAACCGATGGATTCTTCGATATTCTGCAGCCTGACGGAACATATAACACCTCAGGGCTTGTGAAGGGACTCGCAGTGCATCGTGGCGCCGAGATCTTGCGCAGGCGCGGATACAAGAATTTTTGCGTTGAGATCGCAGGCGATATGGAGGTCTCTGGACACAATGAAGACGGTACGGATTGGGTGATCGGCATACAGAATCCATTCAATAGATACGAAGTCATCAAACGCGTCGCGTTGACCAATAAAGGTATCGCGACCTCTGGTGTTTATGAAAGAGGGAGCCATATTTATAATCCAAAGGACTGGACGGATAAGATCGAGAAGATCGTCGGACTTACGGTCATCGGCCCGAATGTTTATGAGGCGGATCGTTTTGCGACCGCGTGCTATGCGATGGGGGAGGAAGGCATATACTTCCTCGAGTACCTCGATGGTTTCGAGGGCTATCTCGTCGGTAGTAATGGAATCGCGATGATGACGACAGGATTCGCAAAATACATAATTACTTAACGAAACTATGATGAAATTCATCGACAGTATTCTCAATCGTTTCACCATGTATAGGGTCGTGCTCTATTATCTCATAGGGCTTTTCGTCATCGCACTCCTTTTTGGTGCGTTTGGGATAATAGCGTATAACCCCGCTTATCTGCTTGCAGAGGCAGCGTTCATCATCGCAGTGAGCTGGCTCACAAATGAGATCTTTTCGCGAGCGTTCAATGCACCAACAAACGTCGAGTCGGTGTATATCACCGCACTCATTTTGACGCTGCTCATCACTCCTGGAAAACCTATGGAGATGATGGGTATGTACTTCTGGTCAGCAGTGATCGCGATGGCCGCAAAATATATCTTCGCGTTCAAGAAGCAGCATATATTCAATCCTGTCGCGATTGCCGCGGTCATCATGGCCTTCGCGACCAATCAGGTTGTCGATTGGTGGGTGGCCGGCACACCAGTGTTGTTTCCATTCGTATTCTTCGGTGGCTTGCTCATTGTGCGTAAGTTGAAGCGCACTGAAACGCTGGCCGCATTCTTTGGTGTTTTCGCGTTCGTGACCGTGGCAAATATCGTGATCAATGGAGGCAACCTGCTCACAACAATAGTAAATGTGTTCTTACGCTCGCCGATCTTCTTCCTCGGTTTTGTGATGCTCACAGAGCCGCTTACCGCTCCGACACGCAAGATCCCTCGTATTGTTTATGGAGCACTTGTTGGTGCACTTGCGGTCCCGAGTGTGAAATACTTCGGCATGAATACGACGCCAGAACTCGCGCTCGTTATAGGAAACGTCTTTGCATTCAGTATCACTGCGCGAGATCGCGTCATGCTGTCTCTAAGGAAGGCACAGTCGCTCGCGCTGAATACTTATGAATTCATCTTCCATCCTGATAGGGTGCCGAAGTTTCATCCGGGGCAATATATGGAATGGACGTTACCGCACGAGAAGAGCGATTCACGCGGCACGCGACGTTACTTCACGATCGCCTCATCGCCTACAGAGAAGGATTTCTTGCTTGGCATAAAAGCGTTCCCTGAAGGGAGTTCATACAAGAAAGCATTATTGCAGATGGGAGGAGGCGAGATGATGACTGCAGCACAGGTTGCTGGCGATTTCATTCTTCCGAAAGACCCAAAGAAGAAGCTCGTATTCATCGCAGGCGGTATCGGCATCACTCCATTTCGCAGTATGCTGAAGTATCTCGTCGACATGAATGAGCACCGCGATATTGTTGTCTTCTATTTGAATAAGGTTGCGGGGGAGATCGCATACACTGATGTGCTCGAGGAGGCGTCAAATAAGCTCGGCATACGTACCGTCTTCGTGCTTACTGATCCCGGCGCGGCAAAGGGACATGTGTGGGCTGAGGGCGGACCTTGTGATGCGGCGATGATACAAAAGTACGTCCCTGATTTCAATGCACGAACATTTTATATATCTGGTCCTCATGGTATGGTCGATGCATTCGAGCGGATGCTCACGACAATGGGTGTTCCGAAAAAACAAGTCACCGTCGACTTCTTCCCAGGATTCGCTTAGTTGTAAAAATTCGAGGCATTGCCTCGAATTTTTGTTCAGGTGTATACTATGAATAATGTCTATGAAAAAATATTTTCAAGAAATTCGCGAATATTTAAATGACAACCCTGAGGGCTATTGGTTCAAAGCGAAGCTCTATGGTTGGGGCTGGACTCCTGCACGTAAGGAAGGTTGGTGGACGATAGGCATATTCATTTTGCTCATCATAGTGCTCTCCATGCAACTACAGCCACATATGGAATTACGGCAGATGCTCCCGACATTCTTTCTCCCATTGTTCTTACTTATCATCGCATTGACGGTGATCATGTTTGCAAAAGGTGAGCGACCTCGCTGGCAATGGGGTGTACCAAAGAAAAAAAGTAACCGATCAACTGATTCAGAAAATAACGAAAATACCCCTGTATAAGGGGATTTTTTGTCTCATGAGACCTTCATCTCCTCTTTGTATGATTTCACAAGCATAGGAGAGTGCCTTATAGGAACGATTCACATTTTCCTATCGATGCCATCGATCGTGGTGGTAGTTTATCATCTAACTCACTAACATAATAATGAATAAAAGATATTTATCCTTTTTTGTTTTGATGGGCCTTGCGCTTGTTGCCGGCACAGCGCAAAAGGCGTCTGCGGAAGATGTTACAACAGGAGATACTCGAGCACAAATCGGACATCACGAGGGCTTTGAGCGTGGACCTGGCATTTGGAAAACGCAAAATGGTGTATTTGGTGTGGTCACGGGCGTGAGTGGCTCGGCGATCACGCTTGATGCAACGCAGCGACAGAACGTGGCTGCCGCAGTAAAGACATATACTGTGGACACTACTAATGCGAAGTTTATAAAAAACGGAGCAGAAAGTACACTCAGTGCGATCGCAATGGGCGACCATATCATGGTCCAGGGTACAGTGAATGGACAGAATGTGACTGCGACTCTCGTCCGCGACGGAATGGAATTTGGAGGCCCGCGAGAGGGTGTGGGGATGGCGACAGGTACGCGCGCGTCTCGTGGTCGTGGGATAGAGCATTCGGCAGTCGCAGGGCTTCCTACGGGTAATGGGCAGCCGGTCATTGCGGGAACAGTGACTGAAGTACGTGGGAATGCGGTGACGATCACCAATCGCGGGAATATCCCATACACTGTTGACGTGACGAATGCGAATATTCAAAAAGCAGGAGCTACATCTACGGCTTCAGGTATTGCTGTCGGTGATAACGTGATTGTGCAGGGTTCAGTATCAGGGACTACGATCACCGCAACTTCGTTTATCGATCGAGGGGTGATGCCAACAGTACAGGCCAACGCAAATGACGCACCTGCTCCGCAATCTCGCGTGGGGATATGGGGGCATGTGAAAAATTTCTTCAGTCGATTCTTCTAAGTTTGCAAAAGGAGCATTCGTGCTCTTTTTGTTTTGCGCTATACTATGTATATGAACCTACTTGAACTACAAGAATGGGTCAGGGCTGATTGGGAACAGCATTCACCTGTGAGGCCCGATCCACATATGCAGCTGCTTTACCTCTTTGAAGAGCTCGGTGAAATGGCCGAGGCGATCCGTCAGAGATCGGGGCAAAAAGAACATGCGACACACACGACTGATCTTGGAGAAGAGATGGGCGATGTGCTCGTCGCACTTGCAACGGTTGCAAATAATTATCAGGTCGATCTTGAAGAGGCTTTCGAGAAGGCGAGGGCGAAGATCGAAGCACGACATAAGTTGGGCACTGAAGCATAAAACCGGCATATGCCGGTTTTAATTTGGAAAGATATCGCGAAGCTCCGTTGAGTCGAAGAATGCCTTGCCAAGTTCACCATAGGTATAATCTCTTCCGCCGGTTGTGATGATGGCGCCACCCGGAGTTGGGTGATCATGAGGCGTAGAGTGTTTAAAACCGATGTTGAAGAGGGTGACGATCGTTCCAGGATCTTTTTCGATATCGAATCCTGATCTTTTCCATTGCGCTGCGATCTCTTTTATGAAGAGTGCGGTATAGAGGTAGGAGTAACGGTGATTCTTTGGATCAGTCAGGCGATCATAGAGCGTCTTGTCGTGGTCTTCTCCAGGCGCATAGGCGATAAGTGGCGCATATTCGGGGCCTGGATAGAAGGGGGAGGTGGGGTCGTTCGCATATTGTTCTATCTCGAGCGCAGTATCCTGTTTGATGCCCGAGACACCGAGGGAGAATTTTGATAGTGAACCAAGAATCTTGAGTGGCTCAAAATAGCGCTTGAATACCTCACGCTCCGCGGTGAAGAATCGGGTTTGCTCGGGTACGACGATCGCAGCAATGAGTCGTGGTGATACTCCTACGTCCTTCGCAGTGTCTTCAATGATCTGCTTATCTTTCGTGAGCCCACCACTTACCACCTGCCATTCACGCGTTTCGTTCCAGTTGCAGATAGTTGCGCCATTTGTACATGATCGTTCATCCTGACCAGTTCTCGTATTCGACGAGCTTGTCGCAAAGAAATCGTTTCGCGCGTTTATCGATCCTCGTACGTTAAAAATGCCGAACTGCATGCCGACGAAAACGAATGAAAATATAAAACCGATGAGTGCGAACATGAGTATGATCGCGATGCCGACAAGTCGAAGATTTTTTCGCATCGGAGTGATTATGCAATATTCGGTGATTTTGGGCAAGCGAGACGTGCGGGTGTCGTCGTGTGCTATACTATTGTCATATAGGTAACATGAAATGATATGGAGCAGGGTAAAACACACATAGGGTTGGGCGTGCACGAAGGGAGTGTGCTCCACGGCAAAAGAGGGGTACTTCTTCTCGTCAGCTCGTTGTTCATACTCTCTTTGCTCCTTACGGTCATTGGCTTGTTGTTCTCTGGAGGTGGGATATGGGCACTCGTGTTCATCGTTCTTTGGCTCTTGTTTCTGGTGTACCTTTTTCGATTCTCTCAAGGATATTTCGGTCTATGGAAGATCTCGCTTGTTTTTTTGGTGTATGTCATATTGCTTTCGTTTTTGTTTTTCTCTGCACTTTCACACAATACTCCGGCGGGTGGCGTGCAAGTATCATCGGCCACTCGACCTTGAGTGCTGGTTGATAAAATATGATTTTCGAGTAATCTGGTGAAAGCTCGTTCTTGGAGATTCTATGTACTTCGTCATTGGTTCAACGAACCCTTCGAAGATCTGCGCACTGACCGAAGTTCTTGTTGAGTACGATGAATTCAAGCATGCCTCACTGAGCTCCGTGAAGACGGCGTCAGGTGTCTCGGAGCAGCCCATGTCGCTCGAAGAGATTTGCCTTGGTGCGAGGAATAGGGCGTATGAAGCTTTTCATTCAAGGGCGGGCGCCGCTGATTACGGGGTCGGCTTAGAGAGCGGTCTCATCTTGGTGCCTGGGACAAAGACGGGCATGATGGCCACCTCGGCATGCATGATCTATGACGGGGTAGTGTTTGCTCCCGGTCTTTCTTCTGCCTTCGAATGTCCGGCAAAGGTCATTAGGCTCGTTAAGGAAGGCGGCTTAGATCTCAATCGCGCTTTCCACGATGCGGGATTGAGCAATAATCTCAAACTTGGAAACGAAGGTGGGGCGATCGGAGAGCTCTCTAAGGGGCATGTGAGTCGTTCGCAGTACATGATGCAAGCGATCCGTATGGCGCTCATTCATCTGCAGAATCCCGAATTGTATTGACCCAAGCGGCCGCTTGAAGGCCGCTTTTCAATTGCATGGTATAATATTCTATATGAAAGGATATGTAACCAACATCGAAGAGCTCACTCGAGAGAACGAGGATTTTCGTCGAGTACTCTATACGAGTCATAATGGACAGCTCGTCCTCATGACGCTGCCTCGTGGTGTGGAGATCGGCGAGGAGATCCATGATGAGTCGGATCAGTTCTTCCGCATCGAAGAGGGAGAGGGTAAGGTTATCATCAATGATACTCCTCACGACATAAGTGATGGAAGTGTTGTCATCGTGCCAAAGGGTGCGAAACATAATGTCATCAATACAGGAGTAGGACCACTTCGTCTCTATTCGCTCTATATGCCACCACATCATCGCGATGGTGTCGTGCATCACAGCAAGGCTGCTGCGGAAGAAGACGAAGAGCATTTCGATGGGGTGATCTCAGAGTAATCGATGCGGCCACTGGCCGCATCAACTGTTTATGCAAAGAAAAAAGCTCGTTCATGTGCACGATAAGATGCAGTCTTCGTATGTATATCATCTGACTGCGGGGGTGGGTAGGGGATTTGCAGAAGATTTTCGACCCGATCTTACTCCAAGGGAGATGCTCGCTCTTGGCGTTTTTGGTGGCCGCTATATGCGTGACTGTAAAGACGAGTTCCCAAAAAGTTGGTTCGCTCGTGCGCGCTTCCATGAGGAGGGAGTTCCCGGCCATGACTCGAAGCTTAATTATTTCGGTATCGATGCAAGCCAGCCGCTTCGCGAATGGAGAAAGAAAGGTTGGATCGATGAAGCGCATGACCCACGTGGTTGGTTCCAGTGGTATTGTCGCTATTACATGGGGAGGCGTTTACCGGATATCGATGAACGACAAATAAAGCGTTGGAAAGCAATGCGACGTCATATCGCGCAAATCGCTCGTCATTGCACGCAGGGCGACCTCGCTTGCCACAAGAAACAGCGACAGGCATTGCTCCATTGGGCGTACGATAGCCGAAAGTTCTAGTCGGACTCTTTACTGTACGTGAAAAATGTGCTATCGTGCATTTACGATAAACCCGCAAGGGCTTTTCTTTTTCTTATATGGCAACGAACGAAGTCGTTTTACGTTTTGATGAAGTCAATTTTGAATATGCCCACAATAAGCCCATTTTAAGTGAGGTTTCTTTTTCGGTGCGTAAGGGATCGAAGATAACGCTCATGGGGCAGAATGGTGGTGGAAAAAGTACGATCTTTGGTTTGATCACTGGACGTTTGAAACCCGAGGATGGCGATATTCATATCGGTAGGGGGATGTCCGTTGCTATCGCACGTCAGGTCATACCACGTGACGAGCTCGAGCTCACCGTGCGTGAGTTCTTTGAGCGCTGCTTCGCACAGAAGGTCTATGCCATCGACCCAAAGATCGATGCGGTGTTGGAGGTGGTCAATCTTCATGCACCTCTCGATCGAAAGATCAGTGCACTTTCTGGAGGACAGCAAGCGCGCCTGCTGCTCGCTTCAGCGCTCATACAGGATCCAGATATCTTGCTTCTTGATGAGCCAACGAATAACCTCGATCACGCAGGTATCGAACATCTCACACAGTTCCTGAAGGATTTCAAGAAGACATTGATCGTCATTTCGCATGATGCTGATTTTCTTAACGCGTTTTCTGACGGCGTTCTCTACCTTGATATCTATACGCGAAAGATAGAGCAGTATGTAGGAAACTATCACAATGTAGTTCGCGATATCGCAGCCCGTGTCGAGAAAGAGAACATGGCGAATGCGCGTCTTGCGAAGAAGATATCAGAGAACAAGGAGAAGGTGAATTTTTTTGCGCAGAAGGGTGGTAACATGCGTAAACTCGCAGCACGCATGCGCGAAGATATCGAGGAGATGGAAGATGAAAAGGTTGAGGTTCGAAAGGAGGACCGCACCATAAGGAAGTTCGTCATTCCTGCTCAAGAAGATCTTTCCGGTCCGCTGCTCACCATCTCATCGTTTACGATGATGAAGCATCATAAAGTCGTGCAAAGGACGGCAAACATCATATTGAAGAAAGGGCAGCATCTTCAGCTCGTCGGGCCAAATGGAATCGGAAAGACGACATTACTCGAAACGATCGCAAGTGGACGATCCGAGGGTGCGCGTTTTGCAGACGGTGTGCGCATCGGATATTACCGACAAGACTTCTCTACACTCAGTCCTGATGAGACTGTCTATAAGGCTCTCGAGCGAGCGTTCGTTGGGAGGCCGATCGATGAGGAATTGCGACGCGTTGCAGGTGGTCTGTTGCTTTCAGGGGCCATCATGGAAACAAAGATCCGCTCATTGTCAGAGGGCCAGAAGGCACTCGTCTGTTTCGCACAGCTCATATTGCAGAAACCCGGAGTACTTATTGTTGATGAGCCGACGAACCACGTGAATTTTCGTCATATTCCAGTCATTGCCGCTGCGCTGAGTGAATATAAGGGTGCGCTCGTACTCGTATCACATGTACGTTCATTCGTGGAACAAATCAGAATCGATGAGGTATTCGACCTCGATAAGTGAAACCGCGCCGCTAAGGGGCGGTTTTCTCTTAGATTGCATCCTCGGCGTGGTATCATTAGGATGTTCAGCATTTGCTGTATAGACGAATACAACATGAAAATCCATTATTTCGATGAAATCCGGTCATTTATATTCCGTACGCATGTTGCAGGAGTGAAGCCGAAGGAGCATATTTTGACTACACTTACCGAGGCCGCAGAACGGTCTGCTGGGGTCATCATGAAAGAACTCGCTACAAGTGAGCGGGGGCTTACAAGCAAAGAGTTCCGATCGGCCTTTAAGGGGTTTGGCCCGAATATCATCGTTCGAGAAAAACGTAAGGCATGGCCGATACGACTTTTTAAGATCATGCTCAATCCGCTCGTGCTCCTACTCCTTGTGTTGGGTGGTGTCTCTTTTTTCACCTCAGACATTGCGACGGGTACGATCATCTTTGCGATGGTTTTCATCAGCGTGTCCATTCGTTTCGTTCAGGAGAATCAAGCCTATAGCTCCGCGCAGGCGTTGCGCAAGATGGTGCATACGACATGCTCGGTGATCAGAGATGGTGTACAGAAGGAGATCAATATCGATCACGTCGTTCCCGGAGATATTGTGCAGCTCAATGCGGGTGATATCGTCCCCGCTGACTCGAGGATCATTTCTAGTAAGGACTTGTTCGTGAATCAGTCGCTCCTTACTGGTGAGGCACTTCCCGTTGAAAAACATGCGACATTGCCGGAAGGGTTCAAGGCAGAGAGTCCGCTTGAGTATCAGAATATCTGTCTTATGGGTTCAAATGTCGAGAGTGGCACCGCGCTCGTTGTTGTCATTTCGACTGGTAGTGCCACGTTCTTCGGTAGCCTCGCAAAGGACATCGTCGGCGAGAGAGAGATAACGAGTTTCGATAAGGGCATCAATAGATTCACTTGGCTCATGATGGGATTCATGGGGATCATGGTTCCCGTTGTATTCCTCATTAATGGTCTGGATAAACATGATTGGGGAGAGGCGTTCCTCTTTGCGGTCTCTGTGGCTGTCGGGTTGACCCCCGAGATGCTTCCTGCGCTTGTTACCGTCAATCTTAGTAAGGGGGCGATCGCCATGGCAAAAAAGAAGGTTATCGTAAAGCACTTAAGTTCCATCCAGAATTTTGGCGCGATGAATGTACTCTGCTCGGATAAAACAGGTACGCTGACGCGCAATGAGGTCGTCCTCATAAAGAATATCGATATCGACGGTAAGGCAAACGATGCGGTGTTGCGTTCGGCGTTTCTCAATAGCTTTTATCAGACGGGTTTCAAGAACCTGCTCGATGGAGCGGTCTTGAAGCATGGAAAGGATAAGGAAATCGAGCATCTTAAGGATGAATACAAGAAGGTCGACGAGCTACCGTTTGATTTCGTTCGCCGCAGAGTGTCGCTGATAGTGGAAAATGGTCAGCATCGTCAGTTCCTCTATTGTAAGGGCGCATCTGAGGAGGTTGTTGGTCTCTGTAATAAATATGCCCTTGATGGTGAGATCAAAGATCTCGATCCCTCGAGTACCGCAAAGATCTGGGAGCTTGAACGTTCATTGAGTAGTGAGGGCTATCAGGTGCTTGCTGTTGCAGAACGCGAAATCGATACTCCGAAAGTGAGCTACACGAAGGAAGATGAGCATGATCTCGTTTTGCTCGGCTTCATGGCGTTTCTCGATCCCGCAAAGGAATCCGCAACTGAAGCGATCGAGCAGCTGACGAAATACGGTGTATCTGTGAAAATTCTCACTGGAGATAATGAGCTCGTCACGAAGAAGATCTGTCATGATGTGGGGCTCGATGAGCATGCGGGTGTTTTGCTCGGCGGTGATATCGAAAAGATGAATGATAACGAGCTCGATGCGGTAGTCATGCAGACGACGATCTTTGCAAAACTTTTACCAGACCATAAGCGTCGCGTCGTAAAATCTCTGCAGCGCAATGACTGCGTCGTTGGTTTCATGGGGGATGGCATCAACGATGCACCGGCGCTCCGTACTGCGGATGTGGGAATCTCTGTCGATACTGCAGTCGACATCTCTAAGGAATCTGCAGATATCATCCTCTTGGAGATGAGCCTCTCGGTGCTCGGTGACGGTGTCGTCGAAGGTCGTAAGGTCTTCGGTAACATCATGAAATACATTAAAATGGGTGCGAGCTCGAATTTCGGAAACATGTTCAGTGTGCTCGGTGCAAGTATTCTACTCCCATTCTTGCCGATGACGCCCGTGCAGATCATCACAAATAATCTCCTCTATGATTTCTCTCAGACGACGATTCCGACAGATAACGTCGATGATGAGTATGTGGAAAAACCAAGGAAGTGGCATATCAGCGATGTGGGGAGATATATGTTGTTCATCGGGCCGATCAGTTCGCTGTTCGATTATATGACCTTTGCGATCATGTGGTTCGTGTTCCACGCACAGTCTGCTCCGTCACTCTTGCAGACAGGTTGGTTCGTTGAATCATTGGTTACGCAAACACTTATTGTGCATGTCATACGCAGTAGGAAGATCCCGTTCTTCCAGACATGGCCAAGTCGTCCTTTGTTCATATCGACACTTCTCGTCATTTTGAGTGGTATCGTACTGACATTCTCTCCGATCGCACCGCACCTCGGGATGCAGCGTTTGCCTATGCTCTATTGGCCGATCTTGTTTGGTATGATGGTTTCGTATATGTTGCTTACACAGCTTGTAAAGACGTGGTACATTCGAAAATTCGGATACAATTAAAAAACCGCAATGCGGTTTTTTAATTTCTCGTATTCTCAAGGGGGAGGGCGACGCGCACAGTCGTTCCTTTTTCATTAAGGCTCGTGATCACCATTGTTCCGCCATGTTGCTTTATGGTTCCTTGTGCAATCGCAAGTCCGAGACCGAGGCCTTGTTCGACGTCCTCTTCGTGATGTGCATTGAAGAGCGGCGTGCCAATACGGTCGATCATCGTGCCAGGGATACCAATACCGGTATCGCGCACGACGAAGATCGCTTGTTCATTATTTGCCGAGAGTGAGATGAATATTTCCTTCGGACCGTCTTCACTGAGATAGCGAAAAGCATTCTCAATGATCTGTGCAAGAGCATTATGAACGCTCATGCTGTTGCCGTTACAGCGTACATTTTCGGCAATATCATAACGGAGGGAAACGCCATTCTTATTCGCGATATCCTGTGCGCCATCGATCAATCCATGCACAATTGCACTGAGCTCAAAAGTCCGACTTGGGGTAAATGGAGCACTCTTTGCTCTTGTGAATGTAAGCAATCCTTTGGCGATCTCCTCGATTCTGTTCGTTAATTGCAATGCGTCCTCGAAAATAACATGTGTTTCACTGTTGGTTTCGTGTGGCTGCTCGAGCGCTTCACGGAGAGACTCCGCAGCATTCATCACCTTAAGGGCAAGTCCATAGAGCACATCGCGCTCCTCTTCTTGCGTGTGTCGTATCGCAAGGGTTCTCCTCGCGACTTCTTCTTCGAGTGCCTTCGTAACCTCATTAGCATGATCGATGATCGATGCGCGTATCAGAAGAGGAGACAGAATGCGTGCTGCCGTTGCGAGCATGAGTGCGTCACGCTTTGTGTATCCTCCTCCATCGGTCTTCTTTCCGAGCGCGAGGATACCGATGACGTGTTGATGGTGGGTGATCGGCACGATGACTTGCGCATCAAGCGCTCGCGCGAGCGCGCTCACCGCCAAGCGATGCGGATCACTTTCGTTCGGCATCGTGATCGAGAGTCCATCGATGATATATGTTGCGGGTGGATTGACGGTACAGGTTCGTATGTCCGCTATCTTTGCGACATGCGCCGCAATATCTGGTGAGATCTTCTCTGCGAGTATGATCCTAGTGAATGATGAGCGGAGTGATTCTTCGAAGATGTTGCCGAGTATGGTTGTGATCTCGTCGACTGAGGTGGTATGGGCGAGCGCTTCTACGAGCCCTCTGGTTGCACCGATCACTTCGACATTGCGCCTGTCTTTCTGGAGAAGTATGGATTCACCAAAGACTCGTATGGATGGCCCTAAGACGAAGATGGTGATCGCGGTCGCCGTCGCAGCAATGATATGGTTGACGATCGACTCAGCGCTACCGAGCGCAAGGAGGAGTGATATGCTTGAGAATATGACGATCGTCGCAGCCGCGAGTGAAAGTCGTCCCGTGATGATGCCGAAGATGTTTCGTGAATCGACATAGTGCTCGCGCGAAGTGATCCAGACGATGATCGTAGCGAGCATCATGGAGAATGCTGGTCCGACGCTATTCAAGTAGGGAAAATCGAGAAAATTAGGGAGAAAGACGTTCGTGATGAAACTACCGCCAAAGGTGATGAGTGATGCCGTCGCTATCCAGTGTAGTCGCTGTCTTGTCTGGATGTTCTGCTCATGGACTTTTTTAAAATAGAGGATGGCCGTAGGTATGATGCCTGCGAGCAGTGCATAGAGTGAAAACCACGAGAGCGCTCCATTGCGAATGAGCGAGAGATAACCATGGCTATCTATCACAAGACCATTAATGAATAGCCTCGGAATGAGCGATGCGATGCCAACGATGACTCCGGGGATGAGGAAGAAGAAGTAGTGCTTTTTGTAGTGCTCCTCTGGATAAACGAGCGCAAACCATGCAAAGCCAGTGAGGGCGACTATTGTAGAGAAGAATGCAAAGTGTGCAGCGGGGAGAAAAGCACTGAGGAGTAGAGTGAGGATACTGCCCGTCCAGCCGAAGAGTCCGATGAGCATAAAAGCCAGTCCGTAATCTGATGGTCTATTTCGTGAATTACGATAGAGCGCGACAAGGCCCCAAATGTTCACTACGAGCGTTAGTAGGAGGATCGCCTTTTGTCCGGCGAGGAAGGTGGAGATTGTTTCAGAGGTAAGCATGACTTTTCCTTACTTACTATAATGTCATATTAATGCTTATGGTCAATACCAATACCCACCGAAATGTAAGCAGTTCATGAAGATGATAAATAAAAACCCGTCGTCTTGCGACGGGTATGACATTTAAGAGCCGATAAGTGCGCAACAGGCCTCAATGGATTCATGGAGGCTGATGCCGAGGGTCAGTAAAAGGCTCGTCATGATCTCGTCTTTCACTCGCTGTGCAGGAGCTGTTGGGACCGTGTACGCGTTCCGTCCGACGCTGAAATAGCGCTCAAGTTTCGCGCGGAATTCAGGTTCGATGTGCTCAGGTGTCACACGGCCGAAGTTGGTGAAGGGCACTCCGAAGAGTTTCGAGAAACGGGGGAGAAGTCGATCCCCGATAAAAACAAGATGCTCGATATCATGGAAGTTTGCTATAAGCGTTGCGGTAATAAGTATGACCGCGGCGAGTTGTCCTGTTTGTTTTGCAAGTATTGGCGGCGCCTCGATCGCGAGCGCACCAAGCTCTGCAATGCGCTCGCGCGTATCCTTTGGTTCGATGTTTTGGAGTATTGGATACTCGAAAAAGCGCTCAAAGAAGAGCGGCTGGTGGGTTGTTGCATTGAAGAGGCCGACGCAGGCTATGGGTTTGTCTTCAAGGAAGATCGCTGCGAATGCGTCCGGATTCGCGGGGTTAATAACTTCGAGGCGCTTGGTGTAGACGCTGCTCGCGAAGGCGCGCACGTCGGGGAAGAGGGGGTCATCGGGAAAGACCGCGTGGAGGGTGAGCATGATAGTCTCCTTTCTTGGTTGTTTTTGAAGAGCTTCTATACTGATTGTAACCTATGTATTACATGGATGTACCTTAAAAATATGTTAGTTATGTGGATAACTTTTATGTATATGAAATAATTCATATAAATAAAGATATTTTTCATGCCTATGGGACAAGTGCGGTGCATTGCCTGTGGATTACGTCGTGGTGTTTGTTGTGTATGATTGCGTTATGAGTACGGCAAGACAGGCTAAAACGCGCCTTCGCGCGCATGTGAGTAGGGAGCGCGCCTTGGGCGCAAAAAGGTTCTTTAAGACTGCTAGAGGTGAATATGGATATGGGGATCGATTTATTGGCGTCACTGTCCCTGATATCCGCAGGGTCGCAAGAGAGTTCTCCGACCTGCCGGAGCGTGAGGTGGAGGGGTTGCTTTCAAGTGGAATACACGAAGAACGTTCGCTCGCACTCATCATTCTTGTGAACCGATTTGAGCACGCCGATGAAAAGACGAGAGGTGTTCTTTTTGCGCTTTATCTATCATTACGGTCCTATGTGAATAATTGGGATCTGGTGGATATCTCAGCTGCGCGTATCCTTGGTGAGCATGCCCGTCAAAATGTTGGCGCTTATAAATTACTTCAGGATTATGCCCGAAAAGGTACTCTTTGGGAAAGGCGTATGGCTGTTGTCGCTACACATGCATTCATAAAAAATGGAAGTAGTAAGGAAATATTTTCCATAGCGAGAATACTCATGCATGATTCAGAAGATCTCATACAGAAAGCAGTGGGTTGGATGCTTCGGGAGGTTGGAAAGAATATTTCTCTCACAGAGCTTGAATGTTTTCTTGATGAAAATGCGAGCGTGATGCCTCGCACGATGTTGCGCTATGCCTTAGAGCATATGAGCGCAGTGAAGAAGTCTGCGTACATGAAACATACGCGCTAGTGCGCGTATGATCGGTCGAGTAGTCCGCCAAAGTCCTCACTTGTATCCATGGTAAGCGTTATCAGTGTCTCTGCACTGTAGTCGTTTCTTAAAAGCACGCGTACCGTTCCTCCATTGCGTTTGATGATCGCGCGCACCTCGCTGTCATCACTTGCGGAAAGACATCGACGTTGTGCATCAAGCTCGTGGTCAGGGAGGACCCCAGAACTTGGATCAAAGGATTGCCTGACGTCTATCTCGACATCCTTGTCGTTTGGGGTGACCTTAAAGGTGATGTATTCACGGTGAAAACATTCCGTATGGAGCATCGCATCGAGTAATCGGACGAATGCCTCGTAAACTTGTTGTTGGTCGCAAGAAGCATAAATTGTTTCGGGAAGTTCAAAGGTGAGCTTTCCGTGCGTATTTCTCGTGCGGGCCTTGTAGTCATCCGCAAGTTTGTGGAAGAGTGAGGAGAGGTCAGTGCGCGTCACTGTCGGTCGTGCTTGTTCTCTTTCGAGTTCAGTAAGTCGTTGATCGAATTCAAGATGTATCTTCTCGAGCGATTCCTCCGCAGGTGGTAGCGATTTGATGCCGAAGAGTTTCATTCGGTCCATTTTTTGTCTGAGGAGGTGGAGCGCATTGTGCCCGTGAATATGTAGCGTCCTGAGGAGCTGTGTGATCTTCATGTTCTTTCGCGCTGCTTGCTCGCAGAGTTTGCGCGCCTCATTATCATTTGACGTCGTAAGCATGCTGATCTTCGCTCGGAATGTCGCCTCGGCGAGCGCAGAGGAGAGGGGGACAAGGAGGCGTTCGATCAAATTGATATCTTGCTTGGAATATCCTCTCTTGTCGACGCGTTCACTCAGTAAGAGCAATCCATAGAGCGTATGTTGTGATGAGAGTGTGACGATGAGCGAAGCGCCATAAATGTTCCGCAATTGTTCGGCGAGTTTCTCTCTTTTTGTAGGTACACCGATTTCACTTTGCGCAGTCGTCTCAAGGACAAGTATCGTGGGTTCTACAGTGAGGTCGGGATCATGTGATCGTATGTGTTCAAGAAGGTCGACTTCATGTTCATTCGTCTCTTTGTCGGTAATGAGAAGAGAGCGCTCGGTGCTGAAAATATCCTTACAGAGTTCAGTTGTTTTTTGGGTGATTTCGGCTATCGAGTATTGTTCTTCGAAGAGTCGTATTGAGAATGCAGCTATTTTTTGTTCTCTGAGTTTTTCTCTTGGGCCCGCCGCGAGTTTTGTTGCTGCATTTTCAAAGAACGGTGCTATACGGAGCGAGAGGAGGAGTGTAATGAGGAATGCAGTGTGATAGGTGAGCACATTATGACCGCGCGCTATTGGTCCAACGATGAGTAGTGCGATGAGGTAGATCACTCCAGCGAGAAGGAAGAGTGAGATTTTGCTGATGACAGTATAAAAGACGTATTTCGTATCAACGTAGTAATATTGTTCAACGATCTTTATTGTGATGAATGCATATGCGAAAGCGAAAACAGGGCTGAAATCAGTCATTGTTGTGATGCCGAGGAAGCCTGACAGTATGATGCCAGAAAAAAGCTGTATGACGGTGAACGCAACGATAGAAAAGGAGATGAACGTGAGCTGTTGTTTGAGTGTCGCATTCCGTGTTTCTTTGTGCCGTGAATAAAGCGTACTAATTGCAAGGCCAAGGTATATGAAGAAAAGCATTGGCACGATGAAGAATCCAGGACCGCTCACGACTCCGAGTAAGCCATCCGCGCGATAACTGAAGTCATTGAAGAGCGTTCCAGGAATGAAAGAAAGGACACTGGCGATGATCGCTGGGGCGGAAAGGAGTGCAAGTACGCGCTGTGGTTTGTTGTCGGGGAAGACATATACAAACCATAAGATCGACACAGAAAAAAGCATACTGCTCGCATAGAGAGTTTCAAGGATAATAGGGTGTTCGATCCAGAGGCTAAGGAGCGTGGCGAGTGTCCAGGCGCCGCTGCTTACGATGATCCCGGCCATCGCATAAGTGCCCTGTGTGTGCACTTTACGGAAGGCGGTCTTCAAAAAGAGTGCAACGCTTCCGAATAGGGTGAGCATCAGCACGATCTTCAGGATGACAATGGTGATCTCAGTGGTGTCATTCATAGAGGATGAGACTTATACTTTACTTTAGTATACCATGAGCCCTCGGAAGATGAAAAAAGACGCACAAGGTGCGTCTTCCTTTTATTCGAGGTGGGCGAGATCTCCACTCCAGAGTCGCCATCCTACATATGGCCCCGAGAAGCGATGGTATTTCCCATGGGTGAACTTCACGATGCCCGAATTTCCCATATAGGCAGGCATTCGTTCAAGTATCTCGGAGGTGACTGCGTCCCCATGAATCGCAACATTGAATAAATAGGTACAAAAATTTCCGTGTGATACAACCGCGATGCAGTCGTCGTCCATTTCAAGAAGGTGGGCGAGCGCACGCGATGCCCTGTTTCGTGCTTGCGTAAATGTTTCCCCATCTTCGTAGGTGAAAAGGGGATCATGGTATCGCTTTATAAGGGAACCGATCGTGCTTAGCGCATCGGGGTGATCGACGTTGAGTCCCCAAATACGTGATGGGTGCAGACATTCATGGAAAAGGGGTGAATATTCTACGGGCACTCCAGTCGCTTTCGCGATCGCTTCGGCGGTCTCTCTTGCACGGAGGAAGTCGCTTGATACTATCTTCGTGAAAGCAAATTTGCTTTTTGCGCGCGCGAGGCGCGCGGCAAGGAGCTCAACCTGCTGTTTCCCATTCGTATTGAGTGGTTCGTCAGGACTCTGTATTGTTTGTGTTAGGTTCGAGTTAGTCTGCCCATGTCGTATGAAGAAGATCGTCTTTTCACACACCGTCGCTCCTTGAAGATTCTCAGTCGATACTAGTCGATGTTGAGCTCTCGCGCAAGCATCATGTAAGATGATCATCTTCGAGTATGCGTTGCTCTTCGTGTGAAAAAATTTTCTTTCGATAAAAAGTTATCCACACTAAAATCTTTTTCATCATTGTTCTTCACTCCAATGTGCGGGATAATAAAGTAAAGAGTGTCCTTGTGCTTGCACAGTGAGACTCTCCTCGCTTACTCGTGGTCAGCGTAAGCTCTTTATCATCGTACACACTTCTCAAAAAATATCATGGCAGTAGCAAAGAAGAAGGCAGTCAAGAAGGTTGCTAAGAAGGCGGTCAAGAAGGTCGCTAAGAAGGCAGTCAAGAAGGTTGCTAAGAAGGCAGTAAAGAAGGCAAAGAAGTAATTCTTTCTCTCACATATTTAAAACCGCTCCTCGTGAGCGGTTTTAAATATGTTCCGTTTTTCGCATCGCTGCTTTGCAGCAATGAGCGGTGCTGCGCACCCGCTTGCGAAAAACTGGTTTCTACTGCTTTGGTTTGGCCCCGGTTATTTTGCCAGGGGAGGCCTCACGCTTCGCTCTCGCGGTACCATTGTACCGCTTCAAGCTCCAGCGAGGCCTCCTCTGCCAAAATTCCTCGGGGTTTCATGGGGCAGGGCGGGTGCGATTCGCGCAGGAGCATGATTTTATGTTTGTCGTAGATACGGAGGGGGTTCATGGGTTTGGGCGTGTAAAATGCGCACAAAATACTCGGGGTTTGATTAAGAGGGAAAAGGCGGAGCAGTGCATTTTACATTACGATTATCCATGTTAGTCTTCTCTAAGACATAACACCACCAAGGAGAGCATGATGAAATATACCAACCATAACGGACTGACGCTCCCTTTGTGGGAGTCCTTTACAACCGAAGGTTTCCTCGATGAACTCAAGGAGTTCCATCAGAAGGGGCTTGCACTTGCAGACGAGGTCGCGGCGCTTCCTGCTCCGACTTTTGCTGATGTCGTGAATCGTTTCGAGGAGCTCGACGTTATCCGCAATTTGCACGTGCGCACGCTTTCACACATGAAGAGCGTTTCGCTTGATGCCTATCCAGGAATCGATAAGATCGAGAGCGATTGTTACGCGCAAGAAAGCGCATATGAGTCAAATATCGATTTTCACAAAGGCCTCTATCAGGCACATCTGTACGTGCGAGCACATGAATATGAAAGACTCGATGCAGAGCAGCGCTACATCATTGATGAGCGCATCAAACAGTTCGAGCAGAACGGTGTTTCGCTCCCAGAGCAGAAACAGGCTCGCTTGCGCGAACTCTATGAGGAGATCGCGCGTGATCAGAGTCTTTTCGAGACGAATGTCGTCGGTGCAACCGATGGCTGGTCACTGTCAGTGCACGATCGCGAGCGACTCAATGGCGTCCCCGGGGACGTTATCCGGGCCGCAGCGCAGTTAGCAAAAGAGAAGGATGTTGAGGGTTTCCTCATTTCCCAAAAGACGAATGTTGTGCTCACCGTTCTTGATTACGCTGAAGATCGTTCACTGCGTGAAGAGCTTTGGCGTGCATTCAGTACGCGAGCCTCCGAGCTTGGTCCGGCTGGTGCTGAGTTCGACAATACTCCCGTGATGGAGCGATTGCTTCGAAACAGGAATGAATCCGCCGTACTCCTTGGTTTCTCCTCTCATGCGGAGCATTCATTGCAGCCCAAGATGTCTGGTTCTGTCGGCGTCGAAGGGGTCACGAATTTTCTCGCGACGCTTGCAGGTGCATCGCTTCCGAAGTCCTATTCCGATCGCACTATACTGCAGGACTTTGCAGCGCAGGAGCTCGGTATCACCGACATTCAGCCCTGGGACATCGGTTATGTTTCCCGTGTGTACAAGGATCGTTTTCTCGCCATTGACGACGAGGAGATCAGGGATTACTTACCTGCGGGTAAGGTCATTGATGGCCTACTCGGCCTTATCCAGCGTTTCTATGGCTGTACACTCAGGGAGTCAAAGGTAAGTGTTTGGCATCCGAGTGTTCGCTTTTTCGAACTATGCGACGAAAGTGGGGAGGTCTTCGGTGGTTTTTACATCGACCTACTCGCCCGTCCTGGAAAGCGAGGCGGCGCATGGATGAACGACCTAGGTTGGCGACTCGACCATGATGGAATAAAACAACTTCCCGTCGCCTTCCTCTGCTGTAATTTCCGTACGCCAAGTGGTGGTGGAGAACCCTATCTCACTCATGATGACGTCGTCACGACGTTCCATGAGACGGGGCATGTGTTCCATCACCTTCTCGCACGAGCGCACTATTTCGATTCCGCGATGATGTATGTCGAGTGGGATGCGATCGAATTGCCTTCACAGCTCATGGAGCATTGGGCGTGGAGTAAGGATATGCTGCGCGACATGTCTGCGCACAAAGACACTGGAGCACAGCTCCCTCGCGAACTCATCGATAAGATGATCGCTGCGAAGCATTATCTCGCAGGTCTTGTCTATGGGCGTCAGTTCGGCCTCGCGCTTTTCGACTGGAATTTGCACAAGAAGGAACCTGTCGCCATCGACGGGATCATGTCTTGCTTCAGAGATGCGATGTCTCACACGAGCGCTTCTCCAGTGCACGAAGGTGCCCGTGGGCCGCATAATTTCACGCATGCTTTTGGTGGCGGATACGATGCAGGTTACTTTAGCTATTCATGGGCGAATAGTCTCGTTGCCGACGTTGCTGCGGCATTCGATGATGCAGGAAAGGATGGTGAAGTTGCAGTAGCGCTTCGTTATCGAGACGAGATCCTTGCACCAGGCGCGAGTCGTCCGATCGCTGAGTCGTTCCGTGCGTTCCGAGGCCGTAATCCTGACCCGAAGTATCTCATTCCGTATATCGGTTTGAATTAACATGAAACACCCCAATTGGGGTGTTTTTTATAGTGCCCATGTCAAAATTCTCTAGAGCATGTTCTGGTGTAGATGACGATTGACGATGACTTGGTCGATGCTATCGTTAAGAGAGACCAGAAGGGAGGCACTATGCAGTATCGACGTTTTGGAAGCCTGCGACTCCCCGTATGGAGTACATTTTCAACAGAGGGAATCATTCCGGAACTCGAGAAGTTGATCCGCGAAGGCATGTGTCTTGCATGGCGAGTATCTACGAAAAAAGATCCCCGATTCGAGGATTTAGTGACGCGCTTCGAAGAACTTGAAGAGCGCATCTGGCGTCTCGTGAGCCCACTGTATCTTTTGTGTGATACCGATATAGCGCGCTATCAAGGGATTGAGTCGGTCAAGAGTACTGTTGAGGGTATGATGTCTCGCTATACGGTGAGCTTGAATCTTCGACGCGGGCTGCTTCGCGTTGCGAACAACATCATTTCGCGACCCGGTTTTGGCAGGCGACCTGCTGAAGATAGATTCATCATCGAGCGACTTGCAGTAACGATCAAAGAATCAGGAGGAGGTCTTTCGCGCCAACAAAAGCGAAGACTTCATGATCTTTCACTGCGTCTCGTTGCACTCGAAAGTCTTTATCAGAGAAACGTCATAACGTCCATCGATTGTTGGACGCTCGATGTGCACGATGAGCAGTCGCTCGTCGGGATCTCTTCTGATGTCCTTCTCGCTGCGAAGTCTCGAGCGATGTCTCTCGGAAAAGAAGGATATGCGTTTAGTCTGCAACATCATGATTATCTTTCTATCATCGAATTTGCGGCATCTCGTGAATTGCGCAGGAAGATGTGGCGTGCCTATAACTCTCGTGCATCAAGGACTGGGCCAGGCGGCCCAGAGTGTGATAACGGACGGGTCATGTGCCAGATCTTGAAAGTGCGTGATGAGATCGCAAAGTTGCTCGGTTATGCGAATTTCATAGAACAGAATATCGGTTCCACGATGGCAGAGAAGCCATATGTGGTTGAAACATTTCTCGCTCACCTTGCAAAGGCTACGAAGAAAAAGTGCAAAGAAGACAAGAGTGTGCTTAGGAGATATGCCAGGGAAAAACTTGGAATAAGAGAGCTTCGTGACTGGGATATCGCATTTGTTGAGCGTTGCATGCGTGACGAACTTTTTCACATTAACGATGATCAGTTCCGCGAATACTTCACTGAAACCTCGATCACGAAGGGTCTTGCAAGCCTTTTGGAACGTCTTTTCAATTGTACTATGGTTGAAAAAGAAGTACCGACTTGGCACGAAAGCGTTCGCTTTTTCGAAGTGCAAAATACTAAAGGGAGAGCGATTGGAGGTTTTTACCTCGATCTCTATTCACGTCCAGGAAAGGCAACTGATGCCTGGGCGGTAAGTATCATGATGCGCTATCAGCGACGAGGGCGCCTGCAGCGACCGGTCGTCGGAATCTGCGCAAATGTGCGGAATCCGCCTGAAGGAGAAGTCGCAACTTTTACCCATCGCGATATCTGTGAGATCTTTCATGAATTTGGTCACGCGATGCATCTCTTGCTTGGGACGAACAAGCATCGCGATAGTAGTGGCTATTATGTTGAGACGGACGTGGGCGAAGTGCCCTCGATGCTCCTTGAAGAGTGGGGCTGGAAGAAAGAGATGCTTCGATTGATCTCTGGACACAAAGATGATGGTACAAAGATTCCCGAGGCGATGCTCGAGTCATTGGTGAAATCTCGATATTTCATGATGGCGCGCAAATATGCGTTCGATGTGACCTGCTCGATATTCGACTGGGAGATCCATAAGCATCCACCGAAGAGCGAGTCCTTGCTGATGAGCATCTTTGCAGATGCCTCGCTGCGCACTGGAATGTATCCAGGCCATTCGCAATATTTAGCTCCGCATACGCTCACTCATGTTTTCAGCTGGGGTCTTGCGGCGAGTTATTACAGCTACTTATGGTCTGAGCGCATCGTCGCTGATATTTCTGCTGCATTCAAACACGCGGGTAGGGCGGGGGAACTCGCAGTCGCTAAGCGGTATCGCAAGGCGATCCTCGCCCCAGGAAGTAGTAAGCTCTTTGCGGAATCGTTCAAGGCGTTTCGAGGTCGTGGGCCACGCACGCGATTTCTTTTGCGCCATATCGGCCTCGCTGATTAGTTTTTTTCTGAACGCCCCCTCGGGGCGTTTTTTCCTGTGGAGATCCTCATGTTATACTGTCCTCATGAAGCAGATATATTTGGCAACTGACCATGCTGGTTTTGAACTTAAGAATGCACTCTACGCATATTTAATCGAAAAGGGGTATGAGGTCATTGATCGTGGTGCCGCGACGTTCGAAGAAGGCGATGATTATCCTGACCTAATAAAGCTCGCCGCAGCTGCGGTGAGTGAGGATCCCGAGCAGCGCATGGCTATCGTACTTGGTGGTTCAGGGACTGGCGAGGCGATCGTTGCAAACCGATTCCCACGCGTACGCTGTGTCGTTTATAATGGTGGTCCTCGAGAGATCATCACACTTTCACGTGAGCATAATGATGCGAACGTACTTTCATTCGGAGCTCGTTTCGTCGATGAGGCGCTCGCGAAAGCGGTTGTTGATCAGTGGCTCACTACACCATTCAGTGGAGATGAGCGTCACGTGCGTCGCATTGCGAAAATAGAAGAATTGTCATAATATCCAGCACATGTCTATTGATATCATTCCGGCGATCATGCCGAAGTCGTTCGATGAGTTGTTCCAGCGCGCAGGTGAGGTCGTCGGCCTTGTTCCGCTCGCACAGATCGACATCATGGATGGACGTTTCGTTGCAAGCAAGAGTTGGCCATACGGATTAGGATATCCCGAGCGAGATCCCGATTTTCTTGCACTTTCGAGGCAGGAGGATGGATTACCTTATTGGGAGACGCTTGATTATGAACTCGATCTCATGATCGACGAGCCCGAGAAGCATCTCGATGAATGGCTTCCTATTGGTGCGTCGCGCGTCATCATTCATGCGGAGGCAGTGAAGGACTGGAATGCGTTGTTTGCACTTGACTTCTTGAATCCCGATGCGCGTCGTATAGGCGATGATATCGTTATTGCGCTTGGTATCGCATTCAATCCAGATACGGATATCTCGACCTACATGGAACAGATCGAGCGTTTCGATTTCGTGCAGTGTATGGGTATCGCGAAGATCGGCTACCAAGGGCAGCCATTTGATGAGCGCGTGCTCGAGCAGATCAATCGCATTCGTAGTTCATTCCCGAATCTTCCAATAGCAGTTGATGGTGGCGTGAATCAGGAGACGATAAAGGAGCTCGTTCAGGCAGGTGCGACGAGACTTGTCTCGGGGAGTGCTATCTTTGGTGCGGAAGACAAAGAAGAGGCTATTGGTCGCCTTGAATCTCTTGTTGCCGATGATGAGATCGTCGATGATGAAGAAGATGATTCGATCGATGAATAAAACACGACGCTCGTCGTGTTTTTTGTTGTATAATGTGTCCAGCAGTTGCAGTGGAATATGTTCGTTTCATTGCATGCTTTTACTCTATACTCATCCAAACGATATATGCGCGAATATTTACATCCTGATAAGATCGCAAAACTCGAGGTCATCGCGAATGATCTTAGGGAGTCGGTGATCGATATGCTGATGCGTGCGGGAAGTGGACACACTGCCGGACCGCTCGGTATGGCAGACATCTTTGCGGTTCTCTATTTTCATGCGTTGCGCCATGACCCAAAGAACCCTGAATGGTCTGACCGTGATCGCCTGATACTCTCAAATGGTCATATATGCCCGATATTGTACGCTGCGATGGCGCATTCGGGATATTTTCCTGTAGAGGAGTTGAAGACGTTGCGTAAGCTCGGCTCACGCTTGCAGGGGCATCCACATCGCGAGTGGCTTCCTGGCGTTGAGACGACATCGGGGCCGTTGGGTGAGGGTATATCTCAGGCGGTCGGTATGGCACTTGCTGAGCGCATGGACCATGGCAGGCAGTCAGACAAATTCTTTTATTGCATCACTGGAGATGGTGAGCTCGAGGAGGGGCAGAATTGGGAGGCGATCATGCTCGCAGGTAAGGAGAAGATACACAATCTTATTGTCATCGTCGATAGAAATAACATCCAGATCGATGGCTTCACTGAAGACGTTATGCCGCTCGAAGCATTGGGCGCGAAGTGGGCCGCATTCAATTGGCATGTCCAAGAGATCGACGGACATAATCTCGAAGATATCAATGGTGCAATACATGCAGCAAAAGCGATCTTCAATCAGCCGTCGGTGATCATCGCGCACACTATTCCTGGTAAGGGTATCGACTTCATGTCTCGTCGATTTGAGTGGCATGGAAATCCTCCAGGAAAGGGTCCTGTTGACGTTGTACCGAAAGAGGCACAGGGCGAGGAGGCATTACGCGAATTGCGCACATTGCGAGGAAGAATTACTAGCGAACTTGACTAACATGAATCTCGTACCGATAAATCCAAAGATCTATGATCCGAAAGTGGAGAAGTTTCCCATCCGTAAGGGTTATGGTGATGGTTTGCTTTCGATAGGTGAGACCGATCATCGTATCGTTGCACTTTCTGCTGACCTCGTTGAGTCAACTTATACCCATCATTTCGCAAAGAAGTTTCCTGAGCGTTTCATCCAAAATGGAATCGCTGAGCAGTCTATGGCTTCCGTTGCGTCAGGAATGGCAGCAATGGGAAAGATCCCTTTCATGGCATCCTATGCAATGTTTAGTCCGGGCCGTAATTGGGAACAAATTCGTACATCTATCTGCTACAATTTCACCAACGTGAAGATCGTTGGTTCGCATGCCGGGGTAACGGTTGGTCCAGATGGTGGATCGCATCAGGCACTTGAGGATATCGCGCTTACTCGCGTATTGCCACGTATGATGGTCATCGTGCCATGTGATCATATCGAGGCACGCAAGGCGACTATCGCAGCTGCGGGTTATGAAGGCCCTGTCTACATACGTTTGTGTCGTGAAAATACGGCAGTGGTGACCGCAGAGGAAACACCGTTTGAGTTGGGGAAGGCACAGTGTTTCTTTGCATCTCCGCAGCCTGTTGTCGGTATTATCGCAATTGGCGCTCTTGTTTACGAAGCCATGGTCGCAGCGAAACAACTCGAAGAGGAGGGGATTCCAGTGAAGGTGCTCAACATGCCTACAGTGAAGCCGCTCGATGAAGAGGCGGTGCTCGAGCTCGCAAAAGAAGTGAAGGCTATCGTTACTGTTGAAGAGCATCAAAAGAAAGGCGGACTTGGCGGAGCAGTTGCTGAGTATCTCTCGGCGGCGCATCCGACAAAGCTCGCATACGTCGGCATGAATGATGAGTTTGGACAATCAGGTGAGCCGATGGAATTAGTCAAATATTTTCACCTCGACTCTACTGGCATCATCGCTGCAGTGAAGGATGTATTGAAGTCATAGCACGCGGCCCAGGCCGCGTGTTTTTGATTTCTGTGGACGCAAAAATGCTCTGATTGGTGTATACTGTTGTAAAACTGATGCTTTAGCGTCACTTCCCATATACAGAAGATCACTATGACAACAATACGAAAAAATCTCATTAAAAGTGTGCTCGTGCATGTTGGGTCAGGCCTAGCCATATTCGTACTGGGTATTTTCATGTATGCCATGCAGCAAGGCGGTTTGCAGGGTACCGCGCTTAGGCTTCGCCAAGTAGCACAGCTTGCTTCTTTTTCGGTCACTGAAGTCGATCTCGTTCCCATGCCTTATGATGTGCCAACGTGCGCACTGGGGACACCCCCTGCAAATGCTATGATCGTGCTTTCGAAGCCCGATGCTGCTGCAGTGTATATTTCGAAGGATGGCGGCCTTGCTACTCCAGCAATGGTCAATGTGCCGATATATCTTGAGAAAGGGAATTACCGCTTGATCGCTCAAACGCGTGCCGGATATGCATGGTCTTCACGTTCACTTTTCGGTTTTTCTATCGATAAGGTATGTGATAACAGCGTGCTTTCACCTACGGTAAGTGATGTAACTGCAACAACGGAGAACACCGTATCAACAACGACGCAAACGGTGAATACCGCCACAACAACGCAAACGTCGACCACTGGCGATGCGACGATGGGCGTAACTGCGCCTACACTGACTACACAGACCACCACGACGACAACCAATGTAGTGGTGCAATCAACGGCGGTGATCGACACTGATTTCTCTCTCGGGAAGAACTATCCTACAGATTGGAGTATCCTCCCAATGATCTTTAAAGACAACGTACGTGTTTTCGATGCGAGTGGGCAAGTCGTTTTCCAGGTAGAGGTTCCAAGTGATAGGGCAGTGCTGCTTGTTGGTACTCCAAACGGACTTACGACGAATTCGGTATATGGGATTGACCGTGGTCTCATGCGCATTTATGGTACACAGCGCTGGACGCTTCCGTTCGATTCGAGAAAGCTCGCTGATGGGAGTTATAGAATCGCAGCTGCGTATTTTACAAAAGACGCTGGCTGGAAATTCACTGGTTCTGTTGATTTTCGCGTGAACAATACACAGGTTGTTGCGCAGCCTGTTCCTGCGACAACGACAGTCACCTCAACTGGCGAGGAGAGTAACCTTCCGCAGACAAAACCGACACAGAGCCCAGTTACCGTTCCTTCAGCCGCTGATTTCACTCCAACGCTTAGGCTCGTCGTGGATGATCATCAGATCACATCACTTGGTCATGTCTTCGATAGAGAGTTGCTTGAGATAAGGGCGACAACACTCCCTGCGCAATCAGTGCAATTTCTCGCACTCTCGCTCGATGGTGCATTTAAGCCAGCAATTAAGGAGCTTGGAAAGGGAGGACGTGACGAGTTGCTTTCTCGCGACGGAAAGGAAGTGTGGACATATTCAGTCGATATGGGTGAATTTCCTACAGGTAATTATCGACTTTTCGCACGCATTCATACACTTGACGATAAGCTCATCGAGACGGCACCGAATACTATTTCTGTGCAGCATCTCAATCAGTTAGCGACGAGTCCGAATCCTTCACTCGCTTCGAGCGAGGTGCCTCCGGCAACCGCGACAAGAGAGCAGATATTGCAGCGTGTCCAGGATCCAAGTAGTTGTCAAAACAGACAAGAGTGTCAGGTATTCTGCTCAAGCAGTAGTGCGACTCAGGAAAAATGCGCTGATTTCTCAAGGGTGCAAGGAGCAGCGGACTACAATACGCAATCTATACAGACCGATGTTTCAACTTTGCAGAATGAGGTGCGTGATCGCTTCGCCGCAAAGCTCGGGGAATTCGTTGCGCGAGCGTCATTCATTGGCGCTACGACAACAGTAGCGACAACAACGGCGACAACTTCACCGGAGTCTTCAGTGCAGTTTGCTCCATACGTGGGCAGACCATCGCTTGCTGATGTTTTGCCGGCGCAGGTGCTCGACGCGATGGTCGCAAATCCAAAGAAGATCGCTGCGGAACTTCCTGCGGACGTGAGGACGCCAAGTGATTTCCAGTCGTACTGTGGAGTCGTTGAACACGCAGTGCGTTGTACGAAGATCATCACGAATATTGCGCCGGACCTTGCTCCTGTATTGAAACAGCAGGAGGAGATAGTGCAGCGCGTCGAACAGCAGGCAACGCAGATCATCGAACAGAGAACTGGTGCCCGTGTGTTTACCGATACTGATGGAGATGGTATTTCTGATTATGACGAGATAAACATCTTCCATACCGATCCGAATAAGCGTGATACGTTCAATAGCGGATATTCTGATGGTGCCGTTCTTCTCAGTCAGTCGAGCATCGATGGTGGCGTGAATTCGGCTACGGGTTCCTCAATCATGCTTGGCGGTGGTCTTGCGGTTGAGAATCCAAAGATCACTGGTTCGACACAACCGAATGTTATGAACGTGTCTTCGGTCGCAGCACTCGAGCTTAAAGATGTTGCTGGTGGCAAGAAGGATATTGCAAAGACCGTATTTAAGGGAAAGGCGCTTCCAAACAGTTTTGTGAAGGTCTATCTGTTCTCTGATCCGATCGTCGTGACCGTAAAGACGGATGATCAGGGAAATTGGTCATATATCCTCGACAAGACGCTTCCTGATGGTGCACATACCGCCTATGTTGCGATGGTTGATAATGGCGGGCGTATCCTTGCAAAGTCTGCACCGCTTCCATTCATAAAAGAGGCGAGCGCACTTACCGTTGAGGCTGCAGGGCCAGAGATCGCGCCACCTGCAAAGACGGGGATGTTCTCAGGACTTACGCCATTCGCGCTTATGGCACTCATCGTTGGGGTGCTCGGGCTCGGTCTCTCGGTGATCGGTGCAGTGATCGGCATACGTCATTCTGCAAAGCAGGATGGTAGTGGAGGACAGCCGAATATCATATAAACTATGCAGTCTCCTCATTCGTACATGAAGAAGGGTATACAATTCGTTCGCGATAATCCGCAGCTGTTGTACACACTCTTTCTTCTCATCGTGATTCCAGTTGCTTTCGTCATGACGAGTGAGCAATTTCTCGGAATCGCGCGTGCGCAAAATGACAAGGTGGAGCAGTCACGCGTCGGGCTTTTGCACGACGCGTTTGCTGCGTTTCTTCCGGAGCAGTTTGTACCAGTGGTAATCGATCAGCGAATCGCTGATATCGCAAAGAATAATCAAACGATAACAGGTTTCTCTGTCATCGAGGAGCTGGAAGGGGCGACAAGCTCAACGTACCAAGTGATCGCTTCTTTGAACAAGCAAGAGGTTCCGCTTGGAGCATATGTACCTGATCCTGTGACAATGACCTTGATGCGTTTCGCGCTCGCGAATCCAGAGCAGTCGCTCACGGCAGAGTTCATGAAGAGTGCTGTTCGGCAGTGGAAAACCGCACGCATGGTGCCACATCCTACTGAAGGCATTCCGCGCGCTTACATTGTTACGGATGTATCGATGTCCGAAAGCGATGCAGTACTTAGCGGAAATATTCGATCGGCATATATTTCACTCGTGCTTATCATATTGCTGATCATCGTACTTTTGGGTCGTCAGGCACGTATCGTCGATTATGCAACGTTGTATAAGCGACTTGAGGAGGTGGATAAGATGAAAGATGACTTCGTATCGATGGCTGCGCATGAATTACGCTCACCACTGACCACTATTCGCGGATATGCCGATCTCCTGAAGACAGTACAGCATCTCTCTCCAAAAGGTGAGGAGTTGCTTGGTCATATCGATAATTCAGCACTCGATCTTAATACGCTCATCACCGACATCCTTGATGTCTCGAGACTTCAGGAGGGCCGCATGTCATTTAATATCGAACGTCATGCACCAGTAGCGTCACTTCGTGAAGTGGTTGAAGCCTTCAGGGTTCCCGCAGAGTCGAAGGGCCTTTCGATCACCCTTACGACGCCCGAACTCCCTGATATTCTCGTCGATAAGGTGCGCTTCCACCAGGTGCTTGTAAATCTTGTGGGTAATGCAGTGAAATATACACCAAAGGGGAGTATCACGGTTACTGCAAAAGAACTACCCGGTACTGATCTCTGTGAATTCAGAGTCTCAGATACGGGCCTTGGAATAAGTGCCGAGGCGCAGCAAAAATTGTTCTCAAAATTCTTCAGGGTGAAGACCAAGGAAACATCGACGATCACGGGCACAGGGCTCGGTCTGTGGATCACTGCGGAAATAGTGAGGCAAATGCACGGAGTCATTTCTGTGGAGTCGATCGAGGGAAAAGGAAGCGATTTCATCGTTCGTTTCCCGAAAGCAGAGAAGTAGTACACTTTCCAAACCCATTGCTTTTGCGTCAATGCCACGATATGTGGCATTCATGCTATAATCTTCTGTGGATTTTCAAATTACCGAGCGACCTTTTATCCGCGATAATGTTATCCATACCGTATGTGTGAACTCAAATTGACTGAAATCTCCGAGCACCCGATCACTTCGACGTTCGATATCTATTCGAAGGATGTTCGTGTTGGTTTGTGTATGCTCCATCATGAGCCGCAGAGTGAGGAGCATCTCCCTCACGATTTTTCCGGTCATATCTTCTATGAGATCTTCGAGCCATTTCGCGGAAAAGGGCATGCGAAATCGGCCCTCGAGAAACTTGTGATCGCCGCGAGGAATATTGGACTTGGGCACGTGTATGTCGTTGTTGCAGAAGAGAACGTTCCTTCGATGAAGGTTATCGAGGGAAGAGGTGCTGAACTTATCGGGACGACATCAGGAACCGATGGTAGGGTCTATCGACGCTACGTCATCGATTGCGAGAAATAAAAAACACCAGTTGGTGTTTTTTTATTTTACTTCTGTTGCTACATAGTAGTCTGGCTTTTCCGCGAGATATTTTTCTAGCTGTGGTCTCGTAAGTAGACCTTCTTGTGCTCCAATATATTGGACGACAGACATTGAATTGATCGGGCCCCAAAGAAGTGCTTCTTCAAGTGGCTTTCCGAGGGCGAGTGCAACGACGATCGTCGAAGAACATGCATCTCCTGCGCCAGTACGATCGTATGGAGGCTTTGGGTCTGGGTAGGGTGGTACGAACCAGGTCTTATCCGTGTTCGCATCATATGCATAAAGCCCCTTTGGTCCATCGGTGATCACTGCGATCTTTGGCCCGATAGCGCTCATCATCTTTGGAAGCTTCGATGCATCTTGTTCATTTGTTTTCAAGATGATTCTTGCCTCGTCAGTATTACAGAAGAATATCGAACAAGAGTCGTAGAGTTCCTTTAACTTCTCTGCGCCAAGCTTGATCTGGAATGTGCCTGGCTGGAATGCGAACTTCACGTCAGGATGTGCCTTCACGTAGTTCACAACTTCTTCGTGATATGCGAGAGAGTTCTCACCGAGTGATGAGAAGTAGATCCATTTAGGCTGCTCAAAAGAAGGGAGTTTGTAGTCGAACGTCTCATGTTTAATGAGTATCGTGCGTTCTGCTCGGAACCAAAGGACGTAATGATAATTTGAAGACTTTCCGGGATTTACGCGTATGTAATCAGTATTCACGTGATCCTTTGCAAGTGCTGCGATGATCTCTTTGCCCTGTGCATCCTCTCCGACATCTGCGATGAGTGCTGAGCCGAGTCCGAGGCGTGCGGCACAGACCGCAGCGTTCGCGGAATTACCAACACCTGGAATCACCTTTGCAAACTCGTAGGGGATCTTGGCGCCATTAATGAAGCAGAGATCTTCTTCTGGGGCTCCTGCGTCCCCCTCAAGGGTGTGCACCGAGGCCTTCTGTATGCGTATGAATGCGTCGGTGACCGTGTCTCCGATCGCCATGAAATCGAAAGAATTTTGTTCCATACTGAAATTATAGCACAGGAGAACTGAGTACTTACGACTTTTCTCTTTCTTGATATAATAGAGGCATGAATATCGTACAGTTAGAAAACGTCGCAAAGGCGCTTGTGGCACCCGGAAAGGGCATTCTTGCGGCCGATGAGTCTAGCGCGACTGCAAATAAGCGATTCGCAGCGGTCTACGTGACCCAGGACGAAGAGCATCGACGAGCATTTCGTGAGATACTACTTACGACTCCAGAGGTTGCGGAAATCGTCTCAGGGGTGATCTTTTATGATGAGACGTTTTGGGAAACAGGTTCGAATGGTGAACTTTTCCGCGAATACTGTGCAAAAAGAGGTGTTATCCCCGGAATCAAAGTCGATGAAGGTCTCGTTGATCTTCCGGGTTTTCCTGGTGAGAAGGTGAGTAAGGGCCTCGACTCTCTTCCTGAGCGTATCGCAAAATATGCTGCGGCGGGAGCTCAGTTCGCGAAATGGCGCTCTGTCATCGTGATCGGCGACAAGATACCTACTGATGCTTGCATCGCAGCAAACGCATTCGTGCTCGCACGTTATGCACGTATCTGCCAGGAGGCAGGCGTTGTACCCATTGTTGAGCCCGAAGTGCTCTTTGATGGGACACATACCGCAGAGCAGTGTGAATCGGTGACCGCACACGTTCTTGAGACGCTTTTCGCCGCTATGCGCACATATCGTGTGCATTTCCCAGGAGCGATCCTTAAGACGGGTATGGTGCTTCCTGGAAAGAATTCAGGTATTCCTGTAGATGAAACCGATGTCGCTGATCGTACGGTACATACTTTGCGTGCCCACGTCCCTCATGATCTTGGCGGTGTTGTGTTCCTCTCCGGAGGTCAGACTTCACATCAGGCGTTTGCGAATCTTAACGCCATCGCACAAAGAGGCCCACATCCTTGGGGACTCACATTCTCTTACTCAAGAGCATTGCAAGATCCCGTGCTCAAGCATTGGGCGATCCATCAGACTGATACAACAGGGGCTCAATCGATATTCGCTCATCAGTTAAAAGTTGCACGCGCTTCTCGATCAGGGGAGATGAGTGTATCGTCACATGGTGATGATTTCGTCTCGCATAGTCAGGATATGTAAAACAGAACCAAGGTTCTGTTTTTCATTCACTAAGATTTTCTTCGCCGTTAAAAATGCAAATACGGCCGCAGGACCGACATTTGATCGCGACTCTACCTACGACGAGCATGCCTTTAAAAAGTAATTTCCCGCAGGCGCAGCGATGCTCTTTCTGTTCTGGCACATTGAGGTCTTCCAAAGTATTATCACTATAACATCATAACGTTACAATACATAAGTATATTATGCACAGTTTTTGCACAGTCGTGCAGGGTGGTAGACAAAATAGCGAAGATGATGTATATTCTGAAGCCGTTCTTTCTACAGGAGGTTCTCATGAGCCATGAACGTGTTGCGTGTAGTTTTCCCTGCATCGAACCCGGGTGCGAGGGGCTGGTCGATCCGCTGTCCGAGTCGGCCGTCAACCTGGATCCCGAGGAGTACGGCACAAAGAGTGCCGTCGCTTGTTCGGAGTGTGGTCGTCTCTACGATGACAAGGCGTCACCCGTCGCGAGCGCTGAACAGATGAAGGCGTTCCTCATCCCAGGCGGCGTCGCGCAGCGTACGCTGTCTGCGGTCGAGAAGTACAACATGATTCGCGACTCGATCGGGAACATGCAGTCCGGCGAGTCTTTCGAGGCTCAGGGCGAGCATCGCCGTAAGGTTATTGCGCTGTGCGGAGGAGAAGAGATCTTCTTCGCTCGTCGCAAGAGCCGCAAGGGCCATGCGGAAGACTGTGAGGCAGTGAAGCATAATGCCGTGTGCATGTGCAACTGCGGCGTCATCTATGCCAGAGACTGGTTCAAGGACAACGACAATCTCGCTGGCGAGATGTAAAACCATACCACCCATCAGGGTGGTTTTTCTTTTTTTGCCATCCGCATTTGTTTTGCTATACTGGGGCAATGCGACAATCCCAATTATTTACGAAAACTCGCCGTGAGGCACCAAAGGATGAAGTGGCGAAAAACGCACAGCTTTTGCTGCGTGGCGGCTATATTTACAAGGAAATGGCAGGTGCATATGTCTATTTGCCCTTGGGGTTACGCGTACTCAATCGAATAATGAACGTCATCCGCGAAGAGATGGATGGAATCGGTGCTCAAGAGATTTTGATGACCTCGCTTCAAGATAAGGCAATATGGGAGGCGACCGGCCGTTGGAGTGATGAAGTCGTCGATAACTGGTTCAAGACGAAGCTAAAGAGCGGTGCAGATGTCGGACTTGCATTTACTTGCGAAGAGCCACTGACAAATCTCATGCGTGAGTATATTCACTCACATCGCGATCTTCCACTTGCGGCATATCAATTGCAGACGAAGTTCCGAAATGAAGCTCGTGCAAAGAGTGGAATCATGCGCGGGAGAGAGTTCATCATGAAAGATGCATATAGTTTCTCAAAGGACGTTGATGAACATAATGAAGTCTATGAGCGTTACGCGGAAGCTTATATGCGTATCTTTACACGCCTTGGGCTAGGAGAATTGACCTATAAGACGTTCGCGTCTGGTGGTTCGTTTAGTAAATATTCTCATGAATATCAGACGATAACCGATGCGGGAGAGGATACGATCTATATCGACGACAAGAAGCATATCGCGATAAATGAAGAGGTGCTCAATGATGAGGTACTCGCTGATCTTGGAGTGCAGCGTGATTCATTGCGCGAAGCGAAGGCTGTTGAGGTTGGAAATATCTTCACCCTCGGCACAAAGTTTTCGGATGCATATGATCTCAATTATCTCGATGAAGAGGGACACCCACATCGTGTATTCATGGGATCATACGGAATCGGACCAGGCCGTGTCATGGGGACGATCGTCGAGGTGCTCTCCGATGAGAAAGGAATCGTTTGGCCTGAGTCTGTTGCACCATTCTCATTCCATATCGTTGCACTTGGCTACGAGGATGAAGCAGTGAAGGCGGAGGCGGACAAGCTTTATGAGGCTTTGAACGCTCGTGGAATCACCGTTCTGCTCGATGATCGAATCGGTCCTTCCGCAGGTGAGAAGTTTGCAGATAGTGATCTTCTCGGTATGCCAAAGCGAGTCGTTGTTTCAAAGAAGACGATCGCCGCAGGACTTTATGAGCTCAAAGACCGAAAGACTGGAGAGGTGACGACAATAGCGCACGAACAGTTAATTGCATAAAATGACCCCATTCGGGGTTATTTTGTCTATGGTGTGAAGTTTCCGAGGTCCAATGCGTAAAAGGTAGGAACTTCATGAAAAACAAAGCATGGATCAGGAAAAATCCACTATTTCGCAACACTTATTGGCGAAAGCAACCCTTGCAGCGATATGCTATTTTCAGTAGACTGCAGATATGATAATGGACCGCTTTCTAGGATTTTCCGGAGCAGATATTGGTATCGACCTCGGTACGGCGAATACGCTCGTTTACCTTCGTGATCATGGGATCATCATCGATGAACCATCGGTGGTTGCTGTGAACCAGAAAACGGGGAGAGTCGTCGCCGTAGGAAATGATGCAAAGCAGATGCTCGGGCGTACCCCGGGGCACATCGTGGCCATTAGACCATTGGTCGGCGGTGTCATATCGGATTTCGAGATCACCGAGGAAATGCTCGCGCATTTCATCAACAAGGCACAACGACTTTCAAAGAAGCAGGGAAGGCCACGAGTTGTCATCGGCGTGCCAACACTCATCACCAATGTCGAGACTCGTGCGGTGCGTGATGCGGCAATGAATGCAGGCGCGCGCGAGGTCTATATCGTTGAAGAGCCGATGGCAGCAGCGATCGGCATTCGTCTCCCCGTTACCGAGCCTGTCGGTTCGATGATCATCGATATCGGAGGAGGAACGACCGATATTGCAGTGATCTCTCTTGCAGGTATCGTGAACGCAAAGAATTTGAAGATCGCCGGGGATCGTTTCAATGCTGACATTTCTTCGTATATTCGAGACGAGTTCAAGATCCTCATCGGTGAGCGCACCGCTGAGGAGGTGAAGATAAAGATCGGAACGGCAACGAAGCCGAAAGATCCTCGAGAGGCAGCGATCAGAGGACGTGATTTGCTTACTGGACTTCCTCGCGAGGTCATTGTGACTGATATCGACCTGAGGGAGGCACTCGCACCATCTCTCGGTGCACTCGTTGAGGCGACGAAGGAAGTTCTCGAAACGGCACCACCGGAGATATTGGCCGATGTCATGCATCGCGGTATCGTAGTTGCTGGCGGTGGTGCACTCATTTATGGTCTTCCTGAATTGCTTGAGACCGCACTTCATCTTCCTGTTGTCACTGCAGATGATCCGCTCACCGCAGTTGCGCGTGGTACGGGCATCATCATAGAAAATCTCGATGATTACCGTGAGGTGCTCATTGAGCATGATAATGAGCTCCCATCTCGATAGTTTTCAAGGATTGCTCGAAGTACATTCATGGCGACAAATTTTCGACAAGAAAGAATGGTGAAAGAGCGACGCCAGAGGGTCTATGGCGCGCTTTTTCTCATCGTGCTGGTTATCGTATTGGGTCGAGGTCCAGTCTTGGGTGCGATTGGACGAGTCGGTCATATGATCGGACTTCCGTTTTGGCGTACCGCAAATGTCATAGAGGATGGAACCGGCGGCATGCGCGATCTCACTCGCTCTCGTGATTCATTGCTACAAGAAAACAAGGCACTCCGAGACCAGATCGAACTGAGCGATCTCCAGTCGAAGACATTCAATGCACTCATTGCAGAGAATCTCCATCTCAAGGAGCTGATGGGTCGCTCTGACGAGGCACAGACAATACTTGCTCGTGTGCTTTCTCGTCCTCCGTTCGAAGTCTATGACACATTCGTCATCGATGTGGGGGCGGATAAGGGAATCGTTCCAGGAGCGCTCGTGTATGGTAAGGGCGCATTCGTGATCGGATCGATCTCTAGGGTCATGGATACGACTGCAGTGGTCACACTCGCTTCTGCACCAGGAGAGATGCACACTGCAATGATCGCAGAAAGTGATCCTCTTGCACCAATATCAGCATCATCAAGTACAACGCTTTCCGAAGATCATGAGCTCGTATTCACTGGAATCGGAGGAGGGGGATTCCGCGCACAGGTACCAAAACAGTTGTCTATTGCGACAGGTACGATGATGGCATTACCGACATTTGCACCCTCATACCTTGGGAGCATCTCTGGTGAGTATGTTCCTGAGAACGGATCACTGAAGGAGGTCTATGGAGCCTTACCGTTTGGCATCAATTCACTCGAATGGGTGAAGGTTGCCCTGAGCGCTTCGACCTCAACAATGCCATGATGATACGTAGCCTAGAAAAACAGCGAGTGCTCATAGGCGTTCTTCTGCTCGTCAGTGTTTTCGTATTACCTTCGCTCTTCACGATGTTTCTTGGTGCGATCATGTCTCTGCGATATGCGCGCTATTTCGAATTTCCTATTGCGAGTCTTCTTATCGATGCACTCTATGGACCGACCGGTCATGCGACTATCGGACTTTTTGGTTTCGCGCTCGTTTATATTCTCATCGTCGACTATGTGCGCATAAGGATCCGCATGCGTGACAATAGAAAGCTCTACTAACGTGTCATCCATCTTTAAAAAAAGAAATCTTGTAAATGAAGACATCGCACCTGATGAGATTTTTTTGGATGATCGAAATATGCCTGGGTTTGATGAACAGCAATTCGAGGGTCGCATCGAGCGTCCGATCGCACGCTCATCACTCTATGCGCTTGGTGGTGTATTCGTCTTGATGACCTTGGTGTTTTGGTGGAAGCTCGCGCAGATGCAAGTCGTACATGGTGCTGACTTCGCAGAGCGTTCATCGCGTAATCGCATAGATGAAACATATATTTTCCCTGAGCGTGGTGTGATCAGTGATCGTAACGGCGTTCCGCTCGCATGGAATCTCCCGAAACAGGGTGATGACTCCGATTTCGCAAAACGAAAATACATTGATGAGGAGGGGTTCGGTCACATTCTTGGCTATCTCGGATATCCACTTAAGGATAAGAACGGATTATATTACCAGAAGGCATATACTGCAATCGATGGTATCGAATCGCAATATCACCAGCTACTTTCGGGCGCCATCGGAAAGCACCTCGTCGAGGTGGATGCACGTGGAAGGGTAGTATGGTCCAATACGATCATACCTCCAGTACCAGGCAAAAACATCGAACTTACAATAGACGCACCACTGCAGCATCAGCTCTATGAGACGATAAGTGGAGTCGCTCGAGCAGGGAATTGGACTGCAGGCGCGGGGGCGATAATGGATATCAATACAGGAGAACTTATCGCGCTGACTTCTTTTCCGGAATATAGTTCGAATGTGATGACCGATCGCACCGATGTGCAGAAGATCTCTGAGTATTACAAAGATAAGCGCTCACCATTCATCGATCGTGCGGTTTCTGGTCTCTTTACTCCCGGTTCTATCGTGAAGCCGCTCATTGCTGCTGCTGCGCTACAGGAGAAGATCATTACGAAGAATACGATCATTGTCTCTGAGGGAAGGATCGTCGTTCCAAATAAGTATTTCCCCGACAAGCCGAGTTACTTCAATGACTGGCGTGCGCAGGGGCCGATGACGGTCAAGGAGGGTATTGCTTATTCTTCAGACGTTTTCTTCTATGAGATCGGTGGTGGATTCGGTTCACAGAAGGGTCTTGGTATCGACCGATTGGAGAAATGGTATCGCAACTTCAGCTACGGGGCGCCTACGGGCATCGATCTTGAAGGCGAGGCAAGTGGAACGATACCGAATCCGGAATGGAAAGAGCAACATTTCAATGGTGATCCTTGGCGCATCGGCGACACCTATTTCACAAGCATTGGACAGTATGGCGTGCAGGCGACACTCTTGCAGCCCCTCGTTGAAGCTGCAGCCATCGCCAATAAGGGTACTATCTTGACTCCGCATCTTCTTAAGGATCAACCTTTTCCGACACGTACACTGCCGATCGACCAAAAGAATTTTGATATAGTTCAGGAGGGAATGCGTAAGTCTGCTTCACCGATCGGAACGGCCAGCGTACTTGTTATGGATGGGGTGCACTTTGGAGCAAAGACTGGTACTGCAGAGCTCGGTGTTACGAAAAACCACGTGAACTCATGGGTCATCGGATTCTTCCCATACGAAAAACCGAAGTATGCTTTTGCACTGGTTATGGAGCATGGTAATAAGGGAGATACGAAGAATGCGGCATATACCATGCGAAAGTTCTTTGATTGGCTCGCGGTCTCCTATCCGCAATATCTCGGCATGAAAGCGCCTATTGCGACGTCGACTGATGCGATCGTTGGGCGTGATGGTGAGGCTGAGGCCCCAATACCATCGGCAGACTCGGGAAGATGATCAATCCGAGGGGAGGCGCCCGAAACCTTTCTTTTATAAGGATTTGTGTTATATTATGGACTTATGGATACTCCAAAGGAATATTTGAGTAAGGAAAAGCATAGTGAATTGGTCGCAGAGCTCGATTTCTTAACGCATACCCGCCGAAAAGAGATTGCAGAGGCTCTCGAGGCTGCAAAGGCACTTGGCGATCTTTCCGAGAATGCAGAATATCATTCAGCACGTGAGGCACAGGCTGCACTCGAAGAGCGTATTTCTATGCTCGAAGAGATCCTTCGCACGGCAATTGTTGTCGGTACACATAGCAAAAAGGATACTGTCGACATCGGTTCGATCGTGACCGTGAAGCGAAACGGAGAAAAGCAGGTCTTTACTCTGGTCGGCTCTGAGGAGACGAATGTTCTCGAGGGTAAGATCTCGAATCGCGCACCGCTCGGAGAGGCACTCATGGGTAAGAAAAAGGGTGATGTGTGTAAGTATAAGACACCTGCCGGAATGGCCGAGTGCACCATACTCGACGTCGCTTAATTACGAGTAAGAAGTAAGAAGGAAGAAGTAAGAAGGAAATACAATGCGTATTGCATTTCTTCTTCTTGCTTCTTACTTCTCACTTCTTACTTTTAAATTTATGGCATCACTAGAAGAGATAAGAGCTGAGCGTCTGCGCAAGCATGCACTGCTCATTGAGAAGGGCATGAATCCCTATCCATCGAAAGTACCGCGTACACATTCGATCATGATGACGCGTGAGGATTTTTCGGAACTTGAAAGTGCGGCAGCGATGGTTTCTATTGCGGGACGTGTCATGGCGATTCGTGGTCAGGGTGCAATACAATTCATCGTACTTGATGATGGAACGGGTACATTCCAGGCTGTGTTGAAGCGCGATACGATCGGAGAAGATAAGATGGATCTCTTTGGTGCCGTCGTCGATCTCGGTGACTTCATTTCGGTCACGGGTACGCTGTTCACTACGCAGCGCGGAGAATCAAGCATACTCATTAGTGATTGGGTTATGGCAAGTAAGTCCTTGTTGCCGCTTCCTGACAAGTGGGGTGGGTTGCAGGACGAGGAAGAGAAGCTTCGCAAGCGTTATCTCGACATCCTCACAAATCCAGAACTCAAAGAACTTTTCATAAAAAAAGCACGGTTCTGGCAGGCAATGCGCTCATTTCTCATCAACGAAGGTTTCCTTGAAGTAGAGACGCCGATCATTGAGGTTACAACAGGAGGAGCAGATGCACGACCATTCGCATCGCATCATTGGGCGCTCGACATACCCGTCTTCAACCGCATTTCAGCGGGTGAGCTTTGGCAAAAGCGTCTCATGGTTGCGGGATATCCGAAGACTTTCGAGATCGGACGCATATTCCGTAATGAAGGCATGAGTCCTGAGCATGCTCAAGACTACACCCAGATGGAGTGCTATGCCGCATGGGAAAATTTCGAAGAGGGGATGCAGTTCGTCGAGCGTCTCTATCGCTATGTCGCGAAAGAGGCATTTGGTACAGAACAATTTCAGATCCGTGGTTTCGATATCGATCTCAGTAAGCCGTGGGCGCGATATGATTACACCGAGACGATCCATCGTATGACCGGAGTAAATATCACAAACGCTTCACAGGAAGAGCTCGATGCGAAGCTCAAAGAGCTTGGAGTGAAATTCGATCCGAAGGGTTGGAACCGCATGCGTGCAATAGATAACCTGTGGAAGTGGTGTCGTAAGCAGATCGCCGGTCCCGGATTTCTTATCAATGCACCAGTGGAGATGGCTCCACTTGCGAAAGTTGCAAAAGATGGGAAGACCGTCGAGATGTATCAGCCGATCATTGCAGGAAGTGAGGTCGGACGCGGATACAGTGAGCTTAATGATCCGATTGACCAGAGGGCTCGCTTCACTGAGCAGCAAGAGATGCGTGATGCTGGTGATGAGGAGGCGCAGATGGCGGACTGGGAGTTCGTCGAGGCACTTGAACACGGTATGCCGCCTACTTCTGGATTCGGAGTTTCAGAGCGATTGTTCTCTTTCCTTGCGAACAAACCAATTCGAGAAGCACAGCTTTTCCCGCTCGTAAAGCCGAAAGAATAAAAACGACACCTTGTGTCGTTTTTTGTTTGTATGCAGTTCCAATTCTTGACGAATACTCTCGAAGCGGTAGTCTAAGAGGAGATGTACCGGCGGAGTTTTTATGGCTGATTTCGATAAGGCGCGTTGCGCTTTCTGTCTTCAGGACGAGAAGAAGTTTGTCCGAGGTTCAGCAATATCGAGGCTCTTTGATGGAGAAGTCACACAAGGTATTCTTGATGTGCTCGAAAGAAATGGCATCTATCGTCGTGCGAAGAACGTCGCCGACCTGAGTGCATTTGTGCACATATGCACAGATTGCATTTTGCGTTATGCAGAGGTTGAGCTCGAAGCGCAGATCAAGCATTCCAGAAGTGGAATGGCTGATTTTGCTCCGTCCGCGATCCTTGCATTTCTCGATCGGTTCGTCATCGGTCAGCCCCGTGCAAAAAAGAACCTTGCCGTGTCTGTGTATAAGCATTATGCACGTATACGCATGGAAGAGGTGTCGAGGATACCGAGTGATCCGTATCGAGAGGTTGAGCTCCAGAAGGCCAACGTACTCCTTATCGGACCGACGGGTTCAGGAAAGACACTCCTTGTGAGTACGATCGCGAAGTATCTCGATGTGCCTTTCGTGGCGATCGATGCGACTGCGATCACTGAGGCGGGCTATGTCGGCCTTGATGCTGATCATTGCATACGACGTCTCTATGCACGATCTGGGAACAGTGTTTCTCGTACCGAACGCGGAATCGTTTATATTGATGAGATCGATAAGATCGCCTCGTCGAGTGACTCCATCGGCACTCGTGATGTTGGTGGGGAGGGTGCACAGCAGGCGCTGCTCAAATTGATCGAAGGTACCGAAGTCGAGATCACACAACGCAATGAAGCTGGAGTGAATACGAAGATCACTATCGATACGTCGAACATTTTGTTCGTTGCAAGCGGTGCATTCCCCGGCCTTTCCCGGTCGATCGCGGATCGAACCTCAAAGAAGGGGATCGGTTTCTGCGGGAGCCCACTTGGAAAGCGAGAACAGGACATCAGTGCTTTCGAAGTAGAGAGCGGTGACCTCATGCGTTATGGACTCATAGCGGAGTTCGTTGGAAGATTTCCGGTGATCGAGACCCTTGATAGTCTTTCAAGAGAAGACCTCCTTCGTGTGCTCAAGGAACCGAAGAACTCCCTTGTACGGCAGTATCAGAAGCTCTTTCGTTTCGAAGGCATCGAACTCGTCATCGAAGATGAAGTGCTCGAACATATCGTCGATGGAGCACTAAAGGCTAATACTGGTGCGAGAGGGCTTCAGGGTGCACTCGAAAAGGCGATGAAGGATTTGGTATTCGAGATACCGGCGAAAAAAGCACGTGAGCCGAACCTCATCTATGTAAAGGTTTCGAAAGAGACGCTTTACGGCGGAGAGCCTAGCTATGGATATGCCGCCGTGGAGCCTGAAGGACATAAGCGACGAGCACGACGTTGAATGATAGCGCCTTTTGGCGCTTTTTGTTTGCAAAAAAGACCGCATAGCGGTCTTCTGCTTATTCATCTTCGTATGCACGAAAGCGCACGTCCGAGAAGCGCATCATCTTCACCGACACTTAGCGTGAGTGCGAAGAGTCGCGTGTTGGGCTCCTCTTTTGCATAGGTCTCGCAGGCGCGAGCGACAGCGATGCAGATGGCTTCGAATTGACCATCGACATCTTTCTGCTTGGCGTCGAGGCGTGGAATGAGCAAGCTCAAACTGCGCATATGCTCTTTGTTTGCTGCGCGCATTGCACCCAGGAGCAGTTCATCGATCTTCTTGTTGCCTTCATCGACAACAAAGATGACATTGTCAAAACGAATGGGATACATCTGTGTCCGGCGTACGACGAATGCCATGCCATCGGGAAGGGGTGTGGACTTGGGAATCCGGCGATGAAAGTGGTCATTCGCGACCCCGATGATCGCTCTGTCGGTCGGGGTTGAAGAATTTTCCTTCGTATTCACGAATGCGATGATCGCATCGGAGGGGATATCGGTGATCCTTTTCTTGCTGATGTGCAGCGAGATCATAGGGACTCCTTGTCGAGAACAAACTTCAGTGATTCTAACGAAAACAAAGGAGATGTCAAAGTATGTCTACATATCGATGAAAATTTTTTTCGTATAGTTAAAAAATGGCTATGGTGATGGCTATTACGGAAAGTGGGACTGTGGATAACTTTATTGTTGCATATTGGGAAGGAGTGGGATAAAATGGGAATATGTGGGAGAAAGTGGGAAACTTGAGGAACAAAACATCAGCCACATTCAGGGTCATCACCCGGACAAAAAGGATGCGAAGGGCATGTGGGTGCCAGTTGCATCTGTCTGGGGCGACGCCCTGGTGCTGGTGTGTTAGACCTGCTGGTGGGTCTAATGCATCAACACTAGGGTAGCGCTAGGTTTCATTCGAAACTTTAACGTACAAATACTATGTTTATCGGTGAATATACAAATACCATAGATGATAAAAAACGACTTTCTGTGCCATCAAAATTTCGAAAGGAATTGGGCGAGAAGGCAGTTATCACTTATGGGTTGAATAAGGCGCTTACGTTATATCCATCGTCTGAGTGGGAAGTGTATGCAGAAAAGCTTGGTGGTCTCTCCGTGGGTAATCCTGAAGAGCGTGCATACGCACGCGCAATGCTCTCTGGTGCATTCGAGGTTGAATTAGACAAGTCAGGTCGTATTCTCTTACCTCAGCAGCTCACCCAATATGCTTCGATCGATGGCAGGGTAGTCTTCACGGGGATGCATCGTTACGTCGAATTGTGGGATGAGGCGACTTGGAATGCATATCGTACGAACGTTATTCCGAATACCGATGCGCTCGCGGAATCCCTCGGCGCTCGCGGTTCCCTCTAGCGCTCGTATCATGGCTACACACATCAGCGTTTTATATCGCGTCTCACTTGATGCACTCGATCTTAAGGAAGGAAAAGTCATCGTCGACGGTACGTTCGGGGCAGGCGGGCACAGTAAAGGTATCGCAAAGGAGATAGGCAAGAAGGGGACACTGATCGCTTTCGACCAGGACAGTGATGTCTTTAAGAAGCCGATCGTGAACGAAATTCGCACATTCACAAACTTCATTCCAGTTATCGCAAATTTCCGCACTATGGCGCAGGCATTGGCGGATAAGAAGATAGATCATGTTGATGGGGTCTTGCTTGATCTTGGACTCTCAAGCACCCAGCTCGAGATATCCGGAAGAGGATTCAGTTTCCAGCGTGATGAACCGCTGGCAATGACATTCTCTGATCATCCAGAAGAGCAATTAGTGACCGCAGAAACCATAGTCAATAACTGGAGCAGGGAGACGATCACGGAGATCCTCAAGGGTTTCGGTGAAGAACAGTTTGCGTGGCGAATTGCGGGCGCGATCGTCGAAGCAAGAGAAAACGCCCCCATAAAGACAACCAATCAGCTGGTTGCGATCATAAAAGAGGCGGTCCCCGGATGGTATCTTCATGGGCGTACTCATTTTGCGACGAAGACATTCCAGGCGTTACGCATGGCGGTCAATGATGAGACGGGAAGCGCCGAAGAAGGCATGCGGAGTGCATTCGCACTGCTCGCTCCAGGTGGACGCCTCGCCGTGATCTCCTTCCATTCGATCGAAGATCGCTTAGTAAAACAAACACTGAAGGAACTTGCTGAAAGCGGTCACGGGACGCTTCTGAACAAAAAACCTATTATTGCGAGTGATGAAGAACTTGAATTGAATCCCCGCAGTAGAAGTGCGAAATTACGTGTAATCGAAAAAATATGAAAGTACAGATAACAATCCAACATACGATTAGACCGGTCGTCCGCATCTCTGATAGGACGAATAGGCGCACGAAGTCACGTTCACGCATCCTATCCTTTTTCAAGATGGCTTGATTCGAAGCAACGATAATTCAAGAGAACATATGCAACCAATATACGCAAAAGCAAGAGCACTCGATCAATGGTATGCCCAGAACGCTAGGACGTGTTTTATGGTTATGCTCGCGGTGCTTATTGCGAGTTTCGCCGCATACATGTTTTTCATGGTCTCCTCACTATCGTCAGGATTCGCATATCAGCAGATCAGAAGAGATATCGCTAACACGGAATCGCGCATTGCTGATCTCGAGGCTGAGCGTATTGCTCGAATGAAGGTGGTCGATCTTGCATTCGCGAAGGAGCGTGGCTTCATTGAAGTTTCGCCTACGCGTTATATTGCAAGCGCAGCTTCGGCTGAACGATTTACGATGCGTGATGCACAGTAAGGGCTTATGCGGAATCCACGACAGTTACGATTACGCATGCTCAGTATACCCGTCCTATTCATAGGGCTGGTTTTTATTGCACGGCTATACAATCTTCAGATCCAGCATGGAAAGGAATATGCAGCTGAAGGAGAAAAGCAATATGTTTCGACCTCGGGGTACACTTATGAAAGAGGTAAGATCTATATGACGAATAAGGATGGCGAGCGGCTCGAGGTGGCAAATATCGCACAGGGCTGGCTACTCACCATCAATCCGCAGCTTGTCGATGATGCTGAGGCAGAACAACAGCAAATCGCGAAATTATATCCAGAACTCTCTCATGATGATTTCATCACGAAGGCTGCAAATAAGAAGGTTAAATATGCAGAGGTCGCACATAGAATACCTGATGCAACCGGTCTTGCAATAAGCGCTTTACATCTATCTGGTGTACAGCTGTTTAGGGAGACGTGGAGAACTTACCCTGGCGGTGATATTGGCGGGCAGGTCATTGGTTTTGTTGGGCATCAAGGTGATGATTTCGAGGGTCAATATGGTATCGAACGCTATTACAATGAGGCCCTCACGAGAAATGAAGACAATATCAAGGTGAATTATTTTGCCGAGCTTTTTGGGAGCATCAAGAATGTTGTCTATGATCGAAAGGAGGAGGAACGAGGCGATATCGTGCTCACCTTAGAGCCAACAGTACAGGCCCAACTCGAGCACACACTTTCCAGTGTCATGGAAGAATGGCATTCAAAGCAGGTGGGTGGTATTGTCATGGACGCGAAGACGGGAGCGATATATGCGATGGCAGCGAACCCGACATTCAATTTGAATGAATATGGAAAGGTGAAGGATATCTCTGTGTTCCGTAACCCTCTTGTGGAGGATGTCTTCGAGATGGGTTCGATCATGAAGCCGCTGACCGTCGCTGCGGGTATAGACTCAGGCGTCATTAGTCCAGACTCGGTATATAACGACGTAGGCGTATGGAAATTGAACGGAAAGACCTTTAGGAATTATGATGGTCGTGCACGAGGTCCGAATACCCCCGTCCAGCAGATTCTTAGTCAGTCACTCAATACCGGTGCCGCATATGTTGCACTCAAGATGGGGCGCGAGATGTTCAAGGATTATTTCCTCAACAAATATCAACTTGGACAAGAAACGGGTATCGATCTTCCCGGAGAGGCTCATGGATTGATGTCTGGATTCAATTCAACACGTGATATCGAGACCGCGACTGCATCCTTCGGTCAAGGTTTTGCCGTAACACCGATAAATACCATCGTTGCGCTCGCATCACTAGGCAATGGGGGTTATCTTGTGACGCCACATGTGATGTCGGAGATCGTTTATAATAATGGTACGACAAGAAAGATCGTCCCACCGACACCTGTTCCGATATTAAAACCCGGTACTTCAGAGAAGATCTCGCGAATGCTCGTCACTGTCGTCGACAAGGCTCTTTTGAATGGAAAAGCGAGAATGGCGGATTATACGGTAGCCTCAAAGACGGGTACCGCACAGATCGCAAGCCATGACGGAACAGGATATGCTCCAGGAAAGTACTTGCATACGTTCTTTGCTTATGCGCCCGCATACGATCCTCGTTTCATTATATTCCTCTTCAACAAAGAGCCACAGAATGTTGATTACGCTTCTCAGACGCTCGGCCAGCCCGCAATGGATCTCGTGAAGTTCTTGCTTAATTATTATAATGTTCCGCCAGATCGATCGAGCGGTGAGGAGAAGCCACTTTTCCCAAAGCAAAAGCTACCAATCACTCCGATCGTGTTACCTCCAGCAACCTCTACCACGCCTCAAGGAGCGACGGTAACTCGTACTACGACCTGATATGAAAACACTTCTACGAAACATGACAACTCGCATCATGCAGGCGCTCGCTGAGCGTGCGCTTTTGCGACACAAGCCATTTATCATTGGTGTGACAGGTAGCGTGGGGAAAACGACTACGAAAGACGCTATTGCACATGTGCTCGGCCGGCATACGAGTGTGCGTAAGAGTGAGAAAAGTTTCAATAGCGAGATCGGTCTCCCACTTGCTATTCTCGGCCTACCGAATGCCTGGTCGAGTCCTCTTGGATGGACAAAGAATATCATCGCGGGTCTGCGCATCGCATATTTCTCGAATGAATTTCCCGATGTGCTCGTTCTCGAGATCGGCGCTGATAAACCTGGCGATATCGGGAGGGCGATGGAGTGGATACATCCGCTCATCGGTGTACTCACAAGGCTCCCTGATAGGCCAGTGCATGTTGAGAATTTCGCAACGCCAGAATTGGTGAGAGTAGAAAAGGCGAAGTTGATCTCCGCATTGCCTGATAGTGGTATATTCATCGCTAATGCTGATGATGAGCGCGTGATGAAGCTCGCTGAAGATGCACATATGAAGGTGATAAGCTATGGTTTTGGTCCTGGTGCGACTGTGCGAGGAGGGAAGCCAAAAATAGAACTCGATGGCTCGAATCATCCCGTTGGCATGTCGATGAACGTCACTTATGATAATGCCGAGACGCAAGTTGTCGTTAGTGGTGTGCTTGGGGAGCATATTCTCGGCAGCGCTTTGGCGGCTATTGCCGTCGGGATCGCACGAGGAATCGATTTCATCGCCGCTGCAAAGGATATGGAAGGCTGGGTGACTGCACCAGGCCGTATGCGTATCATCGAAGGAAGAGGGGGAGCAGTCATCATTGATGATAGTTATAACGCTTCACCTGTAGCGATGCACGCAGCACTCGACACATTGCGCTCCCTACCAGGCAAACAGCATATTGCTGTGCTCGGTGACATGCTTGAGCTGGGGAAGTACAGTGACGAAGAGCATCGAGAGGTTGGCGCATACGCCGCCTCATTTGTGACCGCACTGGTCGTTGTCGGTAAGCGCGCACGTCTCATAGCAGAGTCGGCGATCAAAGCTGGCCTTCCTGCGGATCGCGTACGAATCTTCACAAATTCCGTTGAGGCAGGTGAGGCCTTGTCGCGAGAGATCGGTGAGGGTGACGTCCTTCTTGTGAAGGGATCCCAGGGAAGTGGTGAGAATATGATACGTATGGAACGTGCCACTAAGCAGATGATGGCACATATAGAGGATGCGAAGTATCTTCTTGTGCGACAAGAACTCGCATGGGAAAAGCAGTATAAATGATCGCAAACATGGCCTAAGGCCATGTTTGTTGCGTTCATTGATCCTTCATGAGAATCGTATATACTATTCTTCCGAATTCTGATTGAATATTAAACGTATGTTATACTTTCAGCATGAATCTTACTGCTAGTGTCATATATGGCTTTGTTGGGACGCATATGGCTATCCTTGTCCTTATAGGAATACTTCTTGCTGTGGAGCTCGTATTGAGCGCATATCTACAAAGACTTCGAGCGACCTATGAAAAACAACAGATAGGCATTACCGATGAATCTGCGCTAGAGGAATTATCTATCGCTTATTATAGCCGCAAACAAAGGGTTTCTCTTGCTCGCGTCGGCGTGCTTTCCGTGCTTATACTGATCGGAATATTATTGTATGATGTTCGTGCGTTTACATTCATTGCGGTTGCCGTCGGCGCTGGTATCTTCGTGTTTAAGGAGAGCATTAACTCGATAATCGCATATTTCTATATTCTTTCGAATTACCGTGTTGGAGACGACGTCAGTGTTCTTGGTGTTCGTGGAGAGGTCCTCCATATACGCCCACTCGTCACGACGATACTCGGGAAGAATGATGATGGTGAATACAATGGGCGGGTAACTTCCATTCCGAACTACCAGTTCTCATGGACTCCCGTAGAGCGCATGGAGATGAAATCGAATAGCTACATGCTCGTTTCATTGAACATACCGTTCGAGAGTGATTTATTCAAAAAACCATTTGCGGAATTCGTCTCGGATCTCCGAACTTTCCTGGATGGCATGCTGCCGAAGCGCACGATAAAAAAAGTAGGATATTTCCGTTCTTATGTCGGTTATCGGTATAAGATAGAATATAGTTATGATTCTGATGCGCGAATCATCATGCACATCACGTTCGTAAGTCAATCGAAGCGTATTCCAGATCGCAAAGAGCGTATTATCGATTACATCGAATCGTGCAAGAAATAAAAACAGCCCTCGGGCTGTTTTTATTCGTCGAATTGATGTCCGAAACGCTCTTGTTTCGTGCGAATATACTGTTTATTGTGCTTGTTCGGTGGGATGACTATGGGTACACGTTCCGTAACGTTGATTCCAAGGTCGATCATCTCGCGCACTTTTGTGGGGTTATTCGTGATGAGTTTTATATTTGTAATCGATAGATCGTCGAGTACTTTCTTGGCCATACTATACTCGCGGGCATCTGCATCGTGGCCGAGAATGATGTTCGCGTCATAAGTATCGTGACCTTTTTCTTGGAGTTTATATGCCTTTATCTTTTCGAATAATCCGATCCCGCGTCCCTCTTGTCTGAGATAGATGAATACTCCGTTTCCAGATGCAGCGATCATGTGTAGTGAGGCATCCTTTTGTGGCCCACAATCACAGCGCAAGCTGCCAAAAATATCGCCCGTAAGGCATTCGCTGTGAATTCTCACGAGTGGGGGGATATGTGCAGTTAGTCGTGGGGTTGTGAGTACGACGGTCTCTCTGCCGAGGCTTTCGTTATAGACGGTTATCGTGAGATCGCCGATCGATGTGGGGAGGAATGCAGATAAGTGTTCCATAGACTTATTGTAGCATGTGGCTTTAACCCTGTTGTCCTCAAGCAAAATGAAAACAAACCAGATGATTTGGTTTGTTTTCTGTAGCTTTATATGCATTCACCGTCATAGACAGGGAGGCATCCTACTGCGGGTTTCGCATTTGGATCCGCCTTGAGGTCATTGGTGATGTGTGCATCAAGTTTCGCTCGAAGCTCTGCTTTCTTTGCTGGGTTCAGTTCCGCAAGATTGACGAGCTCCTTAGGGTCGGTGTTCAAATCGTAGAGCTCCTCTTTTCCGTCTTGGAGTGTACGAATGTACTTCCATCCATCCGCGGTTCGGATACTGCGAATGTGAGTGAAATCACGATAATCCGTCTCTGCGTACACATCGTATCCTGGCATCGTTGGATTCTTGATGTAATCAACGAGGTTTGGTCGACCGAGAGTCTGTTTCTCATATGCAGCTGATGGGGTGATGCCGACGAGTTTAAGGAGTGCAGGACCCATATCCATCGTACTGACCTGGCCCTTTACTACATTACCGCCAGCAACGCCTGGGATCTTGAAGATAAGCGGCACATGGATCAACTCATCATAGAGTGATTGTCCATGATCGAATCCCTTGTGCTCATAGAACTCTTCTCCGTGGTCTGAGACAACAACGATGATGGTCTTGTCGAGGAGACCACGATCCTTGAGCTGCGCGAGGAATCCTGCGAGACGAGCATCTGCATCATGCAGCTTGCTGTCATACCATGCTGTCCAGAATGCAGCGTCTTCCTTTGTAAGGTGAAGAGGGAAGACAAGCTGGTCTTCTCGGAGTTTTGCCTCTTCCTGCATTGTTCCCTTGTATGGACCAGTGTAATTTGTTGGGGTAAAGATACCCTTATAGTCCTTGCCGCTTCCTGCGAATTGTCCGTGAAGATCATATCCATGGAAGAACATAAAGAACTTCTGATTCTTTGGTAGGGTATCAAGCCATTCCATCGCGTGACGGTCACTGTTCTGTAGACCACCGAAAGCGACTTCATCCGTATATTTATCGAATCCTATTCCATATCCGAACTTTGCAGAGACTCCTGCGTCTCCGGTGAAACCACCTGTTGCATAGCCCGCGTTCTTGAATTGCTGTGCGAGGGTTTCGATATTTGGTGCACTGTCTTTCAGATTAGACAATTTTTTTGCCTGACTTGTGAAGACTTTGAACTTATTGATGACCCCGTGTACGCTAGGATACGTACCTGTCATGACGGACATGAATGCAGGAACGGTCCAGCTCGCATCGGAAATCGATTGCGAAAAGATGGTTCCTTCTTTTGCAAGCGCATCAAGCGTTGGTGTCGTGTTTCGTTCGTAGCCGAGTGCGCTCAGGTGGTCTGCGCGCAGTGTGTCCACTCCGATCACGATCACATTGCAGTCAGTGCATGAGACGCCCTTTTTTGCAGACGACATGCCTTTGACTCCAAGTATGATCAAGAGTGCTCCAGCTACTACTATTGTTATTGTTTTGTATTTGTTCATAACTTTCAAATTATAACATGACCAAAAACATCAGAAATAGGGTTGTATTTCGGGGCCTGTAGTATGCGGGAGGGGAGTTTTAAACTCTTTTTCTTCCCATGCAGTAAGCTTATCCTGCAGGTCAACAATAGTAGGGTTTCCATTTTCTACATCATAAACATTCTTTTTCTCCCCTGGGTCATCTTTGAGATAATACAGCTCGTATTCTGGAGCGAGGGTATGATTTCCTGTGAGGATGTTGAACCATGACCACTGTGCCATGGCAAGTCGTGATCGACGATGAATAAGTTTCCAATCACCATCTCGAATGGCAGTGTCCGCAAAGTGTTCTTTGCTATCAATAGCATAGAACCCTTCGAGGCCTTCGTAACGCATCGATGACATCACTCGTTCCCAGAGTGAGGTGCGCGTGATATAGACCTCATCACGAGGAGCTTCTCCTCCGTTTTGTAGATAGGGAAGGAAGTTGACCCCCTCGTTCTTTGGGGCAGGAATGTTGAGGATGGAGAGCAGCGTTGGGAGTACATCGACGCCCGAAGCGAGTGCATCGACTTGCTGAGGTTTTAGTTTCGGTGCGCGAATAATAAGTGGTGTGTGTACTTGTTCATCATAGATGTCATAATGCATCACATAGCCGCGCTCATTAAAACCTTCGCCGTGTTCCGACTCGAGGATGACAACAGTATTTTCGTCGAGGCCTGAATCTTTTACAAAACGAAGCAATTGCCCGAGTCGTCGATCGGTCATCAGGATTCCGTCATCATAGCGACCGACGAGGTAATTAAAATCGCTTTTATTGAGTTTTGCGACTGGTCGCAATGGAGTATTTTTTACATAACGACCATACAAGTCGCCTTTATACAAATAGCTCACAAGATTCCATGTGTCGTAGGATGCAGTTTGAAAATATCCAGTATACTTTGGGTCACTGAAATGATGCTGCTCTGTTTGCCCATATGGCCAATGTGCAGAGCCGAATGTGAGCCAGAGGAAGAAGGGTTTGTCTTTCTGTTGCGCTCTCTTCATCCATGCAATGGATTGTGGTGCGGGATTCCCGCCTCTTCCGTTGAATGGATCACCTCCAGCGTGAGAATATTTATAGACGTCGAATCCTCGGGAGAGATTTATGCCCGCGACATATCCTGAGAACTCTGCTGAGGTTCCGAAAGAGGCAGTTTGCCAACCATGTTGTTTGAGTATCTCTCCGAGGGTGGGTATTGAATTGGGGAGCGGTGACTCGAAATTGACGACACCACTTGTAAAAGGATATTGTCCTGTATGTACGCTGACTTCACTGATCGGCGTGAGATATGAGGTGGAGAAATAATTTTTGAACACCGCAGCATTCTTCGCCCAATCATCGATATTCGGCGTCGTTTTTCGCGTATAGCCATATAGGCTCATATGGTCAGTACGTAAGCTGTCGATACTTATGAGAATGACATTGAGTGGCCCCACTTTCTTTTGCGCGCCAAAATGCTGTACTGCAACATAAACGAGCAGTGCTCCAGCAACCAAAAGTGGCGCGATCGCTAATGAGAGTTTGATATGGTGGGTGTGGCGCTTCATGTGATGTGCCGCTTTTTTGAAATGGTGAGCGACTCCATCGATTTTGTGCGTTTTCATGGTTTGTGCTTTGCCTAAGTATAATGCATAAGCAGGATATAGGGGAGGGGATAGTAAATGAAAACATCTACTTTTTGTAGATGTTTTATTCATATCGTAATGCCTCCGCAGGTTCCATCTTTGAAGCGCTTCGAGCGGGAAGCAGTCCTGAAATGACGCCAATCACGAAGGTTAAGAAAAGGATGACGAATAAGCCAAAGAAATCGAGTGATGCGAATGAGAACAATCCTCGTATTCCGTTTCGTTCTCCATAGAGACCTATGAGAAATGCCATCAGGATTCCAAATGTGATTCCTATAATGCCACCAACAACACCGATGATACCGGATTCCAGGAGAAAGAGTGCAAGTATGTTGTCGTTTGTCGCACCGATCGCTTTCATGATGCCGATCTGCTTCGTTCTTTCAAAAACGGACGTATACATCGTATTCATGATGCCGACTGCTCCGACGATCAGTGATATCAGTGCGATGACGACAAGAACGAGTTCGATGATGGTAAGCACGTTCCCTGCCAGTCGCTCCGTCTTTGCCGGGGTGAGTACAGAGAAGTCGCGCACCGCATCTTGTTTCCCAAGTTCGAATTTTATCTGTTTTGCGACGAGGTTCACGTTGGCATCAGGGTTCAGCTTCACATCGGCATTCATTGCAACTCCACGTACGCCAGTAAGGTCTCTAAACGTATTGATCGACATTAATATGATGTTATCGGACATCTGTTCGCCGATTGAAGAGAGGACTCCCGCGATACGCATTTTCTTGCCTCTAATGATCATTTCATCGCCGACATGGACATTTTTCTTGAAGAGCGTCTGTGCGACCTTGTTTCCGATGATGATGTCTGAAGAATTGATATCTGAAGGCCAGTACCCTGATTCAAGCTTAATGCCCTCTGATTGCTCCATGAGGATCTTCGCAAGGTCCCATTGGATGCCATTTACGAGTGTCGACTTCTTTTCTCCGAGGAATTCGATGTTCATTGAGGCGATGTCCTCTAGGGCAACAAAACGTACTCCTTGTATTCGTGCGAGCGCTGTGAGGTCCTTTTCCTTGAAGCGATCACCCCCAAAGAGGCTTGCAAGTGGATTGCTCTCTTTGCCGGGGAAAACGACGATGAGATCCGATCCGAACATCTGCAGTGTGCTCTTTATGGAGTTTTGTATCCCATCACCTAGTGCGAGGATGACCACGACGAGCATGATGCCGATAACGATACCCAAAATGGTCAGCCAGCTTCTGATCGGCCGATAGCGTATTCCTTTAAGTATTAATATGAGAAATTTCTTGAGCATAGGTCAGCGCAGTTTTTCGTGTACGGTACCATTGCGCACGAGTCGCCCATCCTTGAAGCTGATCACTTGGTCGGCTTTTTTTGCTATATTGAGATCATGCGTCACGATGAGCAAAGTCTTTTTATGTACTTTGTGGAGGTCAATGAGTATATCGAGTATCTTTCCGCCCGTTATGGAGTCGAGGTTACCTGTCGGTTCGTCTCCAAGTAATATTGCGGGATCATTGACGAGTGCACGCAAAAGTGCGATGCGCTGCTGCTCTCCACCAGAGAGCTCAGAGGGGCGGTGTTCCATCCGATCTTTGAGAACCATTTCGCCAAAGAAGTGTTTGAGCATCTTCTCGTTTGCCTTTGCTGTTGAAAAGACAAGAGGGAGGAGCGCGTTCTCCTCTGCGGTGAGCCATGGAATGAGGTTGTATTGCTGGAAGACGAATCCAAAAGTTCTTGAACGAAGTTCCGCGCGGCGATCATCGTCGAGCTCAGTGATATCCTTACCTTTTAAATAGATCTTTCCGCTGCTGGGTCGATCGAGCAAGCCAACCATGTTGAGTGTCGTGCTTTTCCCGGATCCTGAAGGCCCCACAATGACCGTGAAATCGCCCTCCCAAACATGGAGGTGTAAGCCCTTGAGCACTTCGGTCTTGATCGTCCCCGTATCAAAAACCTTCCATATGTTCGACAGCTTCATCAGTGGTTCGCCCTCATATCGCTCAGGTGCTTTCTCGTAGCGCCCTTTACAAAAGGAGCCACAAAAGAATCTCTTTGTTTTTGCATGAGTCACCGTTTTGAGATCCTTGAACTCGGAGAGATCCATTCCACAAACAGGATCGATGATCGGTTGTGTGTCGTTGTGCTTCATCATAGCTAGTCTGCCGAAACAACGATCGTCTGGCCCGCGCTGATGCCGCTTTTCACTTCGATCGATTCACCATCGGAGATGCCGGTCACGATTTCGACTTCTTTGAGATTTTTACCATCCTGTATAGTGACAAAGTTTTTTCCTTCGCGTTTGTTTATCGCAAGTTCAGGAATGATGAGAATATTGCTTTTTTCGGAGGTGAGGAGTGAAAGGTCGGCGCTCATTCCTGAACGTAGTTGCAGGGAACTCGTCGCCATGAGTATATCGGTGCGGTAGTATTTATCGCCATCCTTGACGATCTCTTGGGGTTCAATAGAGAGTACTTTACCATCTATTGTTGCACCAGGAAAAGCGTCGAGCCGTATTACGACTTTCGTGCCATCACGCTCATCGATCTTCGGGATTTCGAGCTCAGATATATCCGTCTGGATTTTGAAGCCCGCGGTGCCAAGGGTCACCGCAGTTTGTTCAGGTAGTGCGAGTTCTCCTTTTTCAAGCCATACCTTTGTGATTCTCGTATCCATCGGGGCATAGAGAGTTGATTTGCGAATCTTGTCATCGATGAGAGCTATCTCAGAACGATAGCCATTAATCTCTGCCTCTGCCTGTAATATCTTTGCATTCGTGATCGAAGCCCCGGCAGTGTTTTGGAGTTCAGCTTTCGCGTCCTCAATTGCCTGCTTCTGGTCGCGCAGCGCTTGTTCATACGCGTTCAAGTCGCTTGAATAGGTCGTGCTCTTTATGTTTGGAATCATGACGATCCAAATCTTATCGATATAGCGTTCAAGGTCGTCGGGGAAGCTTACAAAGAGACCAAGGGTGCCTAGTGGTGTCGGTCCTGTCTTGCTTACGATAATCGGCCCAGCGGTTTCGATGCCAAATACGTGGAGCTGGTAGTCTGTACTCGTAATGTTCTTTTTATCCACTGAGAATCGATATGTCCCCATGGATCCCGCATAGTGACCAGTGATGACTGGAGCGGTAGCCTCTTGGCCTGTTTCGCTTGGCTCTGCGATGAGCCCATTCGAAAGAAGTGTGCTGTACGCACTCTTCACAAGCGTATCTTGTTTTTCGGTGATCGTCGCAAGTCGCGTCTCCGTGTTTCCCGCTTCCGTTTTACGGATGGCGAGTGTTGCTTCCGCTTGTGCTAACTGGTCGCGGAGTTTTTGTGCTTCCAGTTCGAGATCCGTTGTTTCCAGTTTTATGAGTGGCGCACCTTGTTTTACGACTTGTCCTTCCTTAACGAAAATTTTCTCTACAATTCCCGGGGAAGGGAAGTGTAGATTGAAATCTTTCTCGGGTACGATCTCTCCTCTTGAATGTATCGTTTCAATAAGCGTGCCTTTCTTCGCAGCGAAATAGAGCAGTGCTGCTCCATCCTTTTTGAAATATTTACCATATATCCAAAAAGAGATGAGGAGGATACCGACAATGGAGATAAAAAATACAATGAGAGAGATGCGCTTCATGGTGTAATTATAACATGAATAGGAGGTATAGTATAAGATAGCTTTGAGGCGTGCTTCATACTATATGCTGCAAAGATAATTCTGCGATATGCAGTGATCTACGATTTGGAGCAAGTGGTGTTATGTGGAAATTATTATGTGGTGCCTACTTTACAAATCTCAGAAAACTGCTATGATGTTCAAACGAGTTAATCACTTTTCTGCTGAACTGTGGTTGCCCGTATGGCCCTATCGCAACAGCCTTCGAGCTTAGCGAGGAGGCGCGAGGATATGTATCGGCGGTTGCCGATCCCTCTGCGACATGGCCAACCTGGTTCACAAAGTAATTGGCCCTATCGTCTAACGGTTAGGACGGAGGCTTCTCAAGCCTTAAATCAGAGTTCGATTCTCTGTAGGGTCACAACTTGAAAAACGTCCGAGCAAAGCTCGGGCGTTTTTCTATGTTGTGAATCCCTACAGAGAATCGAACGAAGAGGGGTCGGGAGAGGGACACCTCTCCCGCGGAGGAGAGCAGGAACTCTTTGCGCGCAAAGGGTTCCGTTGAGGACCGTCGGTCCTCAAGGAGTTCGGCCGTGCGAGGCTCCTCTGGAGTGCACGAACCGAACGACGTGAGATGTCTCTGTAGGGTCACAACACGAAAAACGTCCGAGCAAAGCCCGGGCGTTTTTCTATGTTGTGAATCCCTACAGAGAATTGACATCATAGAATAAATATGTCATTGTGACTTTAGAGATCACACCACAACAAGGAGGCATTATGCCTATCGCTGAGAGGCAAGGAATTTACGCTGGGACAAAGGTGTATGGCAGAAATGTCATCGTCGCAGGTTTCGTGCGACGGGGCCCGGTGGAGGGTGTCGTGATTTCGGTCTTTGCGTCGGGGGCACTCGCTTCGGTACGCTTCAGCCTGCCGGCCACTCCGATGGTGTGCGCTGCGTGTGGATCATCCGCGCACCTTTCGATGAATGGTGCTACGGGAGAAATCGAGTGCATGCGGAGCCATTGCGGTCATTCCCATGGTTTCGAGGATCATTTGGTTGCTTCCTGTCCGATCGAGAAGCTCGAAGTTGTGCCGAACGATGCTGAGATCGCACGGAGGAATGAGTGGCGCGAGAAGCTCAAGCTTCGCCGCAGGGAAGTCGAGTGGGCCAACAATGCGCTCAAGGACGTTCTCGAAGAAGGTCGGAAGAACGGCTGGAAAGAATAGTATTGACCGAGGCTTGGCCTCGGTTTTTTCATGCAGTTTTTGGTGCTATAGTGTAGCTATGCACGAAGGGATGGATAAGACTGCGGAAACCTATAAACAGCATTTCCATAAGTTCATAGAGGGGACGAGAGGACTTGATGCACCGAACGCGGACATTAGGAAATGGATCGATGATTTTTTGCACCATATCCCCAAGGGCGGTACGATCATCGAGATCGGTGCGGCATACGGGAGAGATTCCGACTATATGAAGAAGGTAGGGTATAAGGTCGTGTGCACTGATATTGCCGAGCCTGCATTGGAGAAGTTGCACGCAAAGGGTTATGAAACCCACTACTATGATGTTCGCGACGAACCGAATGATGATTTCCGTCTGCGTTTCAATGGGTATTTCGCAAATGCAGTGCTCCTGCACCTTACGCCAGATGCATTCAAGCAGGCGCTTGTGCACGCTTATGACATGTTGAAACATGGAGGCGTTGCCGCATTTTCAGTGAAGATCGGCGAGGGCGAGGAGGTTACAACGAGAAAAATGGATGCTCCGAGATATTTTCGTTACTATTATAAGCCGGAGCTCGAGGCGTTGATCGGTGAGTTGCCTTTTGATGTGCTTCAGCTCGCATATACACGTGATGAGAAATGGATCGTTGCGATCTTGCGTAAGCGTTAAGCTATCGACTCACGTTTGTATTGTGTTATGCTTTCGTTGTGAGTAAGACAAATAGATACGTCTTTGTTCCAGATGAGACGCTCGACCTCCATGGCCTTACGGGTAGGGAGGCGGCCGAAGAGGTAACCGATTTGCGCGGGAAGTTTTCCCGTGGGACACATTTGCGGATCATCATAGGTAAGGGCACACATAGTCGGGACTACCCAGTCATTCCGCACGTTGTGCGTAATGCACTGCTCGCTCAGGATATTCCATGGAACTATGCGAAACAGAGAGATGGTGGTGAGGGGGCGATCGATTGCGTGATCAAGTATAACTAAAACATGGACAGCGATGTCCATGTTTTAGTTATTGTGTGCGAGCGCATTTGTGGCCGCGGTTATTTTGTCAGGATCGCTCGCTCTTCGCCCTCGCCGTACCACTGTACGCCGTCGTGCTCCAGAGCTGAGCGCTGCTAACAAAATCCCTCGCGGTTTCTTGGCGTGATGATTCAACTTTGCTAGACAGTCTGAATGATCGTCATGTTTGTGCCGCCGATCGTGCCGAATGGTACGCCAACGCACAGCACGAAGGTATCTCCTTTTTTCGCTATTTTGCGATCAAGTAAGGTCTTCTTTGCGACGGTGATCGCCGCGTCGACAGTGCTTACCTTTTCTGCGTGGACGATCGGAGTCGTACCGAATGAGATAGCAAGCTGACGTGCGACGTGTGCAAGTGGGGTAATTGCAATAAGTGGAACGTGTGGCTTATGACGTGCGAGCATTCTTGGAGTGAAGCCAGACTGCGTTAATGCAACAATGGCCTTCGCTCCGACCTGGTGTGCAGCATGCGTTGCATGCAGGGTAACTGCATCGACGGTCGATGGCTGCTCCTGGGGAGAGCGACGCTCCATTGCTTCATGAAAGAAGTCACTCTCTTCGGCACGTTTTGCGATCGTCGCCATCGTCTCGACAACGTTTATGGGGTCAATGCCGACTGCGGACTCTTGTGAGAGCATGACCGCATCCGTACCGTCGAACACTGCATTTGCGACGTCTGCGACTTCGGCGCGAGTTGGTACCGGCGCATCAGTCATCGAATCGAGCATCTGCGTTGCCGTAATGACTGGCTTTCCTGCAGCGCGGCACATGCGAATGATCGTCTTTTGGAGTAGGGGGACATCTTCCTTGGGCACTTCGACCGCAAGGTCTCCGCGAGCAACCATGATACCGTCTGCCGCTGCGAGGATTTGAGCGAGATTGTCTATTGCTGCCTGTGTTTCGATCTTTGCGAATATGAGTGCGTTGCTCTTCGCCTTTTTGAGCAAAGCGCGTAGATTGGTGATATCCTTTGCAGTTTGCACGAACGATAATGCGACGATGTCGACGTTTTTGCTGACGCCGAATGCGAGGTCACGTTTATCTTTTGGTGTGATCGCGCCGATCGAGAGCATTGCTCCAGGTACGTTCACTCCGCGGCGTGAGCGAATGTTACCTCCCGCGATGACTTTGGTGTATATATCCTCGCCATCAACCTTTTGTACCTCAAGGATGTATTTTCCATCCTCAAGCATGATGCGCATGCCTGCACGTACTTCCTTTGGGAGCATCTTGTAGTTCACGGAGACCTCCTTTGCAGTACCTTCGACATTTCTCGTCGTGATCATGAATTTCGCTCCATTCTTGAGCTCAACGCTGCCGTCCGTGAAATCGCCAATGCGTATCTTTGGGCCACAGAGATCTTGGAGGATGGCTATTGGCTGATTCGCTATCGCTGCAGCCTTACGGGCATTGTCGATGCGCTCACCGTGCTCTTTGTGATCGCCATGCGAGAAGTTGATACGTGCGACGTTGAGTCCCTTGCTTATCATCTGTGCGATGACCTCTGGTGAATTTGAGGCAGGTCCGAGTGTCGCGACGATTTTCGTTTGTTTCTGGAGTACTTTCATGAATATAGTATTAAGAATAGAGAGATATTCTACCACAATATATGGAAAAGAGGAAGTGCATTGCTCATATAATGCTATATTCTTCTTCAGTTTTCATCTTTCCGAATCTAGGTTTCGTGCTATCATCATTTTATGATCGGTCTCGCACTCACGAATGAACAACTCGCGACACTTCTCAAGATGGTTTATGTCGCGAATACGGTCGCAAACGGCCCCTTTGGCGATCGCATATCACGAAAAGATTTCGATGACATGGAACAGTATGTTTTTTCGCGCGCAAAAGATGTCTTTCCTATGGCGGTCTACCAGCATAAAGTCGAAGAGGGAGATGAACATCACCATCCGTCGTTGATCTTTGAAAGTGACCCTGATGTCAACGCGCTTTTCGATCAGTATGAAGAGTACGTAGCGCGTATGGTCATGGCAGAGAAACTTGCAGAGCGCGATATCGAACATGAGTTTGGTGCCCACGCAAAGGATCAGATGAGTGCAGCGCAGTTCGAGGAGCTTGTTGCTGATCGCTCTACTCTATATGAGGAGTTGCTTGAAACGCACGGATTGAAGATATTGGAGATCGCTCCTCAATTCAAGAAATGATATGGTGATCTTTCTCGACTGCGATTGGACGATTTTCGATGCGCAAGGCTTCGTCGATTATCTTGATGCGCATGATAATGACACTTCGGAACTGCGTAAACAGCGACCCGATGCACCACTTTCTGGGTGGCTATATCCTGACGTCATTGATTTTTGTGTGGATGCGCGAAAGGCGGGGCATAAGATCGTCATCTTATCCATGGCACTCAATGTCGAGGGTCAGCACGCGAAGATCATGGCGACGGGTATCGGCGCATATGTCGATGATGTCATCGTCGTTCCTGGGCAAAAGAGTATGGCAGCGGAGTCGTGGTTGCGTGAACATGGCGAGCGACCGAACGGACATTATTTCATCGACGATGCTCCTGTTTTCTTGAATGACATGAAACGCATGCTCCCAGGTATATGGTGTGTGCGCATGGAACGCGAGGCATTACTTCCGTCACAGGAGTCGATCGCGTCAGTAGATCTCTCTGATAGGACGATCACTGCATTAGATGAGTTGCGTCCTGTACTGCATATGGAAGAGCGCGGGGAGGGAGTTGTTGAAATATAGAAAACACAGCAAATGCGTTGCATTTGCTGTGTTTTTTCGAGTAGATGAAAAGTCCGTGCTTGCGGACACGGACTTCTCGGTAAGCCGTCAAGCATGAAGCGCGCATCGTTTCGTAAGGACCGTGAAGAACCTTTCGGCGTATGTGTGCTCGCAGCCACGAGCGGTCTATGCTTACAATATAGCATATTTATGAGAAAAGTGGAGTGCCGGAACACTCCACTGTGGATAACTGAACTCGTCAACTTTTTCGATGGGGAGGTGCTGTCGGTCAGCGAGACGTTGCGTCTTTGCGCTTCCGCTCGGTCTTGCGGACCGCTCGGAAATGTTCACGAGCGCGGTTGCACGCACGCGTCAGCAGACGAGCATCGACCTCGACCTCCTTAGGCTTCGGCCCCTTGCCGATCCAACGCACACCATGAAAATGTGCGTGCCGATCTTCGTGAATGAAGGAGACCTCTGTCTCCTTGTTGATCACGAAAATGATGGCATGGTCAGTGGCTTTCAGTAGTTGCACGGGGTCTTTGAGCTGCTTGCGATGACTCAGCTCTTTGCCGACCGCGGCCTTGAGCTCTTCGACGGTGGTGCCGACCGGTGTGCCGAGGTCAATGAGCGCGAGGGCAAAGGCCTCGTAAAAATTTCTTTTATGCAGACGCGTCATGGTGCCGTCAGCATATTCCTGAATCATCTGATGGCTCAGGGACATGAGTCCTCCTTTTCTGAGAGCGTTTTCTAGAAAAACTTATAACATAAAATATCCATTTTAGCAATAGTACTTCTCGATTCGATAAAATGGACTTAACTGTATGCCATACGCTATAATTCGAGCATATGACGATACAAGCGAACGTTAAAGAGGAGATCAAGAATGCAATGCGTGCAAAGGATCAAGTGCGCCTTCTTGTCTTGCGTGGGATGTCGACGGCATTTACCAATGAACTCGTTGCATTACGAAAGACGCCACAAGATGAGCTCGATGATACTGCTGCGCTTAATGTGTTGAAGCGTCTTGCGAAGCAGCGTAAGGACTCGATCGATCAATTTACAAAGGGTGGGCGTATGGATCTTGTCGACAACGAAAAGGCAGAGCTTGCAATCATTGAGACCTTCCTTCCAAAGATGCTTTCACGAGACGAGATACGTCCGGTGGCAGAGGCGAAGATCGCAGAGCTCGGTGTTACGGATAAGTCGGGTATCGGCAAACTTACGGGTGCAGTTATGAAAGCACTCGGCAGTAATGTTGATGGTGCAGATGTGAAGGCGGTACTCGAAGAGTTACTTCCATAGTGATTTGATATAAAAGGCGCAAGATGCGCCTTTTATGCTATTTCGTTATCCACTTGCTCATATGTTACGATACGGTAGTATAATAGCATTCAATTCGGAAATGGCTCGATGTTTGAAACGCCGATCATGCGAACAAAACTCAACGTCACAAAAGATGATAGGGAGTCTTTGCGGCAGGCACTCGAAAAAGAGGCTGCCGCGCATAAGATCACCGCGGCTGCTCACCAGGAGTCGCTTGATCGACAGCGCACGTTGGAGCAGCAGCTCGAAGCGCTACGTCGAACGTTCCTCGATACGGAACGCAATTTTACGATCCTTCAGATCCAACTCGATAGTGCGAAGAAAAAGATCGCTCGCTTGAGTAAATTACGCAGGGAGGCGGAAGCACGTTCTTTGCGTCATCAATTTATCGATATATATAATCTCGAGGGTTTTCGACATGAATATAATCGCTTCGTCAGAGAGCTCGCACGGGGTATATGGGATAGAGGGACTATCGTGTATTTCGATCTCGATGGATTTAAGCTGGTCAATGACCTGCTTAGCCATGATGTTGGCAACGAGATACTCATCGCTTTTGGGGAGTGCTTGCAGAACGAAAGTAGGCCAGAGGATGTCTCTGCGTGCTTGCATGGTGATGAATTCGCATTGATCTTACCTGATACAGACCTAAAGGCGGCAGAATCGATCATGTCACGTATCCACCAGGCAGCTGCAGAGATCGATGCGGGAGACATCGACTATCGCCACGTCTTTGAGGAGCTGGGCAGAGAGCAGCTTGTCGAGTTCTCTTCAGGATTCTTCACGATGGAGAGGGGTGATCCGATACTTTCTGCTGAGGAGGCGCTCATGCGTGCGGAGTCGACGATACCGAAGTTTGCAAATCGTCGAAAAACAAGGAATAAATAACGCGGCGGCCATTTTTCGGCCGCTGTTTCATATTTCAGGATGGTATAATGGTCATATGACACGACACACAAAAGAGTACTATCGCATGGACGTGAAGACCCTCGAAAAGACCCTCATGACAGATGTCGTGCTCGGTCTCAAGAAGGAGCAAGTCGCAGAACGCCTCGGACTGTATGGCGCGAATGATTTTGGTGAGGAAGTTCGAGTTACGCTACTCAATCGTATCGTCGATCAATTCCGTTCACCGTTGACCTTCACGCTCCTCATTGCAGGTGTCGTCACGACGTTGCTCTCTGAATATGTCGATGCGACAGTCATCTTCTTCGCCCTCATCGTCAATATTCTCATCAACCTCTATCAGGAAGGAAGAGCTTCTCGTGCTTTTGCTGCACTTAAGGCGAGCGAGGAAGCATACTGTACGGTGGTTCGTGAGGGGGAACCTATTCGCATTGGAACAAGAGAGCTCGTTCCTGGGGACATCATATTGCTTCAGGCGGGTTCTACTGTTCCTGCAGATGCACGTATTCTTGAGGCACATGGTGCACAACTCAATGAATCGGTGCTTACCGGAGAGTGGGCGCCCGTCGTAAAGCACGCGGATGAGATCGCACATGTCCTACCACTCACCGATCAGAAAAATATGTTGTTCATGGGCACACTCGTCGCGTCGGGCGTGCTTCGTGCTGCTGTCGTAGAGACTGGAGAGCGTACCGCATTCGGTGGTATCGCTGCGAGCCTTCGCGTAGTTAAGGCTCCTGAGACTCCGATGCAGAAGAATATTGCCGCGATCGCGCGCATGCTCACGATCATCATCCTCATTGCGCTCGGACTCGTTTTCCTCCTTGGACTCTATCGTCATGTTCCTATCACGGAGACATTGATGATCGGCATTGCGATAGCAGTAGCTGCAATACCAGAAGGTATGCCCGCAGCGGTTTCGGTCATGCTCGCGATCAGTATGCAGCGCATATTAGGCAAGGGCGGACTCGTTCGAAGCCTCTTGGCTGCAGAGACTCTTGGCAGTGCAACCGTCATTATCACTGATAAGACAGGGACGCTCACTGAAGGCATCATGACGCTTGAGCGCGTTGTTTGTTTTCATGGGATTGCAGAGCATAAGGATGGTTTTCGGGAAAAAGTTTGGCATGAGGAGCACGGTGATGAGCATGACGCACTTTCTTTTGCTTATCTTGCAGGCAATGTCATCGTCGAACATGAGCATGATCAGTTCCGTCATCCCCAGTTCCATGGACGTCCTGTTGAGGTGGCGATAGCTCGAGCGGCGCACCTTTCCGGAGTGGATATGCGTGAGCTCGAAAGAGATTATCCGCGTATTGATGCGACGCCATTCATCTCTTCTCTACGCATGTCTTTGGTGCTTTCAGGGATACGTGGCATGAAGCACAATCGACTCATTGGGTTAGGGGCAGCTGAGGAGATGCTTGCACATGCCTCTGCATATTATGCTGATGGTAAGGCGCATCCGATGCACGAAGAACAAAGAGCACTATTTGAAAACGAGCTCCGTGAGGCGACTCGTAATGGCGTTCGTGTTGTCTCTGTTGGTTACATTGATACACAGCTCGAACGATTACCAGGAGAGCCAGAGATGCTCGCAACGCTCTTTGATGGGGAAGGAACTTTCGTCTTTTGCGGATTGTTTTATTTGGCCGATCCTCTGCGCGAGGATGTACGCACTGCGATCAGTACTGCGCGCAATGCAGGTATACGGGTGATCATGGCGACCGGGGACAACCCCGAAACCGCACGCGCGATAGCATTGGGCGCGGGAATTGTTGCGCATCCATCTGCGCCTGTGCTCCTTGGGAGTGAGATCGACGCACTTTCTGACGAGCAGCTGCTTGAAAAGCTCCATGTCATCAATATCTGTGCGCGCATGCTCCCTGCACATAAGCAGCGCATGGCACAGTTGCTTGGAGGGGCAGGCGAGATCGTCGCGATGACCGGAGATGGTGTTAACGATGCGCCTGCGTTGCGAACTGCAGCGATCGGTGTCGCTTTAGGAAGTGGTACCGATGTGGCCAAGGAAGCCTCAGGTCTTGTGCTTACCAATAACAGCTTCGGAATCATCGTATCAGCGATCGAGGAAGGACGTCGCGCTGTGGATAATATTCGAAAGAACGTCGCCTATCTGCTCTCCACATCATTTTCAGAGATCATGCTCGTTGTTGCGGCACTTGGTTTTGGTTTGCCCTTGCCACTGCTTCCTGTGCAGATCCTTTGGACGAACATGCTCACCGAAGGATTCATGAATTTCTCGTTTGCCTTCGAGCGCCCAGAGCAGGGCATTATGCGACGCGATCCTCGTCTTCATGGCGCGGGCACGATGATCTCGAAACGCTTCATGCTCTTTGTTGTGGTGGTTGGTGCGATCGTTGGGCTATTGCTTGTCGGTTTGTATCTCTTCTTGCAGGCATCGACGCTTTCCGAAGTGACCGCGCGCACGGTACTCTTTATCGCATTGACGCTGCTCGCAACGCTCGTCTCGTTCTCACTGCGTGATCTCCATACTCCAATATGGAAGATCGCACCATGGTCTAATCTCTATTTGCTCGGCGCACTCGCGCTTGCCTTCGCAGGACTCATGGTCGCACTATTTATCCCTAGTGTCGCGCATCTTCTTTCGTTGGACCCTGCAGGCATTGGACACTATGGGGTACACATATTCCTTTCGTTGATTATCATGTATAGTGGGGTTGAGGCAGCAAAGTATTTTATCCTTCGTAATCATTAGTAATTCATGGAATTCATCTATTTGACGATCATCCTTCTTGCGTTCGCTATCGCCGTGTTTCTGATACTTCGTAAATTAGATACAAGAAACGGAGTCAGTGATGAGATGAAGAATTTTGCAGCGGTACGAGAAGCGGACCGCGCAGCACTCGGCATGTTGCAGCAGCAGCTCGGAGAACTCACGAGGCAGATCGATACGCGACTCACTGAGTCACGTCGCGATGTCTCTGAGGCCGTACACAGACAATTCTCTGAATCGCAAAGATTGCTTTCTGATATCAATGCACAGATGTCTGACCGGCTTGTCGCCGTTGCGAAAGAGCAAATGCGTGCCAATGAGGCAGTCGAACACTTCGCGCAGATCGGTGATCAGCTCGCGAATTTGGAGCGCACGTTGACTCACCAGAAGCAGCGTGGAAATTGGGGTGAAGCATCGCTTGCGCTCATCTTGCAGAATATCCTTCCTCCTGATGCCTATAAATTGCAGTATCAGCTTACGGACAAGGAGATCGTTGATGCGGTCATTGTCACGAAGGATGGGATGATACCAATAGACGCAAAATTCTCCCTCGATAATTATCAGCGCGTGACGCAGGAGGAAGACGAAACACGTCGAGAGGAGCTTGAGAAAGAGTTTCGTAATGACCTTAAGAAGCGTATCGATGAGACCGCTAAGTATGTGAATGAAAAAGCGGGAACACTTTCGTTTGCATTTATGTATATTCCTGCTGAGGCTATCTATTACGATCTGTTGGTCAATGAGGTCGGACGCATAAAGAGTAATACGCGCAGTCTTCTTGATTACGCGTACCACGAAAAGAAGGTGATCATCGTTTCTCCAACGACTTTCTCTGCTTATTTGCAGGCGGTGTTGTTCGGCTACAATGCGTTCAAGATAGAGAAGGATGCAGTAGAGATCATCAAGCGTGTCGAAGAGCTCGGTCGCCATATCAAGGCCTATGAAGAGTTTTACAAGAAGCTCGGAGGGTCGCTCTCCACTACGGTCAGTCACTATAATTCCGCATATAAGGAATTGGGGAAGATCGATAAGGATGTGAAGCGTATCGCTGGCTCAGCCATGGGCGTAGAGCCTGTAGCGCTCGATAAACCGATGATGGAAGAAGAATGAGAAAAGCCGCCCTTGGGCGGCTTTGTTCATTGATCGAGGAGCAGGACAGCGAGGTTCGTGATCGCAAGCGATACTTCGAATCCACGCAGTCGGATGTCATCGTGCTCTTCGGTCCGCACGATGTCGAGGCCTTTTTCGATGCTTTTCCCTACATGCTCCTTGAGGTTATCGCGAAAGCGTGCGGGGAGAGTGCCGATTGCGGGAAGTAGTATGCTCGCGCAGGCGAGCTCCGCGGCGATGTCGTTGCATTCTTTGCCCATGTACATCTTTTTCGGGATGGGGAGGTAGGCGCGCACGCAAGCGAGTGCGATGCGGAACTGTTCCTCCTTCGAAAGATGGGCATTGATACTTACCATCAGGTCCCTCCAGTTTTCTTGCGGAAGAAGTTCCGCTTTTCGTTTCGCTTCATGTACAGGATGTTGCAGGTGAGGCGAGCGATAGTGATGCTCGCCTGGAGCCGATCTTCGGAGGGGAGGTGATTCGTATCATCGATATTCGCCGTGTAGATTTCCTTGGCGGTATCGAGTGCGTACTTGAGCATTTCGTTCATCTCGTCGGGAGGGGCACCAATGAGCCCTTCCATGATGATCGCAGCACAGTGGCCTTCGTTGACCGTGTCGTGAGCAGTAGGTCCGACCCAAGTAGGCAGATGCTGCTTCACGAAGTTGAGGCAAAACGGGTAAAGAGCGACGGGAAGTAAGGGCGGTTTCTGCTTTCGGAGCATAAGACATCCTTTCGCTGATGCGCTATAGAGGTACGTTCTGCACTGAGATTACTGTATTTTGAGGATTTCGCAAGCAAAGAAAAACCACCAGTGGTGGTTCGTCGTCGTGCTCTTTATCGCGATTCCTGCATCTCGACGATGATACTTTCCGCGATGGCGACGATTGATTCGCGTGCGGCATTGCGCATCGAGCGGGGGAGTTCCTCGATCTTCGCGACTTCCTTCGTATAGGTCTCCATCGCATTCGTGAGTGCCCTGTCGAGGATGCTCGACAGCTTCTGGTCCGCTGCATGCCTGAGTGTCGGATAGCTCGTGACCATTTTGAGGAGCATGCTTGCGCACCGCGCGATGCTGATCTCATCCTCCGTTTGGTGGTTGCACTCGCGGAAGATCTTTTTCGTCGCATTGAGGCAGGTGATGAAGCGCGCATTGACTGAGTCGATGGCGATCTTATTCATCGGAGGTCTCCAATAAAAGGACGCTAACATCGTTCTACAATATATTTATGACAAGTCAAGCATGTGATTTTGCGTTGGGGGTTTCGTGCGGTATGATAACGCAATGGATCCCATTCATCGCTTAGAATATTTCTTCACGCAATTTCCCGGAGTGGGTGCGCGCCAGTCGCGTCGTTTTGTGTATTATCTCCTGAAGCAGCAACCGCAACATTTGAATGAACTTTCTCGCCTGATCGCACAACTCCCCGATCTCGTATCGGAGTGTGCAGATTGTCACCGATTCTTTCCGAAACGAGGAAATCATCAAGATCGCTGTCCTGTTTGCACGGATGCGCAACGCGATGTGTCGCAGCTACTCATTGTCGAGAAGGATGCGGATCTCGAGGCGATCGAAAGAGCGCATGCATATAACGGCTATTATTTCGTGCTTGGTGGCACGCTGGGAATCCTTGAAAAGAATCCAGAGCGCGTGATTCGCATGAACGAATTGCGCAAGCTCATAGCACGGAAGCAGTCACTCAAAGAGGTCATCGTTGCGACCGCGGTCACTCCAGAGAGCGAGCATACGGGTGATTATATTCATGAGGCGTTACGAGACGATGCTGCTTCGCGTGGTTACTCGGTGACGACATTGGGGAGGGGCATCTCTACGGGGAGTGAGATCGAATATGCAGATGCTGATACATTACGTAATGCGATTATCGGAAGAAAATAGACCCAACAGTGGGTCTTTTCTATACTATAATAAAATATAGTGTATAATGAGTGCACTATGGAGATCGTTTTGCGCGATGTCATGAAGGCGTTTACAAAATTCGCCCTACTCACCATACTCCTCATCATGCTCTCAGCATGCATCGTCATGGGGTATATACGAATGTTCCTCTTTACTCCAGTCACTCCGCTTACGCACGTACGTCTCAACATGCCAAGCTGGCCCGGATTTATGATCGCTCCACTTGCAGAAGAGCTTGGATATATGCGCGAGGAGGGAATCAAGGTAGGTCTCAAAGATTATCCCGACAAAAGTGTGCTCGATGAGTCAGATATCTTACCCTATGATGTTCGCGGTATGCTTGCGGTCGACCTTGTTGAGGAAGCGAGAAGGATACGTCCGCTCGGGAAGATCGTCTTGCTGACTGACCGATCAGTCGGAGGAGACGCACTCATTGCAAGAGATGGCGCTGAGCCGATCCAGTCTTCTAAGAAAAAACGTATCACTGGTGATGATTCATATCCCTTTTTCTATCCCTATGTGCTCGATCTTTTGAATGGCAACATCAATGATTTTGAAAGTGATCTTTCGATCACGCAAGAAGAGGTACTACAGAAACTGAAGGACAAGAAGGTTGACTATGCGATGACTTATGAGCCGTACCTCTCCCAGGCGCTCGCAGATGGAGCACATATGGTATTTTCGAGCAAAGACGCTCCGGGGGTGGTCACCGATACACTTATATTCAGTGACGCGATGATCGATAAGCATCCAGAAATCGTTTTTCGCTTTGTGCGTGCGTATATGAAAGCCTATGCGTTTTGGAGGGCAAATCCTGATCAGGCATATCGAAGGATCCAAAAGATATTCAAGCGCACCCCGGGTGAATTCGAAAGCCAGATGAAAGAAGTTGAGATGCTCGGTTTGAGCGAGAATCACGACAGTATGTTCTCTGGAATCGGTTTGCGTTCGATATATGGAAACATTCGAGCAGTGCAGGTATATGAGAATCGTAGAGGGGAGGTGAAGGAGTTAAATGTCGATGCGCTTGTCTATCCAAATGCAATACAGAGGCTCTATATCGATGGTGGCATGCAATAAAAAAGACCGTGAGGTCTTTTTTAAAATGCAGCGAATGCATCATCGGAATCACCAGAAGAGTACGAAGTATGCATGGTATCGAGTTCGCTGAAACTCGTATGCTTGCCGTCGAAGTGTAATTCAACGATACCTGTCGCACCATTACGGTGCTTCTCAATGAGGATCTCCGCCGTTTCACTACGCTCTCCATTCTCATTTTGCTCACGGTGGATGAACATGACGACGTCAGCATCCTGCTCGATGGAACCGGAGTCGCGGAGGTCAGAAAGTCGAGGTTTGCCGCCACGCTGTTCAACGTTACGTGAAAGCTGTGAAAGTGCGATGACAGGGACATTGAGGTCCTTTGCGAGGCCCTTCAAGGATCTCGAGATCTCGGTGACGATCTGCACCTGAGAGTCTGACTGTCGCATTGGGCTCATGAGCTGGAGGTAGTCGACGACGAGGAGCTTCACGCCGTATTCGCTGACCATACGACGAGCAGTCGAACGCATGTTCATGATGTTGATGCTTGCCTGATCGTTGATGTAGATAGGGGCCTTTGAGAGTCGGTCGATACCCTCACGGAGATATTCGAATTCATTATCTCGCGAGAGCTTTCCGGTGCGCAGCTTCCATGCATCGATACGTGATTCCGCAGAAACCATACGATCGATGATCTGCTGCGCCGACATTTCGAGTGAGAATACGCCGACCGGAATGTTGTGCTTGATCGCAGAGCCACGAACCATGTCGAGTGCGAATGAGGTCTTACCCATCGATGGACGAGCTGCGAGAATGATGAGGTCTGATGGCTGGAAACCTGAAAGCATCTTATCGAGTGATGGGAATCCTGTTGGTATGCCGCGCAGACCATCTCCTGCTTCGCTCAACTTCTCGAAGCGCTCCCATGCCTGGGTTGCACCTTCCTTCATGTTGAGGATGGATTGTCCTGGGGTCATCTGAGTAACCTTGAACACGGTTGATTCTGCTTCGTCGAGGATCTCCTCGAGTGCGCGGTCCTCCTGGAAGCCGAGTTCAGAGATCTGCTCTGCTCCTTGGATCAATTGTCGTAATACATGCTTACGATGGATGATATCCGCATAGTGTCGCGCATTCGCGGAGGAGGGGACAGCATTCGTGAGCTCGGTGAGATAGGTGTGCCCACCGATCTGCTCAAATTGACCTCTCTCGCTAAGCTTCGCTGACATCGTGAGGATGTCGATCGGCTCTCTGCGATTGTGGAGGTCGAGCATCGCTTGATAGATGATGCGATGTTTCTCCGCATAGAATGCTTCAGGGAGGATGAGATCGGAAACTTCATAGAGCGTATCTGCGCGAAGCATGAGCGCTCCCAAGAGTGCACGTTCCGAGTCCAGATGTTGAGGAGGGATACGAATCGAGCTGAGAATGGGTGTGCGCTGTTCATTGTTGAACGTACGCTTGCCATAGTTCTTCTTATCGTACTGCGTGCTGGGAACGTTTTGCATGTATGCATTCTGCCTCGCGCGCACCGCTCATGCAACTGTGGATAACTATGATTGTCCACACTGTGGTTAAGCCGTGAAAATGTTGTTATGCACCTATTGACGAGGCCATCGAAATAGGCAGTCTTGCTGTGCATTATTTTATGTTGTACACGAAGGCAAACTGGCAAAATATATAGTAAATATAACACTATTTTGCATGGTACAATCGTTTTCATCATGATGAAAACGATCCTTGTAGCAAAGACGGGGAAGACAACATATCTTTCCCTCGGAGATAAAGAGGAGCAGATCACTTTGATCGCTCGCAAACTAGCAGCACCGAAGATTCATCGAGACAAAGTGAAGCAATTCGATGTGAAGGAAGGAAAACTTACTGATGAAGAGTGGTTTGGTATGCCACTTGTTGGTAATGATACCGAGCTCGTTAACCCGTATGTCGACGCTGCGATGCGACCGATCGATCATGCGCGTATTGAAGAACTCGACCTTTCGCAGATTCGCGCGCTCGCCCTCGTGACGACAGAGGGTAATGTCCGCGAAAGTACGATCGTGGTGAGTAAGGTGACGAAAGCCAATGTGTTCGACAGGAAGACACTCCTTGAATTTGGCGTGCACGGGGTGGCGGTCGAAGAGCGCACACGCGGCATTGAGCTACCCGAAGAGGTGCACGCATATTTTCATGAGGGGAAGTTGTTCTTCAAGAGCTTCGCGTACTTCGCCTCGCTGTTTCCTAATGCAGAAAGATTTTACAGAGAGGCGACTGATGAAGAGGTGAATAAGTTCTGCAGCCTTGAGATGTTCCTCCTCGGCGAAGAGTTCGATGCGAATACGATCGGCCGAAGACAGCGTAAGCAGATCGCGCTTTCATTGCCACTGCTTCCGGACTTCTCTGATGAGGTGGTGCGCAAGGACCTTGCACAATATGCACGCGAGTATCTCCTCCCGACAGATGTCGAGCGTATGGTCCACGGTGATCGCTTCTCAATTGATTCCCTAAAGGATCTTGGTTACGTTTTCCATTTGGTCTTCGGGGATTATTATACCCACGGTCTTACGGGGGAGAAGATGATCGCACGAAGGAGCGAGAAGTTAATTGGATGAAATTCGAGGGAATAGGGTATAGGGAATAGGGGATAGGGGGATACGAGGAGTGAAAGTCCTCGTATTTTTGTTTCTGTACTAGAGACGGTGAAATGTTCATTATATGCGAGTATAAATACTAAAATTGACCCAAAACGAGAATTTTCATGCCCTATACCCTATACCCTATGCCCTATTCCCTCGTATTGCCCTTATTCCTCTTGCGTTTTTCGGGATTTTAGGGTATATTATCCCCACTATGACATTCGCAGTTATTACAACGGGTGGCAAGCAGTATAAGGTCGCAGTGGGCGATGTCCTCAATGTCGAGAAGATCGAAGCAGAGGGTGCGATCACTTTCGATAACGTATTGCTTGTAGACGATGGCTCTTCGACGAAGATCGGTACGCCATCTGTCGCTGGTGCAAAGGTCACCGCAGACATCGTCGAGCAGGGCAAGGGACCAAAGCTCACTGTCGTGAAGTATCACGCAAAGAGCCGCTACTACAAGAAGAACGGTCACCGCCAGCCTTTCACAACGATAAAGATCACTGGCATCAAATAGAACCTCGTCAGAGGTTTTATTTTTTTGTGCCGATTTTGTTGTATCTCTCTTGCAATAAGTTACAATAGGTGAACATATGCACAAATACCTTCGCGATCGATTCGGCATCACTTTTCCTGTCTTCATTCTGTCTGTCGTCAGCTTTTTAAATGACATCGCGACGGATATGATCTATCCCATCATACCGATCTTCCTTACGCAGGTGATCGGTGCGCCCGTACAGATACTCGGACTCATCGAGGGTATCGCAGAGTCTACAGCGAGTTTCCTTAAGGTGGTCGCAGGAGTGATCTCTGATAAATTAGAGCGGAGGAAGCCATTCGTCATTCTCGGGTACGTGCTTTCTGCGAGTGCGAAGCTCTTCTTTGGATTTGCCTATTCTTGGCATGCAGTCTTAGGAGGTAAGTTCGCCGACAGACTCGGGAAGGGAACGCGCACCTCAGCGAGGGATGCGTTCATCGCCGAGCATTCCGCTCCAAAGGATCGCGGTGTGGTGTTCGGGTTCCATCGCGGTATGGATACACTTGGCGCAGTCTTTGGACCACTCATCGGTATCGTCCTCTTGGGCTATTTCCCGAATAACTTGCGCGAGATCTTTCTTTTCTCACTCATTCCCGCTATCGCGGCGATCGCGCTGCTCGTTGTTTTCATCAAGGATAAGAGCAATGAACCCGACCATATCCATGTGACGATTCCGCTCAAGATATTGATCAAGGGTTTATCGGCGCCATTCTTCGCTTTTCTCCTTGTGAGTGCTCTCTTTGCGATCGGAAATAGTTCGGATGCATTCCTTATCTTGCGTGCGAACGATCTCGGGTTCTCACTCGTTGCCGTCGTCGCGCTCTTTGCAACATTCAATTTCTCCTATGCACTTCTTTCGGTGCCTGCGGGTTTGTTCGCAGACAAAGTCGGTCCGCGTAATATAATGATCGTGGGCTTCCTCGTCTTTGGGATCATTTACCTGCTCTTTGGATATGTACAACAGCCAGCACTGCTCTGGGTGCTCTTCCCGCTCTATGGCGTCTATATGGCGTTCACTGATGGGGTTGGGAAGGCATATATCTCGAATATCGTCCCTCATGAACAGCTCGGTACCGCATATGGTATTCATCAGACGGTTGTTGGATTCGGTGCGTTCTTCTCGTCACTCATCGCGGGATTCCTCTGGGCTGATGTGGGCACTTCATCGCCGTTCATCTTTGGTGGAGCACTCGCCATCGTTGCTGCCGTACTCTTCCTTTTCGTTGGCCCGAAAGGTCGGGTCGTCGCGCTCACTGATCAAACTCATTAAAACAAACTATGAAATACACAGAATATCTTCAAACGCTCGATCATGATAAGTGTCCGTTCTGCGAGCCTGGGCAGCGTGTTTATCGCAAGAATGATGCGGCGTATCTTACTTATGCACTCGCTCCATATCATCGCCATCATTTGCTCATCATTCCTAACCGTCATGTGCTCTCAATGCTCGACATGAGCGAAGCGGAGCATGCGCAGTTTTGGCATCTTATTCGCGAGGGTATGGAAACCATGCGTAAGCTTGGCTATGAGAATCTCTCAGTACTTGTTCGTGAGGGTGAGGTAGGTGCGATCAAATCAGTTGCGCACCTCCATTATCACATCATTCCAAATCACCGGATCGGAGACCTCGATATCAATGGCGAAGCGCGAAAGATCTTGACCGAAGAAGAGGTTGAGGAGATCAGCAAAGAGCTTCTTGCAGTGATGCCTCTTAACTAAACAGCCTAGGGCTGTTTTGTTTATGCTAAAATGTATAGTATGGAACTGAGTATTACGTACTCTTTAGAGTTCGAGCGTCATAGGGTGAAGGAAACGGTGCAGAATATCGACTGGTATCGTACGCATCAATACAAACCCTATTTTCCTGGTGGCCTGCATGTCGATAACATCACCGGATATCCCATGGAGGAGATCATGAAGATGCTCGAGCAGGAATTCAATGAAAAGATCTATATTGAGGCAAAGAGGGATCTTGAAGAAAAGGCGGCGAAGTATCTCGCTCCGTTTGCTGAGAAACTTATTCCACTAGGTTTACCGCTCCACGAGCGCTATAGGGTCACATTGACCCGCTTTGGTGTCGGTGGAAGTTATTTTCTCCCTGATACGGTCATTCTGAATTTCACAGGGAAATTTGGAATCGGAACGATAAATACGGTCATGCATGAGATCGTACATCTTTCCACTGAGGCGCTGATTTTGGAGAATGCAGTCGGACATTGGGAGAAGGAACGCATCGTCGATCTCATCATGAGCAAGGTCGGACCTTTTTCAAAACCTATCATGCAATATATTCCAACGGAGTATGTCGAGAAGGTGGATCCGGTGTTTGAGAAACTCTTTCCAGACATTCGTGCCATTATTGAGGAGGTTGGGGGATAGAAAAACAGCCGAGGGGCTGTTTTAGTTTTTTAGCATCGTGCGTATTTCCATGAGTGCTTTGCCGAGCAGGTTGCGGCCCTTGCCCTCACAGATGCCCCAGAAAGTGTCATTCCATGTATTTCCTTCAACGAGTACTTTGTTGCCTGTGCTTAAAAGCTTCGTCTCGAATTCATCGTAGTGATATTTCTGCAGCAGGAGCTCGATCATGGTTGCAACGCTTCGTTCATGCCAATCTTTATCTATAAGTCCGCCATCACGTAATATATTCGCGATTGATTTCGACATACCCGAAGGGAGCGAATCGAGCGTAAACATGCTTGCATCAAATGCAATCGGAGCCGCATAGCCCTTCGAGCGCAAATGTTCTTTTAGAGCATCTTTAGTCACCTCGGGGAGTGTGGTCCAGTCGAGGTGCATGAATTTCGCGCGCTGATAACCATGCTCTACTGATGGATAGGTTATTCCATTAAGTATAACGGGACAAGCGTAGAGATTAGAAAGCCAAGAGCCTTGAAATGAAAGAATTGCCTGCGCATCCGTGAGGTGTGTATAGTCTTCGTCGGGCAGGGAAAGAATTTTATCTCTAAGTGCAGTGATCTCTTCGAGTGTTGGTGCGTACATATGTTAAGTATATAGGAATATGAGGAATAACAAAAACAGCCGAGGGGCTGTTTTTATTTCGTCCAATCTACTCCAGGTGCGTACTTCGCGAGATTCTGGAGCAGTCGGTCTTTCGAGAATGCATATTGTGCGCGCAAGAGCGCTGCCGTTTTCGGATAGCGCACAAACTCTTTTTGATCAAGGACGCGTTCAGTGCCACGCATAATAGGGACATAGAATGTATTTGCCCAGTCATAGCCAAGATCGGGGAGTCCATAGGCGATACTGATGGTATTATCGATGAAATCACCGTATTTGATCAGCAGTGCTTCTTCGTCGCCAGTTAAGAGTTTCTGCGCATACGCTTCGTGTTTATCATCGCCACCTTCATTGGTGACTGCGAAGATGAGATCGAATATTCTTGTGCCGAACTTCTCCTTGATCATGTCTCGATTGATATCGGTATCTTCAAAGAGGTCATGCCCAAGTGCTGCACAGGTGATATCGACAAGGAGGGGATCACTTGCAGCGAGTTCGTCGGAAGCAAGCAGTGCAGAAACAACGATCTCCGCAGCGCTTACGCAATGCTGTGCGTAGGGTGCGCGGCCATTGTTGCGCGATTGTTTGCTGTGGTACTGTTTGACGAGGGAGGTCATTTCAATGACTTGTGGGTGCTCGAAGAGGGATTGCATATAGGAATATTGTAGCATGATGAAAGAAAAACATATTCATCACTATTTCGAAAACTATTGACAAATATAGATATTTTACATATAGTTACAGACACATTTCATCCGGGTCAACATTGGCGCACTCGGTATATGCTATAATAGTATCAGTATGTCTAATACAAAATCCAACGGCAATGTTGAACAAGTCGTCTTTTATCGCCCAGAGGATTCGTGCTGGGTTGGCGTTTGCTTGACTTTCAATCTTATTGTAGAGGGATCTGATCAGGACGCAGTATCCTCAGAATTAAGAAAACTATCCTTAGACTACATAAAGTTTGTAAGAGAAAATGGGCTTGCAGACTCACTGCTTAATCGTCCTGCTCCTCAAGAGTATTGGGATATATATAATGCTGCAAAAGAAAATAGGAATAATTTAGGTCTTATGATTGTGGATATGCAGCCATCTGCAATCGTAACAAAGTATTTTAAAGAGAATCTTGTTACGGCTTAGTTATGCCTTCCCAAACTCGAAGTTGGGAGTATGAGGATGTTGCGAAGTTTCTTGAAAGACATGGCTTTGCTCTCCATAAAAGATTAAGCGGTTCTCATGAGTTTTGGCTCAAGGGTGATAGTGTGATAGTGGATGTTAATCGTCCTCACGGAGGAGATCGAGTTTACCGTCAGTCTACGCTTAAAATTATGATTAGTCAGTCTGGTTATGATTCTGATCATTGGCAAACGTACAGTAATTTAGGTAAAAAAGAGAAGAAAGTTCCCTCATGTTGCCTTAAGGAAGACTAAAATAAAATAACAAACGCACGACTAGTCGTGCGTTTGTTATTACAGAAAATCGATACTAGGGAAGGTGATTGCATTGACTAAATATTTATCGTAAGTAATAATTTATATAATGACTGCTGAGATAATTTTAAGTATTACTGCTTCATTTCTCACAATTTTAAGTGGAATTTTTTCATTTTTTGCAGCGAAGACATCAAGGGAGGTGAGAAAAGAAATAGTTCTACTAAAAACAACCATAAACACTCAACAGAATACACATAATAATCAATACGTCTTTAA
>JAJZQJ010000003.1:0-63420 GCA_021851895.1 bacterium
CTTTAATGGAGAGACAACACTGAATGGAACAATTTCACATAACGATATAAGTAATCAACATCAAGCTCATGTCTAATCAGCAACTTACTTCGAGAGAGGGTTCAATTAATTTTTGGACAAAAGAAAAAAGCCTCATAGATACAATAGTTGATGGAAGCCCACTTTCGACTTCATCAATTATCTTGGGGACTTTTGAGTTAGCAGATGGAGGAATTCTTATTTCAGAATCAAGAGACGGACGAATCCAGGTTGCATTTGTGGTAAATAACGCAGGGCGAGTAAATTTAACCTCGGGTAGTAGGGTAATGGGTAATGAGAAACACATGATTACACTGACTTGGAGGAAAGATGCAGACCTCATTAGTCTTTATATAGATGGTACCGTTGCTAATTCAGTTAGTTTTCCCTAGATTTATATATTAATCAAGAAGATTGCAACGTAATTTGACTGCAAGGAATTGTCCAAAAGAAAAGCACCACATTGAGTGCTTTTCTTATTTTGCTACGGGACTTGGAATCGAACCAAGATTAAAGGCTTCAAAGGCCTCTGTCCTACCTTTAGACGATCCCGTAAATTATTATGTGTTCAAATGAAATACGAAGGCTCAAAAACACGCAGTCATAGGACAGAGGTTTACCTCTTTCCTACCCGTGAGCGACTGAACGTAGGGAAGGCGTGAGTTGATGAGGGTTGCGGTGGCGACTCCTTATCGGGCAAGAATGCCTGGTGCCCGTAGGGCCATTCTTACCTTTAGACGATCCCGTAATGTTTGAACTGTACTGTTATATCATATATGTGCATTGTTTGCTAGATTGGTAAAATAACATATAAGTGAGTAGAAGAAGTGCTATACTTTATGCATGAATCATAGACAAACACCTTTTGAGTTCTCAGAATCTTTGGTTAAAGGAAAGATTGTGGAGACCGTATTTTTCAGAATGTTCAGTCATTCTGGTAATTATGTAGTACTGCCATTCGGATATGAGAATGTATTACCAGCAATAGCAGGTATTAGTTCAAACGGTAATGACGATGATGCTGTGAGTGCAATAAAAAGAGCGCCAGATTTTGTCATTATCGATAAAGAGGAACCACATGATGTAAAGTTAGTTGAAGTAAAGTATATGAAGCATCCTTCCGCAGAAAAAGTGTTAGAAAAGGCGACATTAATACTTCAGTCTTGGAGGCCAGCATATTTATTTCTCGCTACGCCAAAAGGATTTTATCTTGAAAAGGTTGCCGAGATAGTTAAAAACAAAGGTGCAATGAATTTGCTTGGAGAGGAAATTATCTCACGTGACCTGCAGGCGGAATATGCCAATTTGGTAAATAAATACATAGAACCACTCTAGTTCAAGTTTCTGACACTTCAATGCTATAATCAAAAAATGCAATCGATTTCTGCTTTTATCTTCGACATGGACGGTGTGCTCTCTGATACCCAGCAGCTCCATTCTCGAATCGAATCCGAAGTGCTCGCTGAATATGGTATCATCATCAGTCCAGAGGAGATCTCACCACGCTTTGCGGGAACACGTACAGAGGAGATCTTCGCAAAGATCCTTGAGGAGCATCATTCCTCGTACAGTGTTGCTGACCTTCTTGAAGAAAAGTGGAGGAGGGTGACCGCGATGGCAGAGTCTGACGTTGTCCCGATCAAGGGGGCGATTGCTCTGCTTGAGCGGCTTACAAAGGAAGGCTATCCGCTCTCTGTCGCTTCATCCTCACGTACCGCATATGTAGAGCTCATACTCCGCTCGCTCGGTATCGAGAATCATTTTCAATATGTAGTGACAGGAGAAATGGTGAAAAGGGGGAAACCCGATCCTGATATCTTTCTTCTTGCAGCGGAAAAGATGCACTTCCCGCCTGAGGAATGTATCGTCATCGAGGACAGTCGGCTAGGAATGCTCGCTGCCCGCGATGCCGGCATGCGTTGTATTGGTCTCGTCGAGGATATTCATAGAGAGTATCCGACGCCGCATCTCGTACAGACCCTCGACGAGGTCACCCCAGAATACATCGCGAGTCTATAACATAAAACACCCAGAAGGGTGTTTATAATCATCAGGAAGCTTATTCTGCGATCGAGTACTGCTTGTGGAGTGCGATAGGGAGTCCCGCTGCACGTGCTTTGTCTATCGTATCTTGTGTCCCTGTGCTGTCGTTTGCTTGAAAGGCGTAGACTTCATCGGAGTGCGCTACCTCGTCATTGTGCCTGAGGTTGTAGTGCTGCTGAGTGATGTCTCCATCGTAGGGGAGCGCAAAAAGATGCTCTGGCCGTGCTGCTTGAAGCTTGCGCAAACAGACATCAAGTGCGTCGATGGATTGTGTTGTGACGGGTGGCTTACACCAGTTCGTTCTGTAGTCGTGAATATAGTTTTCAAGATTCGTCGGCAAAAACACTTTGAGGGACTTGCCGCTACTATCGTGCGCAAGCGCTTCGGTCATTGCGAAGTAGTCTACACCTGTTGCGCCTCCAGTGATGATGCCATCGCCACGCTGTATCACTTCTTTTGCCATTGCGCGTACGTCATGCTCGACCCTCGCATCAGTTAATCTCCATGTGCCCGTGAATAGGATCCATTTCATACCTTCGAGCATAACGAGATTTTACCAGCTAGGCAAGGGGGGTACAATCATCAATGTTATCTGCTATAATAACTCCATGAAACGCACCATCGTCATTTCTTCTTTACTCCTTCTCCCTATGCTCGCATCGGCGCTCACACTCGCCGACGTGCAGAACTCCGACTTCTGGCCAGGATTCTGGCAGGGGCTCACACTTCCATTTCGCCTCTTCCTCAAGTTCTTCATGCATGACCTTACAATCTATGAGCCTACGCGAACGATCTGGTGGTACCATGTCGGATTTCTCGTCGGAGTCTTTGCGATTTTCACCGGAGGGCATCATAGTGCGAAATAAAAACGCCATTTGGCGTTTTTTTATGCTTTATTTCGCTTCTCGATCCGATCGATCGTCACGGACTTATCCGGCATGATCGTGTAATCGATTTCAAGATCCTTCGTATGGAAGACCATCGGAAGCGGTGCTTCGGAGAGTCGCTGCTCGCGACGGAGTTTCTTTGAGCGCAGGTCGGTCTGAATGCACTGCACGATCTCTGGTCGGACGGTGCATATTTTCTCTATCGCTGCATCTTTGAATGCAAATGGTCCAAGCGGTGTGTATTCCTGTATCCACTCAGGGACGCGCGCCTCAGGGTGCGCGTCATACATTGGTATGTAGGGTTTGATGTCGAGGACGGGTGTGCCGTCGAGGAGGTCCACGCCCTTTATGTAGATGCGAGGATAGGCAATACGTTCGATCTCTGCAACCGAAAGACTGATCGCATTCGCTCTATTTGGTGCGCGCGTTGCATAAACACCTTTCCATCCACCATTTAAGCGGGGTGGTTGGACCATCGCATGTTTATTGAGTGACTGATGGAAGTCGCCGAGGATCCAGATGTGACTGTATTCGTCGAGGCCTATGAGGGCGTCACGCGCTGGGCCTGTAAGCTCAATATATGCCGTCATATTGGGTACGAGGCTCGACTGACGGGGAATCTGTCGCATATCTTTGAATGAGGAATGGATGATACCGATGGGTTCGCAGTGCATGGGGCGATTATAGCAGAAAATGTTTTTATAAAAAGCGAGACTCCAATTGGAGCCTCGGTTTATTTACTTGTGGTTAGCGTGAGTCGCTTCAAGAGATTGCCTTTTACAATGAGGTCAGACGCTCTGATATTCTCCGCCTGTCGTTCATACAGTTCGTTACAGGACTGGATGGGTATGATCTTCTTCGACATGATATCGAGGCAGGTGCCCTCAGGGAAGAGGCCACTGTCGCTGCTCGTGTAGGAGAGTGTAGGTGTAAGAATATTTGTGATGATATCAGTATACGGATCTCTGTGTGTCATGACCGCATGTTTTGGGTCGAGCAGGTCATTTCCGAATATCGTCTGCGGAATCTCAACACCGAGTAGGTTCGCGATAGTGGGGAAGAGATCAAGATGGCTACCTGGAGTTGCGTTTTTGCCGCGTAAGGTCTTATTGAGGTCCTTTGAGAGTATGATGAGCGGCACCTGGCTGTTCGTCAGTCCGCGAGGTGTTTTATTGAGTGCGATACTGCGCTGCGCCTCGGTGTCGGTAAAGCTCCCGTGGTCTCCGAAGATCGCGATCACTGAGTCATCATAGATACCACGTTTCTTTATATCTGCAATGAATGCACCGATTGCGGCATCGACGTAGTGGACGCTGTGTAAGTAGGCTTGCTGCTTCTCGGTGAGCGTCGTGTCTGCGGGAAACACGAGTTCGTGATACTTCTCGGGAACGATGAACGGGGTGTGCGAGCTTAGCGTGATCGCGGTGGCCATGAACGGGTGCGTGAACGTGCTCATTTTTTCGGCAGTCTCCCTGAGGAAGTCGTCATCGTCGAGTGTCTCAAATCCCTCCTCTGTTTCAGTGAAATCCGCTTTGCTTATTTGATTCTCATAGCCGAGACCAGGATAGATGTTCGCTCTGTTCCAGAAGTTCGGTACGTCGCCATGAAGCGCGTACGTATGGTATCCGTTCGCCACTAAGACATTAGGGAGTGAGTGGAATGTGTTATGTGCAAAATCGACGAATGCAACAGTGTTCGTGAGTGGGTAGAGTGAGGTGAGCGTCACGAATTCTGCATCAGCCGTATTTCCGGGGCCGATCTGGGTGTAGTAGTTGTCGAAATAGAGACCTTCCTTTGCGAGCTTATTGAGGTTCGGTGTAACTTCCTTATCGCCGATCTTTTGCCCGATGACTCCTGCATCGAGGGATTCTATTTGAAGGAAAATAAGATTCTTTCCTTTTGCGATGCCTGTATATTTGTTTGGAGTATGCTGTGAGCGGCTTGCGATCCTCGTCTCTACGAATGCGATGTCCTCGGGGGTGATATGCGCACGACGAAGTGCGGAGCCGATAAGGTCTCCTATATAATAATTAGTGATACCGGTGCGCTGTATCGTCTGATTTTGAGAAAAGACGAAACTATTGATGTCGTGCAGTGTTTGTGCGGGGTTCGAAAGTTTCTTCCAGAGGTCGCCGCCCATCGCAAGGAGCGCTCCATATCCGAGGAGAACGAAAATGATGATGATGCCGGCGGAGATGAATTTTGTGCGTGCAGAAAGACGGTCTTCGAATATTACTCGAGTCTTGTCGAAAAGTGCGAGCGCGAACACGGTGAGTGGCGCGAGGAAGAAGAACGCTATACGCGGCGTGATGAGCGTCAGTATCGTACTCCACTCCGCACCCACTTGGTGCGCATAGCGAAGCGCTGATGCTTGCATGAATCCACCATAAAATGAATGATAGATGTATTGGGATACGAAAATGAGCGACGTGAAGAATGTCGCGCTGAAAAGATAGAAGAATCGTGTTCTTTTGCCGAGCAGCAGGGCGGGGCCATAGAGGAGTACTCCAAGTGTGAAACTCTCAAGAAGGAGGTAGCTAAATTCGGTACTACGAGGGAGGTTTACCCAGGCATTGAAGATCACATTTTGAACGACGAGCAGCAGGGCGAGGAGTAGCGGAAACAGAGTATTGGTTTTGCCTTGGGAAAGCCATTTCATTGGGCTCTATATTATCATGTATTCGTTCTCCTGTATCGCAGTTTATATTTGTCTTAACCTGCGATATGTGGGATGATTTATTTGAGGCAATGCGATAAAATCTGCCCTGTCTGCGTACTACTATAGACAACATGATCGACTCTGAAAAATGCAATGGAAAGACCGATGAAGAGCTCGTCACGCGCTCGCTCGATGATTCGAGTTGGTTTTTCTGCTTGGCGAAAAGATATGAAGAAAAACTCATACGCTATATAAGGCGAATTTCTGGTGGCGAGAGAGAGGATCAAGAGGATATATTGCAAGATGTCCTCATAAGTGCCTATCAGCATCTACGAAGTTTTGATACGCGGTTGAAGTTCTCATCATGGATATACCGTATAGCGCATAACACCTCGATAAGCGCGATCAGGAAGAGGGCTATTCGGCCCACCGTTCACCTCGAGGAGGATGATATGCAGAAATTCGCGGATACTATCGATGTGGAAAAGGAAGTCGATGCGAACTTTGACCACGCGCTGATACAGGAGGTGCTTGCTCGCCTCAATGAGAAATACAGTGAAGTGCTCATCTTGCGCTACCTCGACGAGAAAGACTATCTTGAGATCGCGGATATATTGCGAAAGCCCGTAAGTACTGTTGGGAATTTGATCAGCAGAGGAAAAAAGTTGTTCAAGGCCGAATATGAAAGAACGATAATGAATAAACAACATGGAAAATGATATAGCAAAAAAAGCCCTGCAACGGATTGTTGAGGGTGGCATCACACCAGAGTCGAAAACCGTTGCGAATTTACGCAAGTTTGGTTTTTGGCTTCCGGTCATTCTTGCTCTTGTTTTTGGCTCACTCGCAAGTGCAGGAATGTTCTTTGTGCTGATGAACGGTGATTGGGATCTCCTTGGTCGTTTCGGTGCAGGATTCATCGTGCGCTCAATGCCATATTTCTGGTTGTTTTTCCTCGTCGTCTTTGTGCTCCTCGGTGAGTTTTCTTATGCAAAGACCACAATTGGCTATCGCTATGGCCCAGTAAAGGTCATCATCACCTACGTGCTTTCAACGATGCTTCTTGGTGGCGTATTCTTGTCACTCGGTGGTGGGGCTCTGTTCGAGCGAGCGATGTCCGTAAGAGGCATCATGCGTGACATCATGTTCAATCAAACCGAAGTCTGGTCACATCCCGATCAGGGCTTGCTCTCAGGTACGATAAAAGACATTGGAACATCTACACTACGGTTGGTTGATTTTAGCGGTGTTGAGTGGTCAGTTGATACACAGCACGCGCTTATAAGAGGGCGCGTGCAATTAGAAAATGGGGAGGCGGTCAAATTACTGGGCACCATGACCGCGAGCGGTTTTGCTGCAAGCGAGATACGCCCCTGGGTAGGAAATGGTTCTATGCGAGGCAACGGTCTGCGCAATGGGAGTGGTGCTGGAGTAGGTCGACTTGGTGGAATGCGATAAAAAAGTTTTTGATGCGTATTAATAAGTGAAGGCCTTAATTAATATAAACTTCAAAACAATGAATAAGACGATCATATCAGTTGGTGTCGCAACACTTATCGTTGCGGCTGCTGCAACTTCAGCATTCGCATATCAAGGCGATTCGACGAAGCGCGGTCCAAATTATACGCCTGAGCGCCATGCAGCAATGACTGCAGCGATTACGAGTGGGAATTATGATGCTTGGAAGAATTTGACAGTAGCGGGTACTCGCGTATCCACGGTCATCACCAAGGACAACTTCCCAAAGTTCGTGGAGATGTGGAAGCTCGAGCAGGCAGGGAAGACCGCTGAAGCAAAGGTCATTCGTCAGCAGCTCGGACTCGGTGTTGGTGCGGGAATGCACACGGGCCGTGGCCAGGGTCAGGGAATGGGCAGAGGCGTACATCGCTCACTCTAGCGATCGGAGAGTCACTAAAAGAACATGCCCGAGGCATGTTCTTTCTGGTTTACAGATGTAAAGCTTTGGTGTATCATTCAAATGATGGTTTGAACGTTATTCATATACAAAATAGACTGTTCACACGATCATTAAATAAATGCATATGGCTAAAAAAGACACCAAAGATTCAAAGTTTTATATTGTCATAGGTGCGCTTATCATCGCAGTCATCGCATTGTTCTTGTTCTTCCCAATGGCAAAAATGCAACTTTCCGGTGGAGAGTTCGTGCAGACCTATGAGAAGACGGCAAATGCTGTGGTGCTTGATGTGCGTACGCCGACTGAATTCGCAGCGGGTCATCTCGATAAAGCGATCAATGTCGATTATGAGAATCCTTCTTTCGAAACTGAGATAAAGAAGCTCGATACTTCAAAGACATACTTCGTTTACTGTAGATCAGGTAATCGTTCTGGGCGATCCATAGAGATCATGCGCAGAGATGGCTTTGATCATATTTTCGAACTTAAGGGCGGTATCATTTCGAATGTCGGCTCGATCACGCTCGTTCCTTCGGGCGTAAATGGTTAATTTTACTATGAATTAATATAATAAATATGCTTTACACAAATTTACATCACATCGAGTCGCTCGATGAACACAAGAAGGTACTTGCAGAGAATGAGAACGTTATGGTCATTTGTGGCCGTATGGGTCCAATGTGTATCCCTGTATACGGAATCGCCGAGGAACTCGAAGATGTCTATCCACACGTGAAGTTCTGTGATTTTGAATTCGATAATCCTGCAGCAGATGTCATCCGCGCTCTTCCTGAGGTGCAGGGATTCATGGGCATCCCATTCACCATCTACTACAAGAATGGAAAGGTAGTAAAGGCAACCTCGAGCATTCAGTCGAAGGCAGAGGTCACTGCGATACTCGACGCTGAGTTTGGTAAGAAATAATATTTCTCATGACGGGAGAAGCACATTTTGACACCATTGTCCTCGGAGGTGGGCCTGCTGGTCTTACTGCGGCGATATATCTTGCTCGTGCGAAATTGAAGACACTCGTCATCAATGAGGGCACTGTCGGAGGACAGATGATTCTCACTCATGAGATCGCAAACTACCCTGGCGTTGAAAAGACGAGCGGTTATGCACTCTCTATGACCATGAAGAAGCAGGCGGAGTCATTTGGTGCAGAAGTGCTCGCAAATAAGACCGTTCTGTCTGTCGACATCGAGGGTGACGTAAAGAAGGTCATCCTTGAGGGCGACGTTACTTATACAGCGAAAAGCATCATTGTGGCGCCCGGAGGCCGTTCTCGAACACTCGGAGTGCCTGGTGAGGATGCGTTGAAGGGAAAAGGTATTTCTTACTGTGCGACCTGTGATGGCGATTTCTTCACCGATAAGGAGATCATCGTCGTCGGCGGTGGTAATTCTGCACTTGAGGAAGCTGTCTCTTTGACTAAATACGCAAAGCGTGTGACGGTGGTACACAAACTCGATCATTTCGAAGCGCATAAACATGCAGTAGAAGAGGCAAAGGGACATCCCCGTGTCGATTTCATGATGGAGTCGGTGATCACCGAGTTCCATGGAAATGACAGGCTCGAGAGCGTCGATATCAAGGATCTCCATACGGGGAACACGCTCAATCGTAAAATCGATGGAGTATTCGTGTTTATCGGATACGTACCGAATACCGAGTCGTTCAAGGGCATGCTTGATTTGAATCAAGCAGGTGAGATAATGGTTACAGAGGGGATGGCTACAAACATCCCTGGTGTATTCGCAGCTGGAGATAGTACTGCGAAACGATTTAGACAGATCACGACCGCAGTTGCGGATGGCACCATCGCGGCGCTCTCCGCTGCGGAGTACGTCGAACGATCGCATTGATCGATTATTGGGTAATATGAAAATATATGCATTTTGGAAAAAATGTCGGTAAGTGGGATAAGAAGATCCGGATCATACTTGCAGAAGTATTTGCGCTTCTCGCATTCTTCTGGTTCGGTGGTCTCTACGCTACGCTCTTCTGGGTGCTTGCGGCGATCATGATCGTCACTGCGCTCACAGGATTTTGCGGTATATATAAACTAATTGGAGTAAGTACTTATAAAGAGAATGAGGCGTGTCCTGCCGTTCCTGTACGCGTTGGGTTCATCTTATTCGCTCTTGTCGTACTTATTGCGGGAGGTTATTACAGCAATTTCTTCTCAAAGAAGTTCTATCTCGAAGATTTCAACCGCATGAACGATGCATATAAGCAGACATTGTTCTATACGGGTCAGGAGAAGCGTCAGGAGGCTGTAGAGAACTATCAGCGACTTATATTCCTCTATGCGCCATTCAGTGCGAAATATCGATCGTATCATCCTTACGCTTTACGAAACGATGCACAGCTTAATGCCGATCTCATAAAGGCAGGTCAGATCATCGCAAGCGTTAATGATAAGGTGAACTCGGGTGACCTCAAATCTGCGCACACAGATCTCGAGCAGGTACGTCCTATCTTCCAAGAGATATTCAAGCGTAACGGATTCTCGATGCTCGCTGTCGCGCTCGTTGATTTTCATGATGCAATGGAGCAGATCATCGCGAAGGCAGATGCAAAGGACCCCGCTGGCGTCATCGCGATATATCCGTCAGTGAGTGAGAAGTTGAAGGCTGTTGAATCGGAAGATAACGATGCAGACATTCAGTCTATTCGCCTGAAGCTCGACGAGCTTTTCGTGCTTGCACAGCGTGGAAGTGTCGACCAGCTCTCTCCAAAAGCAGCTGAGCTCAAATCAAGCTTTGTGAAAGTCTATCTCGTACGTGGATAGCCATAGAAACACCCGATGCTTATCACGGGTGTTTTTCATTTTCTCTACACGCTCGACGTGTTATGCTGTTCTTATGAGTCTCGGAATCGCCCTACTTCTCGTTGTCCTCCTCGGTTATTTCAGTAACTGGATCAATTGGAGATTTTTGAATTTTCGCATCATGCACGGTCTCTACTATATTGGAGCATTCGTGCATGAGTCCTCGCATGCACTTATGTGTTTGTTTACTCGTGCCAAGATAAGAGAATATGTCATATTCAGTGAACAGCCGCATGTTACTTATGAACGTTCAAGATTTTCCTTCATCGGAGACATGCTTATCTCATCTGCGCCGGTATTTGGTGGATTGTTCTTCTTGTTTCTCCTGAATGTCGTCCTCTTTGATAAGGCGATCACCATACCAATACCCGAAGCGACGGTCGCCGGCTTACTGCTTTCTCCGTTGCGTATATTTGCAAGTATGCATGTATTCGAGTGGCAGAGCCTCGTGATGCTCATGCTATTTCTGAATGTAGGTGCGATGCTCGGTCCATCGATTCAGGATATGAAGAATATGTGGCTCATGCTCATTGTGCTCTTTTTCGTGCATATTCCGAGCCTCCTTGGCTTTGGCCTCATTGCGCTCTCTCTTGTGCTTGCGAATATATATCTCCAGCTCATTTTGATTCTCCTCGCTCGTCTCCTTTCTTGGTCTGTAGGTCTAATTCGCGGAGTTTAGGTGGTGTTATAATTGTGCATATCCAATTCGGGCATGAAAAAACACATTCCAAAGCGTTATCTTTATATCGTCTATGCGTCTATAGCGATACTCGTCGCGATACTTGTTTATCTCGCCTTTTTGCTTGCCATGCAATACCGTTATCTGGCACGCGAACAATTGGTTCATGGAAAGCACGTGCAGATAGCGAATTTTCGCAAGCAGCATGTTTTGACGATCAAGGATCTCTCCCTCATTGAATCATGGATGACGTTCGACTACATAACCGTCGCGTTCAAGGTTCCTGCGACCGTACTCAAAGAGTCACTAAATATCGATGACTCACGATTTCCGCGTATCACTATATTCAGGTATGCGAGAAGCCATGGACTCAATGAATCTGAGTTCACACTACGCGTGATGGAGGCTGTGGGGAAGTATCTCATTGATACAAAGGTTAACTGAAAGACAATGGATTACATACTTTCCGTTTTGCTTTCATACTTGCTCCTGTATAAATACTTCGCGCTGTTTTCCGTGATGTATTTGGCTGGGCTCATCATTCCGTTTCCAATAAATACGCTCGTGTTTGCTGCGGGGGTATTCGCGAGTCAGGGATACTTCAATCTCTGGATGTCATTTATAGTGGCACTTTCCGGAAATGTCCTCGGCGATTATACCGGCTATTTGCTCACCGCCATTTGGAAGGAGCGCTATGTGAAGCGTCGTCACCTCGAGAAAGTCCCGTATCTGCCCGCTCTTGAGCGCTATTTAAGGCGCTATGCTGGGCTTACCGTTTTCTTTTCAAGATTTCTTGGTGTCGCAGGTTGTACGGTGAATTTCCTCTCCGGCCTTGCTGGCGTATCAAAGCGGCGCTTTCTCACATTTGACATACTCGGTAATGCGATTTCTTCGGGTGTATTTCTTCTTGGTGGGTATATACTAGGGACGTTCACCGAGACATTCTCGGATAGCATGAGCCTCATTGGGCTGATGATCATGATCACTTTTGTTATCATAATCATCATTAACGTCATAAAAAGAAAAACATCATGACGAAACACAGACACATCTTACTCGGCATATTTGCACTCTTCATCATATTTGCTGGAGTATATTTTGCGGTCGACATAAGGCAAGAAAGCGATTTATCGGTGCAGATAATGCCAAAAAGCCAAGAGCTGGGAAACATTGGCGCCGATGTGCGTGATGCGACTTTTATGTTTGATGATAAGCCAATCACGTTGAAGGACGGTGTTGCCTCCGAAGAGATCGTGCCTGGTGGGCAGTCGATGGCAGTGACGAAATATTTCGGCAATGAAGCAAAGGGAGATCTCAATGGGGATGGTAGGGAAGATGTTGTCTTATTGCTCACAAGAACAATGGGTGGTTCAGGCACCTTCTATTATGTTGCCGTAGCGCTCGCAACTGATGGTGGGTATGTGGGGTCAGAGGCGTATCTCATAGGAGATCGCATCGCTCCACAATCGACGAACATAGACCGTAATGGGGTTATCCTCGTCAACTATGCTGATCGCAAGCAGGGACAGCCTTTCTCTGTGCCACCAAGTGAAGGAAAGACATTACGTTTGAAATTGGATCCAGAAACGATGCGTTTTGCGATCGTTGCTGATGGTACCGGTGAAGCTGATCCGTCATCGATGTCCCTTACGATGAAGTCGTGGAGCTGGCAGTACACAGCACTGAAAGATGATTCGAAGATCGTTCCGAAGCGTCAAGGAAAGTTCACTTTGAAGTTCGATGATTCCGGGAGGGTGTCTGTAGGAACAGACTGTAACACAGCTGGTGGAAAATATTCTGCCCTAGGTAAAGAACTCCACTTCGATGCATTCGTTTCGACAGAGATGTTCTGTGCAGGTTCTGAGGAGGGGTTGTTCGTGAAAGAGTTGCAATCCGTATTCCTTTATGATTTCAATGATAGAGGAGAGCTCATACTCACACTGCTTGATGGGGAGTCTATGCACTTCAAATAAAAAATGCCCACAGGGCACTTTTTATTTTTTCCAGCGCTTGTAGAGCTCGTCATTCTCTTGTTGGCGTTCTGCGATTTCGAGATCGCGCAGACGCTTGAATTCCTGCTCTGCGGCATCTGCGTCTTTTGTCGCTTGTGCGAGCTGCTCTTTGGTCATTTCGTCGTCAGGCCATACGCCGATCATCTCTTTATACCTCGTTGCCATATCAATGAGGGTGGGCTCTGTGTTTACCGGAGCAGGATGAGATACTGTTTCTGTCGGATTAAAGACAGGAACGAGTGGCTGCGTGTTTGCCTCCTGCTGTTGCACACCCGGGAATGAGACGATGTTTTGATGAGTTTCTGCGGGTGATTCTGGGAGTCCGTCGAGTTCTTCTTGAGAGAAAAGTGGGGGATGCTCTTCCATATAGGGAAAGCATAGCAAAGGTTACGCTGTGGTGCAATGAAAAACAGCCCGAGAGCTGTTTAGTGACTGTGTGTGCCACAATCTGCGCAGCCACCTTGAAGGAGGATCATTTGCCAGTGGTGCGCGTATTCGGTCATGCCTTGTTTTGCGAACCAGGCATAAAATGTAATGAATGAGGGTGTGTCCGCTGACGCTTCACTGTTCTCTTGTTCGAGTAAGGTGGCATAGCGCGTAACTGCTTGAGCAATATGCTTTTCTGCTGATTTTCTGAGTGATGTTGTTGGTATCTCAAGCTTCGCAACATCCTCATCGGATTCGAATGCGCTGACAAGCGTATCGAGGCTCGGTCCGATATACGCAAGAAGAGGCTCGATGTCGTGCTCGAGAGCTTTTGCGATCAGTGTGCGTTCGTTTTCTTTTACTGTATCTGTCATGAAGTTTTCACATGATAACCCGATTATTCAGCATGTCAAGAGATCTTGTTGTATTCTATTCCGTGCTATCATCGAGCAATGAAATTGAGGGCTATCGAAGAAAAAACTCCGCTCGGCATCTTCTCGATACTATTCATCTCGGAAAGATCTGACGAGTTTATCGCTTTGGTTTCTGGTTTTGCAAATACCCGGTCATTGCGCAAAAAACTGCCGTCTTTGTATCGTTCCCTTGAGCTCGAGGCTCATGAGGAAGGACATCCGCTTCGAGATGCCATAAAGTCATATTTCAATGGTGATCATCGTGCTTTCTCAAATGTCCCGCTGCAGATCGAGGGTACTCGGTTTCAAGAGGAAATATGGAATGAAATTGCGAAGATAAAACTAGGAGAGACGATCTCTTATCGTGAGCTTGCTGGTCGATCAGGTCATGCGTCAGCGATTCGAGCTGCTGCATCGGCGTGCGCATTGAATCGTTTGGTGCTTCTCCTGCCTTGTCATCGCATCATAAGAAGCGACGGCTCCATCGGAGACTATGCATTTGGAAAAAAGCGAAAGGAGGCCTTGTTGCGCCTCGAGAGGGAATAGTAAGAGCCCTCAGTCACATTTTTGAAATGTGTATAGTAAGTGCATAATTTGTGCATTGCATGTCTCGATGCAAGTGTTACGATGATTGTAACGGATGACCACGATATAAGAAATGGATGAGGAAGGAAGACCATTCGCCATATCCTTGCAAGCAAGGAGGCTTCCAAAGTGGCACCGTTGTCGTGTTGAATATCGTAAGCCAAAGCAGACACAAAAGGAATGAATAGTGTTCACCTGTGCGTTGTCAGTGAATCTGAGAATTTAAGGTTTCCAGCGATATTCACCGTGAAAATGACCCCAATGGGGTCATTTTCATTTAATTGATCTCGATGTCGACATAGGCAACCTCCGGAAATCGTTCCTTCATGTTCTTCTCTATCTTGTCGATATGATTTCCGACGAGTCGCGGGATGCGGTCGAGCATTTTGAGCATAAGTTTTGCAAATTCACTGTAGTCGTCCTTCACTTCATCGAATTCCTCGCGCAGATCACCGGCATCGTAAATCTCTTCATAGAGTGGTGATCCGTTCCATTCGACGGTTGCGAAGATGCGGTATTTGCCGACATCGATCGCAGTTGATTTGAATTCGAGGATCTGTTCGATGCAGGGATCTTTGAGGAGAAAGTCCATGATGTCTTCTCGTGTGTCTTCGTCGAGCGGTTTCCCTATGAGGTACTGATGGTTCTTTATGATGAGAATGACCGCGAGCGTTCCGAGAAGTAAACCGACGATGATACCGCCTACTGCATCGTAAGAGGCATTTCCTGTTATGTAGACAAGTGCCTGCGCGAGCATTGCGATAAGCACGCCGAGTACCGCTGCGCCATCTTCGTAGACAACGGCGAGCGTTACGGGGTCGGCGTCTGCGAAGATCTTTCGAGAGAAGCGACGATCGCCTTTAACTTCTCGGATCGCAATCAAGAGCGTTGCTCCTTCGACGAGTAATGCGATGAGCAGGATGAGAAATGAGAGATAACTGAATTCGGAGACGTTATGTCCGCTATTGCGCAATAGAGAATCGATCGAGTGATAGACGGTTACACCAGCACCGATGAATAAGATACCGCATGCGGAGATGAGCGACCAAAAGAATCTCTCGATGCCGTAGCCATAGCCACGTTCATCGTCCGCCGGACGCTTCGAGCGCTTGATGCCTATAAGCAGTAGGGATTGATTTAGTGTATCAGCGAAACTGTGGACGCTTTCTGCGAACATACTTGTTGAGCCGCTGATGATCGCAATTATCGTTTTGAGTACCGTAACGAGCGTATTACCGAGCAAGGCCGCAATTACTGGTATCTTGCCGTGGGTGTGTGAAGACATTAGCTAATGATAGCATGAATACAATGCCGAGGTGATAGGTCATAGGGGATAGGTCATAGGAAATAATATGGTATTTCCTATGACCTTCCGCTTTTTTCTGCTACTATTTACCCATGACATACGAACGTCCCGACTGGGATACCTATTTTATGAGCATCTGCGAGGCGGTGGGTGCGCGCTCGACCTGTGATCGCGGTCGCGTTGGTGCAGTCGTCACTCGTGATAATCACATACTTTCAACGGGTTATGCTGGTGCTCCGAGAAAGCTTCCGTCGTGTGATGAGGTGGGCCATGAGTTCCATACGGTGCGGCATGCCGATGGGCATGAGACACAACACTGTATTCGCACCGCGCACGCTGAGCAGAATGCGATCATTGAGGCGGCTCGTGTCGGTATCGCGCTCGACGGATCAACAATATATGTGCGCATGACCCCGTGCTATGTCTGCGCGAAGATGATCGTGAATGCAGGAGTACGCCGCGTTGTCGCAAAGCAGGACTATCATGCCGCAGATAGATCCAAGGAGATCTTGGACGCTGCAGGAATTGAGCTTGTTGTTCTTGAAAATGCAGTTGTAAGTTACAAATGAAAAAGCCCCTTGGGGGGCTTTGTTTATAGAAAATTAGGCTTCAGTGCGATCGAGCGCGAGTTTGCGATCGGTCGCCTCGAGCAGTGATGCAAGCGCGTCGGCGAGCTTGTGCTTGTTAACACGCGAATGCGCGAACTTTCGCTGCTCTGGTGTGCCGCGCTGGAGAAGTCCTCCGGCGGGGGAGAGCGTCCATTCGCCCTTCTCTCCGGCCGCATCGATAAGATGGTCGATGCTCTCGTCGCCAAGCTGTGCCTTTTCGTTCGGGTGACGCAGGATTCCGAGATTGTAGCCATCGGTGAAGATGATAAAGCGGACGTTATAGTCCTGGAAGAGGACGCCATGCACAGGGCTTCCTGCACACCGGCCGTTTGAGATGGCGATCTTTCCATTATGGAAGAGGTCAGTCTTCTCGGCCTGGTCTTTGATCAAGATGCGGTTGCGCCCCGCCTTAAGGAGTCCGTCGAAGATTTCGGACATCCGCGAGTAGTGGATGTCGCCCCCTTGTGGATAGATCGCTTTGAGCGCGGAGAGGATCGCATCGAGGCTGGTGTGGCTGATGACGGACTGATTCGCCCTGGATGCACTCGGGGCAAGCGTGTGGCCGATCGACTTCGAGGGGTGCCACTGCTGGATGTAGCGCACGAGGTCCTCGAGCGCCGCACGATCTGCTTCGGTGGCATATCGCTTCACGATCGCGGGGAAGGTCTCGAGCATACGCCCGTTCATCATCGCCCGTTCGGTTCGGGTCAGCGTGTCCTCGCAACCTACGAAGAGGTCGTTCGGCTTCACATCTTTGAGATTCGGGAACCGCTTCAGGAATTTGATCTCCTCAGTGCTCCGGTCGGGGACGAATAGTTTCGTCGCCCAGAGTGCTGCGAGGATGGGGAGGTTTGTCTTGCCGAGAACGAAGATGTTCGTCACTGCTACTCCTTACGGGCTGAGTTGCCCTTGTGGTGGGAAAGAACAGAAATGCGCATGTGCGCAAGTAGCAATCGCTACTGTCTTGAAATACCATATTATATGGCTATAGTCAAGGGTATTCCTGTGTATTTGACTGGACTACAAATGTAGTTTATCCTTCAAATATGCATTTGAACGAGCTTGCAAAACGTATGCGAACCGTGGGAGATGAAAATAGACTCCGGGTGCTTTGCCTTATTTTCGATGAGCAAAAGATCTGCGTATCGGAAATAGCAGCGAAACTAGGAATGAGCGTTGCTATCGTCTCACATCATCTTCGCGCCATGCAGAGCGAAGGTTTGCTTTTGCCGGTCCGTGAAGGAAAAAGAGTTTGTTATGTTGTTAGAGATGAAAAGTTCATGGATGATCTGAAGAAGTTCATCTGCACATATAATGAGAAATAAGAATATGAATACAAAAGAAGTCATCGTTTATTCGACTCCAACATGTCCATACTGCGTCTATGCGAAACAGTTCTTCCGAGAGCATGGAGTTGCATTCAAGGACGTCGACGTGAGCATTGATCGCGCTGCGGCGATGGAGATGGTTAAGAAGTCGGGACAAATGGGCGTGCCGGTCATCGATATTGGCGGTGAGATTACCGTTGGCTATCGTCCAGACGTCTTTGCTCGCCAACTCGGTATATAACACCCTGTGGGGTGTTTTATCTTGGTGCTATAATCCTCATATGCAACAGTTCGTCGCGAATCTCAAGAAGAAGGCAGAGCTTCTCCGCATCATGCCCGATCTCTCTTTGCGCATAACATTTTCGGCGATCTCGATTATGCTCATCGTGTCCGCTTTCTTGCTTGGCGAATTACACGGGCGAAGTGTCCGAGCAGAAGAGCAACTTGCAGTAGTTGGAGCACTTCCTTATGTGGATTATGGGGAATATGGAGCGAAGGTACGCCCACTGAAGCAGGATGCTGCTGTGGTGAATACGCAGATGCGACTTTATGTCGCATCTCAGAATGGGAAGACCTATTATCCTGTGGGGTGTAAGTCAGCAGCAAGAATCAAGGAGGAGAATAGAATCTATTTTGGTTCAGTTGCGGAGGCTTCGGCAAGTGGTCTTACTCCGGCGAAGAACTGTACGTTTTGATCATCAAGACATTCATTGAGATAGGAGATATAATCAAAGTATGGAGCGAATATCGAAAGCATTACTATTCTATTTGCGCTATCGGCACACCTTCAGCCCGATCATTTTTGCATTGACCTTTATTATCGATGTCGTGACGTTTCCTCGTGTTGATTCGCCTAAAGCAATATTTCTCGCATCGCTATATGCTGCACTGACATGGGTGCTACTGCTACTGTTCGCGCGAAGCGCGGAGGGTGATATGTCTGATGAAAAACGTCGACGCTGGCATCCTACGACAAAATTGATTCTTGATATCGTGCTTCAATTCGCTTTTGGCGCGCTCGCCAGTGTGCTCTTCGTGTCTTATCTCAAGGGTGCAGATGCGATAAGTAGTATTCCATTTCTCGCAATACTCTTTATCTTTGTCACCGGAAATGAATTTGCGAATAATCATCGATCTCGTTTATGGGTTCGTTTTTCTGCGACCGTCTTTCTCTGTTACGCTTATGCGCTGTATCTCGTTCCTTTGGCCCGAAACGTGCTCGGAAACAGTTCTTTGCTCATCAGTACTTTGGTTTCCGCTGTTCTTGCTGTGGTTATGTTGATCGCAGTGCGTACAGTTGCTCCTTTGGTGTTCTCAAAAACGAAGAAGGTCCTTATTGGTGCGACCACATTCATCTTGCTTGGCATGCCGCTTTTGATCGTCACGGGAAGCATACCGCCGCTACCGATGATGCTTCGTGAGGGATCGGTGTTGCATGATATCGCACGTGTGAACTCGACTGACTATCTTGCTCGACAAGAGCAGCAGCCATTCTATGCACGTTTCGGCATTCCTGGTCTTTTACCGCACTATCACATAAGCGTTGGCGAAGGACTCACGTTCTTTACCGCGGTATATGCGCCTGCAGACATCAAGACGGGAGTGGTGCACCGCTGGGAGCAATATGATGAGCGAGCAGGGAAATACGTCCAACGCTCATTTGTGCCGCTTGCAGTTGCTGGTGGTAGAGAAAATGGCTATCGAACATATTCTATGGTTGCTCCCATCTCGCCAGGGAGATGGAGGGTGACTGCTGAGATCGGGGCGAGTCAGATCCTCGGTTATCGTACGTTCATCGTCGATATCGGGACTCCGAGCCTTGTTGAGGTTATAAAATAAAACACGCAACGATGGTAGTGCGTGTTTTATGTTGCCGCTGCCGTTCCTGCGACGTGTCCGGTTGTCCAGCATAACTGCAAGCTATATCCACCAGAGGGTCGGTCGATGTCGAGCACATCTCCGGTGACATAAAGGTTTGCGTATCTATCTGAGCGCATGCTTCTTGTATCGACTTCTTTGAGGGGTAGTCCACCTGAAGTGACAATAGCCTTATCTGCGCCGAGAAGGCCTGTTGGGGTAAGGCGGATGTGTTTGAGTAGGTTGACGACCCGCTTGCGATCTTCTTTTTTCAGCTGATGTACTTTCATCGCTGGATCGAGTTTGAGTTTTCCGATGACAGCTTCAGCGAGTCGAGGTTCGAGGATCTCCGAAAGGGCGTTCTTTAGCATCCTATTTTGGGACGGAGCAAGCTTTGATTGAAATTCACGATCGAGCGCCCCTTCGTCGAGTTTTGGGAAGAGATCTATTTCGATGATGATCGGATCTTCTTTTTGCATCATCCATATCTCCTTGCTCATATTAAGAATGAGCGGTCCACTCAATCCAAAGTGCGTAAAGAGAATTCTGCCTGTTCGCTTTGTTGCTACTTTGCCATCACGTAACAGCGAGACCTTTGCTTCGGGGTGCGCAAAACCAAGCAGGGCATGGGTCCAACGTTCTAGGGTGCGCACTGGAACAAGAGAAGGATTTGGGGCATGTATGGTGTGTCCAAGTGACTTCAGCCATATGAAGCCATCTCCGGATGAGCCCGTTTCTGGACGTGATGTTCCTCCGGTAGCAATAATGAAACGATCACCTGATATCGTTGTTCCATCTTCGAGCACCGCACCCGTTACTGTGTGACCATCAGTGAGCAGTTCTGTCACGCGTGCGTCATTACGTATTTTGATGTGCTCGGCTTCCATGGCGTGCAATAGGGCTTCGAGTACGGATCGAGCACTCTCGGTTGCGGGGAACATGCGTCCGCCCGCTTCTTCTTTGAATTCTAGCCCAAGCGCAGCGAAGAAGTCGATAGTGTCTCGAACATTGAATTGAGCGAAAGCGGAGAAGAGGAACTCCTTAGCATCTTTGTATTTCAAAAGTAGTTTGCGATCATCAGTTTCGTTGTTCGTGATGTTGCATCTACCTCCACCGGTGATCAAGAGTTTTTCGCCGCAGCGGTGATTCCGTTCAAGAAGGAGCACTTCAGCGCCAGCTTTTGCCGCAGAAATCGCAGCCATCATTCCCGATGGTCCTCCGCCGATGACAATGACTTTCAGGGCACTCGTGTTTTTTACCGCAATAGACATCTAGACATACTACTGTATCTATTGCGCCACGACAAGGCGAATTGCAGTTACTACTATATATGTGATAATTGATATATAATAGTATAGTTAACAGTTGGACGCGCGCTGTTTCTTCAAGGTAAACCTATGAAATATCATATTCCAATATCAAGAAGTTCGGATGACATGGATGAGCGTCCGGTGCGCATCAATCAGAACGGTGGAGTGACAATGCTCGCCGCAATATTCTGGACGCTGATGGTGCTTTCCACTGGAGTATATGCGACATGGTATGTCGGTGCGCACAGGAAGGGGGCGCTTGCAACAGCAGGAGAGGCTTCAACAAGTGCCTCAACGGATGCATACATACAAGCGATAGCACGCAAGATGTTGCTTCCTGAGGATAATACACCTCCTCGAGTTGCGATCATTACCGATCCCGTATTGCTCACTGAAGAACAAGAGTTTTATCGTGGTGCAGAGGCTGGAGACGTGCTCGTTGTTTTTGAGGATTCAAGGAGGGCAATAGTGTATAGTCCGCGACGAGATATCATCGTAAATGTCGGTCCGATCGTTCCGAAGAGCATATCGATGAACGAAGGATCTGCAATTGATCCTAGGCTTAGCAGTGGTGAGTAACTTAGAAAGTAATGTATCCAGATTATCTTACGAGTCTGTGGATCATTCTTTCAGGACGAAGTGCGTTTGGAGTGAGCTGGACGTCTTTGCTCGCCGGTGAGGCGTTGATTGTAGTAATAGCGTTTCTCTCAGTGTATGCATTTCGGTTCTTTCGTAAACTCACTTGCATTGTTTTTCCGGTCTTGCCTGACTATCTTGATGAGAAAAGGGAGGACCGCAAGTGGTTTCGACTTTCTAGCCAAATACTACTTTGTGCGGAGTGTGTCTCCGGGAAGCGGGTGAGGTCTTTGGTTCGCATGATTCCAGGCATTGCTCTTGATGAGCGCGGGGTATTCACGTCTCTGGGGCCAATTCCATTTGAGGGTTTGCTGCATATTGCAAGCACAATGAGGAGTGAAGTGGGCATATTCTCCATCATTCCACTATTTTTGCACAGGGAGACAAGGAAATTGGTATTTCAAATACACGGCAAGTGATCTATGGAGACTCAACATGAAATTCGTATATTACTCATCGATGAGAACCCTAAGGTGAGATGGAGTATCACCGCAGCTTTGGCGAGCCTCGGGATCCTATCGAAGGTGACTGTTGTCGATAGGGTGTGCTCAGTTAATGATCTTTTCATGGGAGAAGCTGAGTTCGATCTTGCTATCGTTGATCCGTTTGCACTTCTTGGTCACGGGGTTGAACTTTTTGCGAGCATGCATGCACATCCTATCGGGAAGCATCTTCCCGTGCTCATATATACTGCATCTCATAAAGAGAAGTGGAATGGCTCACATCTCCTTACAAAACCTGCACATAATGATGATCTTGCCATTGCCATCTTGCAGACCATTCCTCAGTCGAAGGTGAGTGAGCTCCCTGTTTCTGCAGTCCGTGCCTTGACGACAGCATCAGCATAGCGCACATGAGATCAATACGTACAAGACTTCTGCTTAACGCATCCATTGCGAGTGTCGCACTCTTCATGATCGGTGGAGGTATTTTCTACTTCATATTTTCCTCAGTAAGTGAGGATGCGGTTGGAGGCGCACTGCAGAGGGAGCTATCACTCACATTCAAACGAATCGATGAATTTCAGGCGGAGCGAGCAAAAGAGCTCGAAGTTTTTGCAGAGTCTGACAGTGTGGCGACGATGCTCCTCGATGGTAACTGTGCTCGCCCTGATGATGTTCAAAGGATCGTCATTCCATTTCAGAGAAACGCATGGAATTCTATTGGAATATTCGATGCGACTGGTGCAACTTGCGCATACTCAGGTGAGTCGTTTGAACTCTCGGACGTTGAAAAAGATGAACTCAAACGAACATTGAACGGGTCAAATGAGTTTTCCGATGCGCTTCTCGATACAAAAACAGGTGCTGCGTATCAAACGGTCATGGTTCCCGTGATCGGAAGCGATATGAACGTATCAGGGGTGGTGTTCGGCCGATTAGGAGCTACCGCACTATCGAGGCCACTTGGAGACATCGGTACACCCGTACAGCTACTTAATGCTTCTGGGGTGGTCATTGAGAGTATTCGATCGGGTTCGGGGGTTAATAGAGACGTAGCGTTTCCAGACCCGGTCACGGTGTCCGGGTTTGCATCTACGCTTTCACTTGACGATCATGGAGTTATGCGTGTTGGGGCAAAATCATATGTTGTCGCAGTTGCGAGTGAGCCGGGCGTACCAGGATATCAGGGGAAAGGCTGGCGCCTCGTCTCTGTCGATGGAAATAATATGCTTTTTGGTGACCGATTTACATTACTCGGCGCTATCTTATTTGGCTTGATCGCAGTACTTGGTGGCCTCGTTTTCTTTGCGCGTATCCCATTTCGCTTGATTCGCGAGATGAAGCGCATGGTGAGGTATGTGCAGCAGCGTTCAAGCGGTGCCGTGGCGTTCATTCCGAAAGATATCGATGGAGAGACTCGCGAGCTCTATGGGGCGATAGAAAAGCTTGCCACACGATATAACATACTCGCGCAGTCTCGAGATGACGGGGCGATCAAACTCGCGCAGGAAGTTTCGGAATGTAAGGACGATAGAGATCGCTATGCAGTGATGATCGGAGCAATGCGAGAGGGCGCATGCGCACTCGATAATCACGGAGAGATCACACTATGCAATAGCGCTGCAGCGAAGATACTCGAGAGGAACAGAGATGAGGTGATTGGAAAACACTATCATGACGTATTCCGTGTTTACTCGGACGAGGATATGCAGCGTGAATTCGATCCATTCGAGAAGGCGCTGCGCTCTGGTGGAATATTTGCAGAGGAGGGGCCGTATTATTTGCTTCAGGCGGGCGGAGGTGCACTTCCTGTGCGCATACAGTCCACGGTCATTCGTCGTGGTGTTGATCGGGCTTCAGCAGGTATATTCATACTTATTCGTGATGTTGCTAAAGAGGTTGCTGTTGAGCAGTCGAAGAACGAGTTCATTTCGGTGACATCACATCAGATGCGAACTCCGCTTGCGACGATGCGATGGCATATCGAGCGATTACTGAAACCTAGTGCTCCACCTAGTCCTGAAAAATTGAAAGATTATCTCAGTCGTATCGAACGAAATAATAAGCGCATGATAAGGCTCACGGATGCATTGCTTGATGTCTCCCGCATCGACTTAGGTACCGCAAAAGAGAAGATAGAGGTCGTCGATGTTCCTGCTGTTGTAAGGGAAGTACTTGATGAAATAGATGAGGGCACGCTGAGTCAGCGAAAGATCCTTGAGAATTATAAGGGCATAGAGGGGCAGGTCGTTCGCTGTGATCCTTATCTCGTGCGTGTTGTATTCGAAAATTTCATAGAAAACGCTATCGCTTATACAAGACCAGGAGGCAGGGTCGAGATCGTCGCCGCGATCGATGGTGACTCGTTGCGCATAGACGTGGAAGATGACGGGATAGGCATTGCGGCAGATATGAAGGACAAGATATTCTCAAAGTTCGTGAGAGGGAAAGACGCAACGTCATTGTCTCCAGAGGGCACAGGTCTTGGGCTCTATATAACGAAATCTCTCATTGAGCGTGCCGGTGGCAGGATATGGTTTACGAGTAATCGTAATGAGGGTTCGACCTTCTCAGTGCGATTTCCATTAGCAGAAGTTAAATAAATACTTATGGCAGAATTCAAAACTAAGAAAATTCTCGTTGTTGAAGATGAGAAAGACATGCGCGATATCATCGTTGAGACGCTCACCGAAGTCGGATATCCTGTTGTGTCTGCGGCAGATGCTGATGAGGGCTGGAAGCTATACCGTGACGAGCATCCTGATCTGCTCATACTTGATATTCTTATGCCCGGGAAGAGTGGTCTCTCACTGCTCGACGATATCCGTAAAGAGAAGGGCGGGGATAAGTTGCACGTGATCATGCTCACGAATTACAACCCAACCAATAGCAATCTCATTGAGCCGATACTGAAGAATGATCCGGAGTACTATCTGATAAAAAGTGATATCTCCATGGATATATTGTTAGACAAAGTGCGCTCGAGCTTCGAAATGGAGTCGCAAAACAAAAACACCCCGTAGGAGAGGGGTGTTTATTGTTCCTTCGTCGTCGTTGGTGTCGTTGAAGAAGCTGTATCAGATGCTGTTCGGAGTTTGTCGATATTCGGGATGAGCTTCTCTATCTGCTCTTGAGTTTTGAAACCGTAGTATGGCTTTCGGTTTATGATGAGAATCGGTGGATCAAAGTGCGTTCGGTATATCGATTTGAGGGTATCAATCGAAGAAAGTCCGAGATTGTAGTCGAACGCATAGATATGAAGACGGTCATATTGTTCGCGCATTTGCGTGAGGACGTGGCCCATCTTTATACAATCAGTACATTCTCCCGCATTCGAATAGAAATAGATGATCGTGCTGGACATCTCGCCACACTGACGCTGTCTTTCGCGCAGAAGGAGATAGTCTTTGATCATGAGGAGTGAATAGTCCTTCTTGAGCGAGATCACCTCTTTATCATTGGTGCCACGCTGCTGTTCCATGTCATCGAGGCGACGTGCGAGCTCATTCATCTGTGGAATCTGAGAGCCAGCCGAGGTGGGCTCATCGCATGCAGCATCGGCGAGAAGCTGATATTGGATCTCTGTCTCGACGATTTGTCTATTGATTCCTGATTCGACATCTTTGATCGCTGCCGTGCGTAGACTATAGAAATAGTTCGAGGCAAGGAAGGCTACAGCAAAGATGCCTAGTGTGATGATGAATACCACGAGGAATTTACGCTTCGTAATGTTTTGTTGTGGGGTGATTGATGTCATAGTCGTTTATATTGCCACGCTTCTAGCGCCATGGGGCTTCTTTAGAAGTGATGAGGTTATAGAGCGATTTCGCAAGCCAGAATGGCGCGATGAGACCATAGAGGAAGAGAAACGAGAGCGTTCCTCGAGCTATGGTGTATTGCTTTCGAACGAGACGCACACCGAAAAGGATGTAGAGAATGGTCCCAAGGAAAAGCACATAGATGATGAGGCGGTTGAAGGTGAGGTCGTACGAGAAGGGGTCGAAGTTCGTATTTGGCCAACCGAAGTGGAAGCCGACCGCCTGGCGATAGAGGATCTCTTCTCCTATAGATTTTATCACCGCTTTAATGTATGCGACAGTGAAGTAAAGTGCGGTGAAGATGGAGATGAATGCAAAGGGGAGAGAAAGTACGCCCAGGTACCCGTATTCACTCTTCATGAACATATGCCTATATGAGAAGTATGCGTTTTTGAGGAAGCCGGATACCCATCGGACACGTTGTTTATAGAGAGCGTAAAGTGTTTTCGGTGGAATTGTCCACACGATCGCAGTATGGGCATTCTCGATCTTCAGCTTATTTGACTGGATGCGAAGCGCCATTTCCATGTCTTCGGTGTGGTATGCCGCTCTGAAGTTTCCGATCTTACCGAATAGGTCGCGTCGGAAGATGGAGAATGGGCCTGGAGTCACATAGAGGGCGTTGATGCGGGAGAGTACTTTTCTGGTGAATGCGCCGACCATGTATTCTATTGCTTGGATATGTCGAAGCCAGTTATCAGGTTTCCATATTTGCACCGAAGGGGTGACGGAGACGACTTCGGGATCCTTGAAATAGGGGATCATCTCTCTGAGGGCATCAGGCTCGACATAGGAGTCTGCGTCAAGACAGCCAATGAACGTGGAGTTGCTTTTCTCGATGCCGAGGTTCATGGCCGTGTGCTTCCCGCCGTTTTCCTTTGAAAATATGCGAACACGAGGATTATTGCCGAAGTGCTCATTTGCCACCTCTAGGGTGTTATCTGTCGATCCGTCATTAACGAAAAGGACGTCGAGCTTGTCTTTGGGGTAATCGAGGTCAAGTATCGAGTTTATCGTTCCAACGATGGTTGTTCCTTCATTCCATGCGGGGACGATGATGGTCACCGTAGGGAGTTCCGCATCAGGGGTCCTTGGGTGGGGGACGAAATGCATCTGGTTATACTCCTCAATATAGGTCAGTAGCATGAAGACCTCAAAATAGGTCACCGCAAAGAGGATCGCTATGGTTACTGTTTGTCCGATGAGTTCTAACATGATGATTTCTGGGTTCCCTTAGGGTGGGGCTGTGCTCTCTATCCTATGCAAAATTTAGCCTTATGTAAAGCCCTTTTTTGAAATTTTCTGGGGAAGCGGCTATTGGGCGTATTTTGCCTTTGGTCGAAAAAACACGCAAAAATAAGGATTTCCAGCATATTTAATCACGATAAGTCAAATTGTCAATGTTTTTTATGGCTCTCAAAAGGGTCATTTTAAAAAAAGTCTGACGGTGTAGTTCGAAAATATGCCTATATTTAGCCATTATTTTGATATATTCGTAAAATGGTTGCATATTCGGGTGTCATCAGTACAATAACCCAGTACTCTTAAAAAGCCTTAGGGGCCCTTCGGGGACCACCTATTGCATAGTTTCCGATCCGCTTCTTCGCACGTCCGTCAGACAGTTCGTCTGTCTCCACCAGAAGCAGAGTACAAAACTATATATGCCACAAGAAGTTCTTGAGGGTTCAGATGTTGGTGAACGTTCGGGGTTGCTTAACCTGCAGCCCCTTGCCCGATCCATCGTTGCGCTTATCGCTGTAGCCGTTATGGTTGCACCAGCAAGCGTATTTGCCGCAACACCCTCTCCCTTAGACGAGCATGATGTAGACACGTATATCCAGCGCATTAATTCGCGTTATGGGGATCATGTCGACACCGCTGCAATGCTCGCAGATTATGATCGCGATATGATCGTTTCGGTCATCGCAGTCGAATCTGAAGGAAATCCCCGCGCAAAGTCGTCAGTAGGCGCACGTGGGTTGATGCAGCTTATGCCCGCAACTGCAAAGTTCTTTGGAGTGAAAGATCTCTCTGATCCATTCCAGAATATCCTTGCAGGCACGAAGTATCTTAAGGAGTTGCAGACCGATTATGGTTTCAAGACTCCCGAGGAGGCTTTGATCGCCTACAATATGGGCCCCGCACGTGCACGTCGTTTCCTCTCTCAATATGATACTGAGGATCACTCGTACGTTCAGAAGGTAAAGTTCGTCTATAACCGCATCCAGGAGCAAAAGCATGATCTTGATCATGCAATTGCACTCAAGCAGTCTATCAATGATAGTCTCGCGAAGTCCGATGCAACAGCTAGCCCCATTGCCGTATCTGCGTTTGCTGCGAAGATACTCAACCCTATAAAGGTGGCAGAGGCGTCGACGAATAACTAAATACCCCATCGGGGTATTTTGTTTTTTTGTGGATGAGTTGCATGTTGTTTACACTTTGCATGCTATACTCAACGCATGCTCGAAGTTTCTCTATTTTCTGCTTTTCTTGCTGGATTCCTGACCTTTCTTGCTCCATGTACGCTTCCGCTCGTACCTGCTTATCTCGCTTTTCTTGCGGGGGGTACAGGGCCAGCAGAGGAGTCCAAGGTTTTTCAGCGCGCGCTCTCGTTCATGGCAGGTTTCTCTGCGGTGATCATACTGCTTGGCGTATTCGTCAACCAAATAGGTCGCTATGTCGCTACATATAGGGGAGTGCTGACGATGGCGGGAGGACTGCTCTTTGTAGTGTTCGGCCTCATGCTTCTCGGGTTCATTCGTATACCCATGCAAACACGTGGACTGCCGAGCTATCTCCGTCCAACGAACAATTACATCGCTGCAGTGCTCGGTGTTGTTTTCGCTTTTGGTTGGAGTCCTTGTGTCGGTCCGATCCTTGGGAGTATCTATGTACTTGCCGCACAGGCAGACACGGTGTTGCGTGGTACGCTCCTACTGACGCTCTATGCGCTTGGCCATAGTTTGCCATTTATATTGCTTGCATATTTTTACGATAAGTCATTTCGTGTGGTTTCCGTCCTCTCCCGCTATTCGGAACGCATTAGTCGTGGTGCAGGCGTCTTGATGATCGTTATCGGCCTATTCATGCTTTTTGGGCAGTACGGCTACCTCCTTTCGCTTTTTGGGAAGGTCATTGATGGAAATTGGCAGGAGCATTTACTTAATTATCTGTAGAACGGCCCATATGGGCTGTTTTTGCACATGGTATAATGCACATATGTCTCGACTGACGCGCATATTTTTATTCATGTTGTTGTGCCTGCCTTCGGCCGCAGCTGCAGTAACAAGCCCAGCGGGTATTCCTACTGGGGGTATATGGTTCTCGAAAGAGCCGTTTTATGTTGGCGATCAAATAACCGTGAACTCATTGGTGTTCAATGCTTCGACGGTGGTTGTTCGTGGTTCACTTGAGTTGCTTGATGGTCCGACGATACTCCAACAAAAAGATGTCGTATTGAATCCAGGCGATTCAAAGATCATCAGTTTTCCATTGCAAGTGACGAGAGGAAAGCATGCGTATCAGATTCGAGTAGCAAACGGTGATTTCACTGATCAGGGCGGTCTCCCCGTAGTCTTAGGTTCGAGTGGAGACTATGTTGACCATACACTTGCGCTCGAACGTACTGCAATGGTTACTCCCGTACAGGCGGTACCCACAGGAGAAGACGTGTCGCAATCATCGACATCGACATTTGCCATAAATGCAGCTGATCCCATAACCGCAAAAGATGCGCAGGGCGTTGCAAGCGCGGTTGAAAAGGTCATACCGCCATCTATCGTGCAGCCAGTGGTGAATGCTGCGGTGCCGGTCATTGGCGCTACCGAGTCATTTCGCGTGGGGGAAGCGAATGCAAATGCGAAGCGTATCGGTGTGACGATAGGGGATCTCGCAAGCGAGCTCGGCACGGCAAAGGTACTTGGCGCATCGACAGAGGCAACGAGTTCAAAGAAGGGGATCATATCCGCAGTGATGGAGAAAATAAGCGCTTGGGGTGTATTTCGAAGAGGACTCACTACGGGGAATTTCATACAATCACCATTTGGATACGTCAAATTATTCTTTTTCTTGCTTTATCACGCACTCATCAGCTCTGCGTGGGTGTTCTATGGGGTCGCAGCTGCAGCACTCATTAAGGCGCTATTCTATGTAAAAAACCTTATTTTCCCAAAGCCTGTATAGATATGAAACATGAACGCCTGGGCGTTCATTTTCATTATTAAATAGGTTGACGAATCGCTACTATTTATGTTCCAGACATTTATGGCGAACATAACGTGCTAGTATGGAAAACATTATTGAAAGCACGAACATAATCATGGATAAAAAGACACAGATTAAGGTGGCTATCGGAACCGCCGTCCTCGTTGTGGTTCTCCTGCTCATCGCAGTATGGAGTAGCAAGAGCTCATCAAAGACCGAGACTGTCGCGACCTCCACAGCAGCGACGACGACCATCACTAAGGCGTCGGTAACCCCAGGGACGACTGGCCTCCCAGATGCATCGCTCATACCAAAGAATGTCACGAATGGTCTTGCGGCTGCGGATCAGGTCACTGGCGAATTCGTCGCAGTTACCGATATGCACATCACTGCAGATACATGGGTCACTGTCTACGACGATGTGAATGGACAGCCTGGGCGTGTTATGGGAGCTTGGCTTGAGCGTGCGATATCCGCATCTCCAAAGACCATCGTTCCGCTCCTTTCTCGTAAGACGGAGTCTGGAAAGCGCTATTACGTCGCTCTTATAAAGGATGATGGTGATATGGAGTTCGATCTTTCGAAGGATCGTCCGACTGCCGATTCACCAGTCGTCTCATTCATCGCAAAGTAGTTAACGAATCATAAAAAACACCGATTTCGGTGTTTTTTACATGAAATGAAAAACGCACCGGAGGGTGCGTTCGATCAGAGCTCATCGAGATGTTCATAGATGAGTTGCCAGTGACTGATGACACCAGCGAGTGCGACGAGGATGAAAGCTACTGCGACGACGCTCATGAGTATGCCGGAGCCGATCCAGCCCAAAGCCTCTTCGTGGTAGGCGAGTGGGAGGAGTCCGAATGCGACAGGCATCCCATGCAGGAAGTAAGCGTGCACCGATGGTGTCACATCATCCATAATAGATAGACAATTCACGACGACGCCGAGGATGGCGAGCGCGAACGAAATCCAGAGGAGCACGTTGGGCCTGATGTTGAACAAGTGGGTAACGTACTGGAAGAGGTAAAGCAAGATGCAAATGATGAAGAGCGAAAAGAAGAGACTCTTGAGGGCATTCGTGGTGACCATGCTGCCTCCGTTTTGCTTATGTTGTTTTACCACGTGCTTTCAAATTAGCAAGTGAGATCGGTGTATTTCATTGCGGAGAGAAAAAATGCGTGTATGCTATACTTTTATCATGTCATTCTCATTACAACCCGAGTGGAAGCCAGCTGGCGATCAACCTCAAGCGATCGATGCACTCGTCGCGAATTTTGAGCAGGGCTCAGAGAGGCAGACCTTGCTCGGTGTAACCGGGTCGGGAAAGACGTTTACCGCAGCGAATGTCATCGCAAGAATCGGAAAGCCGACTCTCGTCATCGCACACAATAAGACGCTCGCAGCTCAGCTTGCCCAAGAGTACAGGACTTTCTTTCCAAACAATGCGGTGCATTATTTCGTCTCGTACTATGACTATTATCAGCCAGAGGCATATATCCCGACGACGGATACTTATATCGAGAAAGATGCTGCGATCAATGCCGAGATCGAGCGTCTTCGTCATGCATCGACCCAGGCGTTGCTTACCCGTGATGATGTGATCATCGTAGCATCTGTTTCCTGCATCTACGGCCTCGGTTCTCCGGAGGAATATAAGAAGGTCAATATCAAGCTTGAAAAAGGTGCTGTACTTTCTCGTAACGATCTTATCCGTAGACTCGTCGGTGTCTATTTCACGCGTACGACCGCAGATCTCACCCCGGGCACATTTCGTTCCGTTGGGAATCATGTCGAGATCATGCCGACATCCGAGCTCACAATATATGAGATCTCGTTTTCTGGCGCCTCGATAGAGCGCATCATGCAAATCGACCCTATGACTCGTGCTGAAGTCCGTGAACATACTGCATTGTTCGTGTTTCCGGCGAAACATTTCGTCACCCCAGAGGATGAGCGACTTCGTGCTGTGGAGGACATCAAGCGAGAGCTCGGAGATCAATTGCAGCACTTCGATCGCGAAGGGAAGATACTTGAGGCAGAGCGCTTGAAGAGGCGTACGAATTATGACCTCGCGATGATATCAGAGGTTGGTTATTGCTCGGGCATCGAGAATTATTCAAGGCATTTCGACGGTCGTGGTCCGGGCGAGGCTCCAAGTACGTTGCTTTCGTATTTTCCACACAAAGCAGATGGGACACCTGATTTTTTGACGATCATCGATGAGTCACATGTTACGATCCCCCAGTTGCGTGCGATGTTTGCTGGAGACCAATCTCGAAAGGAGACCCTGGTACAGCATGGTTTTCGTCTTCCTTCGGCAAAGGATAATAGGCCGTTGCGTTTTGAAGAGTGGAATGAACGCGTGGGAAAGATACTCTTTACCTCAGCAACCCCTGGTGAATATGAACGTGTTGAGTCAGAGAACATCGTTGAGCAAGTCATTCGTCCAACGGGCCTCCTTGATCCACTTATTGAAGTCCGGCCTGTCGTCGGGAGGGATGGTGCGCTCGGTCAGGTACAGGATTTTCTCGAGGAGGCGACGCGAGTGATCGCATCTGGCTCTCGAGTGCTCGTGACGACGCTCACGAAGCGTATGGCGGAGGATTTGTCTGGTTTCCTTATCGAAAGAGGGATGAAGGCAGCATATCTCCATAGTGACGTAAAGACGCTCGATCGAATTCAGATTCTTACTGATTTCAGAAAGGGTGACTATGACTGTCTTGTCGGTGTCAACTTGCTCCGTGAGGGACTCGATCTTCCTGAGGTCGCCTTAGTTGCCATTCTGGATGCGGATAAAGAGGGTTTCCTTCGCTCAGAGACTGCACTCATTCAGACCATTGGTAGAGCAGCGAGAAACGTTGAAGGCCGTGTCATTGTTTATGCAGACAGGCTGTCGCAGGCGCTCGAGTTTGCTATCAAGGAAACATCGCGAAGAAGGGCGCTGCAGGAGGCATACAATAATGCGCACGGCATCACCCCCAAGACGATTTCCAAGCAAATTCACGATATCACTGAGGGTATGGAAAAAACCAATAAGGAGGCACTCCGTGAGTTGATCTCTATCGACAGGGTACGCTTTGCTGAGGATCCGAATGCCCTGATAAAAGAAAAGGAAAAGGAGATGGAGGATGCAGTCGCTGCACTCGACTTCGAGACTGCTGCGTTTCTTCGTGATGAGATCGCCGCACTCGCAAATGAGCTTGGAATAAAACACAAAGCCGCAGCTGCATCGAAGAAGGTGAAAGATGAAGAAGACAAGCGTCCAGCAGGACGAACAAAGAGAAAGACCGTCCTACATAGAAAATAGCACAAGCGAAACCGCTTGCGCTATTTTTTCTGAGTTTGCACATCGTATTGTGCTATAATGGGACAAATGATCTCCGTGAGTATCGGTGTTGGCAAGAATGATGATGCGCGTCGATCAGGTGCCGATGCGGTGACGCAGGCGCTTGCGACGATGCCGGACAAGCATGCAGACTGCTTGGTCGTTTTCGGTTCTTCTCTCGTCGATCAGGATGCGCTTATGGCGGGCATAAAAGACGCAGCACCTATGGTTCCCATGGTCGGCTGTAGCACTGCCGGTGAGATCTCAAGTGATGGACTTGCTTCCGAGGGTGGTGTCGTCGTTGCTGCTTTCTCCTCCGATCAACTACAATTTGGTACTGGATTCGCAACGCACATGCAATGGAATGCGCGTCGTACTGGCGTAGATCTTGCGCATTCGATACATGATGCAATGGAGGTACAGATGACCTCAGGACTCTTTTTTGGAAATGTGCTCTCGGGTGGAATGGAAGATGTCCTTCTTGGACTCAGGGAGCAAGTGGGTACGGCGATCGATATCGTTGCGGCGGGGGCTGCGGACAATTTTTCTTATTATGAGACCAGTCAATATTACAATGACAGGGCATTCGGTGACGCCATGTCCGGTATTGGGTTTTCTGGTAGATATTCCTCTGCGAGTGCAATTCGTCACGGATTTTTGCCTGTTGGAGCATCTCGAAAGATAACGAAGGCAACTGAGAATGTCATCGAGGAGATCGATGGTATGCCCGCAATTCGTTTGTATGAGGATTACTTTGGTGAGCAGTACGCGACAATGCTTTCGGAGGGGAAGCTCACCGCATTCGCATCTTCGTACCCACTTGGAATCTATGTGGACGAACGTTCGAAGCCGGTATTACGTAGTCCTCTTCGTGTTGACGTGACAAGTGGGCACATTATTTGCGGAGGTAGCGTGAAAACTGGTAGCGCATTGAGGCTTATGATCTCTGATAAGCAGCAAGTCGTCTCGACTGCTCGTGATGCTGCACGAGAGCTCATGGATAAACTTGGGGGCAAAAAACCGAAGATCGTTTTTATGTTCTCGTCTTCCTCACGAAAGAAGATACTTGGTCATTCAGCTCCAAGGGAAGTTCGTGCAGTGCAGGAGGAGATCGGCCTCGATGTTCCACTGCTGGGATTTTATAGTTATGGAGAATGTGTGGGTTCCGGAAATGAGAATGGTTCCATGGTCTTTCATAATGGCTCGGTCATGCTCTTCGCAATTGCAGAGTAAAAGTTATGAGTGAAAACATCTCTACAAAGATCGCTCGTGAAGCATATGCATCATCGCTTTGGGTTGTGCGCGCACGTTGGTACTATGTATTCCTCGCATTCATGCTGGGGGTCATTTCGATAACTCCGGAGTCATATGCGACGACACTTCCACTGCTTACGGGCATGTTCCTCTTCGCATTGATCGTCAATCTTATCCTCGCACTCTATCTTCATCGGAATTCTGCAGATGAGTTGGGGGAGATCAAGTTGTGGAGGATCAATGTCGGCCAGGTTGTGTTCGACATGCTCTATATATTCTTCTTCCTCGTTGCGACCGGTTCTGGACTCACCTCTTTCATACATGTTTTCTTTTTCGTCCCGATCATCATTTCAATGATCTTGTTCGGATTCCGTGGCGCGATGAGTGTCGCAGTGCTTTCTGGTGTATTCTTGCTCGTTTCCGAGTTCGCTGAAAACGGAATCATGCAGGCTGCACTGCTTCATCCGTCCGCACTCCCCGCACTCCTTCGTTCCCATGGCATCATCATGGATTTTGCTCAGTCGAGCGTCGTTGTATTGATCTACATCATCATTGGATTCTTCTCAGGTAACGTCGCGAGGACACTTGCTTCTCGCGAGGCTGACCTCCGAAGACAGTTCCTTGAAGAGGAAGCAATGGTGAATAAACTGAGTGATCTTACGAGGGATCTCGAGCAGAGTTCGCGTATGCTTGTACGCCGCGACATCGAGCTCACTATTGCAAATGAACACATGCAAGCTTTGGATGCGATGAAGACAGAGATCATCTCTGTTGCTGCGCATCAATTACGCACTCCGCTTTCGGGTATGAAGTGGATGATGAAGATGCTCCTTGTGGGCGATGTCGGTGAAATTACCCCATCGCAAAGGGATCTTCTTGAGAGAGGTTTCGAGTCGAATGAGCGTTTGATACGCTTGGTAAATGACATGCTCGCTGTTGATAGGCTCGAGTCGGGTAGGGTGAAATATGTCTTCGTGCCTGTACAGATTCAAAGTCTTATTGAGAAGGTTGTTGCCGATCTTCTTGTACATGCAACTGAGAAAAATGTGCATATCATCACAAGGCTCGCGCCCGATGTTCCAAAACTCTATCTCGATCCTGAAAGGATCACTGATATGCTGAATAATCTCATTGATAATGCGATTAAGTACAGCATGACCGATGATGCAGTGGTCATTACGCTTACCAAAGATGGCGATACTGCGCAGCTCATGGTGAAGGATCAGGGCATCGGCATTCCCGAAAAGGATCAGTCAAGAGTCTTTTCGCGATTCTTTAGAGCCTCGAATGCAATGCAGTACCAAACTGAGGGCTCCGGGCTCGGTTTGCCAATCGCGCAGAGCGTTGCGTTGCGCCATGGAGGAAAGATCTGGTTTGAGTCGAAAGAGGGAGAGGGGTCAACGTTCACTGTTCAATTACCGATCTCGAGAAAGAATTCAGAAATTGTACAATAAAGTATAGATACATTCGTTTTTGAGAGCAGTCTCGACTATTATATTGTGTTATAATACCAGAAATATGTCAGCAATCATTCTATTTACCGAACAGCAAAAGTTGATCGATGGTCTTAAAGATATACTTGCTCCGCAGGGTGTTTCCGTTGTACCCATCGCCGATCCAACACAGTTTCTTTCTACGGTTCTCTCAACGAAGCCCGCGTTGATCATTATCGATGTTGCGGTCGCGGGGAAGACCGGATTGCAGTATCTTGAAGAGCTTCGTAAGGCAGATGCTTCTGTCGCGAATACTCCGGTGATCATTGGTGAAGAAACAGGTGATCTTATGGTCATCTCAAGAGCATTACAACTTCAGATCGCGGATTACTTCGTTACGGGAAAGTTTGACGTCACCTCAACCCTTGCAAAGATATTCAGGCATCTTCCTGAGAGCGAAGGCGTGACACCTCCTCCTTCTGTTGTCATGCATGAGGAAAATAAGCATTATACGCTTTTGCTCATCGAAGATGACCGATTTCTTCGCGATCTCGCGATACAAAAATTCTCCGCGGATAAAACACTGACAGTGATCACTGCAATGGATGGAGAGCAGGGAGTGATGCTTGCGGAAAAGCATATTCCGCATGTCATACTTCTCGATATTCTTTTGCCGGGAATAGATGGTTTCGAGGTATTAAAGAGGATCCGTTCGAAGCCACAATTCGGAAGGACGGTAATCGCTATGCTCTCGAATTTTGGACAGCGCGAGGATATCGATAAGGCAATGCAATTGGGCGCAAATCAGTTCTTCATCAAGGCTAATTTCACACTTGATGAAATCGTGGTGGAGGTCAAGAAAATGCTTGCAAAGTATTAAGCTCACAAAAAGGAAACCAGAAGTCGCACGTGTGTGCGACTTTTTGCGTCTTTAGGATGCTATACACTTTCCCTTGCGCATATGGTAATCTGGTGTGATGGCAAAAGGAAAAGTAAAGGCGCAGGAAGATATCGTCATAAAGGGAGCCAGGACACATAATCTAAAAAACATTTCACTTTCTATACCGAGGAATAAGATGATCGTTTTTACCGGTCTTTCCGGGTCAGGAAAGTCTTCATTGGCCTTCGATACGATATTTGCTGAAGGGCAGAGAAGGTATGTTGAATCGCTTTCCGCATATGCTCGGCAGTTTTTGCATACCATGCAGAAGCCTGACGTGGACGAGATATCAGGGCTTTCACCTGCGATCTCGATAGACCAAAAATCACATTCATCAAATCCTCGCTCAACTGTTGCAACGATTACGGAGATCAATGATTATCTCCGCGTACTTTTCGCACGTATCGGAGTTCCGCACTGTCTGCTTTGTGGAAAGCCCATAAAACGTTTGACGAATGAGGAGATCCTCGCTTTTGCGTTTAAGCGTGCAGATGAGCTCATTTCGAATTCGTCTTCACGTGAGGTGATGGGCGTTAGTCTTTCTGATGGAAAGATAGGCATTTATGCTCCAGTTGTGCGTGGAAGGAAGGGGGAGTATTACCAAATGCTCTATGACTACCTTGGAAAGGGTTATACGAAGGTTCGTGTCGATGGCGAGCAGAAAAGTCTGCGCGAGCGTATAACGCTTACAAAGACGAAGGTGCACGACATCGATCTTCTCGTCGATGAATTTTATGCTTCCGAATTCAAAGATGATGAACGTGGTGTAAGAGAGAGACTCTCTGAAGCTGTCGAGCGTGCGCTCAATGAGGCTGAAGGCCTTGTGAAGCTCATCGTTGGTGATGAGGAGGTGCTGCTCTCTGCGAAATTCGCATGTCCTGACGATGGTTTTTCCTATCCCGAGATAGAGCCTCGACTTTTCTCTTTCAACTCTCCTGCGGGCGCATGTGCTACCTGTAATGGCCTTGGAACAAAACATCTTTTTGGCGAGGAGGCGTGTGAGACGTGTAATGGTGCGCGTTTACGCGAAGAAGCCTTGCATGTGCGTATTGGTGAGAAAAATATCGTTGATATCACCGACATGTCTGTTGATGATGCTTTCGACTATTTCGCCTTACTCGAGCTGAGTCCTTTTGAGCAGCAGGTATCCGGTATCGTCACGAAGGAGATCACCACGCGACTTACGTTCATGAGAGACGTTGGAATAGGCTATCTCACTCTCGGGAGAAGGGCGAATACGCTCTCCGGTGGGGAGGCGCAGCGCATTCGTCTTGCTTCTCAGCTTGGCTCGAGATTGGTGGGCGCTTTGTACGTTCTCGATGAGCCAACGATCGGACTTCACCAACGCGATAATGATAAGCTCGTCAAGACATTGCGTGATCTTTGTGACATTGGAAATACCATTATCGTCGTTGAGCACGATGAGGATACCATCTTCGCTTCGGACTATATCGTCGATATTGGTCCTGGTGCCGGCGTCCATGGAGGCCATGTGATGACTAGTGGCTATTTAGAGGAGGTGCTCACCGATGATCGACAAAAATCTTTGACTTTAGATTACCTCAGGGGCGAAAAATTTGTTGAGATCCCAGAGAAGCGCAGAGACGTAGAGATGGGAAAGCTCATCATTCAGGGTGGTACGATATTCACCATCAAAAATCTCACCGCGGAAATTCCCCTTGGACGTCTCGTGTGTATCACTGGCGTTTCAGGATCAGGGAAGTCGACGTTCATGTATGAGATCGTTCATAAGAATCTCGAACATTCTTTCGATCGACACAAGAAATCAAATAAACCAGTGAACGCATCAGTCTTTTCTGGCACTGAATATATCAATCGCGTTGTGATGATCGACCAAACCGCGATAGGGCGCACGCCAAGAAGTAATCCTGCTACCTATACAGGTTCATGGACCTTCATTCGTGACCTTTTTGCTGAAACCGAAGAGGCGAAGGCAAGGGGTTGGAAATCCTCTCGGTTTTCATTCAATGTACGTGGTGGACGCTGTGAGGCATGTGAAGGAAATGGGCAAATCGCAGTAGAGATGCACTTTTTGCCTACGGTATATGTGATGTGTGAGGTGTGTCAGGGCAAGCGCTTCATGAAGGAAACCCTCGAAGTGAAATTCAGGAAGAAAAGCATTTATGACATTCTTGAGATGACGATCGAAGAGGCCACGGTCTTCTTTAATGACATTCCGGCAATACATGATCGATTGCGCACGCTCGAGGAAGTTGGACTTGGATATCTCAAGCTTGGGCAGTCTGCTACAACACTTTCGGGAGGTGAAGCTCAGCGCGTGAAAATTGCCGCAGAGCTCTACCGGCCACATCAAGATCGTACACTCTATATGCTTGATGAACCGACTGTCGGCCTTCATTTCGACGATGTCCGAAAGCTCATCGAGATACTACAGACACTGGTGAAGAAGGGTAACAGTGTACTCATGATCGAGCATAATCTCGACGTGATAAAGTCCGCCGATTGGCTCATCGATTTCGGCCCAGAGGGAGGCGTTGGTGGTGGTCGCATCGTCGCTAAAGGAACACCAGAGGATGTGGCTGCGAATACAAACTCCGCAACAGGTCAGTATCTTTCGAAGGTCCTCTCGAGATCAAGAAAATCGAAGAACAAGAAGTCGAAATAAAAAACACCCCACTTCGTGGGGTGTTTGATTTTTCAATTGAGTGTGTATCGTGAACGAATCAGTGATTCGTGGAAGTTTATGAAGAAATGTTCCTTCAAATAGTGCTTGGTCGCTTTCGTGACCGAATCTCTGTATGCGGTAATGAGCACACGGAAGATGAGGCTTCGAGAAGCAACGCGTCCTTCGGGATCGCGATACGCACGCTTGTTGCGCGCTAAGACGAAAATGAAATGATCCGCACAGCGGATGAGGAGATCGAGCGGCTGAATGCTCGGGTCGTCCAATTCGCTAGGGGAGCTGCAGATGAGCTGAGTGAAAAACGTCAGCCATCGCTGCTCTTGTTCCGAGGGCGGAAGGGTATCTTTCGGATCGTGCTTTGCAAGGATCTCGAGCTCGTGCATGGTGGCCTCCTTTGTCAAAAGGTTGGGCGAGGTGGGTCACCAATTGGTGCTGTGGTTGGGTATAGGCTGGATTTGAAAATATTTATCATCGCACGCTATACCGAAGTACAGCGTATCGGTGCCAACATAACCCATCTCCTTGCAAATTACCACCCGAACATGTTATCGTCAAGGAGTGAAACTGTCGGATTTCAAAGCAGGGAAATACCCCATGAATCCCGGCGTTTATCGCTTCATCGACAAAGACGATAACGTGCTTTATGTGGGAAAGGCGACGAATCTGCGCCATCGTGTCCGCAGTTATTTTGACGATGACCTTATTAAGAAAAGAGGGCGATTTATCGTTGATATGGTCGCGAAGGCTGTGCGGGTGACCACCGAAAGCTCACCATCGGTCCTTGATGCTTTGATTTTGGAGGCAGCATTGATCAAGGAGATCCAACCACCTTACAATACTCGAGAAAAGGATAATCGGAGCTTTACCTACATTGTCATCACCGAGGAGGAGTACCCAAGAGTTTTGGCGCTGCGTGAGCGTACTGTTGCGATGACTGGTGATGAGGAGAAAAAATATAAGCGCGTTTATGGTCCATTTCCAAGTGGAGCAACAGTGAGAACAATGCTGTCATTGATTCGAAAAATGATTCCATTTCGCGATCGATGTACACCACTTCAAGGAAAGCCTTGTTTTAATCGCCAACTTGGGCTTTGTCCTGGGGTGTGTGATGGTTCGATCACTTCAAGGGAGTATGCACAGAATATTAACGAGATCATCCTGTTCTTCGAGAGAAAGCGTGATCGGTTGATAAAAGAGCTTGAAAGAAACATGCGACACGCTGCGAAGGAAATGGCGTTTGAGAAGGCCTCGGAATATAAGAGGATCCTCTTTGCTTTGACTCATATCAATGACGTTGCGCTCATAAGCGATGAAACAAGATTGGCCTCACAGCGTTCTGCAAAGATCAGGAATAGGGCATTTCGTATCGAAGGATATGATATCGCGCACCTCTTTGGTACGTACACTGTTGGAGTCATGACCGTCATTCATGACGGGAGACCAGAGAAGTCGCAGTATCGGAAATTCAAAATACGAGAGCGTGAGGGTGCGATCGATGACCTTGCGCGTCTTGAAGAGGTACTGAGGAGAAGGTTTGGTCATAAAGAATGGCAAGAACCAGATATCGTTGTCGTCGATGGAGGTAGAACACACCTTCTTCGCGCAAGGAAGGTTCTCGGTGCCCTTGGAGTTCGTTCGGCGGTCGTTGCGCTTGTAAAAGACGCGCACCATAAGGCGCGAGCGATCATCGGGAGTAAGGAGCTCGCAGAATCTTTTCGTCCTTCTATTGTACTCGTTAATCTTGAAGCACATCGATTTGCCGTCAATTATCACCGAGCATTGCGAGAAAAGCTCCCCTAGGGAGTTTTTCTCTCTGTGTATATGTTCGTAGCGAAGGGGGTTGGATGTGCTAGTATGTAGATATGTCATTGCATCGTAAACGAGTGGCGGTGGTACGTGGTGGACCTTCCGCGGAATATAGCGTTTCATTGAAGACTGGTGAGGCCGTTCTTCGCCACCTCAATAGAGAGAAATATCAACCCCATGACGTCGTGCTCACACGCGATGGTGTTTGGTATATCAATGGTGTGCGCTCAACATTTGCAGACATCGCACAGCATTCGGATGTGATCTTCAACGCGATGCATGGTGAATTCGGTGAGGATGGTAAAGCACAGCAATTATTCCAATCATTCGGAATCCCTTATACAGGATCAGATGCGGTTGCTTCGGCGATCGGTATGCATAAGGGTCTCGCCAAAGAACGTTTCGCTGATGCTGGTTTAAAGGTCGCAAGAGGAGAGGTCATTCCAAGGGATGCAGAGATGTCTGGTGTTGCGTACCATCTTGCACAGGATATGGGTTTTCCTCTTATCGTAAAGCCTGTTACTGGGGGATCTTCCGTTGCTACACGCATTGCGCGCAATGAGACGGATCTCGTCATCGCAATGGATGCAGCAGCGAAATACGGCGATGTGCTCGTCGAGGAGTATATTGAGGGTAAAGAAGGTACCTGCGCGGTTGTCGACACAGGAGACGGTGAGCATTTCGTTTTGTACCCAATAGAGATCAGGCCGCATGCTTCAAAGGAGTTGTTTGATTTCGATGCGAAGTACGATGGTAGCTCGGAGGAGATATGCCCGGGGAATTTCACGCTCGCTATGATGTCTCGGATGCGTGACGCGGCATCGCTCGCACATCGCGCGATCGGTGCTCGTCATTATTCTCGATCGGATTTCATTGTCACACCGTCAGACGTATATATTCTCGAAATCAACACGCTTCCCGGTCTCACCGATTCATCACTACTTCCAAAGGCGCTTGAGGCAAGTAACGTTTCTATGTCAGAGTTCTTGGAGCATGTAATTGAATTGGCATTAAGGGGCAAATAAAACACCATATTCTGGTGTTTTATTTATCTCTTTTGGGCGCCCTTTGTGGCCGCTATTGGGGATATGATTCACTTGCAAATAATTTTTAATCGTGTATAGTTATTTCCACGCGGGCCCATAGCTCAGTTGGTAGAGCAGCGCATTTGCAATGCGAAGGTCGCAGGTTCAAATCCTGTTGGGTCCACAGAGGCAGAAAAAAGAGCGTAAGCTCTTTTTTCTTTTGCCTCTGTGAGACCCAACAGGATTTGAATGGCGGAGGCCGCGAAGCCGGCCGCTGAGGCTCCCGGCCGAAGCGGCCGTGGCCGAGCCGGGGTCGCGAGCACTTAGCGCTTTTGGATGCAAAGCATCCAAAACGCTTTGTGACTCGTGACCAAATCCTGTTGGGTCCTCCATTCCACTACAAGTATTTGTATTTTGATTTATGAGGTGACAGAGGGGCAAATCCTGTTGGGTCTCTCTGCTTAGGAGCGAAGCACCTATTTGCATTTTTGACTCGTGACCAAATCCTGTTGGGTCCTCCATTCTTCTATGAGTATTTGTATTTTTATTTAGTACGCTGAAGAATACAAACTCACGTTCGGTTAATACATGCTCAAAACGCAATAAAAACACCTCTCGGTGTTTTTATTCGTACAACACATTCTCGTGTTTGTTCTACCTTGCAACGTCATACGAGCAGGACACTATGAGCCGGGGAGGGCGTCCTCCTGAGATCATAGTGACCCAGTTTCATATAGAGAAACCTAAGCTTCGTAAGCGAGCTCCTCTTCGAGGATGCTGCAATAGCAGTGTTCTGGGTTTGTCCATTCGCGTCCGCAACGCAAACATGGTTGCTTACCTGCTCGAGTGTTTTCTGACTCGAGCTCACGTGCGAGTGAGGCGATGGACGTGCAGAACGCACATTCACAATATGGTCGCTCGTTGGCCATAGTGATAGTATAACAATGGTAATATTCTATTGAAAATGAAATATGTGCAAAACTTGTGCATAATATGTGTATAGTCGTGAAAAAGAGCAAAATATTGTGCTAGAATAGTGGATATGAAGGATAAAGCCACCGTATAACCATGACCGATAATTTCACATTTGAGGAGCAAAGAACTAAACTCACTGCCTTTGCTCAACCACGTGGTATGGTCGGATTCCTAATGAAGCATCTTGGTATCCGTGATGAGCGCACTGCAAATGCGATCTTAGTCGCAGTTGCAGTCATCATTTTCATCATATCAGGGTTCATTTTTGCCAGTGCACTGAGGGTATAGAAAAACCGACGTCATATTGATGTCGGTTTTTTATCCACTGAGGTCGTTTTCCATTCCTGTTTCTTTCACACGCTGACGATAGGTGCAGAAGGAGCAGTGTCTGCTTGGCAGTGGCGGTCCCGCCTTGAGCGACTTCTCCATTCCTAGTTTGATGGATTTTTTTGTGACCCTAAGTGATTTTAGCGGCGAATCAAGCATAAGGCATTCGCTCGGACGAGAAACATTGTAGTGTTTTGCAAGGTAAAAACAACGAGGACAGTCGAGGAAAAGCGAGATGTCCGCATCTTCGATCTTCTTGTTTTCGCTTACTTTAGCCATGGTGGCATTATAGCATACTTCCATTAAGTAAGTTACAAATTCTGCAGCTTGTGTATCATTATGTAAAACGCATGCTTGGATTCCTTTGTTCATCATAGTGATTCGCTTTTCGCTTCGGTCCTTTTCGTGTATATTACTGTTATGAATAAAGGAAGATCAGAGCGCTATGATCATAAGCAAATAGAGGATAAGTGGCATGAACATTGGAATGCTATGTCGCTTTATCGTACTCAAGAAGACCCTTCGAGGCCGAAGTGTTATGTACTCGACATGTTTCCATATCCATCTGGAGACGGATTGCATGTCGGTCACCCGAAGGGCTACATCGCTACGGATGTCTATTCTCGATTCAAGCGTATGCAGGGTTTTAACGTTCTGCATCCTATGGGCTGGGACGCCTTTGGTCTTCCTGCAGAGCAGTTTGCGCTGAAGAATAAGGTGCATCCTAGTACTGCTGTCGCGAAGAATTGCCATCGATTCAAAGAGCAACTTGAGAAGATAGGTTTTAACTATGATTGGGAAAGAGAGATCAATACCACTGATCCTAATTATTACAAATGGACACAGTGGATATTTTTGCGTCTCTTTGAGCGAGGCCTCGCTTATCAGTCGAATGAGCCTATTAATTGGTGTCCTTCGTGTCTGACTGGCCTCGCTAACGAGGATCTTGATGGAGACCGATGTGAGCGCTGCGGTACAAAGGTTGAGAAAAAGCCTATAAGGCAATGGGTGCTCCGCATCACTGCTTATGCTGATCGCATGCTTGAAGATCTCGATTTGCTGGAGTGGCCAGCATCCATCAAGGAGAGTCAGCGCAATTGGATAGGGAAGAGCGAGGGTGCAATGATCGATTTTGTGCATGACGGTGCTACTACAAGCGTTGCGCCGCTTTCTGTATTCACGACGAGACCAGATACTTTATTTGGCGTAACCTATGTTGCAATCAGTCCCGAGCTCACTTTGCGCTACCTCGCTGAGAAGATCATTCATGAAAACGCTGAGATCGAGGATTTCGCAAAGAATCTTATTGCAGAGGCGGCAGATGTCGAATATGGTGCTGTTACTGAAAAGAGGGGCGCTTTCACTGGTGCATATGTCATTCATCCGATCACCCAGGCGAAGATCCCATTATGGGTCGCAAATTACGTGCTGAGTGATTATGGGACGGGTGCAGTGATGGGTGTTCCCGCACATGATGTGCGTGATTTCGATTTTGCAAAGCAGTATGGCATCGACGTGCTCACTGTAGTTTCGCCTCAAAAAGATACACCATCTGATACCCATCTCATGGAAGCCTATGAGGGAGATGGATATCTCATAAATTCCAGGGAATTCAATGGACGAGAAAATAGGGAGGCGATTGTTGCAATTGTGAAAGCGGCAAAGGGAAAGCAGCAAACGCAGTACCGACTGAAGGATTGGGTATTTGCACGTCAGCGCTATTGGGGTGAACCTATCCCACTCGTGTTCGAGGGGGACTCTGACGTCGCATATCCTGTCGATGAGAGTGATCTCCCTGTGCTCCTGCCTCAGGTGGAATTCTATGAACCTACCGGCACTGGGGAGTCTCCTCTTGCAGGCATACCTGAATGGGTGAATGTGAAGGGGTACATCACAGAGAGAGGGACATTCAAGCTCGTTACGAATGAGCATCCCGCACCAGTAGGCACGAAGGTAAAGGATTTCCGCAGAGAGACAAATACAATGCCTCAATGGGCAGGTTCCTCTTGGTACTACTTACGCTATATCGACCCAAAGAATAATGAGAAACTCGTTGATCCGACGCTAGAACACTATTGGTCTCCTGTAGATGTGTATGTCGGCGGAGCCGAGCATGCGACACGCCACCTTATTTATGCACGTTTCTGGCATAAGGTACTTTACGATATCGGCGTTGTTTCAAAACCTGAGCCATTTGCTCGCTTACAGAATGTGGGATTGATCATGGCTTCGGATGGTCGCAAGATGTCAAAGCGCTATGGAAATGTGATCAACCCCGATGACGTTATTGAGACGTTCGGCGCTGATTCACTTCGACTCTACGAGATGTTCATGGGGCCATTTGATCAGTCGATCGCTTGGTCGACGGACAATATGGTGGGAGCGCGTCGTTTCGTCGAGCGCGTTTGGAAACTCGCAGATAAGGTTGGGGACATTGAGGAGGATAAGCTCACTGAGGTGCTCCTTCATCAGACGATCGCAAAAGTAGGTGCTGATATCGAAGCTTTCAAGTTCAATACTGCCGTTGCGCAATTGATGATTTGTCTCAATGGGCTTGAAAAGCTTGTCGCTGTTCCTTTGCGGTCCTATAGGGCATTCTTGCTTTTGCTCGCCCCTTTCGCGCCGCACATGACCGAGGAGGTCTGGCTGCGTTTTGAGGAATCTGAGTCAATACATATTCAGCAGTGGCCGATATTCGATCCCGCAAAGACGGTAGGGAACACTGTGGCGATTGCGGTTCAAGTCGGCGGGAAGCATCGTGATACGCTGCACCTCGAGAGAGATGCGTCGAAAGAGGATGTTGAAAAGACTGCCCGCGAACGCGATCTTGTGAAAAAGTGGATCGATGGTGTCGAGGTAAAAAAGGTAATCGTCGTCCCTAATAAGATCATCAATTTCGTCATATAGATCAAAATCGAACGCTATTTCTGGCGTTCGATTTTTCGTTCCCCGTAAGACAATGGCCTAGGAGGGCCATAGATGGGTAATTTCCACCATGGAAATATACTTGACATCTTACCTATATATGATAGAAATAGTCATAACACGTATTGGAGGGAATATGTCAATACTGTTTTATTTGTGTTAGTTTTTCATTATGTCTACCACAGTTAACATAACTTTTAAGCCGAAGGCGGTCGTACGGCAGCTTCTTTCTGTCCCAAATGATCGCAATCAAGACGTGCTCATCCGTCGTTATGGGCTCGGCGCAGATCCCACCCGAATGACCCTTGAGGCAATCGGTGATCTTTATGGTATCACTCGTGAGCGCGTGCGTCAGATCGAAAACACCGCGCTTGCAGCAATTCGTAAATCTCCAACATATCGTGAATTGCTTCCCGCATTCAACGAACTCCGAGATGCTATGGTCGCACTTGGCGGCATTGTGCACGAACGTGATTTCCTCAATGCAATTTCGAGTGACCACGTGACTCAGCAGCACATCCATTTTCTCCTCGTTGTCGGTGATCTTTTCATCAAGCACAAGGAGAATGATGATTTTGAGCACAGCTGGACCATAGACAAGGAGCTCGCTGATCGCGTTCATGATTCCCTCCAAAAACTTTATGCTTCACTCGGAAACGATGATCTCATTGAAGAGTCGAAGTTGATCGATCGTTTCTTGTCACATCTTCGTGAGGTCAATGCGGAATACGCTCGTGAAGAGGTCTACCGCCGCTGGCTCAATCTCTCACGCCGGCTCTCAAAGAATCCACTCGGCGAATGGGGACGTTCACAGTCACCAAACGTTTCTGCGCGTGGTATTCGTGATTACGCATTCCTCGTTTTACGCAAGCATGGCTCACCGATGCATTTCCGTGAGGTTGCTAACGCGATCGAACAGAATTTCCGAAGGGAAGCGCATATTGCTACTACACATAACGAGTTGATCAAGGATAAGCGTTTCGTACTTGTTGGTCGTGGCCTCTATGCACTCTCAGAGTGGGGATATTCGACTGGAATCGTTCGTGACGTCATCCGTGATCTTCTTCAGAAGCATGGCGCATTGCACCGCGACGAAATCGTCGAGCGTGTCATGCGTGAGCGCTATGTGAAGGAGAACACTGTTGTGGTTAATCTTCAGAATGTCCGCTTCTTCAAGAAGAACAAGGACGGCAAATACGAATGCCTTGCCTAGGCAACAAAATAAAAGACCCGCTCGGGTCTTTTATTTTTTATTTTCAATAATATTTCGCTTGTACTCCTCACGCTCTTTGCATGCGGTGCAGAGACCAAAGTATTCAACCGTATGATACGTGATGCTATCGTAGTGGGGGATCTGTGCTTTAAGATGTGGCTCGAAGTCCTCGTAGAAGCATCCTTCGATGTCATCGTGTCGCTTACATCCAGTGCAAGTAATGTAGTGATGGTGTCGTTTGTCGTCGTGAAGTTCATAGTATGCGGCGTCTTCTCCAAAGTCATCTCTATGCACTATTCCTTTTTTAACGAAAGTCTCAATGGTACGATAGATCGTGACCATATTCATATCTTCATCGGTCAATTGTATTCGCTCGAAGATATCTTTGACACGCAGTGGCTTTTTCGCGTCAGTAAGCACACGAAGGACCTTGCCGCGTGCTCCAGTTGCCTTAAGACCTGTCTCTCTGATTAGTTGAGACATCGTCTTCGACTCACCTTGACGATTTTTTGTTGCTTGCATGTATAAATTGTATAGTAACTTACAATAACAACAATATCACAATTGTGGACAATGTGTGGATAGTTACTATACTCTATATACTAACAAAAAACATGCTTTTTGGCATGTCTTATTGCTGTGGCTCAGGCTCGGCCATTCTGATGTTCTCTTGCTCCGTGCGAACGGCTTCCTTGATGTCTTTACTGATATAACGTTCTATGGCGTTATAAGGAAGTATAAACTCGATCGAGCTTCTCGTCGCTGTATTGGGATCAGGATCCTTATCAACGCTTACGAGAAGTCCATCCCTTGATAATGCGTGCTGATCATCTCTAAGAAGTGCCTGGTTGATGGCAGCTGAGGATAGGCCTTTTGCATTCTCTTGCTTTGAAAGGAGAAGAGCGGTATTCATCATCGCGTCATTTCCTGCGAAGAGATCCTTTGCCTCAAGCGCCTTCGCTTGCATGAGATCGAACGTAATGTAGCGCACATACTGTTCTGGGTGAGGGATTTGAGCGAGCATTGTGCTTTCGGTGACTGCGATCGATATGATCCGTGGAGTTGCGAGCAGCACTTTGCTACTGAGTGTGAACGTATTCAGTGTCCCTATGGTCGTGCTTGCGTTGGTGTTGCCTCTTTTTGATTCAGAACGAAAGCGTCCTATGGCGTCATCGATGAAGCGTGCGATATATGCATTTGCTCTATCGGCTGCTACGGGATCGCTGTATATAAGAATCTTGGGAGTGTCATAATTTAACACGGTGAGCGTCGCAGGTTCATCTTTCGTCGTATGCGAAATAGTGATGAGCGGCACTTCCTTTCCAAGTGCCGTGCTCAGTGGTGTCGTGTGCGCACTCGCTTCCTCTTGCTCATTTCTTGACGTAATGACGTGGAAGGCGAGATAGACCCCAGCGAATAGTAAGATTATTGTAAAAAGTGCGCGTAAGCTCATGTGTAAAAGGGTTTATATTTTGAGGCCGTCCTTCTTCTCGCGTCTCTTTGTGCATTTCTCACAACGACAGCCAAGAGGCTTTATGTGTACGTCAAAATACTCCTTACCATAATCGTAAGTTATTTCTTCTCCTTTCGCAATATGTTTTGTCGATACGATCCAGACATGACCCTTTTTAATGTCACTCTCAGCGTTTGGACCACAGGAGTGATTTGCATAGCGAGCGGTATTGTAACGAGGGCTTCCATCAATGTCGAGCTTTGAGCTAACGTTAAAGATGTATTTATTCGCATCTTCATCGGAGGAGGAACGTACGATGCCAATGTATTCAATTATTCGGGCTCCCTTGGGTATATCCTCGTCTGCGAATAACCCAAGCCCTGCGGACGAACGTTTTACTTTCAGTTTGTAATTAGCGTGCGGCTCTGTGCGTGTTTCGATGATCATACAGTGCCTCTTATCGTACTGAATAAAGATAAACTGAGAAGGGGATAGGACTATTGACATATACTATATATGTGTTATTATCATTACTGGCAAAATAGCCTGAAAGGAGGTCCCCGTGTCACTTTCGATGCGTCATTTCATGTTGTTCTTCGTGTTCGCAGCAGTGTTGTCCGCGGGATCTCCGAGGAGGAGTACACAAGTTTATGTTCCTGGAAAGGAAACAGACTTCTACCTCGCTGAAACCGGTGTTGCGTCGTGGTATGGTCCGGGGTTCGTCGGTAAGCTCATGGCTAATGGTGAACCTTATGATCCGATGCGGTATACGATCGCGCATAGGACGATTCCTCTTGGGGAAGTCGTAACCATCTACTGCAAACGGACTGGAAAGACTGTGGTGGCGAGGGTGACCGATCGTGGACCCTACGTCGACGGTCGCATAGCAGATATGTCCTATCTCGTCATGAGTACACTCGGACTGGTTCGCGATGGTGTCGGCGAGGTTGAGATCTATCGAACCGCTGACGCAATCGCACAATCGCGCAAATGAGGATACCCAGTATCCTCATTTTTTACTACCCATACATGTTTTGACAATCACTTAATAGCATGTTACTATAGACACATCTCATCGTACTCCACGCTTCGCGTTCTGCTTTGTGCAGTTAAGGGGTTTGTGGGACGCGTAATGTACTCCGCATACTTTTTCAAAGTATGCACACCTCGTGGGCAACGCCCATTGTTTCAATATTTCTCCCGTGCTCTGGTATCACTGTTCCGAGAGATGCTCGAAATAAAGAGAAGTCACGTTCTTCTCGCTTTGTCGTGTTTTATTTTTTGCATTACGCAATAATTTCAATTCCAAAATGGAACATAATAAAAATAATAATAATCAGCGTCGCGGACGCGCTTTTGCTCGCGGGCCTCGACGCGATGGTGCGCAGTCTCGCGCAAATACTGGAGGTTCTACAAGAGCACGTCATGATGTCCCTTTGCATGCGCAGAGAAAACAGCATGCTACTGTAGACTCTTCACAGGCAACACATCGACGTCGCCCTATGGTGCTCGGTGGCATTGGTGGTGGCGGACGATACGAACCAAGTGAGCGTGAAATGAGGCGTGCACGAAAAGGACCGGAAGCGCTTGCTGCCGACGACGTCTTCAAGGAGGTCGTTGAGGGTAAGAAGCCAGCACGAACTACTGTGAAGAAATCGGGGCAGCCAGTTATCGATGCAAGTCGATTCATCAATCGTGCCGTGACTGTTGAGCAAGATGCACCATATATGCCAACGCATCAATTCACGGATTTTAAGATCCATGAGCAGATAAAGGCGAATATCGCCGCAAAAGGCTATGTCATCCCAACAGCTATTCAAGATCAGACCATTCCACAAGCACTTGAAGGAAGGGATGTGATCGGTATCGCAAATACCGGCGAGGGTAAGACCGCGGCATTCATTATTCCGATGCTCGACAAGCTTGTACGTCATCCGCAAGGGTCAGTGCTTGTCGTCACGCCAACGCGTGAGCTCGCAGTGCAGATCGAAGAGGAATATATGGGCTTTAGTAAGGGTATGCACATGCCCTCAGCATTGCTCGTGGGTGGACAGGCAATGGGTCATCAGACCGATCGCTTGCGCCGTGGTGCTCGCGTCATCATTGGTACTCCAGGCCGTATAAAGGATCATATCGAACGAGGAAATCTTGTGATGTCTCGAGTGCATAATTTTGTGCTTGACGAGGCGGATCGTATGTTGGACATGGGTTTCATCCATGACATACGTTTTCTTATTTCCAAGATGCCGGAAGTACGCCAGACATTGTTCTTCTCAGCAACTTTTGCCAAGGAGATCGAGGCACTATCGTCATCATTTTTGCGTGATCCCGTTCGCGTTTCAGTGAAGAAGCGCGAGACAGGAAAGAATATCAATCAGGATGTCGTGTACGTCGCTGATAGGCAGGAGAAGTTCCAAAGATTGACCGAGATACTCGCACGTCCAGAAGTTGAGAAAGTCCTCGTCTTTGGTCGTACAAAGCATGGAGTGGACAAGCTCGGACGTATCCTCTTCCGTACTGGTTTCGCTGCAGTCGCTATTCATGGTGACAAGTCGCAGCGAGAGCGTCTGCGTGCATTGCGTGATTTCAAGGAGAATAAGGCAAAGATCCTCGTCGCAACCGATGTTGCGGCTCGAGGCCTTGATATCCCTGATGTTTCTCATGTCGTGAATTATGATGCCCCAGAGAATTTCGATGATTATGTGCACCGCATCGGCCGTACTGGTCGTGCGGGCAAGAAGGGAACGGCATTTACGTTTGTAGAAAGACCGTAGCCAGTATTACTGAACAACCATATTACATCTATGCAAACTCGTTTAGACAAGCTTGTCGTTGAAAACGGAATCGCCCCATCACGTGCGCGTGCACAGGCGATGATAGAGTCTGGCAAGATCACGGTGAATGATATCGTTGTCGTTAATTCGTCGCGTATGTTCAGTGAAGGTGATATGGTGCGGGCACTAACGCCGGATATTCCATGGGTCTCGAGAGCAGCCTTGAAGCTCATACATGCCCTCGATCACTTTGCATTAGACCCAAATGGTAGGATCGCTCTCGATATCGGTGCTTCAACGGGAGGCTTCACTGAGGTGCTGCTCGAGAGGGGTGCAAAACACGTATATGCGATCGATGTCGGCACGAATCAGATGCATGAGCGTCTGATCAATGATGATCGTATTACCCTCCGAGAAGGAGTACACATCCGAGACGTCAAGCGTGAGGACTTCGATGAATTACCATCACTCATTGTCATCGATGTGTCTTTCATCTCTCTTACGAAGGTTCTTCCTTTGGCGCAAGAATTACTTGCGCCTCATGGAGATGTCGTGGCGCTCATAAAACCTCAATTCGAAGTTGGAAAAGAGCATATAGGAAAGGGGGTTGTCCGAGATCCTACGCTCCATGCTGAGGTATGCGATCGTATCGTAGGACTATCGCAAGATCTTGGTTTTATCGTGCAGGGACCTATTGAATCGCCAATTGAGGGCGGGGATGGAAATGTAGAATTCCTGATTCATCTTTCGCGTTAAAAAACTCCGCTTTTGCGGAGTTTTTTATTCGGTGTTTGATGATGGAGGTCCGATGATCGCTTCCTCCTTTGCGATGCAGGCATTATACGATGCAACCTGACCGTTATAGGTGCTGATCACACCTTTGAGACTGTTGAGAAGGTCATTATGCTGTGATGCGAGAGCGTTATATTGCGCGATCATCGCATTGATCTCATCTCGATTTCCCATTTGTGCATCGATCTTTTGTTTCAGTGCAGTCAGCTCATTAGAAAGTGTATCCATAGTCGCCTCGCTATTCTTTATGGAAAGCTCCATGGTTGCGTCAGGGAGTACGCAGTTCGGCGGAGGTCGCCCAAACTCCTGCACTGCATACCAAACATCTCTCCCTTCATATGGTCCCTTAATTGCAGCAACGCCGATCTCTGTATATGTGGGCTTGAGGATGTTCGCTCGGTGTCCAGGAGAGTTCATCCAGCCATCCATGACGTCACGGCTATTTTTAAAGTCCCCAAGGGCAAGGTTCTCGCCGACAAGAGAATAGTCATATCCGTGTAATTTTGCGAGATCACTTACATTCACACCATCGGGTGATTTATGAGCAAAATACTGCTTCGCGATCATATCTTTCGCTTTTGCCATTGCAGCCTCGGAGAGCTTGGCGTTGAAGGTGAGTGGTGCGGCGCCGGTCTTTGCGCGTTCTTCATTCGTGATCATGATGATGGAGAGCGCATCGAGTGGTGCCACATCTCCATTGCTTGAAGTTGCAACTTTTAAGAGCGGCGTCGTTGCGAGTGCCTTTTGAGATTGGCGTGGTGTTGTCGTTATGGGCTGGATTCCCGACGCAGTATGCTCTTCTAGCGGAAGTGCCGTAGCTCGTGCTGTCGTGGTGGATTGTGTTACCGCCGGAGGCTCGTTTTGTGCAATATTGATTCGTTGGGGTGTCGCCGTGGGCACCGAAAAAAGAGCGGAAAGCGCGGTGAAAACGACGATAAAGCCTTTAACAATCGAATCCCATAGATTCATGGAATCCAGTATAACATGTTATAATGCAAGCCATATGGCAAAGAATACAAAAGTATCCGCACCGGCAGTAGCAGTTTCCACAGAAGCGCCTGCACGAACAGTCATCAATAAGCCAGAATCTAAAGTGCCGCGAAATCCCCATACGCACGAGGAGATTCTCACTGGTGCAAAGCACCATAACCGCACATCGCGTATTGCTTCGGAATTCGAGCGAGGACTCAATTTCATTAAGCGTTACGAGAAGTCAGTGACGATATATGGCTCAGCGAGATTCAAGCAAAATAATGTGCACTACAAGGATGCTCGTGCGTTAGCAGCACGGTTCGCTAAGGAGGGCTATGCTGTGGTGACCGGAGGAGGTCCTGGAATCATGGAAGCCGGAAATCGCGGCGCTCGCGAAGCAGGTGGGGCATCGATCGGCCTCAATATCGAACTTCCTTTCGAGCAGATCATCAATCCTTATGTTACTGACTCGATGTCTTTCTACTATTTCTTCTCGAGAAAGACGACCATGTCATTTGCCTCTGAGGCATATATCTATTACCCAGGAGGCTTTGGTACGCTCGATGAGCTTTTCGAGATATTGACTTTGGTGCAGACGGGAAAGATCCGAAAAATCCCTATTTTCCTCGTAGGCTCAGATTTCTGGGCACCACTCGAGGAATTCATCGAGAATGTGGTTATGCGTGATCACGGCGCGATCGATAAGAAGGACCTTCAGCTTTATACCGTTACTGATGACCACGATCTTATCTTGAAGACGATCTTGTCCTCACCGGTCTATAAATAAAAAAACCGCCTTGGCGGTTTTTATAGTGTATCACGCAGTTTCGCGGTAAGTGCGATCATGCCGATGATCGCTACTCCTGAGACTGCAAGGAGTGAGGAGATATCGATGATTTGCAAGGTAAGCAGTGTCGCACCGATCGTCGGAACGATCAGCCACGCAAGTGGTCGAGCACGACGATAGAATGCGATGAGTGAAGGATGTGCATATTCGATTCTTTTGAAGAAGAAAGCGTCGGCCATCGACTCTGTAGCTGTGGCTCCTATGCGCGATATGATCAAAAGGAGCGCCCAGAAGAAGAATGTCTGCTGCGTCTCAGCAAAGAATGGGATAGCGATGAGTGTCGCACCCATGACGACCATACCTGTAATGATCATCTCCTTTTCGCCGATGAACTTGTCTGCGAGCCAACCGTAAGGTGTCGGGAGTATTACGAACATTGCTAGTGCCATGGTGATGATATATCCGAAACGATCATAGGTGAAGCCGATGTGTTCAACGAAATAGAGCGGGACATAGATCGTCATCATGACATAAAATGTCTGCAGGGCGAACTGCGCAGAGAAGACAGGGAAGAGGTCTGGTGTGAGCTCATGTAATCTCTTGCTGATGACCAGGGGGACATCATCATAATGAGGATCTTTGAAGCTCTTGAACGCATAGCGGATGAAAAACGGTATTGGAAGTGCTGACAGTGCTGCAGCGATATAGACATAGTGAAGGGCATAGCCGGAAGCGATATATCCACTGAGCGCTGGCGAAAGCATGAAGCCGAGTGATAAAATTGCAAAAAATACACCGTGAAGAACCCCCATCTTCTCTTCACTGACATAGCGAGAGATATAAATATCGAGACCCGCATAGATCATCGTCGTATCGAGAGTCATCAGGAGGTAAGTGAGGATCTTGGGGATGATGTGTAGCGGCATCGAGATCGCAAAAAGGGCAACAGGAAGCGTGCTCGCTGCAAAAAGCGTGACGTTCGTATTTCCGAATCTGCGGAGGATCTTTGGGGCGACAATGAAATAGAGTAAAGCGAGTGCTGCCGTAGCCGCAAAAATATAACCAACAAGACGATCGGGTGTGCTGGTATATTGAGAAAGCGCCCTAGAGAGATATGAAGAATCGATGTAGGTCGTAAAGCCTACTTCGAGTGATGTGAGAAAGCCAGTGATCGATAAGATCATGAGCGAACGTTTCCCTATTAGCGTATTTTCCATTGACGCATTATAGCACGAGTGCCTTCTGGGGAGGCCATAAATGGGGATATTCCGTAATAGGCATATGATATACTAGGGGTAACGTCTATGTTCGATTATTACGTACAGACCTATCAATCGTTTCTTGCGTCACCATACTACGAGCCCACGATGGTGCTTCTTGGATATGCTTATAACATCGTCACTGCTTTTGCGTTCATTTGGGCGCCTTTATGGATGTGGGAGGTTCTTGAGTCAACATTACAAAAGCAAAAAAGAGCGGCGTTTCTGCAGAAAATGGAATTCACTCTGCTTGAAATCAGGGTACCGAGAAATATTGATAAGTCTCCACTTGCGATGGAGCTCGTACTCCATGCGCTACATCAGCCTTTTAAACCGACGAATCGATTGGAAAAGATCACTAAAGGGAAAGTAAACTCTTGGTTTTCTCTTGAGATGGTTTCCACGGAAGGAGCAGTACATTTTTATATTTATACTCCAAAGGAGTTCGTAAAGCATGTTACCAATCACCTATATTCGCAATACCCTGATATCGAAGTGCGTGAAACTGTAGATTATGTGACGAAGGTGCCATTTGGACGAGACAAAGAAGAGTGGGATCTGCATGGCGCAGAGTTTATCCTCTCGAAGCCCGATCCGTATCCAATAAAGACTTACGTTGATTACGGGTTAGATAAGCTTGACCTTAAAGAGGAATTCAAGATCGACCCAATGACGGTTGTTCTTGAATATCTCGGAGCGATAGAAAGGGGACAGCACGCATGGATACAGATCCTCATTCAGGCTCATGAGGAGCGTTATAAGGGGAAGCCAAAGGATAGAGAGTGGGATAAGTTTTGGGGTGAATATTGGTGGAAGATCGGTAGCGAAGACTGGATGAAGTTCGTTACGAATAACTGGTGGACACCGCCAACTCAGGATTGGAAGAAGGAGGCCGATAAGGTCATTAAGGAGATAAAAGACAAGGCTGGTGACAAGATGTCGTCGATCCAGCGCAAAGAGATCGAGGCGATAGAGCGTTCTATCACGAAACTTGGTTTTGATGTAGGAATACGCGCAATCTATCTCGCCCGTAAAGATCGCTATGATACTGCGAATATTGCTGGTCTCATGGGAATCATGAAGCAGTTTTCCTCTCTTGAGTTGAATGGATTCAAAGATAATAACGTCACCAAGAAGGATGCAAAGCGAGACATAAAAACAGATGCTGATCTAATGAAAGCGAAGAAGAAGATGTTTGATGCCTATCTTCGAAGAGGATTCTTCTATGAAAAAGGAAAACCTTTTGTGCTTAACACAGAGGAACTCGCAACTATATTCCATTTTCCAGGAAGAGTGTCTGCGACACCTACATTCAGTCGTATCGAATCGCGCAAGGCGGAGCCGCCGAGCAATCTCCCTATTTAATTTTTATAATAACGAGGAACCAAAAACAGTTCTTTTATCATGGATAACGTCATCGTCGACCTCAAGCAGCAGGGTGATGCGAGCAATGGATCTCAGAATGTTTCTGGTGATCTACCTGAACACAAGAAAACGCGCCGCCTTGGCATGATCATCTCAATCATACTGCTTCTTCTTTCATCGGCTCTTTTTGGGGTCGCATACGCTTATTTGTTCACTCCTCCGATCGAATTCATTCCGAAAACGATCGTTCGTATCGATGCGGGCGAAAGTGTGCAGGGGATCGCAACGATATTAGCGAACGCGCATATCATCAAATCGCCCGAAGCATTTGCATTTTTGGTGCGTATAAAGGGGGCTGATACAAAAATGCATCAAGGAGCATATTATTTTGAAACTGCGCCCTCGCTTCCTGCGGTCATTGATCGGATCATTTCGAGGGATTATGGAATCGAAAACGTTCGTGTATTGATCCCTGAAGGCTATACACGAAAGGATATGGCAAAAACCTTCTCATCAACTTTTCCTGACTTCTCTTCAGTCGACTTCATGAATGAGACTGAGAGTCTTGAGGGTTATCTCTTTCCTGATACGTATCGTTTCTTTCGAAATGCAACAAGTGGTCAGATCGTTCGTGATATGCGTAAAACTTTCAACCTGAAGACGGCTGATCTTCAGAATGAAGCTCTCGCGAAAGGGAAGGATTGGAAGACCATTATGATTGTCGCGTCGCTTGTTGAGCTTGAGGGTAAGACGAAGGAGGATCGAGGCATGATTGCGGATATCATTTACCGTCGTCTCCAGCAGAATATGCCCTTACAGCTTGATGCCCCTTTTGTTTACATTATGGATAAAGCCTCATTGCAGCTCACGCAAGAAGACCTGTTCGTACAGTCCCCATATAACACCTATAGAAATAAGGGATTACCCCCGACTCCTATCGCATCGCCGGGTATTGAAAGTATAAATGCTGCAGTGAATCCGACGCCGAATGACTATCTCTACTATCTTTCGGATAAGAACGGTATCATTCACTACGCGAAGGATTTTGCAGAGCATCGCAAAAATAAACAACTTTATCTCGGTCAGTGAATCAAAAACGCCACCGTGTGGCGTTTTTGATTCTGTGTATATTTCTCGATGCTATGTATGTTATAATTTACTATATGTCCTTCTTTAAAGGCCTTTTCTCTGGTGGGAAAAAATCCCATCATGTGCTTGTCGTTGATGTCGGGTCCGGGTCCATTGGAGCTGCTTTGGTGCGCCTCGATCATGGTGTAGAGCCTTTTATCGTTGCCACGTCAAGAGAAACGATACCTTTTCAGGAAAAGCTCAACGTTCAGCGCTTTGTGACGTTGATGCAAGAATCTCTAGACAAGGCTACGGATGGAGTAATGAAAGAACATGCAGAAATCATCCCGACTGAAGTCTTTTTTGCACTCGCATCGCCTTGGAATACATCGCAAACTCGTTTGGTTCACCTTGATCAGCCAGATGATTTTCTTATAACCGAGAAAGGGTTTCGTCAGATCATCGACAAGGAAAGTGCGCTTTTCACCACCACCCCGTTTGATCCGAGCGGCCCCAAGGAACTTCTCAAGAATATTTTGATCGAGTCCCGAGCAATGCAGGTGAAATTGAATGGTTATGAAGTTGCTGCACCGATCGGACGAAAGGCGCAAGAGCTTGACATTGCACTTTACCTTTCTGTGATGCCTGAACGCATACGCGATTCTTTTGTGCAAACAACGACTCGACGTTGGCCGCACATCACACCGCATTTTCATTCATTTATGTTTGCGGCATTCAATGCTGTTCGCGATACGTTCGCAGAGAGTGCATCATTCATCATCGTCGACGTCGCAGGAGAGGTGACTGACGTCGCTCTCGTGCGCGATAATGTCTTGCTTGAGTCCCTGTCATTCCCATTGGGGTACCATGCGATTACGCGCATGACCATGCGTGAGCTCGGACTTCAGAATGCAGCAGCGATCTCGGAAGTACAACTTTACCTCGAGGGGAAGTCGGATGCAGGGCGCACCAAAGAGATGGAGGAGATCTTCGCGAAGGCAATTCGTGAGTGGAAGTTGCTTTTCATTGGAGCACTGACACAACTCTCGGAGCAGTATCCGATTCCGCACGTCATCTATCATTTCGTCGATGAAGACTACGTTGTTCATTATGGTGACGCGTTGCGCGAGTCCGCAGATAGAGTTTTCGGGGAGGATCAGGGTGAATTTGACGTGCATTCTCTTGATGAAGAGTTTCTTCTTCGCTTCATGAAGCTTGAGGAGGGGCAACGTGCAGATATATTCCTCTGTGTTATTATTATGATATTAGAAAAGCTTCTCAATGCAGATGTGAAAGGCTAATACGTTATGATCAATCAATCGAACACACCAATTGAAAGCGGTGACTCGCCGCAGCCTAAACGACGAATCATCCGCCGTATCGTCAGAAGAGTTCCAAAACAGCATCCAAGCGCGTCGCCGATGTCTGCTGCTGATGCCGTAGTTGCGCAAGCCGAGCAAAAGAGGCGCACTCATGAGGAATCAGATGATACGTTACAAGCAGTGTCTGTGGTAAGGCAGCCTTCGAGTGGTAGGATTTTGGAGCCCAGCAAAGAAGCAGAAGCCTTTCTTTCTGGAGATGCCACTGAGCCTACAAAACAACAGCCGGTCATTGAATATCCTGCAATGCCTACGATCGAACCGAAAAAAATGGTTCTCGAGCAATTTGCCGCGCGTAAGGATAAGAATCGATCTGACAATCAACCGCCTGTAGGTGAGGATTCCTCGGAATCGGGAAGAAGCCCAATAGAGAGTATCTGGCCTTATATCGCTGCAGCGAAACAGCATGCGGGGGAGGCACACGAGGATATACAGGGTGATTTTACTGATACTTCGAAGAAGACTCGTCCGACTGTATCAGAATTCGAGGAAGAGCATAATTATTTCTCTTGGATACCTTGGGTGCTTGGACCGATCATTTTATTGGTTCTCATCATTGGTGGAATTTCATATTTTTCAGGAGCAAATATCGTGATCACTCCAAAGACGGAGCAGGTGAGCTTGCTCGCTGATATCGAGGCTGTAAAAAATGGAGATCCTGCCAAGGAGTTCCCACTCTCAGTGCTTACGATCGAAGATAAGGTTTCTGTAGACGTTCCTGCAACTGAGTCAAAGACATCTGTCGCGACCGCATCAGGAAAGGTCACACTTTTCAATAAGCAGACTGTTGCTCAGAAGCTCATAAAGACAACACGTCTTGAGGCTGTCGATGGAAAGATCTATCGTATTCATGAGAATGTTACGATCCCAGCTGCAAAGTCAGGAAAGCCAGGAACCTTGGACGTTATGGTGTATGCTGAGTCTTCGGGTCCGGATTATAATCGTAAAGGGCCAGCAGAATTCACACTTCCAGGGTTTAAGGGTAAGCCCCAATTCACTTTGGTTGGCGCAAATCTTACCGGAGAGATCTCTGGTGGTTCAGCGGGGGTGAAGAAGACGGTTCCAAATGATGTGCTTGATGGGGTATCTCAGAAGCTTAAGATAGAACTTGAAAACAAGCTTCGCGCACGAGCTACCCAAGAGATTCTACCTGCGCAGGTAAGCTACGAAGGACTTTATCAGTTCTCATACAAGGATGTAACGCTTGAGGCATCTGATGCTCCTGAAAAGGCGCGCGCGGTACTTACAGGCACGCTCTCTGCGCCAGTGTTCGATCGGGTATTGCTTACGAAGACTCTTGCTCGCTCAGCACTCAAGAACTATAACGACGAGGACATCACGCTTTCTCATATCGAGATGCTTCCAGTGACTTATCAGGAGGATCCGACGAAGGTTGATTTGCTCAATGCTGATAAGGTGGTCTTCCATGTTGAAGGGCAGGGTTCATTTATGTGGAAGGTGGATACTGATACATTCACAAGAGCGTTGCTCAACGTGTCAAAGGATGACGTGAAGAAAGTCATTATGCGATTCCCAAGTATAGATCACGTCGACGCGACACTTCGTCCGTTCTGGAAACAGTATTTCCCAGGCAGCGTGAAGGATTTCGTTGTAACAGTGAAATAGGATATTCTATTAAAAAAGACACAATGTGTCTTTTTTAATTTAGATGCAGGGCAAACGTAAAACCGTTTCGGTTTGAGTTTGAATGACGCTTCGCGTACTGAATCGGATTCAAGGACTCGTCCCTCTGTCACCTCCATATATTTCATCGCTTCGCTCGAAATCTATGGGGTGCAGGTGGGGCCAGGGCTCGGCCACGGCCGCTTCGGACGGGTCCTCAGCGGCCGGCTCCGCGGCCTCCGCCCTACGAGTCCTTGAGGGGGTGGCAACAAAAACAAAAAAGACGCTTTCGCGTCAAGCGAGGACTCGACACGGCTCACAAAGCATTTCATTGCGCTGCGCTTATGAAATGCTAAGTGGCCGTCGTCACGGCTCGGCGACCCTGCGCTGCGCGAAGACGCGCGAGCGAGGGTGCCCGCCTCCGCCTTTCGAGTCCTTGAGGGGGTGGCAACAAAAACAAAAAAAACGCTTTCGCGTCTTTTTTGTTTGTTGTCCCCCCTCAAGGACTCGAACCTTGGACCGTCTCGTTAAGAGCGAGCTGCTCTACCAACTGAGCTAAGGAGGGATGGGGATATAGTACCAAATTTGCAAAATATTGCAAGCGTTTTGCATGAAAAAACACAACGCATGGTTGTGTTTGGGGGTGGTCATTCAGCTTCAGGAAATTCTTGAATTTTCCAAAAGTCATCACGCCGGAGCGAAACTGTCTTCATGCGATCGGGCTGGACGTGGCCATGCCTGTACTCGCCGAACTTGTCTGTGCAGACGTTGTCGCCGGTCGTGCGGTTGATCCGATGCATTTTCTTGTTGGTGCAGGTACACTCGCCGATGTGGGGTTCCAGTATGTTCACGGTGAAGACCTCTTGAGGCTCATCATCTCCTTTGGTCTCCTCCTTCAGAATACCCGTAATCACTCCGACACGCCGCTTCGTGGTATGGTTCCTTTTTGCGGCCTTTCTGCTGAGAACCACGGTCATGCCTTTGGTGATCACTTCGGGGATGATGGGGGCCATCGATTTCCTCCTGATTTACTTTGTACAGAGCTCGGGGAACAATAACATATAGTATAAAAAAGTCAAGTAATGAAAAAGGCTCGCGCATAACGCGAGCCGTGTGACTTGATGTGCTGGGCCTAGTACTCGTCCTGCATGGGGCTGAAGTCATCCTTCGCGAGATCGCTGAGGACGACGCCCTGGGGATGGGTGATGAACCCATGCCGGTGATTGCAGTCCGAGTTCTTGCAGACCGCCTCGCCGGTCGTCCGATTGACGCGGACGGGGCCGTTGCAGCGACTGCAGTTCTCCGCCGTACGGGGAAGCAGGAGCTTGGCCGTGTAGGTGACCTTGATCATGCCGCGCTCATCGCCGGTGCGATGGACGTCAGTGATCACGGCGGCCCTGAGGCCGGAGACCTTCTTCTTCTCGAGGGCCGACTTGCAGACGAGGATCTGGGAGCCCTTGGGGATTTCGAGAACTGTGGACATGTGTCCCTTTCTTTGAAAGTGGAACGGGTTATCCGTCCGAAGATATAATAGCATATTTTTGGGGAAAGTCAATAGATACTATTTAATGCTTGGGCAAACGTAAAACCGTTCCGGTTTGAGTTTGATGGAGCGCAAAGCGCGCTGGTACAGATACTTCTAATACACAGGGAGCCGAAAAACCCTTTAGGTTTTTGACTCATTGAGTGCTCTGCACGCAGAATAGGATTCTGGGACTCGGTCACAAGTCACTAAGTCTTTAGCCAGCAGAGCTGTCAAAAGCCTAAGTGCTCGTGACCACGGCTCGGCTACAGCCGCTTCGGCTGGGAAGCCTTCAGCGGCTGGCTTCGCAGCCTCCGCCTTTCGAGTCCCGCCCCGGAGTCACAGTGGCATAAGAAAAAAGAGCTTGCGCTCTTTTTTCTGCCACTGTGCCGGAGAAACGAATCAGACGGGACTCGGTCACAAGTCACTAAGTCTTTAGCCAGCAGAGCTGTCAAAAGCCTAAGTGCTCGTGACCACGGCTCGGCTACAGCCGCTTCGGCTGGGAAGCCTTCAGCGGCTGGCTTCGCAGCCTCCGCCTTTCGAGTCCCGC
>JAJZQJ010000003.1:63430-111674 GCA_021851895.1 bacterium
GTCACTAAGTCTTTAGCCAGCAGAGCTGTCAAAAGCCTAAGTGCTCGTGACCACGGCTCGGCTACAGCCGCTTCGGCTGGGAAGCCTTCAGCGGCTGGCTTCGCAGCCTCCGCCTTTCGAGTCCCGCACCGGGTCGCAGCGGGTAACAAAAAAGAGCTTGCGCTCTTTTTTGTCCCGCTGTGCCCGGGGCGGGACTCGAACCCGCACGCTTTTTATGGCGGGAGATTTTAAGTCTCCTGTGGCTACCATTACACCACCCGGACGGTAGCACTATCGTAACCGAAAATGCTCGATAATGCAAAGAAAAACCGCCAAGGAAGGGCGGCAATGAATTTAAACGGTATTGAGGCGTCGTCGAATTTCTTTGACGATGGGAGCGATAGTCTGCTCATTCACGATATCTCTTACAGTGAAATCAGCGCGACTACCGATCTCAGCAGCGAATTGCTCATTCGGCGCTGAGTCTTCCTCTAAGAACTGCTCCCACGACATTGAACCCTCTCCTGTTTTTTCCTTTCGCTCGCGCAATCGGTGAAAACGGACTTCGGGGGAGGCGGTGATGTAAATGATCAGGTTGTTCTCGAATGAGCGTACGCCGGTCTCATCGGTAAGCCATCGGACTCCATCAAGGAAAAGCACGTCCTCGGTCATGTGTTTTGCCTGAGCTATGACCGCTCTTGATAGTGTCCCCTTACCGTACGTATTATCCATCGCCTGGGCTGCAAGTTGGAGATTTGCTCTATTCGGTTCCAAGTTCCAAAGTTTCAGCGTCGCACTGAGGAGCTCAGAGAACCGAATGATCTTTGTTGTGTGACCCACGAGTTCTGCTTGGATGAGTTTGACTGCTGTCGTCTTGCCGGCACCGTTCTCTCCGACCACGCCGATGCAAAGAGATTCCATTGTCGCCTCGTTGCGTATATCTGAAAACAATATAGCGCGCACGGTGGGATTTTGCAAAGCGTGGCAAAGAGGTGGTATACTATTGTATATGGATAACTCCAACAATATTGTATTTGGAATAGATGTTACGCGTAATGATATTACCGCTATAGAGGTTCGTGACGCGCTCATTCCTTGCTTTGCAGCAGCACATCATATGTCACAGCTTGAGCAGGAGAAGCCAGAGAATCTCTCTCCTCGAGCATTTGATGGAATGAGCATAGAAGATGCTGAGAAGACCGTGCGCAAGACATTCTTTGATATAGGCGCAGATTATGATCATCCGACGAAAAAGAATCTTGAGGATGTCATCATGAAGCTCGCAGAGTACTCAAAAAATTTTAGAAGTGAAAAGATCATCAAGGAAAGCAAGCGGGAGATGTGGAGGCTGATTGATAGGTTGAGTTAGAAGATTCAATAAGGTGGCACGGGCGGGAATCGGTCACAAGTTACTAAGTCTTTTGACGCTCTACGAGACGTCAAAAAGCCTAAGTACTCGCGACCCCGACTCGCCGACCGTGCACGCGGCTAGATTTATCACGAGCGAAGCTCGGATAAAACAGCGCCGGGTGACGGTACCCGGCTCCGTCTTTCGATTCCCGCCCGTGCACCAAAACAAAGCAAAACAAACGCTTTCGCGTTTGTTTTGTCGTTTTGAGGCACGGGCGGGAATCGGCGTCAGCTCACCGCCGTATATTCGTTCGCTGCGCTCCGAATCTACGGGGTGGCTCCTGCCCGAGCTCGCTCGTCCTCGCGCAAGAGCGCTGCGGGCGGAGCTCCGCTTTTCGATTCCCGACGAAAGCACCTGATGAAGGTGCTTTCTCCCGTGAAAATCAAAACTCTCGAAGCTGAGCTTCGAGAGTTTTGATTTTGAGGCACGGGCGGGAATCGAACCCGCGCATGGCGGTTTTGCAGACCGCAGCGTTACCACTTCGCCACCGTGCCAGTCATGCTACTATATCAGTTTTTTATGAAAAAGCAAAAAGAGGCAAGCGCCTCTTTTTGAAAATCATTTATCATCATCAGTGAGCAATTCACTCACACGCTGTCTGTTGTATTCACCTTCGTCGGCGAGAAAGCGTGCATATGGCAAGATGTGCATTTTCGTGCGCTCTTTCATGAAGTCACGAAACTCATCTCGGCTACGATTGAGAAAATCAAGTGCACCTTTTTCTGCAGAGCGTGGCATAACAGAGAGCATGATGTTCACCTGTTTCTGATCACTCGAAAGGATGACCCTTGTGACTGTAAGTAGTGACTGCCTGTTGGTGTGTCGTGCGACATATTGTGCTGCGAGATCCTTGATGATGTGCATCATGCGCTCATCCTTGATCTGATGTATCTTCATCTTTTCCATTATTGTTTTCGTTCTATGATAAATGGAACAAGAATATCGCGTTCCGCGATCGTCATTCTCGCTTCGACCATGAGTCCACAGTCGACACCCTCAGCTACCTCTGCTGCCTTCATTTTTGACTGCTGAAGTTCAAGTACTCGTCCTTCACCGATTTCCACCCCTCGGCGAACAATGGTGAAGCGAGCATCTCTGGTGATCTTTCCTGACTCTACTCGTCCACCAAGCACTTGCTTGTCTTTTTGTTGTGAGAAGAAACGAAGCACCTTGAGCTCGCCGAGCTTGGTTTTTACTTCGACATGAGGTGCGCGCTCCTTGATGAGGTCATCGATGAATTCAGTCAATTTATAAATGATGTTGAAATCATGGAAGGGAATCTCGTTACGCAATATGAGGTCTGCGGCAAGTGGATCGGTTTTGACACCGAAAGCTATGATAACCGCACCTTCTGCACCAATTGCAAGACGTGCATCGTTTTCACTGACATTTCCTACGCCTTTTCCTATGATTCGAAGCTGAACGCGTTCGTGTGCAAACTTGGAAAGTTCTCCCTCGATCGCCTCAAGTGTTCCCGCGACATCAGTTTTTATGATGAGAGGGATGGTTACGGTATCCTTACCCCTTAGGGTATTTATCTGCTTTGCACTGGTCGCAATTGGTGCTGCAGCAGCTGCTTCAGCGTCTTTTTTCGTTGCGACCATCCTCACTGTTGCTCCAACCTTCGGTACACTTGACCAGCCGGTAAGGCGAATCGGTGAAGAAAATGTAGCTGTTTCAATCGGCTTGCCAAGGTAGTTTTCGATCATACGAAGAGGTACGTATGCGCCTTCGCAAACAGCGAAGCCTCCCTTTGCGATAGTGCCATCAAGTATGATGAGCGTTGCCGTTGCACCCTTCTTTGGATCCATGCGTGACTCGATGACGACTGCCTCAAGCGGTGCGGTGTGATCTCCCTCGAGTCCTTCAAGCTCTGCAGTGAGAAGAAGAAGGTCGAGTAGGGCATCAACGCCCTCTCCGGATTTTGCAGAGATCGGTGCAAATGAAATATCACCACCATAACCCTCGACGAGAATATCAGCTTCTGCGAGCGACTGCTTCGTCCTTTCGAGGTTAGCATTTGGCTTATCGATCTTGTTTATCGCAACGACAAAGGGGATGCCTGCTTCTTTGATCGCATTGTAGGCTTCAATGGTTTGAGCTTTGACTCCGTCTTCAGCTGAGACAACAAGTACTGCTATGTCCGCAACACGTGCGCCACGCGCACGCATTCCAGTGAATGCTTGGTGTCCTGGTGTGTCGAGAAAGGTGATGCGTTTTACCACTCCTTCATTCGTCTTATGATCCACCTCATATGCACTAATGTGCTGGGTAATGCCGCCGGCTTCGGTCGCGACGATGTTCGTTTTGCGGATATAGTCGAGCAATGTGGACTTTCCATGATCCACGTGGCCCATAATGACGATGATTGGTGGTCTTTCAGACATAATAAAATTGCGTGAAGCGGGTAATTAACGTCACGTGATATTACCATATTTATTGTCATCTGTCGACGTGCGGAAAATGAAAAAGCCCTCAGGTGAGGGCTTTGGTCGTATCAGCACCAGTAGGTCGCGGCATCGCGCCAGTTCGGATAGTACGTGTCTACCCAGCGCGTCGCTTCGGTGATCGCACGCTCGATCATCTTGCTCTGGCCCTCTTTCTCTCTGGGGATCAGCATGCGCTCAGTCTCGAAGACGGCGGTATGCCCATCGAAGACCTTGCCGACGACAATCGTGCGATCACCATCGGGAAGGAGGTCTATGGTCACACAGAATCGCTGAATGAGCTGGACTACCGACTTCTCGCTGGGATGCGACCCCGAAAAGATGTTGGCGAGATGTTTGCCCGTCTTATCGATGAGCACCTTCACCCTCGGATTGAATTTGATGATGCTGAGCCCATCGGGCAAGCTGATCTCGTAGAACATGTTGCGGAAGGGACGGAGGAATTTGATGCCAATGGCCTCAAACAGACGTCGTCCGTCATCGAAAGATCGGTCACTGAATTCGATTGGAATATAATTCTTTGTGCTCATCAGAGCTCCTATTGGGGAGGCTGTTTTCAGGCAGAATGTTCAACTGGTAATTATTCTGCATGATTATCTATAAAAAGTCAATAGTATAGAAAACACCCAATTAAGGGTGTTTTATGACTTTTTTGCAATGACCGCAGCCTCTTCCTCTGTAAGGTCTATGTCTGATGTATTGTTCGTAACTGGCTTTGCATATGTGCTTACGCGCTCTCTCGTATAGAGCGTAGAGAGCACAGCGCCATTTCCTTGCTCGTCGAGGAAGGCTGCAGCGAAACTGTGATTGCCTCCTGTGCCTGTGCCCTGAAATGGATTAAAGCGCTTAAGGACAATGCCATCGATCTTGCGCAATAGTCGCGCGTCGATCTTTGCAAGTTCGTCACGCATCTCAATTTCGAAATCATGATAATCTTGGATCTCTTCTTGGTTTCGCGCGATGATGTCTTCGAGAGAGCTCGCGTTTCTTCCTGAGAGGAAAGTCGAAAGCCTTCGTTCGAGTATGATGACCCAAGTAGTCAGTACGATGATCGCCAAAGAGAGCAATCCTATTGAGATGACTGTGTAATGCATGTGCCTATGATACAGGATAAGTATGCTCTTTTGCAAATGCGACTTGTGTGGCACAATATATCAATGAAACGCATATATTTCGACCACGCAGCTGCAACGCCAGTAGCTCCCGCGGTAATTGCTGCTATGGAGCCATATTGGTCAGCAAACTTCGGGAATGCATCCGCGATTCATGCTGAGGGGGTTTATGCTCACAATGGTCTCGAAGCGTCTAGAAAGCGTATTGCCGACGCGCTTGGCGTCCCCAAGGAAACCTGCTTGTTCACGAGTAGTTCGACTGAGTCTATACAGCTTGCGCTTTTTGGTGCTGTAGAGAGTTGGCAGTTGAAGCATGATGGGGAACGAGCGGAGATCATCATAAGCAGCATCGAGCACGATGCTGTTCTCGAAACAGCTCGTGTTTTGGAGGAGAGGGGTGTTATTGTTAAGAGGCTTCCGGTAAATACTGATGGTATCGCCGATTTCAAGGTCCTCGCTTCGTTGATCACTAAGCAGACTGTCGTCGTCTCGGTGATGCTTGTAAACAATGAAATCGGTACCGTACAGCCTATAGCAGACATTGCGCATGTCATTCGTAAGTGGAAGCGCGAAGAAAGAGGTGTGCAGCGTGACCGTGCATTGCAGCCAGAGGATATGTTTCCGCTTTTGCATACCGACGCAACACAAGCAGTCAATTACTACGAATTGAACATACCGCAACTTGGCGTCGATATGCTCACTTGCAATAGCTCGAAGATCTATGGACCAAAAGGAGTCGGTCTATTGTATCGTTCTCCTGGGGTAGAACTGCGCGCACAACTGGTTGGAGGAGGGCAGGAATCCGGATTACGTGCCGGTACCGAACCTATCCCACTTATTGTTGGCTTTGCCGAGGCGTTCGTCTCTGCGCAGTCGAGTGCAACAAGTGAATCTGTTCGTTTAATGCCACTACGCACCCAGCTCTTCACTGCATGTGTTGAAGCAGGGAAAAAGAATAACGTTGAGGTCTTCGTAAATGGTGAGCCTGAGTATGAACGAGTTCCGAATAACGTGCATGTCTCATTTTCGGATGTCGACCATGAATATCTTTCTATTCTTCTCGATAAGGAGGGTTTTGCGGTCGCTACAAAAAGTGCCTGTAATGAGCGTGCCGCTGAAGAGTCTCATGTTTTAGCGGCGATCGCATCGGCGAGTGATGCCGCACCAGGTCAACCGCTTTCGGGTTTGCGTTTAAGTCTCGGTAGGGAAAATACTGAGGATGAAATCAAAGCTTTTGCAGAGACGCTGGCACGGGTGTTGCCTCTTGCGCGAAAGCATACATGATACAGGCTTACGCCTGTTTTTCATTTGCTGTATATTATAAAAAAAGCAGGGGGGTTTAATTCGCCGATATACTTGCTATAATATAAATATGTATACAATACAGAATTTTGAAACCTTACTCGGAACTGCTGGTTTTTCCGATCAGCTGCTTAAAAATCATTTTGCGCTTTATGAGGGGTATGTAAAGAATACAAATACTCTCTACGATAAGCTCGAGTCGTTGAAGTCAGGCGGTGCTCTGTCCACTCCTGAATATGCTGAAATGAAAAGGCGTTTTGGTTGGGAGTATAACGGTATGCGTTTGCATGAACTCTATTTCGGAAATCTGAAAAAGGGTGGTGTCGCACTTGATGAGGAGAGCGCACTTGCTCGCGCGTTTGTTGCTGGATTCGGTGGTTACAATGAATGGCTAGCGGATTTTAAGGCGACAGGTGCGATGCGAGGTATTGGTTGGGTCGTACTCGTTAGTGACCATACTGATAAGCTACTGAACATCTGGATCAATGAGCACGATGTAGGACTCCTCGCTGGCGCACAGCCACTCCTTGTCATGGATGTATTTGAACATAGCTTCATGATCGATTATGGCTTAAAGCGGGCAGACTACATCGAGGCTTTCTTGAAAGCAGTAGATTGGGAGGTCGTCAGTAAACGGTTCTGATAATCAAATACCCGAAAGGGTATTTTAAGTAGGATAAAAAGCATATATACTATAGATTTCCTGTATTTCTGACCTTGACCGAGCATGTTATGTGGTGTATGCTCATTGAGAATCGCTTATTTCATCGAACAAATATGCCACCTTTTCAAAATTTTACCGCAAAAGCAAGAGATGCGATCAGACGTGCCCATGAACTTGCTATCGAACGTGAACAAACCCATGTCACACCGATGCATCTTTTAGCTGGACTCCTTCTTCAGGAAGAGAGTATGGTACTAACGATACTCGAAAAACTCGATATTGATGCTGCTTTTTTTACCGAGCAAGTTACTGAACGAATTGACGATGGCTCAGAGCGTGCTGGAGGTATGGCGGCTTCGTATCAATTATATCTGACTGCTGAACTTGCGCAGATCCTGGAACAATCCCAGGTAATCGGCCAGGAAATGAAAGATCAGTTCATATCGACGGAACATATCTTGATGGCGATGCTGCTCGTGCCTTCACCGGCAGAAAAACTCCTTGAGCAAAATAAGGTTACAAGGGAGCGTATTCTTGGAGCGCTTAAGCAGATACGCGAAAACGCCGATGGGGCTGGTGGTACGCCCCAGTCAAAGCAGCGTTCTATCGCAAAATATACACGTTCACTAACGAAGCTCGCACAAGAAGACAAGCTTGATCCCGTAATCGGCAGAGATGAAGAAACCGGCAGACTCATTCAGATACTCTCAAGAAGGACAAAGAATAATCCGATATTGATCGGAGATGCAGGCACGGGAAAGACTGCCGTTGTTGAAGGACTTGCGCAGCGTATCGCAAAAGGCGATGTGCCGGAATTTTTACGTGACAAGGAGCTTGTGTCCCTTGACCTTGGCTTGCTTATTGCGGGAACAAAGTACCGTGGTGAGTTTGAGGAGCGTCTTAAGGCTATCATGAAGGAGATTGAGCGTTCGGAAGGGAAAATCATCCTCTTTATCGACGAGATCCATACGATTGTCGGCGCAGGCGCTGCCGAGGGGTCCATGGACGCTTCGAACATGTTGAAGCCCGCTCTTGCGCGCGGCGAATTGCGTGCAATAGGTGCGACAACGATAAAGGAATATCAGAAGCACATCGAAAAAGACCCTGCACTTACCCGACGCTTCCAGCCTGTTTATGTCCAGGAGCCGTCAATAGAAGATGCAGTAGCAATACTTCGAGGATTGAAGGAGAAGTATGAGATCTTCCATGGCGTGAAGATCACCGATGATGCGATACTCGCAGCAGTGAATCTTTCCTCGCGCTATATCACTGACCGTGCGCTTCCAGATAAGGCAGTGGATCTTATAGACGAGGCTGCTTCAAGTCTACGTATCGAGCTTGAGAATAAGCCAGCAGTGCTTGAGCAGGCTCATCGCAAGATCATGCGTCTCGAGATCGAGAATGAGGCACTTAAAAAAGATGCTGAGGGTGATGGTGACGCTGCAAAGCGTGCTCGCGAACGTATCAAGGCGATCAATCGTGAAATCGCTGACCTTCGTGAGGAGACGCGTGAGTTCGAGCTCAAGTGGAATAATGAGAAGACACTCGTCGTTGATCTTAAAAACATAAAGAAAGAGCTTGAAGTGCAACGCGTTGAGGCAGAGAATGCTGAATTGCGCAGCGACCTTTCTAAGGCTGCTGAGATTCGCTATGGAAGTATTCCCGTACTTACGAAGCAGCTCAATGACAAGACGGCGAAGCTCAAAAAACTACAGTCATCTCGTAGGATTTTGAGAGAAGAAGTCGCAGAACAAGATATAGCGAAAGTCGTTGCACGCTGGACCGGAGTACCTGTCTCGCGAATGCTCGAAGAAGAAGTTGCCAAGCTTGGTAGAATGGAAGAAGAGCTGCGACAGCGTGTCGTCGGCCAAGATGAAGCGATCGCGAAGATCGCAAACGCCGTACGTCGTTCTCGTGTTGGTATCGGCGATCCGCACCGACCGATCGGTTCGTTCCTCTTCTTGGGGCCTACCGGTGTTGGTAAGACTGAGCTCACAAAGGCACTCGCAAACTTCCTCTTTGACGACGAGAAGGCACTTATTCGTGTCGATATGTCAGAGTTCATGGAGAAGCACGCAGTTTCGAAGCTTGTCGGTGCGCCTCCAGGTTATGTTGGTCACGAGGAGGCCGGTTCACTCACAGAGTCGGTTCGTCATCGTCCATACTCTGTCGTCCTTTTTGACGAAGTGGAGAAAGCCCATCCCGAAGTATTCAATATACTTCTGCAGGTACTTGATGATGGTCGTCTTACTGACTCAAAGGGGCGAGTGGTCAATTTCAAAAACACCGTCATCGTCATGACCTCGAATATCGGCTCTGAGTTCATTGATAAGATGCAAAGCATGGGATTTGGAACAGGAAATGTCGGTCAGGACGCTGAATATGCTGAAACGAAAGCGAAGGTCATCGAGCACTTGAAAGACTACTTCAGGCCAGAATTCATAAATAGGTTGGACGAAATCATCAGTTTCGACATCCTCTCACCAGAGGTCGTTCGTGATATCGTCGACGTACAGGTGAAGCGTATCGGTGAGCGTCTCGAACAAAAAGAGATATCACTTATCGTCTCAAATGATGCACTCGATAAGCTCGCGAAGGAGGGATACAACCCTCAGTTTGGAGCGAGACCATTACGACGTCTCATTCAAGAGAAGATCCTCAACCCTGTTGCGAATGCGATGATCAAGGAGCGATTACTTTCTGGAGCAACGGTCACTGTTTCATTGAAGAATGATGAGTTGTCTGTAAAGGTAGAGAAGAAGAAAGGACAGCAAAGAGCGAAGAAGCAAAAGGAATAAACAAAAAGCACACCCGGTGTGCTTTTTGTTTATTGATTTGCAGTTGGTTGAGGAGAAGAGCTCGTTGAGGCGTTCTGTCGTAAAGGAACATCCGGTCTTATCTGAATCATTCGTGCATTTAGGCTGCCGTCTGGATTCGCGTCGCCAATGATCGACACATTTCCATTTTCTACAAGGTCAAATGGGGTACCTGCGGTAAACTTTGATATTTCAGTAGTTGGTGATATGAAAATTATCTTTGATCCGCCATCTCGAAGTGCGACGACAATACTTTGAGGGTTTACGGAAAGGATCTTTCCCGTGGTCATTCCCGCTCCGGCTGCTCCGCGCTGTCTATTTCCATTCATGCGATATCCGTCTGCAGCAGGTGAAGCGCTCTGTGTGCTCGAGGTTTGCGTGCTGTTCGCGCCGAAATGGGCACCTGCGTAAAATGATATAACAGCGAGAATGACAGCAAACGATAAATACATGGTTATCTTTTTGTTCATATGTTCGATGATCATGATCAGATCTCGATACGTGCAAAGAGTAGCGAGCCGATCGCGAGTAATAATGCCGTTGAGAGGGAGAGTATGACCAAGTCAATACTCATAGAGAAGTGCGCTGATTGAATGAGCGCTTCCCTGAGCCCATCGACGCCATAGGCGAGAGGGTTTAGTCTTGCTACGGTCTCGAGCATCGAGGGTAGTCCACCAAGAGGGAAGAGCGCGCCTGAAAGGAAGAATGTCGGCATGACAACGAAATTCATTATCAATTGGAATCCTTGCATATCATCAAGAAGGCTTGCAATTGCCGTACCAAATGCAGTGAAAAAGAGGGCGATAAGTGCGGCGATCGCAAGTGCGATAGGAAGCATGTTGAGACTTGCTGGTCTGAAGCCTGCAACAAGCGTGATGATAAACACAATAAGGCCTTGGAGTAGCGCAACCGTCGCTCCGCCAAGCGTGCGACCGACCATGATCTGTGTACGCGAGATGGGCGCGACGAGTGTTTCTTTGAGAAAGCCGAATTGCTTGTCCCAAATGATCTCAATTCCAGAAAAGACTGCAGTAAATAGGATGCCCATTGCAATGATGCCGGGTGCAAGAAACTGAATATAGTTTCCGCCACCTGCCTTTTGAAATATCGGACCAAAGCCAAAGCCAAGCGATACGAGGAAGAGTAGGGGTTGCCCAAGAGATCCAATGATGCGTGGTTTTGAGCGAAGATAGCGCTTGATCTGTCTTAGCCAGAGAATATATATAGTTTGCATGATCGAAAATTATCTCTTCCAAACGGAGCGATGCATACGCATGTGTTCTTTGCTGCCCGCTTCTTCTTCTCGAATCATCTTTCCTGTTAGTGAGAGAAATGCAGCCTCTAGTGAATCTTTCCCAGTCGTTTGAAGTAGCGAAGCAGTGGTGCCCTCTGCGACGATCGTGCCTTTGTCGATGATGAAGACCCTGCTTGCTGCTTGTTCGGCTTCTTCCATGTAGTGAGTCGTGAAGAAGACCGTCATACCTTCTTCTTTATTCAGTTTCCGTATATGGTCCCAAATATGATTACGCGTTTGAGGATCAAGGCCAGATGTCGGTTCATCGAGAAAAAGTACCTTTGGATGATGGATGAGTCCTCTTGCGATCTCTAGTCTTCGTTTCATTCCGCCAGAGAAGTGCTTTACAAGTTCGTCTTTCCTATCATAAAGCTCAACGAAGCGAAGCATCTCATCAATTCTTCTTCGACGATCTATTTTTGGAACACCATAGATAACGCCATGAAATTCTAGATTCTCAAACGCTGTGAGTTCGTCATCGAGACTAGGATCCTGAAAGACTATACCGAAAGAGCGTCGAACCGCATCCTTATCGTTGATCGCATCAAATCCATTTATGCGAATGGAGCCATCCGTCGGGGGCAGGAGGGTAGTGAGCATTTTTATTGTCGTGGTCTTTCCGGCACCATTAGGGCCTAAGAATGCAACAATCTCACCTTCGTCGACTGAAAATGAAATATCATTCACCGCAGTCGTTTTGTCGAAGGTTTTCGTCAGTGAGTTTGTTTCTATGATCTTATTCATATCGTAATGCTTCAATTGGGTTGAGCGCCGCAGCTCTCCGTGCGGGGTAATATCCAAAAACGATACCGATCGATGCCGAGACTCCGAATGCGAGTAGAATCGACGTCGTCGAAACCGCAGTCGCTATTCCCGATAGTGATGTCACAAGTAGCGATATGAGCCATCCGAGGACTATTCCAATAAAACCACCAAGGAAGGTGAGCATAACAGCTTCGACGAGAAACTGAATGCTTATGTCTCTGCGTTTGGCACCAATTGCTTTTCTGAGTCCGATCTCGCGTGTCCTCTCGGTGACTGTCGTAAGCATCATGTTCATGATTCCAATTCCCCCAACGATCAGTGAAATACCGGCTATTGCTGAGAGTAGCATAGTCATCGTGTTGGTGATAGAAGATGCAGTCGCGAGGATATCCTGTTGATTGAGTACTTGGAAATCAGCGAGTTTTGGATCTGAGATGTTGTGGCGACGCAGAAGCAGATCAGTGATCTCCTGCTGTATGGTTGCCATCGCATTGGGGTCTTCTGCTGCGACGCTAATGGTCGTCACGTAAGTATCACCTGCGAGATAGCGTTGTGCGGTCGATATGGGTACGAATATCATGTCATCTTGGTTGGTGAATCCTGAACCACCCTTAGCCTTTGTCATTCCAATGATCTTGAATTGTACATTCTTTATTCTGATCGTCTCACCGATGGGATCTGCCCCTGCGCCAAAGAGGTCATCACGGGTCGTCGGACCGATCACTGCTACGCGCGCAAGGTCACGTACATTCATATCGCTGATGAAGGTTCCCGTATCTATTTCAAGATTCCTTACTATAGGATAGTCACTTGTCGTACCGACTATTTGCGTATTCGTGTTCGTGCCCTTTGCGGTGACTTGATATCTTCGCGATATCTCAGGAGCTATCGCTTTTGCGAGCGTGACTTCCTTTGCTATTGCATCAGCATCCTCTTGCTTTAGGGTCATTGCCGATCCACGGCCCGCGCTCACTGGACTAGCACCCGCTCCACGTTGCTGGCCGGGCATGACAAGCACAAGATTTGAGCCAATAGATTGTATGCTCGATTGTATCGATCCCGATGCACCTTGTCCTATGGCGATCATCGCAACAACGGAACCAATACCTATGACGATGCCGAGTATCGTCAGCCCTGAGCGTGCCTTGTTTGCAGAGAGCGCCGTATAAGTCTCATGAAGAGTATCTTGTATTTTCATGTTCAGAGAAGATTAACGGCTAAGCGCTGTTTGTGCTGCTTGCTGTCGCTGACGATATCTCCGTCGCGAATGTGTATGATACGCTCGGCGTGCTCAGCGATATCGGGTTCATGGGTGATGAGTACGATCGTCCTTCCTTGCTCCTTGTGCAGGCGCTGAAAGGTTTCAAGTACCATATTTCCCGTTTTCGTGTCGAGATTTCCTGTCGGCTCATCGGCGAGGATGAGTGTTGGGTCATTGACGAGTGCGCGAGCGATCGCAACGCGCTGCATCATTCCCCCCGAGAGTTGATTGGAATAGTGCTCCCAGAACTTCTCTGGAAACGCTGAGGCAGAAAGTGCCTCTTTTGCTTTTTCAATACGTTCTGCTTCTCCTTTTTCCGCATAGATAAGCGGAAGCATGACATTACGAAGCACACTTGTGCGGGGGAGGAGATTGAAGGCCTGAAAAACGAAACCGATCTTCTGCATGCGGATATCCGCAAGAGCATCATCGGAGAGTTTCGCAACATCCTTTCTGTCGAGTAAATACTCACCACGAGTAGGCGTGTCGAGACATCCGATGATGTGCATAAGTGTTGATTTGCCTGAGCCTGATGGACCCATGATCGCAACAAATTCACCATCATTGATCGTGAAAGAGACATCACGGAGCGCGTGAGTCTCCATGTCTCCGTTCACGTACGTCTTTCCTATGTTTTTACATTCGATCATAACTTTATCTTCCTCCCAGCGCTCCTACCGCGCCGCGATTACCACCGCCTCCTATTCCGGGGATACGGAAGCCGCTTTGTCCACTCGTTTGGGTGGTAGAGTTTGCGCTCGTCGTTTGGGTGACGATCGTATCACCCTCCTTGAGTCCACTCAATATCTCCGTACGGGTATCATTTGAGATTCCCGTTTCAACGGTTACTGTTTTTGGAGAACCGTTTTCATAGAGATCGACGGTTTTCGTGCCATTTTTACTCTTGACTGCGCTGCTTGGAACAAGAAGTGTGTCTTGTTTGACATCAGTGATGATCGCAGCGGTAACGGTCATGCCAGGCTTCACACGATCATCCTGTGTATCGAATGCGAGCTTCACTGAATAGGTGACTACACCTGATGAGATCGTACCAACGGAATCGATTTCGGAGACCATGCCCGCGATTTCAAGTCCATCAATTGCATCGAAAGTCAGTGTGGCCTGCTGGCCAACCTTTGCTCGTGCAACATCCACCTCATTCAGCGTAACCTCAGCGATCTTTTGCTTAGTGATGAGTGTCGCGACGGTCGTTCCTGATGATGCTTCGTCTCCGACATTCACGGGGATACTTGCAACAATACAATCAAATGGTGCGCGAATCGTATAATCAGCAAGTTTCTCTTGCGCGTCCGTAAGATCGTTTTGTCTTTGCTGGATAGTAAGTTTTTGTGATTGTATATCGAGTGGGTCAGCTCCAGACTTAAGTTTGATCAGTGATTGTGTCTTTTCTGTTATCGTACGGTCTGAGCTCGCTATCGTGTCTGTGTCGCTGCGGATAGTATTCTTCGCCGTCAGCAATGACTGCATATCCGCATTGAGTTTATCGGTATATGAGCCAAGGTTCGCAACATTCGTGTCCGTGCGTGTATCATGAGACTGATTTTGGTTGCTGATCTTCTCTTGGATCGCATTATTGAGATCCTTAACGACGGTTGCAATTGTCTTTGTCGTTCCGTAGGTCTCGTCAATAAGCGTCCCGATTTGATCGTTACTTGTGTAGAGGGCTATGCTCTTATAGTCCGTAAGGTTGTGCTGATATGCGCTGTCTGCGATCGTATAGGAGTCATTGAGCGCATTGTATTCGCTGAGAGAGCTCGTGTAAGCATCAAGACCATGCTGAGTGTAAAGAATGTCGTGGAGTCCAGACATGGTTGTTGAGAGATCAATAAAGGTACTCGCCACGGTATTGTACCCATCAGTATATGATCGTTTGAGATCTTCCTCGGCCGACTTCTTTGCATCTTGCGCTGAAGCGAGTGCATTCTCCGCCTGCGTGATTGAGAGGTCATCGGCGGGTTGGGTGAGTTTATCGTATGCGAGTTGCGCACTTTTAAGATTCGTTACTGCATCTCGTACTGATTTTTCCGCATCTGAAGCATCAATTTTCGCAATGATCGTTCCTGCCTTGATTTCCTGCGCGTTATTCACTGGAATGCTTATGATCGTACCTGAAACTTTAGGCTTGAGATCGAGCTGATTTGAAGCAGAAGTCTGACCGGTTGCACTTACTGTCGATACGATGGTGCCTTTTGTTACGACACCTGTTATGTAGCGAACGGTATTCGCTGTGGTATTCGACTTCTTGTAAGTTATGTACGAACCGATGGCGATCACTATGAGGACTATCGCAGAGATTTTCTTATGAGCCTTTGCGATGTCAATGATCTTTTTATGCATAAATATTTTGCGAATGAACGCGTCTTTATCGTAATAATTACACCACCGTCAGTATGGTGGATGGATTGCTCCATATATAGTAACATTTTAAGCGAGAGAGATGTAGAGAATATGAAGAACAGGCTCATCGATAAGTAAATAGGGTGGTGCAGTAGAGCCAGAAATATATTATGTAAAATATACATTATTTTTTGTTTGCAACAGAATATAATTCTGATAGAATGAACATCTGTTCAATACGGAGTGTAGTATACCGGTAGTATTTACGATTCGGGTTCGTAAGGACCGGGTTCGATTCCCGGCACTCCGACAGTATTGTTCATTTGCATCGTGTCGGAGTGCCGTGAATCGAACGGATAGGGGCCGGGAAAGGTGTGCCTTGCCCGTGTCGGAAGGCAGCGAGTCTTCGAGCGTCGGAAACCGTGGGTTTCCGAGGAGCAATGCGGTGCGGGACCCTTTAGGGTGCGCCGCATGCGACGTGAGATGTCCCGGTGCGCGTGCAAAGTTCGTGAGATACCCCGGACAAGACGCGAAGCGTCTGTATTTTACTCGGGCCTATAGTACAGTGGTAAAACGCTGCATTCGCATTGCAGAGACGGGGGTTCGATTCCCCCTAGGTCCACAGCGGTACAAAAAAGAGCGCAAGCTCTTTTTTGTTTTCCGCTGTGCGACCTAGAGGGAATCGAAAGGCGGAGGCCGCGAAGCCGGCCGCTGAGGTCACGACCGAAGCGGTCGTTGCCGAGCCGGGGTCGCGAGTACTTAGCAAATAAGGAGCGCAGCTCCGCATTTGCTTAGTAACTTGTGACCGACCCCTAGGTCCACAGCTATCCCAATAGAGCGCAAGCTCATATCCTCCAACCTATCAACGTATATCTTAAATTAGAAAATATGATAGTATGGCACAAAACAGATGAAAAACTTTTGGAACAATCTTCCGAGGCCATTCTTTGCACTTGCCCCTATGGCAGATGTTACAGATCCAGCATTCCGCCGCATGTTTGCGAAATATGGCAAGCCTGATATCACTTGGACAGAGTTTGTCTCTGCGGACGGCTTGATGAGTGCAGGTAGAGCACGTTTGCTTCGTGACCTCATATATATTGAGGAAGAACGCCCAATCGTAGCGCAGATTTTTGGCAGTAATCCAGAGCATATCGAGGCTACGGCAGCACTCGTTCGAGAACTTGGATTCGACGGTGTAGATATCAATATGGGCTGCCCTGATAAAAATATTGAAAAACAACATTCTGGGGCAGCGATGATGAAGGATCCTGCATTAGCGCAAGAAGTCATAAGAGCAGCAATGCGTGGCGCTGGGATGCATGAGGAGGACGGAATACCTGTATCTGTGAAAACTCGTGTTGGCTACAATAAGGTTGAGATCGACACGTGGGTGCCTGCACTGCTCGAAACGAGACCCGCTGCACTCACAATTCACGCAAGAACTCGAAAAGAGATGTCGCTTGTCCCTGCGCGCTGGGAGCATGTGCGTGAGGTGGTTGAGCTTGCAAAGGGTACAGGTGTGCTCGTCATTGGTAATGGCGATGTCTCCTCCCTCGAGGATGGACGAGTACGTGCCAAGGAGAGCGGTGCTGATGGTGTCATGGTAGGTAGGGGGGTCTTTGGAAATCCTTGGTTTTTCAATCCAAAACGCGGAATCGTAGACATAACGATTGCAGAAAGACTCGACGTACTCCTTGAGCATACTGAGCTCTTTTTGAAGCTTTCTGGCGATATAAAAAGTTTTAGTGTCATGAAGAAGCACTACAAAGCTTATGTTAACGGTTTCGATCACGCCAAGGAATTACGAGTTGCGCTGATGGATGCCCCTGATATTCAGACAATTCGATCGCTTGTAACTGCGTTCAAAGCAGAACACCCGGAACTCGTTCTTCGAACCCCTCGAGAACTCGAATAGATCATCTGTATATCCACAGATGATTTTTTGTTAAAACAAATACGGTGTATAATATGCGCATACACAAACGTGTAGCGCTATGAACGACTTTCTCAAGATGGACATCTTCTTCGTTATCACGACACTTGTCGTGCTTCTTTGGGGTATCATTGGGGCAGTTGTGATGTACTACATCATACGCGTACTCAAATATGTCGAACGTCTCTCGAGGACGGTTGCCGAAGAGGCTGATGAGATACGCGATGATTTAGACGAAGTGCGTGCGCAAGTGCGTGAGGAGGGAATTCGTTTCAAGCACGTCGTGCAATTCTTCTCCGGTGCTCTTGCTCGTCCACCACAGCATACGCGAAAGAAGGGCGAATAATATTAATCAGATAAGTCGTTCAGTAATGAACGAAAAATAAATTGCTATGGCAAAAAAGAATAATGTAGGTCTTGCAGCTGGAATTGCCGCTGCGGTAACCGGTCTCGCTGCTGCGGGTGCTGCATCGTATTATTTCCTCGGAGATAAGAATGCAGAGAAGCACCGCAAGAAGGCTGCGAAGTGGGCAAAGGACATGCAAAAGGATGTCATGAAGAATGCAAAGAAGTTGAAGAAGATCGATGAGCAGGCACTTCGCGCTGTCGTTGATGAGTCAATGAAGGCATACAAGACACTTAAGGATGTGAGCTCAGAAGATGTAGAACGTGCAGCTACAGAGCTCAAGAATGGATGGGAGCATCTCGCAAAGGAGGCGCGCCGACTTGCACGTGCAGATAAGGCAAAGGTTGCCGCAAAGGTATCTAAGGATGTAAGGAAGGTGAAGACTGCAGTGAAGGCAGCTGCGAAGAAGGCAGCACCAGTCGTGAAGAAGGCAGTTGCGAAGCATGTTGCTGTCGCAAAGAAGGTGGCGAAGAAGGTCACTGCAAAGAAGCCTGTAGCGAAGAAGTCTTCAAAGAAGGTTGTTGCACATAAGAAAAAGTAAATAAAAGGGCCTCTCGGCCTTTTTATTTACTCCAGGTTCTCCCGTAAAGCACTATTTTACTGCTTTTCGTGACGTATCTTCGTGATATAATACACGCCATGTACCGGCCTCGCGCTGAATATCGACATAAACCGTATAAGACGAATTCGCGTTCAGGGACGGGGGTATTTTTCGCGCTGCTTCAACTCTATATTGCCATCTTCACTTTTATCGGCGTAACACGTTGGGTTTTGCTCCAGCCCGAGTTGCAATTTCATCACATCATCATACATGGAAATAGGGCTGCATCCATCGATAGTGTTGCGCATGCGGTAAAGGCACCATTTAGTAAGTCCTTCTTGTTTTTCTGGAATAAGGACAACCTTTTACTTTATCCGCGAAGACAAGTCGCTGGTAACATATTGCGGGCTGACTCTCGTATTGCTTCGGTCGTGGTTGCGTTGAGTAGAAGCACGATCACAGTCGATATTAATGAATACACTCCCGCATTCAGGTATTGTTTGCCAAGGCTTGTCCGTGCTGATGGAGGCACTCTCGGGCTTCCTTCAGCTGCGTTTAAGGATACTGATTTCGCAACAATGACCGTACCCGTTTTGGCATCAACGACTGAGCATTCCATAACTGCATCTTCGTCGTTAATGCTCGAGCAAGGAGCGATGCTTTCTGATGGGCTTATGGAACTTCCAAGCCCCGAAGTCATAGGCGTCGATACGCATGATTGCTATTGGGCTGATCAGCGAGGTTATCTCTATGCACGCGCACCGCAATATAGTGGTTCTCCAATGCTGACAATAACAGAGAGTGATCCTTCGAAAAACGCAACGCTCGAGGGTGTCTCGCCCGTGGGGACATTCATTTTCAACGAAGATGATCTTCGACATTTATCGCAGGTTATCGATTCGTTACATGCATCAGATTTTACTGTTCGTCGTATCGTACGTATGGATAGCGGAGATGTTGTTCTCGATATCGGTTTTCCTTGGAATCTTATCCTTAATATTCGACAGGATCCAAAGACTGCAGTCGAGCATTTCCTTCTCGCACTTGAACAGCTTGGTCCTGTTGCAACAGGGGAGAAGAGCCAGTTGAAAACGATCGACGTACGTTTCGGGAATAAGGTATTCTACCGTTAGAAAAATTCTATGGCTGTGGATAACTTGTAAGTATCATTTTTTTGATTTGAAAATATCCTTCCTATAGGCCATATACTTGCCCTATGGTTAGTATACAATATGTGCATAACTAAGTTTGCATGTTGAGACTATAGTGCAATAATATAACTATCACGTTAGAGACATGTGGTTTGCGCGTTTACTGCTGTCGCCCTGCGTGAATGTTCGAAATACAATTTGGTGTGTGTATGTGTGTCAACGAAGCGAGTCCTCCAGACTCGCTTCGTTGTTTTTGAACAGCATTGTAAGTGCATGGTATAATGCACATGTATGAACGCGCTCTCTTTCACTTGGAGCTATATTCAGTGGCACTACACCGATGCACTGGTCGACATGTATTTCATTATGCGGAATTATGCGATTGCTGTCGTTCGGTTTTTCTCTGTAAAACAGCTTTTTCGTACGCTTTTTGCACCTTGGCATCGCATAGGATCACATACGACAACATTATTCAACGATCCTATCGAATATTTTGGTGATGTTCTTATTAACCTCATGATGCGCATTTTGGGTTTTGTAGAACGTATAGTGCTTTTACTCGCTGCGCTTTTAACACTAGCCATGCTCTTCATCATAAGTACTTGTGCGTTCTTCGGTTGGTTTGTCCTGCCCGTTTTGTTTCTCTCATTATTTGTGAATGGATGTAATCAGCTTTTCATATGAGTAGGGACGCACTCAGCAAAATAGCATCTTCCGCGCTTCCCGTCTCAGCGCTCGATGTCTATTTTGGGCCACGATTTCGATATTGGACGAGCAAAATCTTTGGTGCCATAGCGCTATTTTTCCTATTGATAAACAGCATTTTGTTCATTGGTGCCACGACGTTGCCGTCCATGTTTATCATACCGTTTGGCTCCATATTGTCATTGATCGCTTCTCTCCCCGGTGTTGATCTCGCAAACACGACGTCATTTTCCATACCACTGCTCCCCGGGGTTGGTTTCGTGACGCTCCATCTCTCCAGGGCACTTGGAGTCTGGAATGGCGTCATGCTTCTTGCTTTGTCGTTGTATTTGCTTATAAGAATGCTTAACGCATTTGCCCGCTCGAAATATTATCAAGATATTGCATCAGTTGAGCGAAGCAATGAAATCAAAGTGAGTTTTGTGGTTAGTGATATTTGTGCGCGTGCAAAGCATGGCGATCTTTTGCAGAGCTTCATCAGGAGTAAGGTCGGCACGGTAATCTTTGAGCGAATGGGGTTTACTGGCGAACGCTATAGTGATTTCATCTTGCATCGTACGGAGATCACTGATTATCGTAACGATCAAAGATTAAGCTCAGTTCATGACATTCTTGACCTTGTGCGTCTTCTCTCTGAGGATAAATATCTCCTTTCCTATTTCGAATCCCATGCAGTTAGTCCTGATGATTTCGTGGCGGCTGCAGAGTGGGTCTTGGAAACTGATGAGCGTGTTCGTGCATCAGAGCGCGTTTGGGGATTGCAGGCACTTAATTCTTTAACGCCGATAGGAGGTGATATTGCGCACGGTAGAGGATATATCCTCCGGAATCATGCGATCGAACTCGACGCTAGCGAAATCTTGAGATCAAGGCGTGTTGCGGAGAAGGAGGTGCAGCGTCTGAAGCAGGCATTTTTAAGGGATCGCTCTGCGAATGCTCTGCTTGTAGCACCAAATAAAAAAATCGCAGAAGAGATCGTTCTCTTTTTTGCACATGATCTTGAGCGCGGTATCAATGTGCAGTACTTGCAGGATAAGCGCTGCCACCTTTTTGACGTACAGTCTTTCCTGCGCCAAATAAGCTCTGCAATCGAACTTGAAGAGCTTCTCTCAAGAATCCTTGACGATGCAGTCGCTGTGGGCAATGTGATATTCGTCGTCAACGATCTTCCTACACTCTTCCGTAGAGCAGAGCAATTTGGCGCAGATCTTGGGGGAATATTGCGGCCCTACCTTTCCGGTGACTTCTTGCAAGTGATCGCGATCAGTGATATCGCAGAGTACCAAGAAGTGCTCAGTGCACAGCCCGTGTTCGCGGAGTATTTCCATGATATTCATATTCAAGAGTTTGATGAATCTGATCTTCTCGCGCGCCTTGAGGTAGATGTTGAGCGCATCGAAGCGAAGCACGATATCTTCTTTACGGTTCCTGCATTGCGTGAAGTCATTCGCGATGCCGGGCGCACGATGGTGCATGGAATGCTCTCCGATAAGGCAGAAGAAATACTTGAGGGAATCGCCGCATTCGCGAGAGAGAAGAAGGTAAAATATATTCTCCCAAGTGATATTGATGAGTATGTTAGTCGAAATTCACCCGTACCGATCGGTAGGGCACTCGACAGCGAAAAAGAGAGACTACTCAATATTGAATCGATCCTTCACGAGAGTGTTATCGGTCAAGATGTCGCAATTCGCGCAATTGGAGATGCACTAAGAAGAATTCGCGCAGGAGTGAGAAATGAGAAACGTCCCGCAGCATCGTTCTTCTTCTTCGGTCCGACCGGTGTCGGTAAGACAGAGGCGGCAAAGGCACTTGCGCGTACATTTTTCTCCGGAGAGGATAAGATGGTTCGATTCGATATGAGCGAATTCGCAGACACGTCAGCGGTCGCGCGTCTCATAGGATCGATGCATGGAGATATTGGAGTACTTTCGTCTTCAGTGCGCGAGCATCCTTATGGTGTCTTGCTGCTTGATGAATTTGAGAAGGCAGATAAGGCCGTACACGACTTATTTTTGCAGATACTCGATGAAGGCGTCTTCCATGATGCACAAGGACATGTCGTTAATTGTAGGAACTTGATGATCATTGCCACAAGCAATGTTGGCGCAACAGAAATTTATGACAAGATGCGATCAGGGCAACATATCGATGAGGATTTCACTCGAATATTGCTCGATCACATTCTGTCTGCTGGTGCACTACGTCCTGAGTTGATCAATCGATTTGATAAGAGCATCCTTTTCACCCCGATAGATGAGGCGGGGTATCGCGCTATCGCAAAGCTCATGTTAAAGAAGCTAAGTTCCCGATTACAAAAGGAGGGGATCGTGCTCGTCATTAATGATGAGCTCGTTGAGGCGATCATGAAGAAAGGAGTCGATCCCGTATTTGGTGCGCGACCAATGCAGCGTGCGATCCAAGATATCATAGAGAAGCGCGTTGCAGAGAAGATCTTGCAAGGGAAAACAGGACTTGGTGTGCCATTAACATTCACGGAAGAAGAGCTTAAATGAAAAAACGCCGTTTGCGGCGTTTTTGCTAGTAGACCCCATAGCCAGCGTTGCGTTTAGGGTCCGTTAGTTTTCCCCAAAGGGGTTCAAGTTCGATACGATAGAATGTTGCACCGAATGCGCGGAACATCAACTTTGGGGCATTTATTGCGAGACAAAGTGGTTTCAGTGTTTCAATATCAAATTCTATGTAATAAATGTCGGGGCGTTTTCCTCCACTTGCTTCAGGCACCGAGGTGGTTTCGTCGGAAGACCAGAAGTGATGAAAGCCAATGAGGTTGTCGTAGACCATCCATATCCGGAAGAGTCCGACGCGCTCCTTGTGTAAGGAGAAGGGGTCTTCTTGGTGCTGCTCATTTTCATCGAAATGTGTCGTGACGTTTCCATGTTCTGGTGTGTATCCAGTAACGATATTTTCATCATGGTTCTTTTTTGGCACGCTCGCTACAAATTCAAGTCCAGCTGCATCCGGAAGTGTCTGTGCAAAGAGAATCACCTTCTTCATATGCTCTTCGGGATCGCAGTCGCTATTTATAAGTGCATCCAAGGATACACTGATCTCTATGCGAGGAATATTTATATCACTGCGTTTTTTATTGTATTGCATTGCTCTACTGCGACGAGCTCTGTCCTTGATATACTTATCGGGAAGAATAGCGACGAAGAAAACAAATATGCATGCAATAATTAGTATTAGGTATCCGAGGAGCACGCGACCAGTTATGGCTTTATAGAGGATACCCCAATGAAGTTGTGGTTCTTGACCATGCCTGCGTATGCGTAGGTCAAAGATGATCTGGCTGACAATGAGCAGTAGATGCCCGACAATACCGGCACCAATCCAGGTGATGAAGAACATGCTAAGCGTCATATATCCTCCAGTTGTTCTTGTTTGTTTCTACAATATCACGAAAGGGGAGTCAACAAGCATTTATGTTTTTATTCTATCGTCATATCGTCTTATACTCTTGCAATTCCCTAGAAATAGGTTATTATACATGAACAATTTCATGCGTCGGTGGCGGAGCGGTCAATCGCAACAGACTGTAAATCTGTCGTCTTCGGGCTACGTAGGTTCGAATCCTACCCGGCGCACAAAGGTACAAAAAAGAGGCTATACGCCTCTTTTTTGTTTACCTTTGCGACGCCGGATAGGATTCGAAGGACGGAGCCGGGGCTACCGCCGCCCCGGCTGCTGATCTTATCCGGCCAAAGGCCGTGATAGATCCAGCCGGGCGCGCGGTCGGCGAGTCCTGGCCCTACCTGCACCCCGCATTTTCTGAGCGTAGCGAAAGAAAATACGGAGGTGACAGAGGGGCGAATCCTACCCGGCATTCCCTGGTTGCGCGGCATTGCGACTTTAGATTCCTACTTAGTATTCGATGCACTTGAAAGCTCGTCTAATCTCTCTGCGTGAGTCCTGCGATCAATTTCATTTTTCCAAATGTTATATACAAATACGATTCCTGGATATGCAGAGTTCCCGACGGAGATATTTCTACTATAAATGAGGGGTACGGCACTTGTCTCAACTGCAGTAATAAACCCAGGTTTTATTGAAAAAAGAGCATCGTGTTTTATAGTATTCGTATACTTAATTTTAAGCGATAGCTCCTCAAGTAGGTTTAGGGTGGTGACTTGTTGATAGTAAATATTCTCGTTATTTTTAAGTATATTTATTATGTCGAGTAAAGTCTTTTTGTCCTCAACTTCCTGAAGTACTTTGAGTTCGCCGTTCTTAATATCAAAATGCAATAATTCCAATTTAGTGCCCTCTGGTAAGACCCCTTTAAGCATTTCGACCGTATGATCATGAGCAGGAATCACTTTTTCTCTAAAAAATGATACTTGATCTATGACTGACAGGGTATTATCTCTTTCCGAATTTCTTCGATATTCACTAACTGCGGCAATAGCCGAAACCATAAGTACTAATGCGGAAAGTGTCTCGACAGTTTTTCCCGTGTTGTTGATATCAAAGAAATACGTAACTGAGATAACTATACTCAATCCTGAAAAAATTATCGAAATTAGTATTAAGTAAGACTTGATAATACTAAGTATTTTTATAATGACACTTCGAGCTAACGAGTTGGTGGTAGTTCCAGCTACTAACATTTCCTGACTCTACGCCTTCTTGTAAATATGTCTAGTTGTTTTCTTCTTGCATCATCTCCTATCTCTAGTACTATCAACTTAGATCCTCTTTGGAGAATTTATGCATCTTAAACAAATCGAACCGACCCTACGTACTTGGATCGAGATCGACAAAAAAGCGATTGAACATAATATCAAAGCATTTCGTGCGCTTATCTCGAAAAATGTTCAGCTCATGGCGGTCGTAAAGTCGAATGCATATGGGCATAACATCCATAGCTTCAGCAAATTTGCGCTGGCGGCGGGAGCAGATTGCCTTGGTGTCGACTCGATCACCGAAGCGATTCCGCTTCGTAGGGAAGGGGTTGAACAGCAAATTCTTGTTCTCGGATACACGCTGCCAGAAAACTATTCTCTCGCGCGTGCCGCTGGTGTGTCGATAACGATTTCTAGTATCGAACAACTTCGCGCACTGTGTGCAACAGATTTTTCTCGAAGCTGGCAGTTCGATCCAGTGCATATCCATTTGAAAGTAGATACGGGGATGTGCCGCCAAGGATTGCTCTACGAATCAGACAATGTTGAGGCTCTGGAGCTTATTCAGCAAGGAATTCGAAATAGGAAATTTGTTCTCGAGGGTTTGTATACGCATCTCGCGTCCGCAAAAGCTCTTGGTGTGAGTGAAGAAACAGAGAACCAGCTCGAGGCCTTTCAGCTTTGGAGGAAATTATTTGGCGCTCATAACGTGTCGATACCTATCGTACATGCTGCAGCTTCGGCGGGCACATTGTTGTATCCGAATAGTCACTTCGATATGGTACGCATCGGTATGGGTTGTTATGGCTATTTCCCAAGCACGGATATCGCTCAGCATCTCAGAAACGAGGTATTGCTGCTCCCCGTACTTTCTTGGCACTCGATCGTCTCTGAAACAAAGCGCGTGCACGCTGGTATGAAAGTCGGGTATGATGGCACGTATACACTGCAGAGAGAAAGCGCTCTCGCAGTCGTTCCCATTGGCTACTGGCATGGCATTGGACGAGCGTTTTCGAACAATGGCTATGTGCTCATAAACGGACAATGTGCACGTATACTCGGTAGAGTGTCCATGGACATGATCACGGTTGATGTCACAGACATCGATGCTGTGTCGATGGGGACAAAAGTGACTCTACTTGGAAGAAATGGATCGTCGATAATTTCAGCAGAAGAACTCGGTCGTCTCTCGAATACGACCGCTTATGAGATCTTGACTCGGTTGAATCCTTTGATCGAACGGGTCATTGTCTAGTGATCGCCCTACCAAGTGTAGGGCTTTTTCTTTTCGTGCGTCTTCGACTCACCGCGGATAATGTCCACAGGACGCACCGTGTGATCTATTGTATAATATCTATGAATATGGAAAAAAGTCCGCTCACTACCGGCAAGGCCCAGATATCGAAGGTTGCTGCCCCTCGCGGTGGGACATTGCTCATCGTACTTGCACCGATACTACTGCTCGTTGTCACGGTGGTCATTACCTTCCTCACCTACTGGCTACCACAGACTGTGTACGCCCCACTCACACCGATCATCTCTGGTGTTCTTTTGCTGATATTCTCTGGAGTGATTTGGGTAATGATACGGATTACGCTTAGCCCGTATATTGCATACTCGAATAATGCTGGCGAGGCGATAAAGGTCGTTGCGGTGGCGAGCGATCGGCATGTGCGTGCGATCATTGGATCAGGACTCGGCTACTGGGATTATGATATCCTCTCAGGAGAAGTATACTTCTCTGGGCACATGATGGCGCTTCTTGGGTATGGTGAACAGGAGCGAACTGATCGTATTGATTTTTGGTATAGTTTGATCCACCCTGATGATGTCGAGGGCGTTCGTCGCACAATGACGTATCACTTCGATAAGCGCACGCCAGAGTATTCTATTGAGTATCGTATCCGACGCGCAAATGGTGAATATATGTGGGTAGCAGATAGGGGTCGTGCAGAATATGGCCCCGATGGTAAGGCAACAAAGCTCTCTGGTGTGACTCAGGATATGACAAACATGAAACGTGTGCAAGAGGTTCTCGACGCACGTACGCATGAGCTCGAAGTAGCAACGAAAAAGGTAGTAGAAGAATCTCGTAATGTCTTGAAATTCAAGATGGCAACTGATGGTTCTGTGCAGGCTGTTGCGATCACTAATCCTGACGGGAAGATCATTTATGTGAATCCTGCTTGGTGTTCGCTAAATGGATATTCTGAGACCGAGGCTATTGGACAGACGCACCACATCCTCAAAAGCTCTGACACTCCTCCTGAGTTATTCACGCGGATGTACGCAGAGATCACAGCGGGAAATCCATTTACTACCGAAGAGATCGTTAACGTGCGCAAGGATGGTAAAACATATCATGCTGCACTCTCGATCGTGCCGATCAAAGAAGGGAAGGATATTCTTTTCTACGTTGGTCTATCTGAGGATATTACGCAACGCAAAGCAGTTGATCAGGCGAAGACGGAATTCGTCTCGCTCGCATCGCACCAGCTGCGCACACCACTCTCTGCGATCCGTTGGTATTCTGAGATGCTGCTTTCGAAATATGTTGGCGAGCTCAATGAAAAGCAGAGACAGTATGTCCAGGAGATCTATCACGGAAATATCCGCATGGTCGATCTCGTTAATGCACTTCTCAATACATCACGCATCGATCTCGGTACATTCGCAGTAGAGCCAGAGCCGGTCAATCTTGTTGAGATCTGTGAGTCTGTACTCCTTGAGCTCACCCCACAGATCACCGAACGACAGCAAAAAGTCGAACGAAACTTCGCTGGCGCTCCGGCTACTTATATGGGAGATCCGAAGCTTTTGCGTATTGTCTTCCAGAATCTCTTGTCGAACTCAGTGAAATACACGCAAGTTGGAGGTACTATCGGCGCCGAAATCAGTACTCGTGCTCAGGATCTCTATATCAGCATATGGGATAATGGCTATGGTATTCCGAAACATCAGCAGTCGAGCATGTTCCAGAAGCTCTTTCGTGCCGATAATGTGCGCCAGAAGGATACGGAAGGAACAGGTCTTGGTATGTACATCATCAAGGCGATCGTTGAAGCGGCGCAAGGGAAGATCTGGTTTGATTCAGAAGAAGATAAGGGTACGAAATTCCACGTACTCATGCCACTTTCTGGCATGATCAAGAAGACAGGCACTAAGGGTCTCTCGTAGACCCTTGATGCGTCTACTATCGCCTAAGGCGTGCAATATTCATACTTTCTGTTACAATAGTTTTATCACATTGACTATGGAAGACACACAGAAAACCCAAAAGACGGTTCTTGTCGTTGAGGACGAGCGGCAATTGGCCAATGCGGTAAAGGAGGCCCTTGCAGTGCATGATTTCAACGTCGTCACTGCACGAACAGCCGAAGAGGGGATTGCTCAGCTCAAGAATCTCAAGACCGTTGATGCGATCTGGCTCGATCATTACCTTATGGGGACTTCAAATGGACTTGATTTCGTCATACAGATCAAGAGCGACCCGAATTGGAGTAATATCCCAGTATTCATCGTTTCGAACACCGCTTCACAGCAAAATGTTCATTCATATATCAGGCTTGGTGTCACAAACTATTATACTAAGGCTGATTATGACATAGGGCAGATCATCAACGATTTGAAATTCACCCTTGATAAGAATGATCACAGTGCACACGCTCAGTAATTCAATAAAAATATGACAACTCTGCTTAACAAGAAAATATTGGTTACCGAAGATGAGGCACCGCTTCGTAATGCTGTGTCTGATATCCTGAATTTCGAGGGTTTCACTGTATTTCAGGCAAAGAACGGACAAGAAGGTCTAGAGATCGCACTCCGGGAACATCCTGATCTCATTCTCCTCGATCTCATTATGCCTGTCATGGATGGCCTCACGATGCTTGAAAAACTTCGCGAGGATGAGTGGGGGAAGACGGCCGCGGTTATTCTTCTGACGAACATCAATGACCCCGAGAAAGTCGCACAGGCGACTGAGGCGGGTACCTATGACTTCCTCGTCAAGTCAGACTGGAATATCGAAGACGTTGTTGGTAAGATCAAGACAAGACTTGGCATCACTGCATAATAAAAACGACCCATCGGGTCGTTTTTAAGCGCGCGAGATCTCTTGCCCACTCGGCGTATCCTTTACGAGGATATTGTGCGCGCTAAGCAATTCGTTTCGAATTCTATCTGACTCAGCCCAATCCTTTGCATTTCGAGCTTGAAGTCGCTTCTCGAGAAGAAGCTCGACATCTTTACTGGCTACGATGCGCTCTTCTTTCCAGGACAACAGCTCGAGGCCGAGAAGCCTATCTATGGCGCCGATAGTCGCGCGCAATTCCGTAGCATGGACCGTTGTATCTATGAGCAGGTCATGTATAAGTGCGATCACCCTCGATGTATTGAGGTCATTGTTGATCAATTTCGCGGCACGAAGCAGCGCTTGCTCGTTCGGTGTGTGATTGCCTGCAGGTAGTGTCGCTATTTCCTTACGCAATCGATCGTATGCTTTTTGTGCTCCGAGTACCGCATCGAAAGTAAAGTTTGCTTGTGTACGGTAGTGACTCGTGAGAAGCCAGTAGCGATAACCCATTGGGGATATGCCATGCGCAGATAATTCACCGACCCTATAAGTATTTCCGAGTGATTTGCTCATTTTCTGCCCATCTACATTCATGAAAGCGGTGTGCATCCAGAAGCGTGCGAATGTTTTACCGGTAGAGCATTCACTTTGGGCGATCTCATTGGTGTGATGGACAGGGATATGGTCTACGCCTCCTGTATGTATATCGAGTGTTTGTCCAAGATACTTCATGGCCATCGCCGAACACTCAATGTGCCAGCCGGGAAATCCTCGTCCCCAAGGTGAATCCCATTCTTGTGCTCGGATGCCTTGGCCAGAATGAAACTTCCATAGTGCGAAATCAGTGATGCTGCGCTTTTCGCCAAGTTCAACACGCTCACCCCCAGAAAGTCCCGAGACATCAATATGTGCGAAATCGCCATAGTGAGAGAATTTTGCAGTATCGAAATATACTCCATCCGAAGTCTTGTAGGTGTAGCCCTTTGACTCTAAGTCAGCGATGAGTGCAATCTGTTCAGCGATGTGTTTCGATGCTCGAGGAAAATAGTGCGCTCGCTTAATATTCAAGGAATCTATATCAGAAAGGAAGGCATTCGTATATCGAGTAATAACTTCTTCGATAGAGATGCCCTCTCTCTTTGCGCCAACATCGATCTTATCTTCGCCCTCGTCTCCATCCGAGACGAGATGTCCAACATCGGTGATATTAATTACCTGGGTTGTTTTGAATCCGTTCCACTCGAGCATGCGACGCAGTGTGTCTGCGAATACATAAGCGCGCATATTTCCAATATGTGCGTATCCATATACCGTCGGTCCACAGTGATATAGGGTTACGTTCGGTGCATGAAGGGGCACGAATGTCTCAAGAGACCGTGAGCGGGTATTGTAAAGTTGAATCGGGGGCATATCAATCGTTGAGTTTTCTGTAGTATTTGAGTGCTACACCAGTGCCTACGCCGACAAAAAGTATGATGCCAAGGACGAACCAGAAATCATAATGATGTCCAACGATCGGCATAGACTCGGGGCGCATGCTGAAGATGCCCGCAGTGAGTGTAGAGAAGAATATCGGAATCGAGAGTGTAGTCAAGGAACGCATCGCGGTACTCGTTTTTCCGGCGAGCAAAGAATCGTTCGTTCCGCGAAGTGCAACGACCATCTCTTTTCTATCGTCGAGCTTTTCTTCGACTTTCATGTATTCGGTTGTGAGCTCATGTGCCCAGTGTCGGTAGTCTTCGCCAAAGAATGAAATGGATTCATTTGCAAAAGAGTTGAGCATACTCTTATGGTTGCGCAGTGCACGGTGATAAAGGAGTACATCACGCTGGATGAGCGAAAGTTCTTTTACCATGTGATATTCATGTCCAGCAAATATCTTCTCCTCGGCATGCCCAATACGCTCTCCAATGAGTGAAAGAGCTATTGATGTCGATTCATAGAGTTTTCTGAGCATGAAGAAGAGCAAGAAGCCTGCATGCTCGCTTGGGGGTTCTTTTTCGAGTATTGAATTGACTTCGAACGCTTTCGCAAAATAGTGAAGGGGGTCAAGCGCATCATAGCGAGTTGTGATAAGAAAATTCTTACCGACGATGAAATCGACTTCGTGGATCGCATGTGCACGCTCATGATGCGGTACCGGGAAGTGGAGGATCAAATAGATGCAATCATCATAGCGGTCGACTTTTTGACGTAATGACGCGGTGAGCAGATCATCTCGGAGTATGGGGTGCAGGGAGAACTCCTCTCCAAGCTGCCAGACGTCGTCTCTCGTTGGCTTGTCGACATCGATCCAGGTTATATCACCATAAGTGTAGCGCGTGATCATATGAGCATTATTATAACACATAGGATTCGTCGCTAACTGAAATGATTATATCGAGGAGCTCCGATTTCCACCATTGTATGTCATTGACTGATTATGCTCTTTTCTGCATAATGTACTCATAATGAAACAACTATTGATGCGCGTGAATACGCGTACTGGAATTTACATATTGAGCGGAGTAGCCTTGTTTTTGGGTGGTACCATCGTCGGCTATTATCGCGCGCCTGAAGTCAATAAAGTCGCAGGTGTTTTGAATGCATCTTCGGGGATGGTAACCGTTCCTGCTGAGGCGTCTGATGCGTCCGGGGTAAAGTGCACAGATGCAAAAGGTAAGGATGTTCCATGTAGCGACACTGACCAGGTAAAGACACAAACAGTATCTGTTCCTGCCGCTTCGATCGCTGATTTCAATCAGTTCTGGAAGGCCTGGAATTTGATCAATGACCGTTATGTTCCTGTGAAGGGCAAGGAGGCAACAAACCAGGAAAAAGTCTGGGGTGCTATCTCCGGGCTCACGCAGTCTCTCCAGGACCCATATTCATTCTTTTTGCCACCAAAGGAGAAGACACTTTTCGAGCAAGACGTGAATGGTTCATTCGGTGGTGTCGGTATGCAGATCGGTCTTAAGGATAACATCGCAACGGTCATCGCACCGCTCAAGAACTCTCCTGCTGAACGTGCGGGGGTACAGAAAGGCGACAAGATACTTGTTGTCGATGGTGCGACAACGACAGAGATGACGCTTGACTCAGTACTTGGGAAGATACGAGGTAAGATCGGTGATAAGGTCCATTTGGTGATGCGTCATCCTGATGCACAGGATCCCTATACGGTTGATATCGTACGCGAGGAGATCCAGGTACCTACGATAGATACAGAGAAGAAGGATGGGGTGTTCATCATCCATCTCTACGGTTTCCCCCAAACCGGTCCAAAGCTCTTCCGGGACGCGCTGAAAGAATTTGCAAACTCGAATACTGATAAGCTTGTGCTTGATGTTCGCGGTAACCCCGGTGGCTACCTCGAAGTGGCTGTTGATATGGCATCTTGGTTCCTTCCTTCAGGAAAGACCGTCGTTGAAGAACGAGGAAGAGGTTCGGAGTCACAAGTTTACCGAAGTGCTGGTTACGATCCATTCCCCGCAAATTTCAAGATGGCAATGCTCATCGATGGTGGCTCCGCTTCCGCTGCGGAGATCCTCGCTGGCGCCTTGCAGCAAAATGGTGTTGCTACTCTCATCGGAACGAAATCGTTTGGAAAGGGAAGTGTTCAGGAGCTCATTCCGATCACTGCAGATACATCACTCAAGCTCACTGTCGCAAGATGGATCATGCCGAATGGAAAGACATTGTCTGACGGCGGTATAGATCCCGATATCTCAGTTGATATTACGAAGGATGACATCACTAATGGTCGTGATCCTCAGCTCGATAGGGCGATCCAATTCATGAAGACGGGAAAGTGAATATAATTCAAGGTTATAGGTGATAGGTCATAGGTTATAGGTAAATACACATGCGAGCACCGTCGGTGCTCGCGTTTGCTTTTTTCTATCACCTATGACCTATCACCCTCTGTATTATCCTTGCATTTTTCCGTATCCATGGTATCTTACCTATACCACTATGTGCCCCGTGGACATTTTATTTTGTCTAAAATCACATAGATAATAAAAACACATCATGAAGGTAATACTTTTACAGAACATCCCAAAGGTGGGAAAGAAATACGAGCTCGTTGAGGTTGCTCCGGGCTATGCTCGAAACTTCCTCGTTGCTCGTGGTCTCGGTGAGATCGTGACTCGTTCGAACGTTGGACGTGTTGAGGAGCTCCAGAAGCGCCGTACGATCGAGGCAGCAAAGGAGGCTGCGCGTGTCGAGAAGGCACTTGCAACACTCGAGAAGACCAAGCTCACTTTTGCTCGTGAGGTCAATGAAGAGGGTCACCTCTATGCTCAGGTCACTATGCATGATATTGCAGAGGAGATCGAGAAGATTGCTGAGGTTGCAATTCCTGTCGCACAGATCCATGCTCCACACCAGATCAAGTCTGTTGGTGAGCACAAGGTTAAGGTGCAGGTTGGAGAGCATACTGCAGAAATTACCGTAGAGGTTACTGCAGCAGCATAATAAAAGAAAAAGCCGTATTTTACGGCTTTTTCTTTTAATTTCTCTGGCGGTCACTCTACTATTGACATATTCAAATTTAATGATATAATGCTTGATAGGGTAGGTGGGATAGTCCCACTTACCAAGAGTTCTTCCGACAAACCCCACTCTGGGAGGGAGCTATGTTCAAGTCGAAGTCCGTCATTACCATGATCTTCATGCTCATGATGGGCATGGTGCTGAGCGCGCAGAGCGCCGCGCACAAGTGGGCGCTTCCGCCGAGCGCGAAGCAGGGCGTCATCCGCTCCGTCTTCGCCACACAGTCCGAGGCCGAGGCGGCGTACGCGAACGGATCGTTCACGTATTACGAACCGAAGTTCCTCGGCCATGCGACGCTGAAGCCGGCCGATGGGAAGACCACCAAGGTCTTCATGCTCGAACGTGACAGCGTCGTCGAGATGCTGGTGTTCGGCGGGAAGTACGCCTGGGTCGTGCTCAAGGAGGGAACCAAGTGCAGGTACAACCTGTACCCGGATGGTACGCCATTCGCGACCCCCTACGCGCTCGACGAGTGCGGGAACCCCATTCGCGCGATCGCCTATCCCGGTCCGCGACTGACCCCGACTGCTCAGCCTGCTCCGGTCGCTGCGCAGACCCCGTCTGCTGCTCCGATCGTCGTTCAGGCTCCCGCGCCCGAGGTGAGGGTCATCCCCGCGCCTCCCGTGGTTGTGCAGACGCCAGCCCCCAAGGTCGTCGTCGAGCAGCCGGCTCCGGCTCCGGTCTATGGCCCAGCGCAGGGAAGGATGATTCTTCCTCCTCCCGCGCCGCGCTACTACGACCAGAAGCTGAACTTCCCGACCGACCCGCAGCCCGCCATCCCCGAGGTAAAAAAGATCCACTGGGGCTGGAAGGTTGCTGGGGCCGTCATCCTGGGTGCCATCGTCTGGAAGGCGCTTGACCACAAGAAGGCACCCGATCAGCAGCGTGCGGTCGTCACCGACCCCCCGTCTGCCGGGCCCAATGGCGGTCTCGCTTTTCAGTGGTAGGAAGCTCTCTGTATTGTTCAACCCCCGTCGCTCGACAGCGCGGGGGTTCTTTTTTCTATTTACTGGACTTTATGGATGATTTTGATAGTGTTTTGAAACAGCATGAGTTTTGACCATAAGGGTCTTGACAATATGGAATAATCTGTTACAATACTTTCACTATGCAATTCACTGCAAAGATAAACAAAATAGCCATTGGTCTCCTCGTTACGTTGGGACTTTTTGCGCATGCTTCCGCAGCTCAGGCAAGCACCTCATCGGTGACTTGTAACTCAGCTACGCTTAATGGTCATACATCAACGACGGTGTTTCCCGTTAGTGTTTGGTTTGAGTGGGGAACAAATTCGAATACCGTTTCATCGGGAGGTGGTACAAAGACCGCAGTGCAAGTGCTGAATGCGAATGCTTCATTCAGTCAGCCGCTTACGGGTCTCTCGCAGAACACTACATATTACTACCGTGCGATGGCACAGGATCATATCGGTCCTCTTACTGGTGCAGTCATCTCGTTCACCACACCATCTTGTGGAGGTAATGGAGGTGGCTCAACAGTCGCTCCTTCAGCGACAACGAACAGTCCATCAAACATCGATAATTACTCGGCAACGCTGAATGGTTTTGTAGATCCGAAGGGATCGAATGATACCGTCCGCTGGTTCGAGTATGGATCAGGATACTATGGTTTTGATAGTTCAACTGCGCAAGTGAATGTAAATGGATCGGGAAACGTATCAGCGTATATCTCGAACCTCTCTCCAAACACCAGTTATCGTTACCGTATCGTGGCTCGCAATAGCCAGGGTACGAGCTATGGTGCTACGATCAGCTTTAGGACCACTACGGGTGGTTCGAATGGTCAGGCACCATCAGCAACAACACGTGCAGCGTCGAATATCGACAATTACTCTGCAACCTTGAATGGTTATGTTGATACTAATGGTACGTCTGATACTGCTCGTTGGTTCGAGTGGGGGACGAGCCAGAACAACATGTATCGTACAACGACGCATGTGAATATCGGCTATGCAGGTGATGCGTCAGCATATATCTCAAGTCTCAATCAGAATACGACGTATTACTATCGTGTCGTCGCACAGAATTCGACCGGAACGAGCTATGGTCAGGTCCTGTCATTCACAACCAATGGAAGCAACAATAACAATGGACAGCTCCCGACGGTATCAACCAACAGTGCGTCGAGTATCGACAACTATTCTGCAACCTTAAATGGTTATGTGGATACCAATGGAACGAATGACACGACTCGATGGTTTGAATACGGTACGAGTCAGGGCAACCTCTATAACTCAACCTCGCGCGTTAATATTAGCTACGCGGGCAATGTGTCTGCGTATGTCTCAAATCTGTCTTCGAACACGACCTATTATTATCGTGTCGCTGCGCAGAATAGCCAGGGTACAGTCTATGGACAAGTATTGTCATTCACTACCTATAACGGCGGTAATGGTAATCAGAACCTCACGGTCACAACGAATGCCGCATATAATATCGATAATTATTCTGCAACCCTTGCAGGATATGTGAATACGAATGGTTCGAACTATGCTACTCGTTGGTTTGAATACGGAACGAGTTACTCAAACTTGAATAATTCAACCTCACGCATCGATGTCGGATATTCAGGTGATGCTACGGCGTATATCTCGAATCTTTCATCAAACACGACCTATTACTTCCGTCTCGTTGCACAGAATAGTCAGGGAACGGTCTACGGTCAGACACTTTCATTCACAACGAACGGTAACGGTGGAGGCGGTGGTGGATATTCGAATCTTCCACTTGTAACGACGCGCTCAGCAAGCAACGTCTTCTCGGCCGTCGCAACGATAAACGGATATGTTGATACAAACGGTTCGGGTAATACCTACGGTTGGTTTGAGTGGGGTACGAATCAGAATCTTTCGCAGTCGACTTCACGTACATACATAAGCAATGGTGGTACAAACATCGCTTCGAGCTTGACCGGTCTTTCACAGAATACAACGTACTACTATCGCGCTGTTGCACAGAACGATAGCGGAACCGTGCGCGGTTCTATTCTTACGTTCACAACTATGAATACGGGGAATACTGATACAACCGGTGCTCCAAGTGCGATCACAACGCTTCCTACGCAGATCACCAGCACAAGTGCAATGTTGAATTCACTTGTCGTTAGTGGTGGAACAGAGCCAGTGCGTGCTTGGTTCGAGTGGGGAACGACCCAATCGCTCAGTCATAGTACTGCGTCTGTAAATCTTGGTAGCGTGCCATCAGTGCGTCATGCACAGACCATCTATGGCCTTACATCGGGTACGACATACTATTTCCGGGTTGTTGCAGAAAATGATCACGGAAAGAGTTACGGCATCATAAGAAGCTTCGTCGCACGATATCCTGTTGTCGTGACTCCAAAGCCAGTAACACCGAAGACTACGGTAAAGGTGATCGAAAAGCCGGTATATGTCCATGCAGAGGGCATAAACAGCCTTGTCATGCTCACGATCACTGGCGGTGCTGATACGATTTCAAAGGGTGAGCATCGTACATACCATGTAACATGGAAGAACGATAGCACACAGAACCTTACGAATGTCGTCCTTCGCGTTCTTGTCCCACAGACAATGAACTTCGAAAGTGCTGATTCAGGAACATTCTCAAAGGTAGACAATACACTTACTATCGAACTCGACCGCCTCAATGTAGGTGATTCGGGCGAGACGAATCTCGTTCTTAATGGTGGTGATGGTCTTCGCATTGGCGACCTTGTTGTCACAACTGCAAACATCGTCTATACCGATGAGTCGAGCGTTCAGGGAAATGCACTCGCATACACCACGCAGCGCGTTGTCGATGGTGGTGGGGCAGTGCTGGGAGCAAGTGTTGGAGCAGCAGCATTCCCAATGATGCTTCTCGGATGGCTTCTCCTCCTCATCCTCCTCGTGATATTGATCATACTTTCAATGCATCTCTATCGTAAGCTTAAGGAAGGAACAAATTAAAAAACAAGAGCCCAATTTGGGCTCTTGTTTTTTTGGTCTATATAAAATAAAATCCCCAAGAGTCTTGGGGAATTTTATTTATGCAGAGAGATATGCCATCTTGTGCATCTTCTTGTTACCGTCGAAACCGATCTTGCGAACGGTCTTGAACTTGACGGTACCATCCTTCACTGCATAGAGTGTGTGATCCTTGCCCACTTTGACACCCTCACCGGCTACAACGCGAGTACCACGCTGGCGAACGATGATGTTGCCAACGATTGCCTTCTGACCGTCATGGAGCTTTACGCCAAGATATTTTGGCTTTGAGTCGGTGAGGTTTCTAGCGGTACCTCCGGCCTTTTTGGTCGACATGGTGTATTGGGATTATGGATAAAATTAAGGCGCCGTGCACATACGGTGCCCAACGTGCTGATTAGTATAGCAGAAAGTTCAAAAATATCAAGTCCGTTATCCTCAGGAGGGCAGCTTTCGAGCAGAGTGTAATTTACACCTCGATATTGCTCCAAAAGGGCCCAAAATCGTTGCGACACATATATGATCTTGTTGTAAATTGCACACAAACGTGAATCATGCTATACAATGGATAGTATGCTGGGCGCTTTCGCATATATTCATTTTACTATACTTATATAAATAAGTGAGATATCCACAGTGTATGCACAATAGTTACAATTGACACTGTAGTGCAGCCTGTGTATACTAACCTAGCTTACCAGTCATTGAACGCGAAAAATTAATGCGCTCGATGGTAGTTAATAATTAAAAAACGCGTAATGAAAAAGTACACGAAGAAGAACATCCATTCTCCAATCGAGAACACCCTTCAGGTGATCGGGAGCAAGTGGACGGTCTTGATTATTCGAGAGCTCATGGACGGAACACGTCGATTCGGCGAGCTTGAGCGAGCATTGACCGGTATTAGTCCTCGCACGCTCTCAATGCGCCTTGGCGACATGGAGGGTCACGGCATTATCGAGCGCAAGGTCTTTCCTGAAGTACCTCCACGCGTAGAGTACAAGCTTTCTCCACTCGGAAAGACACTTGAGCCGGTCCTTAAGACCATGTCGAATTGGGGTTCTTCTGTAAAGAAGTAATCACGTTTCAGACAGACACGCACACGTCAAACAAAACATACACAGAGAATTCGCCGGAAGGCGTCTTTTTTGTTTTGTCTCTTGTGTTCCGTCGCATTATGGCTTACTATTGCCGCATATGCCATTATCTATCGGTATCGTCGGGCTTCCGAATGTCGGAAAGTCCACACTATTCAACGCCCTGACGAAAAAAGGAGCCGAAACTGCAAACTACCCATTTTGTACTATTGACCCATCGGTGGGTGTAGTGACGGTACCTGATGAGCGACTTTATAAGCTCGCAGATTTCTCGAAGACGCAGCGCACGATTCCCGCAATCGTCGAATTCGTTGATATTGCAGGGCTCGTGAAGGGTGCGTCTGAGGGGCAAGGCCTCGGCAACAAGTTTCTTTCAAATATCCGCGAGACTGATGCGATAGCAGAGGTCGTGCGTATTTTTGAGGATAGCGAGATCATTCATGTCGATGGACGTATCGATCCCGTGCATGATATTGAGGTCATCAATATGGAACTCATTCTCGCGGATCTTCAGACGGTAACTAATAGGGAACAGAATATCGCGAAAGATGTAAAGCGCGGTGATAAGCTGGCGCTCAAGGAGGATGCGCTCGTAAAGAAGCTACGTTCTCTCCTCGAATCAGAGAAACTTGCGAACAACCTCTTACTTGAAGACCCCGAGGAGCAAAAGATCGCACGTCAGCTTAATTTGCTGACAATGAAGCCGTTTCTCTATATTCTCAACAAGAAAGCAGGTGGCAAGAACCTCGACGAAATGAATGATCCGCGATATGAAGCGCTCCTTCAGCGTCTCTCGTCAATGGGTGCCCGTTATGTTGTTGTCGATGCACGTATCAGTGAAGAGCTTAATGCATTTGAAGGTGAGGAGCGTAAGCAATTCGCCGATGAACTCGGTGTGAAAGATGATGGAATCGATAGGCTCATAAAGGCAGGATACGATCTCCTTGGCCTTATGACCTACTTCACTACTGGAGTACAGGAAACACGCGCCTGGACCATAAAACAGAGATCTACGGCACCAGTTGCTGGCATGGCCATTCATACAGACTTTAAGGATAAGTTCATCCGAGCAGAGGTCATCAACTGGAAAACCCTTCTTGATGCTGGCTCATTCGGCGTTGCACGTGAGAAGGGGTTGGTGCGTACAGAGGGCAAAGAATATATAGTCGAGGATGGCGATGTCATAGAGTTTAAGATTTAAAAAAAACACCCGATATGGGGTGTTTTTTTGCAAAAGACACATTAACTTGGTTGTTAGTTCTTTCTGGTGAAGAAATGGGGATAAAAATGAAGCTATACACATGTTGTTTTGACACGAACATGGTATACTGTGGCCAGCACGCATTGCGCGTTTTTAAACATGCCACGAGTTCCAAAGATTTTAATGCTAGGCTGGGAGCTACCTCCACACAACAGTGGCGGTCTTGGTGTGGCATGTGAAGGTTTGAGCCGCGGCTTAGCGGAACAAGGGGCACAAATCACCTTTCTTCTCCCATTTTACGGAAAGGACGACACGCACGGATACATGGACGTCCATGCGATGGTCAATGCTCAGACGACAGACATAGAGACTTTGAAATCCTATGCGCGCCTCCTCGCTTCGCCATACATGTCTGAGCTCGAATATGCAGAACTACTTGAGCGCACCCCAGGTCTTTCTCTCTATGGGGCCTCACTCTTTCAGCTTGTTGAGCTTTTCGTTGATTATGCTGACCGTATGTCTCATTCGGTCGATTTCGATATCATCCACGCACATGACTGGCTGACCTATCTCGCGGGTATAAGAATCAAAGAAAGAACAGGGAAGCCACTTATCGTACACGTACATGCTACGGAGTATGATCGCACGGGCGATAATCCGAATCCGAAGATCAGAGATATCGAATTAAAGGGTCTTCATGCGGCGGATGCGGTCATCACGGTTTCTGGGCACACAAAAAGGATCGTCGAATCTCGCTATGGAATTCCAGCAAATAAGATATATGTCGTACACAACGGCGTGCTTCCTGTTGTACCGGTAAAAAGACTTCCACCCGGTATTGGATTGCTTCGCGCACAAGGGAACAACATCGTCCTCTTTGTGGGGCGACTTACAATACAAAAAGGACCTGAATATTTCATCAAAACTGCAAAGAGGGTGCTCGAATACTTACCAAAGACCATTTTCCTCGTTTCGGGGTCTGGAGACATGGAACATCAAATGATGGACCTTGCCGCATCACTTGGCATCTCATCGAACGTCATCTTTATGGGATTTCTGAGAGGAGGTGAGCTTTCAGAAACCTATGGCAGTGCAGATATCTATATCATGCCGTCAGTCTCCGAGCCTTTCGGAATAACGGCGCTCGAGGCAGCGCAGCACGGTGCAGCGCTCCTCATCTCCAAGCAGTCTGGTGCAAAAGAGGTCATCGGCGGTGCAATGCATGCAGATTTCTGGGACATCGACGAGATGGCAAATTCCGTGATCGCTATCCTTCAAAGTCCAGGCTTGCGCAGGACAATGCGCGAACACGCAAGAGATGATGCTGCGCGAGCGACCTGGGATCTTGCAGCAGAGAAGACGACTGATGTCTATAAACTCTTTTTGAAATGACCATTCGTGTCATTAATCGCATCAAACGATAAAACACACATGCCATCTATTTGCTTTTATTTTCAGATCCATCAACCTTACCGCGTTAAAAAAATGCGGATTTTCGATGTTGGGGGGACTGATGACTATTTCGATGAGCAGGGGGATACGTTAAGGAATAATAGAGCGATCGCTGAGAAGGTTGCTCGAAAATCATATATCCCAATGTTACGTACACTCCGCGACCTCCTCGTACAGCACCCCGAGTTCAAGTTCACTTTTTCTATTTCGGGTGTTGCACTGCAACAGTTCGAGGCGTGGATTCCGGAAATCATTACTATGCTCCGTGATCTCGCACTCACCGGAAGAGTGGAGTTCTTGAATGAAACCTCACATCACTCGTTGTCATTCCTCTACTCACCGAAGGAGTTCCGTAAGCAGGTTGAGGCACATCGCAATCATATCGAGCGTCTCTTTGGTGTTACTCCAACGTCATTCCGAAATACTGAGCTTATCTACAACAATGCACTCGCAAAGGAGGTAGAGGATCTCGGATTCACTGCAGTCCTTGCCGAAGGATGGGATCCATTGCTTGGAGGAAGAACTCCGAATCAGGCTTACCGTGCCCCGAATGCATCACGCATCGTGACGCTCGTAAAAAACTATCGTCTTTCTGATGATATCGCTTTTCGTTTCGGCAACAGAGATTGGGCAAGCTGGCCACTCACCGCAGAAAAATTTGCACATTGGGTGCACAGCGTTGCGGGAAGCGGTGAGCTCATCAACCTCTTCATGGATTTTGAGACATTTGGCGAGCATCAATGGGAGGATACGGGAATCTTTGAATTCATGCGTGCCTTACCAGGAGAAATTCTCAAGCACCCTGATTTTGATTTCGTGACGGTCACAGAGGCGGCACAGCGCTATCCTGTACGTGGAATCTACGATGCACATGCACCAGTAACGTGGGCGGATACAGAGCGCGATCTCACTGCATGGATGGGGAATCCAATGCAGCTGGAAGCACTACGTTCTGTCTACTCTCTTGAAGATGCAGTACTCGAGTCAGGCGACCAAAAAATCCTCGAGGACTGGAGGAAGCTGCAGACCTCTGATCACTTCTACTATATGTGTACGAAATACTTTGCCGACGGTGATGTACATAAGTATTTCAGTCCATACGAAACTCCCTATGAGGCGTTTGTCGCATATAACAATGCGCTCGCAGATCTTCGCACGCGCCTGCACGCACATCTTCGAAACAAAGACTAAATAACTACCCATGCGTTCTTTTGCATACGGAAACGGAACTACACTCGTTATGATCGACAATTACGGAAGAATCCGTGATTGCTATTTTCCTTATGTCGGATTAGAGAATCATGTCGGTGGCGGGCTTGCACATCGCATCGGAGTATGGGTCGATGGTGCATTTTCATGGACTGACGATAATTCATGGGAGATCGTTTGTGCTTCGGACGCTGCAGATACTGGCCATATTGCAATGTACTCTTCTCGGCTTGGCCTAGAGCTGCAATTCACTGATGTGCTCTATAACGCGAAAGAAATATTCATTCGGCGCATAGCAGTGCTCAATAAAAACGCAGAAGCGCGAACCATTCGCCTATTCTTCAATTCTCAGTTTGAGATCGCGGCAACCTCAAGAGGTGATACTGCCTACTATGATCCACGTGCGAATGCAGTCATCCATTATGAAGGCTCACGTGCTTTTCTCGTCTCTGGTCTTGTGGATGAGAAGGGGCCATCCGATTGGACTGTTGGAATATTTCAGATCGAGGGAAAGGAGGGTACCTATAGGGATGCTGAGGATGGAGTGCTCTCAAAGAATCCTATCGAACATGGTAGGGTTGATTCAACGTTTGCACTTGAGGCAAAGATCGATGCACATTCAACGAAAATATTCACCAAGTGGCTCTGCATGTCTGACTCTGTTGAAAAAGTCATCGACATGCACCACGATGTCATGCAACGCACTCCAGAATATCTTTCCTTGTCCGCGAAGAACTATTGGCATGCCTGGGTATCACGAACGAAATGGGATTATTACGCATTACCGACATCGGTGATCGACCTTTTCATAAAGTCACAGTTCATGATCCGCTCACATGCGGATAAGAACGGTGGAGTCATCGCTTCTGGTGACACCGATATGTTGCAGGGAGGACGAGATACCTACTGCTACATCTGGCCAAGAGACGGCTCGTATATAGCCAGCGCATTTTCACTGGTCGGAGATTATCCAGCTTCGAGGAGATTTTTCGAGTTTTGCGCGAAAGCTATTACTGAAGATGGCTATTTAATGCATAAATATCGTCCCGATGGTTCGCTTGGCTCATCATGGCACGGTTGGCTCGTAAATAACCATCGTGAACTCCCAATACAGGAAGATGAGACCGCACTCGTACTCTGGAGTCTCTGGGAATACTGGAAAGATACAAGAGATCTTGAATTCATCGAGAATATCTATGATGGATTCATTAAGAAGGCCGCCTATTTTCTCACCGCGCATAGAGACCCTTACACAGGACTGCCAAGACCATCCTATGACCTTTGGGAGGAGCGTTTTGGCGTGCACACCTACACCGTAGCGGCGACTTATGCGGGACTTTGGGCAGCGGCACAATTTGCGACGATGCTTGGAAAAGACAGGAGTGCCTCTGACTTTTTGCATGTCGCACATAATATCCGACCAGCATTGATGCAGCATCTCTATAACGAGGAGACAGGACTATTCTATCGTTCGCTGACCGTGGATGAAGCAGGAAACATACACAAGGATGATACGGTTGATGCGTCGAGCGCATATGGCGTGTTCATGTTCAAGGTGCTTGAACCTGACGATGAGCGACTCATAAAAGCTATGAAGAAAACCGAAGAGGTACTCACTGTACAGACGCCTATTGGTGGCATCGCGCGATATGCGGGAGACAAGTACTACAAGAAGCAGAATAGCCCCCACAGTAATCCTTGGATCATCACGATACTCTGGTGGGCACAATATGCTATTGCGCGTGCCTCTAGTGATGACGATCTCGATATCGTACGCAAATCGCTCGAACGTGTCGCTCGTTTTGCAGGCCCTACGGGGATCTTACCGGAACAGATCGATCCGCAAACCGGTGGTGCGGTCTCCGCATCGCCACTGATATGGAGTCATGCGGAATATGTGCGCACTGTTGTGCAGTACCTACAGAAATGTCGTTCGCTCGGAATCATCGATGAAACAAACTACTGATATGAAGTTTTCTTATAGTTCACAATTCACGAAGAGAGGGGAGCTTTCGCTGCATGCGAAACAGCTTTTCGATCAGATAAAAGGATTTAACACAATACATTCTTCTGAGTACATAGAGCAGATCGAGGTGTTACGTACGGCCTTTGACGCAAACATCCTTCTTGATGCTCGTGCAATGGCAGAAAGAATGAATACATCAACGCTTAAAGTGATCTTCATTGTTGGTATCGGTGGTTCAAGTCTCGGAACAAAGGCGATTGTCGATGCCTTGTATGACAATAACCGAAATACAAAGATCATCTTCCTTGAATCACTTCACGATAGATCGATCAAGCAAGCAGAGGAAATATGCTCTACACTTCGCTCATCACATGAATTTTGTATTAATATCATCTCCAAAGCGGGTGCTACAACGGAAACAATAGCAAATTTCAGTATCCTTTCGGGTTTCGTTGAACATATTGATGGATGGAGATCTCGAGTTGTCGTTACTACAACGAAAGAAAGTGAGCTCGCAGCGTTGTCCAAAAAAGAAGGTTATGCTTTGCTCTATATGCCAAAGGTGATCTCAGGAAGGTACTCTGTCTTCACTGCTGTTGGTGTATTCCCGCTATTTCTCGCAGGATATCCAGTTCAAGAGATCCTTGCAGGAGCACAGGACGCACATGCATTATTACAAGCACCCCATGACCCTACAAGAAGACTTGTTGAAGATCTTGTTGGAGGATTGAGTGCGGGCATGCATATCATCGACTTCTTCTTCTTTAACAGCGAACTCGAGTCTCTGGGGAAGTGGGCACGACAGCTTTACGCAGAAAGTCTTGGTAAAACGCATGACAAAAACGGTAAAGAAGTGCATACCGGAATCACGCCTACGGTATCTATCGGATCAGAAGACCTTCACTCAATGGTGCAACTCTACTACGGTGGGCCACGAGATCGCATTTCACTTCTTATTCCGCCGCTAAAAGGGCAGAAACACATCATTCCATCACATGCATTCACCGCACTCGTTCCTGGAATAGCAGGAAGAAGCACTGATGATGTGAACGAGGCAATATATACTGGTGTTGTAGCAGCATTCAAAGCAAATCAGATCGCAAGTGTCGAGGTACTATTTCCTTCACTCGGCGGAGCGATGGTAGGTGCATTCATGCAATGGCAGATGCAAGTAGTGGCGATACTCGCCGAACATCTCAACATCAGTGCTTTTGATCAGCCGAATGTCGAGGATTATAAGAAAGTAACACATAGCCTTTTGGTTCAAAAATAGTATGACCTACGCACTATATGACATAGGGGGTACAAAGACTCGAATTGCAATAAGTCGCGATGGTATCACCTTTGAAGATCCAACGATCATCAATACACCAAAGGACTATCGAGAGGGGATCGATCAGATCGCAAAGATAAGTAAGGAACTCGCTGGTGAACCGATCACCGCCGCTGGTGGTGGTATTGCTGGTGTGCTCTCTCGTGATCGCGCACTCTACCTCGGAGGCCCGAATTTGCTTGGTTGGGGTGGACGTGCAATTCCGCAATTACTTTCTGATAAGCTCGGTTGCCCTGTATTCCTTGAAAACGATACGGCAATTGTCGGGCTTGGTGAGGCATTTCATGGGGGAGGGCGAGATGCGAATATCGTCGTCTACATGACGATCTCTACGGGCGTTGGTGGAGTGCGTATCGTAAATGGTGATGTTGATGTCTCTGCCTACGGTTTTGAGCCGGGTCATCAAATCATCGATGCGGGTGGTGCACTGCATAAAGGAGTAGGCGGTTACGGCGTAGATCTTGAGGGGTATATTTCTGGAAGTGCGATTGAAATGCGCTATGGGAAAAAGCCTTACGAAATAACCGATTCAGATTTCTGGGACGAGATGGCAAGACTTCTCGCCTATGGACTTAATAATACGATCGTACATTGGTCTCCAGACGTCGTCGTCCTCGGCGGATCGATGATGAAACAGATTGGTATTCCTGTGAACAGGGTTCGAGAACACCTTTCTGGCATGCTGCACATATACCCTCAGCTTCCACGCATCGTGAAGGCAGAGCTTGGTGATATTGGTGGTATCTATGGTGCGCTTAAATTTGTCACAAAACGTCTCGAGCAGAAAAATAAGACTACATGAATATGATATCGATCATATTCATGTTTTTGTTTCAAATTTCGAATTTTAATGTATACTCCCTACATGAAGTTTTCAATCACAAAGCGTCTCAAAGGAACTCTTGGTCGCGTGGGACGAATCGAAACACCCCATGGAGCCATTGAAACACCTGCATTCATCGCAGTGGGCACCAAGGCGACCGTGAAGGCACTCACTCCGGAAATGGTGCGTGAGCTTGGAGCTCAAGCGACGCTTGAAAACACCTATCATCTCTATCTCCAGCCTGGCGATGAAATTGTTCGAGAAAATGGCGGTGTGGCCAAGTTCATGCATTGGGATGGCCCGACATTCACTGACTCAGGTGGATTCCAAGTCTTTTCTCTTGGTGCGGCATTCGGAAAAGGCGTTTCTAAGGTCGCAACAGGCGATGTTGCACGCGAGGAAGATGGACGTGCACATAAGAAGCAAAAAGAGGATCATGGAGCACTCGCAAAAATAGATGAAGAGGGTGTCACATTCAAATCACACATCGATGGAAAGACGCACCGCTTTACCCCTGAGCGATCGATGGAGATCCAACACAATCTCGGTGCTGATATCACATTTGCATTTGATGAATGTACATCACCAGTGGATCCTATTGAATATCAAAAAGAAGCTCTCGATCGAACACATCGCTGGGCGAAGCGTTCACTTGAGCATCATCAAGCGCTTGGGATATCTAGTGCGACAGGAAAGCAGCAGGCACTCTATGGGGTAGTGCAAGGAGGGAAGTATCGAGAGCTCAGAGAAGAATCTGCGAAAACACTTGGGGCAATGGATTTCGATGGTTACGGCATTGGTGGTTCATTCACTAAAGAAGACATCGGAACTGCGGTCGCTTGGGTGAATGCATTGCTTCCTGAAGACAGACCGCGACATCTTCTTGGAATCGGGGAGCCTATCGATATGTTTCTGGGTTGCGAGAACGGAGTAGACACCTTTGACTGTGTTGCTCCGACGCGTATGGGAAGGAATGGTGGAGTGTACACCAAAGATGGCCGCCTCAATCTTTTCAACGCTAAGTTCATAAGGGATCTTGGGCCCATCGAAGATGGCTGTGCATGCTATACCTGCAAAAATTACACGAGAAGCTATGTCGCGCACCTCTTTCGCTCCGAAGAAATGCTCGCCGGTACCCTCGCATCTATACATAATCTTCATTTCATCATTTCGCTCGTCGACAAGATAAGAGAGCTTATGAGTGAAGGTGGATACTTCGAATTCAAAGAAGCATTCTTGTCTCGTTATTATGCAACAAAATAGAGACCGCATTTGCGGTCTTTTTGTATGTGCATAACTAATAAACATAGCATGATTTTAAGGTATACTATACATATTAATAGCATCAAACCTATGCAAAAATATAAAATCATTACATTGGTTGCTGGACTTCTTCTTTTGGGTAATGTTGCGTACGCACAGACACCTGACGTAGCATCTCTACAGAGGATCATCGACCAGCTTCGCGCGAGATCGCCGCGATGCAGCAGGCGCAAGGTCAAACAAGCATGGCAGCACTGCGCACACAGTTACAACTTTCAAGAAATCTCGGTATTGGTCAGACCGGTGATGATGTCACACTGCTTCAGCAGACTCTTGCAACCGACCCAAGTCTATTCTCTGCGGCGCCAACAGGCTACTATGGTCCATTGACCGCAAAGGCAGTGAAAGCCCTCCAGGAGCGTTTTGGGCTTGATCAGACCGGAGCGATCGGCCCGCTCACAAGAGGTGAATTGAATAAGCTCTTTGAAGATGTAAGTTCGACGACGATCGCGCTACCCCCAGGACTCC
>JAJZQJ010000004.1:0-88889 GCA_021851895.1 bacterium
CCCAAAATAAAAGTGATGCCTATAAGTCTTAATTGAATCAATATGTGAAGTAGTGTTTAGCATCACTTGATGATATCATATACTATCACAAATTACAGTAAATTTATGTATAGAACACAATAATAAGAAGAAAAAATTGGGTCAGACCCCATTTTTTCGTAAAATGTGTGTTGTAATATTCTCGATTGGACTTTCGAACAAAAATAGGGACAGTCCCATTGTTAGTTAAAACGTGTGGTGTAATAATTTGTGCAACGTGTAGTGCCTAAGGCTCATTTGTGCTATTATCCGGGCAATATGAAAAAGCCATACGAAGAGGAGTTGGATGAGGATGAGCAGGAGGAGGAAGAGGTTGTTGTCGATGCCAATGGGACACCACTTACAAATGGCGATACGGTGCTTGTCATCAAGAATCTCAAGGTGAAGGGGAGTCCGGTGGGATTCAAGAAAGGGACCAAGATCAAGAACATCCGTTTGACTGGTGGCACTGAGGGAATCAGTGGGAGCACCGATCAGATCAAGGGTTTCACGATTCGTGCAGAGTATGTGAAGAAGGCATGAAAAAATGGGGCGATGCCCCATATATATCAGCACTGTATGCTCCATCTTGCGATGGAGCTTTTGCGTTCACTGCTTCGTTCCATCGTTCCCCGGTTCGTCCTTCTCTTTCGGAGTAGTCATGATGTCGACCGCGGCCGCACCGAGAATAAGTGCAGCAACCACACCCGCTACTCCAATCGTCGTCCTGCGGACGCTGTGGCGGAGCTCTGCGTCACTCACATCTCCTGCGAGATATTTGCAGAGCAGGTCAGCATCGGCTTCTTTGCCGTAGAGACCTGCATTTGCGGTTGCATATTTCGAGCCATCATCGAGTGTGACGGAAATGCCATGCTCGCTCGCGAAGCCGCGTCGCTTCGCTGGCATCCATACTTTCGAGAGATCGAGAGAATGCCGGTTGTTGCACTCATCCCAAGTGATCTTGAGCAACGCAGGAATGCGCTCAGCATCCTGCCTTTTTTCGAGCGTTGGTGGGTGGAGCACGATGCTCACCGCAATGATTCCACCCCTACCTTGTTCGGGGTAGAGAGTGATGTTCTTGTGCTCTTCAGTGGGGCCACTACGCGGTGTTGCACGCAGGGAAGTCCCGAGCAGTATCACTGCATTGTGAAGATCCTTGACTCCGAATTGAATTGCACTACCTTCGCGCCGCGCAAAGAGTAGGTCTCGGATGTTGAGCATCGCTCCTCCTTTAGACGTTGTAGAACAAACTATACTGATATTAACGCCTATATTCTTTTGGTCAAGAAAACGGGGACTGTCCCTGTTTTTTTATTTCAGTATGTTGGGCTTTCTTCGTTCACGCCTGCGCGATGATTCGCTTGGCGGGCGAGGGCATAGAGAAGACTTGAAAGGCGGTTGAGATAGGCGAGTGTAGAGGGGTTGAGCGCTGCCGAGCCCTCATCGTGGACAGCGACCATACGACGCTCCGCGCGGCGTGCGATCGTGCGTGCAACATCGAAGAGTGCGCCGAGCTCAGTGCCTCCTGCCACGAAGAATGTTTTGACGGGCGGAAGTGTCTGTTCGATGTCATTGATGATACGTTCGAGTTCTTGCACGGCATCTTGTGCGATATGTTTGTCTGCGCCTGCGGTCTCTGCTTGCGCGATGAAGAGATTGTTCTGAACGCTGCCAATAAGTGCGCCGAGTTCGAGGCTGATATGATTGTGCACACGGATAAGCCCGAGGAATGAATTGATCTCATCGAGCGTGCCGAGCGCCTCAGTGATGGATGAGCTTTTTGAGAAGCGCTCCTTTGAGCCAAATGCTGACGTGGTGCCATCGTCTCCTTTTCCTGTGTAAAGCATACATCCAGTGTAACATGTTCTTGTGGCAGGGAAAAAGCGCCATGCTGTGGCGCTTTTATCTATTGTTTCTCGAAATTGATGTGCGGAATGAGATCGGCAAGGTCCGGATTCGCGAGGCACCCCGTGCAGAGCGCGCCGAGCGACGTCGCCTTGGCATCGGAAACCCGAGTCCAGATGGTGTTCTTCTGACACGCGAGCAGCTTCCCTCCCTCGAGTGTGTAGTCGCGGTACTTGTTCAGGTCGCAGTTGCATTGATCGGGAACGGCATCCGTAGTTTCGACGGTGCGCAGTTCGACGACCTCAGCGGCCTTGCAGAGCACACAGAGATGCTTGCGTTCCTCGGTGTATTTCATGGGACACTCCTTTGGAAAAGTGCTTCAGGTAGATGCTCTCTGTGCTTATGCTACACGTCCTCCGAGCATGCGTCAAACTGTACACTATATGTTTCTATAGTATTGAGTGCTATAATTCATGTATTACAAAGCATTCCGTTTCATTATGCCCATCAAACGATCACTCCTTGAAAGTAAGTGGTATTACCGCACCGCAAAGACGCTGCTCTTGCTCGTGCCATTATTCCTTGTGCTCTATGCTTTTGGCATGGGCTTCATCAATTTCAATTGGCTGTTCAGTGCAGATGTTCTGAAGACCATCGCCGCGAACAACGTTCTTGTCGGCGAAGTGGTCGGCGCACTTATCGTCTACTATGTGGTGCTCGCCATCGTCTCTCATATATTCTTTTATCTCGTCTTTGGTGGCATAGAAGATGATCGCCCGAAAGCACAGCCACAAGTGACACCTACTCCTGTGCAGCAGGCAACGCGAAACGCGAGTAGTGGAGATGCGGTTACGCAGTACATCGAAGCACGCGAGAAGCGCACGGGCGAAATGATCTTGTGGATCATCTTCTTGTTAGCCGTGCTCTTTGTTGCCTTCTATGGGAACCAGCATTCAACATTCATACCTCCAACTCCGAACCCTTTGGTGAAATGCGTGCCAACAGGCTGTGGTACATCTTGGTATTGCGCGGGCACATATTATGATAATGGAATACAAAAGAGTGTGCGCGGCTGCTACAGTGATCGCACACGAGCGACGAGTCTCCCGAGTTGGTCGGGGACTTGTCGCAAGTGTCCATCATAGCTCTTGCGTTCTCTATGAGTAAATCAAGATAACAAAAATCCCAGAATCATTTTGGGATTTTTGTTGAACAAGTCTACCACCCAAAAGTGAATTTGATCGTGGTGACATTGTGTATGTCTTAGAGTTGGCCGGCTGGAAGTCTCGGTGGATCCTTTGGGGGTGGCACCGGTTGAGAGATCGCGAGGTGCAGAGATCCTGTTGATAATGATGTCGCCTGCGCGGTCACGTGACCTTTTGATGCAGTATTGCTTTGCGTGAAGAGGACAAATGCAAAGAGCGCTACTGATGCAACGACTCCCGCGATGATCAATTTATTCATTATTTTAATATGTGATTATCTAATGAGCCAGCTATCTATTGAATAATTGGCTTATTATCATTTTAGCACGGTTTGATGATGATAGAGGATGCTGGCTATGCATAAAGACATGAGGGTCATCCAAAAAGGAAAATCTTCAAAAGAAAAAGCGCCACATCGTGGCGCTTTGTTGTTGTACCTACTTGGGCATCTGGAGCGGATCCATGGTGCCGGTCTCGTAGGCGTTCTTGGTCTGCTTGTCGAGAATGATGGTTTCCATCTTCTCGAGGGCGTCCTTCCCGTAGTAGACCTTGTCGCCGATACGGGCTTCGAGGTTGTGACTCGGGATGAACTTCTGCATGATGATGCCGCGAATGATGCCTTCCTTGTACCACACCTTATAGGTGCGGATCTGGTCGAGCAGGTAGTCCTGCTTGCCCTTGAAGGCTTCACGTCCCGCTTTGACGAAGGCGAGGATCTTGTCATAGATCCCGAATTCCTTCACGTCGGGATAGGCCTCCTTGATCATGGACATCATTGCCGAACCATCGAAGCCACCGCCCTTGTCGTACCGGCCGCGGATCGCGTCGGTCATGAACTTGGTCATCTTCTCGCTCTTCATGTTCGCCACGCCGGCCTGCTCGTAGAAGCTGGAGACGTAGGCACTGAGCTCGTTCTGGTTGCTGACGAACAGCGCCGAGAGATTCGTCTCTTTGACGACGCTCTGGTTGTACTCGCCGTTGATCTTGCCGTAGAAGAGGAGCGCAGCGATGGCGAGCCCTCCCCAGATGAGCCATTTCTTGAGGCTCTTCATGGTCAGGCTGAAGCCCGCGGCTTCCGTGATGTCGTTCATGGATCACCCCTTGATGTGGCTGCGCATTTTGCGCAGGAGTTCGTTGAAGAAAGAGTCGCCGTCGCACATTGCGAAGAGGACCCATATGAGCATGGAGACGAAGAATGCGGCAATGCCGATATTCCGTTCTTGGCTGGGGTCGATGCGGATATCGTTCTTGAGGTAGAGGTAACCGCCCTGGCCATCCTTTCCGGACATCGAAATACGCTTGAATCGCACACCAGGGACTTCTTGTCCCTTAAGGATACGCGGTATGACGCCAGGTTCACGCTGCGCTTGATTCGTCACGCTGATCTGCCAGCGCGTCGTCACCTGCGAGAGGAACGAGTCATCATTCGCATTGGTCTGCGACGACTTCGCGGTGCTCACCGGTTTCCCGAGCAGTAGCTCGTAAGAGAAGGGGAGTCCAGCGACGTGCTCGTTGAGCGCGAGCGTCAGAGCTTCGTTGCCCCGCGGCATTCCGGTGAATGCGCGCGCGTAGTCGACGCGCGAACAATCATCCCTTGTGCCGAGGAGTACGACGACCGCATTCTTTGCGATCGCGTCCTTGCCTTGGTACTTGCTGCTCAGTAGGTATGCTTGCAGTGCGAGCATGTAGCGATCGGGGTCCTGACTGATGAACGGGTCATTCGTGATGATCACGTACAAGTCGCACTGGATGTCGCCGAGGCTCGCATTGGTGTATGCAAGCGATCGTTGCCATCCATTCGTATTCGGAACTTTCCCGATGATGAAGCAGCGTTGCGGGTTGATGAACCCCGAGAGGTTGCGAGACAGCTTCGGAAACAGTCCTTTTGCTGCATACTCTGCGATGTCCGCGGAGTGCTTGCGGAAGAGTGTGTCCTCGCTCGCGAGGATGTAGTTGTCGTACGCGTTGCGCGTGGTGACCGGAGCAGGTTCTCCCCGCTGCAGTCGTTCGCGCAATGCTTTCCATCTTGCTGGCTCGCCGACGCCCGCGCGTTCCTGGATGTACCGGGGGACGGGGACGGAACGGCGCCAGCGATGCTGGTCGGGATTCTCGGGGAGTCGATGTGAGTCGACATTGTAGTCGCCAAGCGTCGTCCCTGCATCGAAGTTCAGTTCGTACGTGGTGTACGGACACTGATGATAGCGTGTCTCCGTGCGGTAGCACGTCTGTGGGTGCTTGCTATCACCACACTCGTACGAAACGATGACCGTGTAGGGGTCGCAGTCATAAGTCCAGTGACCCGGGCCGTCACGCTGTGTAGCGATGAGCTCACGCGTTGCACTACGCTCCCAACCGTTCCAGTTCTCATAGAACCGGAGATTGTTCTCTTGTGCGATCTTCCAGCCGATCCATGCGGTCGCGGGAACGAGAATGCACGAGATGCTGATCACACCGACGATGAATTCGTTCTTCGTGATGCGTAGGTAGGAGTGGAAGCGTTCGAGGAGTTTCGATGTGATCATTCCGGCGACAAGCGCCGCGATGATGACGTAGAGGGAAATGGTAAGCACAGTGGCTCCTTTTTAAAGAAAATCTGTGATATTTCTACAACTAATTATGTTATTTGTCAATAGATTGTATATTTGTGAAAAGGACGCGGGAGAATTGAAAATCATTCAAGTTTTGGCCGCTCTCTGCGACACTTGGCTTTGCGATATATTCACTATCCACTTCTAGGACAGGAGCTCCATAATATTTGCTTGATGAGGGGTGTATGATGAGAAGAAGGGAGGATATTTCATTGTCACCCTGTTGGGATTTTATTAGTTTTTTCACAATGATATGAACTACATTGCGCAAGGAGCGACCGCGCTCGGCATACTACTCTGTGTCGTCGCCCCTTTTCACGCATCGGCTGCGTTGCTCTCCTATGGAGATCCCGCTCCGGTGTTGCGGCCGGCGTCTTCGGGCGTTGTCGCATTGCCTGTTCTCCTCACACTTGATAATGGTGAGTGCGTGAACGCCGCAGACATCAAACTTGAGGTACCAGAGGCGTCATTCACTTATATTGATCATGATAAAAGCGAAAGCGGATTCTCGCTTTGGCTTTCCGAAACATTCGACAAGAGCTCGAATGCGCTTGAGCTCATTGCGGGTACGCCGAAGCCGCTTTGCGGCGGGCCTCTTCGTACTACATTTGAGCTCGCGAAGGTTGTGCTCGAGCAGCATGCAACCGGCGTCCTTGATTTTGGGCGCGATTCGGTAGTAACGCTCAGCGATGGCTATGGTTCAGAGACGACCATCTCATACATGCCGCGAGTCTTGCGTCTCGCTCATCAATGATTGCAGAAGTGCTGATTCGATTTATACTATGAATATAATATTGAAATAATATGGCAAACCAAGAAAAGGGTCCGATGCTCGGTCGCATGGCAAGCGACGCGATGCTCGCGAACGAGGGTGCACAATATGTCGAAGACCAGCCGGGGAAACCAAGGCTCGAGGCGACGGCGGAGCAGGTCGCAGAAGCGCGCAATGAGATGGAGTATGATCTCGCAGGACGCGCACGACAAGAAGAGGCAGTACAGGCGATTGGCCTGGAGAGCGATGCAGATGCACGCGCACGCCTCGAAGAGATCGCAGCACGTACCGAGAAGATCAAGGAAGAGCTTGGTCGTATCGAGCTTGCGGTCGACCTCAAGAATGACGAATACGTACCACGTAGCCAGCGCCCGAATGCTCCTGCTGCAGGTGTGCAAAACTTCGGAGACAATCGTCCCGCACGTGCACAGGGAAAGGGCTATTATGCAGGTGCTGTGCCAACAACCGCACCACCAATTGAAAAGAAGAAGGGATTCTTTAAGGGTCTTTTCGGTGGGAATTAAGATTCTTGAGTTGGGTGAGTGTAAAATAAGAGCATCCGTAAGGGTGCTCTTTACAATATCACAATTTGTTGTATAATTAACCCAGTTACGTTCTTCGGAGGTGAGTTATGCGTACCGCGAATATCTTCTTTCGCGACGAGCAGCTCGCCGTCTCGAAAGGAATCAATATCGTCGAAAAATCGAATATGCGAGTGCTCTCGCTCTATGCTGTCCTCGGGCGTACGCTCGAGCTCCCGGTCTATGAGGGAAGTATACCTACCGCACTGTACCCTCGTCGTGGACCCTCGGCCGGCATACTGCAGCTCGCTGCGCTTTCGCTTCTTCCGGATGCGAACGGCGTGCTCTGCGCCGCATGCGAGTTTGATACCAATCGACACATGCTCGTCTTCATCGATACCTTCGATGATATGATGCCGGTGGTGTGCAGTGGGGAATACTCATTGCCTCGAGATCACGACATGCGTCTGCCGAAGGCATTCGTTCCGACGAAGTTTGGGCCGGCGCACTACGGACTCATTGTCTGCGCGCCCCTTGAAGATATTCTCATTCGTTCGACCAATGGTCATCTCGTGAAGATCCATTGCGATGAGCGCGGAGAGCTCGATAAGATTCCGTGCAGCCCTCGTGATCGAGCACTCATGAGAGGCCCGTTCTAAATCAAAGACCCGCAACGCGGGTCTTTTTCATTTAGTTCGGAGAGGGATCATAGATGGTGTCGATGTTCTCACCACCATTGCACCACTTCACGGCATTTGGACCAATGCCTGTTCCATATGAAGTATTGCTGTTCTTACACGATTGAGGATTATTCACATCTTCGAGCTGAGTGATGAGGTCATAGGTATTCGGACGTGTCGCTACGAGTGTGACGGGGTTCGTCCCCGTTCTTCCGACATTCCCATATGCGTAGACATAACAGTCGGCCTGCCAAGGTGTGCACTTGCCACCGTTGATGGGGTCGCTTGCGGTGCCTGTGTTCACTGGATCTGTTGGGAGTTTCGCGATATATGGAGCGAGGTCTGTTTGTAATCCACTCCAGCCCGTGTTGTTACTGAAGTCATATCCGTGCGTGTCCCAGCATGGAGGCGTCGCACATTCGGTTGCGTATGCCTGATGGATCGGGGGATAATAACCATTGGCATCATTATAGAGTTCGAGCGCGATCATGATCTGGTGAAAATCAGCGATCCTGCGTGCGTCTCTCGACTTCATGCGTGCGGTGGCAAGGCTTGCGAGGATCACTCCAGAGAGTAATGCGATGATCGCGATGACGACGAGCAATTCGATAAGAGTGAACCCTTTCGCAGACTCTGGGTGCCAGGCACTCTTTTTGGTAGCAGTCTCGCCACCGCGAGTCATGATATGCGCGTGCCCTTGCTGCGCTTCGGTCACTGTTCCAATGAGGGTGAAACCTTGCAGTTTACTTTTGGTATTTTTTGTCATGATGATTTGGCCCTGCTTTATGAATTAGTTGGGTGAGGGGTCGAGGATTCCTGTTGGATATGTTTGACCATGGGAGCACCAGTAGACACCATTGCCTCCCGAGCCAAAACCAAATTGATAATCTTGTTGCTTACATGCCGCGGGGTTGTTGTCGTCTTCAAGCTGCGCCACAAGATCATAAGTATTTATTTTTGTCGGTGATGAATTCGTTGGATTGGTGCCAAACCGACCTACATTACCATACGCATAGACGTGACATCCTTGCATCCAGGGTGTACATAGATTGTCATTTCCTGCATCAGATCCGGGACCGTTATTTATGGGGTCTGTGGGAAGCTTTGAGAGATAGGGGGCAAGATCGGACGCAAGAGCTGTCCAGCCCGTATTATTACTCACGTTGTATCCGTTGATGTCCCAGCATGGTGGTGTCGTACATCGACCAGCCCAATTTTGATCCACACCAGGGTAGTATCCATAGGAGTCGAAATAGAGTTCGAGTGCAATGGTGATTTGCCTAAAGTCAGAGACGCGCCGCGCGTCTCGCGCTTTCATACGTGCAGTGGTGAGGCTAGCGAGGATCACTCCAGAGAGTAATGCGATGATCGCGATGACGACGAGCAATTCGATAAGAGTGAACCCTTTCGCAGACTCTGGGTACCAGGCACTCTTTTTGGTAGCAGTCTCGCCACCGTGAGTCATGATATGCGCGTGCCCTCGCTGCGCTTCGGTCACTGTTCCAATGAGGGTAAAACCATTCTTTCTCTCCATGTATATATTATAATGGTGCGGCTTTTACTATACAAGTAGTAGTATTGCGTATTCAGAACGAATTTTCATAAGGTTGTCCCCAGTTGGACCGTTGTCGTTTTTGGCTGTATAAGTAGTGGATGAAGAAGACGCTCCTTTATGGTATCTCTCTAATTTCAATCGTGTTACTTATTCTCGTCGCAGCCTATGCTCGCAATGGGTTTTTAAAAAGCCATGATACTGAGTCGAAGGAGCATTCTTTCCTTGATGTATTCGAAGTCGAGCAAGCAACTTATCCAAGCCCTGAGACGATCGATAAGACGGGGAGCAAAGAGGCGAGTTTCGACGATGAATTCTCTACGTCGACAGCGCACGTCACTTCGCATAATCCTGTTGCGGGGTATGTCGTTACGGCGACATCCTCTACGTCAGTACTTCGTGTGCCCGTAATGATCTATCACAGCGTGCGGCCGCATGTTTCTGAAAGCTCGCTGCAGGATGCATACGATATCACTCCTGAGTTGCTTGCGCAGGAGATCGAGTTCTTGAAAGTGAATGGTTACACATGCATACGTTTTTCTGATCTTGTTGCCGCAATGGATGGTACAACGACCCTCCCCGCAAAGCCCGTCATCCTCTCTTTCGATGATGGATGGGAAAATCAGTATGTCTATGCATTTCCTATTCTCAAGAAATATAAAGTCCCAGGAACGTTTTTCATCTATACGAATCCTGTTGGTCGCAACCCGCATTGGATGACATGGTCACAGATCGTAGAGATGGATAGGGCAGGTATGGAGATAGGCGGCCATTCGCGTACACATCCGTATCTTACGAAGATCATCGATAATCATTTGCTCGACAAAGAGATCGCAGAACCAAAAGCGATCATCGAGGCACACATTGGACACCCTATTTACGCATTTGCATACCCTTTTGGATTTTATAATGCGCGTGTGGTCGCTGCGGTGAAACGTGCGGGATATGTAGTCGCACGAAATGTGTTTAACGGTGTATGGCAAGACGCCGCACATCGCTATGAAGTGCGCGGTGCATTGTCGACCGATCGCATCACTGATTTCGAGCGATATCTTAAGATGCCATAAAGAAAACGCCCTTGGGCGTTTTCTTTATGGGATACAGCGACAGTTTGCATATTGTCCGCCTGAAGAAGGTTGGTTGTACCCACCGCAGTCCGTGAATGGATATTTCGGTGGTACATAGGTGTAGAAGTGAATGATCGCTTTGATCGTACTTGTACAGAAATCGTTTCCTGACCCGGAAGTGTAGTCACCAAGGCGGTAATAATAGTAGTTGTCGTTTTGGAATACGAAAGGACGAGAGAGATAACCTCCACTCACGAGATTGTCCATGAATGGTGTCGATGTTGATTGGCTGAGATCCGCCCAGCCATCGGAGCGCAGTGGTACGGGGTTTGGAAGTGTATCATTGTTGGAGTCGGCATAATTCATGATCGCGAGATAAAGCTGGTCCATCTCCGCAAATGCACGTGCGTCGCGTGCTTTGAGCCGCGCACTATTAAGCGTTGCGAGCACGACACTCGAAAGAAGAGAAATGATCGCGATGACGACGAGCAATTCGATGAGGGTGAATCCGCGACGTGTTTTCATCTTCATATTTTACCGTCCGACACTATATTTGCAACAGTATGGGCTTGATTTTCATATCTCGATGTGGAGAATTCGTCAGTCGCAAAATATTCTCATGCTATGATGGAGTGATGGAAAGTGATTCATACACACAGCATCATCCACATACGCTTGGAGATTATCTCTCGCGAGGGCTCGTGCTTTTCGTCTATCGTCTCGCAAGGATCATCTTTAGGTCTTCTTTCGCGGAACATACGCTCGTCTTGGAGGCAACCCTTTCGTCGATGCAAACCTCCGCTGCGGCGCATGTACATTATGCAGCCATCCGTAATGTACGCGCGGACAGAGAGCGTATCGAAGAGCTTCTTGGCGAGGCAAGTGTTGAACACTTACATGTCCTAGTATTAAAGCGCATCACGGAGCTTTCATGGTATGGAAGACTCGCGATCTGGAAGATGCAATTCATCTATGTTCCGATCTATCGTTTACTGTATATGCTGTCGCCCTCAGCAGCACATCGCCTCATTGCATATAGTGAAGAGCGTCTCGCGGGTATCTATGCAGATTGGTTGCTAGCGCTCATGTGTGGTGCTGCGGAAAATAAGGATGCACCATCTTTAGCGATTCAATACTGGGAGCTTGAGGACGATGCGTCACTCATCGATGTTGTGAATATGTTTATTGCAGACACCGCGAAGCATCGCGATCACAATCACTTGATCGCGGATGGAGAATGAATACTCACCTGAGTGTTCATTTTTTTTGTATATGAAAAAGCGAGCGCAATGCGCTCGCTCGGTATATTATTTCGAATTTCTTGATCGGTTTTTATCCCGAATACCGCGTTCAGCGATAAAATCAGTGAGCTCTTCGGCAGCTTCGGGGTGGCGTCCATACACGCCAAGGGTGTCCCGAATCTCAATGAGCTCTTTCTTGTAGAACGCGTATTTGTTGTATCTGCTCTCCGCCTCCCAGGCGGTTTTCACGAAACGGATGAGCTGTCCGACATCAGGGGAGGAATCTCCTCTCTCGACTCGGTTGAGTCGATTTGCGATCTCGAGGCAAGTCCTCTGGACTTCTGCGGGGAAGCGCTGGATCGCAAACTTGATCCGACTCCACTCCGGCTTTCCGGCGATATGCGTGCGCCCCTTACTGAACATCAGGAGGAGTGTATACATATAATCCGGATTGGTGACGAACTCCCAGGCGTGGTGCTCAGTGCGGTGAAACAGTTCGCCCAGCTCAGGGGTCATCTTCTTATCCGCGTGACGGATGAGTGCAGCGAGCGTCTTTGCGAAACTAAGCTTCTCCGGCTCGAGCATCGACAAGAAGCGTTCTTTGGGGAGATTCAGAAAATATTGCCAGATCGCAGCTTGGTGCAGCATCGTGATATACGTGTAGTCGAAACTATATCCCTGTTTGCGTCGTTGGAGGAGCTCTATGTCCATGTGCTCCAACTTCCTTCCGAATAAACTGATTGCTTCATCGGGCAATATGCTTGGCATGCGCCAAGCGACTGCATGAAGTGCGGTCACATTGCCCGGAAACTCGAAGAACGAGAACAGGGAAAGGAGGAGCAACTGCCGCTTCTCATCCCCCTTGTGGTCGTCGTGGAGGATCGAAAACATCGCAGCGCGGAGTTCGGGAAGTATTCCGTATGAGTGGATACTCGCGAGAAGCACATTGCTCGGAAAGAAGTTGCGGTATTGGAGCATGAGCTCACGCGCAGTACGAAGGAGGTCGTCAGGCATCGCGCTCTCGGTACGCGCAAGAGCGCAGAGCGCATGTCCCGCAAGATCCCAATGACCGATGAGGCTGAGTGCCGCACAGAGTCGTAGGAGCTTGGTCGATTCACGGTGCGCCGTCGTCCAATCATTGAAATGTTCGAACGGGGCACCTCCATACTTGAGTATCTTCCCAATACGCTCGATGAAGATCTCGGGATAGATCTTATTCTCTGTGATGCGACCGAGTTCATCGTTGATGATTCCCCAAACCCCCGCGCCGTAGTTTTCAAAAGCGAGTTCGAAGGTCAGGGAGTCATATTCGGCATACAGCAGGGCGTTGCGAATGTGGAGGCCGATCGAAGTTTCGCCCTTTTCGACTGCGCCGATAGGGGTACGCTCCATCATTAGGCGGAGGATAAGTCCTCTCCATGTGTTCGGCTCCGCGAGCGTTGCCTCGAGAAGTTCTTCAAGCGGTGCCGCAAGGATGCGATCACCGACTTCGTTATAAGTCCCTATGAAAAAGGGATGGGAGGGTTTTTGGTCGACGGACATCGTCGCTCCTTGTGTGAGGCCAAAGGGAATTCCCTTCGGGCATAGAAAGAACGCCAGGGCCATGCGCTCCTTTGAGCGTATGGATGGATTCCTTTTTGTTATAGCACTCTCTCCTCCCGCGTCAAACAAAAACCACCGATGGTGGTTAGTGTGTTCATTCCTCTGTGGTGAGTGAAAACGTGCATCCGTCGGGGCTGATGTTTGGCATCACACCGAGATATCCCGCACACCACTTATTTGCCTCAAGTGGGGAGAGAAATGTTGGTGTCGCATGTGTGATCGTGTATGGGTAGATCATGAACTCTGCGCTCCCCGAGTAAAGGGTCATACCAACTCCCATACCCTCGTTTTCCTTTACTCCGATCTGGTCAAAGATGAAATTTCCAAGCGCATAGAAAATCGCATGCCCTTTGTAGTTTTCGACGTTCTCGACGACATGGGGATGATTGCCGATGATGACATCAGCACCTGCGTCGATCCATGTATGCGCGAGTGCCTTTTGTGTAGCATTTGCTCGGAGTGCATATTCGTCGCCCCAGTGGACGGTGACGAGAACGATATCATGCGTGCGTTTAAGATCGGCGATGAGTTGAGGTATGCCATCGAGCGGCATCGCTCCTATCGTTGCGTCGACTCCGACGATCGCAACACTCGTGCCATTCTCCATCGTCATGTCTACCCATGTGCGTGCTGTTGTTGGATAACCGGTGACGAATAGGCCCGCATCCTTGATATAACGCACGCTCTCATCGAGACCCTCTTGATTACAGTCGAGCATGTGGTTGTTTGCCATGGTGACTCCAGTGAAGTTCGCATCGCGCAAAAGAAGGGCGGTCGTCGTGGGGAATTGGAAGTTGAGCTCCTTTTGCTGACATACTTCACGCCGAATCGCCGTGATCGGTCCCTCAAGATTCAGCATGCGAATCGCATAGTCGCTCATGATGTCTACACTGCGGAGGCTAGAGAATGGATCAACACCGTTATCGATGTTCTTTCGCACACCTCTGTCGAACATCGCATCGCCGAAGTGTAAGATCTTCACGGGATTGAAGTTCACTCCATGCTTTTTGACTGCGAGTACTGTGGATGTCGCTGGTGTGCTTGTTGGTAGGACATCATCAACGATCGGCGCCGACGACGTTGCCGCGAGCATGCCCCCGGTGAATGTCCGTGTGCCCGTATGGCCAGCCACCTTGCTCCATGCGGAGGAGAATATGAATACATTGATCACTGATGTGATCACGATGAGTAGGCCGATATAGAAGTGGTGCTTGCGACCGTGCATGAAATCATAGTACCTCTAATTAACAAAGAGTAAAGTAAACAGTTATTGCAAAAGAGGACCATTCTAGTACTATGAGCTCATGATATCCCTAGATGATTATGATTACGATCTTCCGCAGGAACATATCGCGAAGGATCCCGCGCAGCCACGAGAGAGCGCACGTCTTTTCGTATACAACACGGCAACTGATGAGATCTCCTTTGATACGTTTGCGAATATAAGGCAGTATCTTCCGAAAGACACACTTCTTGTATTCAATAATACTCGCGTCATCCCCGCACGCCTTTGGCTTAAAAAGGAGACTGGAGGGAAGATCGAGGTCTTGCTCATGATGAATGAATACCGTGCTGGCGATGCGCTCATCAAGGGTGTTGTGGATCGCAAGATCACGAAGGGTGCGAAATTGTATTTTAGGAATGGTGCATGGCTCGAAGTCGATCACCAGGAAGAGCAGTATTTTTTCTTTAAGCCCAGCTTCTCTATGCCTGAGATATGGACATTGCTCGATGACGAAGGAGTCACCCCGATACCTCCATATATAAAAGGGTCTTCGCTCAATGAAAAGGCATTGCGCGAAGAATATCAAAGCGTACTTGCAAAGGTGCCTGCGTCGGTCGCCGCACCGACCGCATCGTTGCATTTCTCCGATGTCCTCCTTGGTGAGCTTGAGGAGAAAGGTGTACAGCGTGCAGAGGTCACACTCCATGTTGGCGCAGGAACGTTTGCTCCGATCGGGCCAGAGAATTTCGCATCGAAGAAGTTGTTCACTGAATATTTTTCGGTAGACGATGAGAATGCAGAGAAGATCAATATTGCAAAAGCTGATCGCGTATCGGTGATTCCCGTAGGGACCACGGCACTACGCACATTGGAGTCTGCTGCGGTGATCGATCATATCGACGAGCGCGGTGAAACCCACTACAAAATCGCGGTCGAGCATGGCAAGCCGACGGACATCTTTGTCTATCCACCGTATGATTTCAAGATCGCCGATGCGCTCATCACGAATTTTCATGTTCCACGCTCATCACTCATGCTCCTCGTGGACGCGATGCTTGAAGCGAAAGGTGCAAAGCGTCGCATCAAAGAGCTCTATGCGATCGCAATGAAAGAAAACTTTCGTTTCTACTCATTTGGTGATGGAATGCTGATCTTGTGAGTTTTCGAAAGGACGCCCTCTGTGGCGTTTTTTCTTTACTTTGCATATGAAGAGTGCTACTATGCGCGCAGAATTTTTCGCATTGAGTTTTCTTGATGCGTCCGCATAAGTGCGGGGGAGGTAAGAGCAATGCGCATTGCCGCCACCCTTGGTGTCGATGAAGGATCTCGCGTGGCTCGCACGATCGTGTCTGCGATCAACGAAGCGAAGTCGTGCCCCGAGCAGACCGCGAACTTCAATTGTCTTGGGGTGACCATCGCGGTCAACCCCGATTCCGTACCGCGACTGATCTTTGACGAATTTCTCCGTGTCCTCAACGGGCGCCTCGAAGGGGTGGTCGGTCCATACCCAATCGATATCCCCATCGAAGACCTTTCTGTGCCTTCTTTGCGTGCGCGCATAGAAGCGGAGCTTGCGTTCGCGGAGCCCATGGCCGTCAATAGTGAGCCCGCATGGACCGAGTTCAAGACGATGAATCGGGATGTCTGCGGATACGCCCAAAGCATGGTTGAGTATATCGAGCGATGGGCTCGATTGATGCAGGTGCGGATACGCGCGGGGCAGAAGATTGAAGACGTAGCCATCGGTGCCTCGTATGAGGCAGATTTCGATGGTATCCGTCTGCTCGTGTTTCAGCGAGCTATGGTCGAGCTTTCTTTGCACTGGAAATTCGGTAAGGAACTTCTGCGCGAGCGGTGGCGTGGCCTCTATTGGTAAACAACGCAAAACTCTGTTAGGCATAGCCTTGGCAGAGTTTTTTATAAATACGGCTCTGCGTAGTCATATTTTCCTATGTCCTTGAGTAGTGGGGTGCCCCATTCTTAAGGACATGTGGTCCAATACTATACTTTGCTGAAAAAAATCAATAAATAGTGCTAAATAAGGCTAAAATCGATTGACAAAAGTAAAATTTGAGAGTAGTATCGAATCCAAGCTAATTGAATAAGGAAATTTCTACGCCGTGGGAGGATCAGGGGCGCTAGATTTTCTATGTCAATACGCGGTCGAGTAGTGCATGGGAGATAGGATGTAGGTGCTAGTGAATGCAATTTGTATTTCACTATTCCCTATACCCTATTCCCTATACCCTCGGCATTTAATAGTATCGTTAAACTCCGCATCTTCTTAGAGAAGCTATACGACATCCTCCCTCGTGTCGGTGATCCTTCGTAAGATTCGGCAGGAACATACAGGGAGAAGGCATATGCCTTCTACCTTCAATCAACAACATGACGCGTTCACTTAAAAAGGGTCCTTACGTCTACGATCGCCTCCTCAAGAAAATCGAGGGGAAGCGTCCAGAAGACATGGGGGTCATCAAGACTTGGGCACGTGCGTCGGTCATCTCACCAGAGATGCTCAACTTCACGTTCGGTGTCCACAATGGAAAGGACTTCATCGAAGTCAAGGTTACTGAGGATATGATCGGACATCGCTTTGGCGAGTTCTCTCAGACTCGTAAGTTTACAAGACACGGAGGTAAGATGCAGAAGGAGCTCGAGCAGAAGCAGAAGCTCGCTGAGGTAGCTGCAGCAAAGGCAGCAAAGGCTTCCGGTGATGCTAAGAAGAAGTAAAGACGCATATGCAATACGCAACAGCAAAACTCTCTGCTTATCGCACATCACCTCGTAAGATGGGTCTCGTCGCGGGTCTCATCCGTGGCATGAAGGCATCACAAGCAGCAGCTGAACTCGAGCATTGTGCAAAGCGCGCAGCTCCAGTCATCGGCAAGCTCCTTGCATCAGCAGTCGCTAACGCAAAGGCGCTCGGCATGAATGTCGACGCACTTCGCGTCGTCGAGGTCCGTGTAGACAAAGGTTCGGTACTCAAGCGCTCAATGCCACGTGCATATGGTCGCGCATATCCGATCCACAAGCACACGAGCCATGTCATCATTAAGCTCGCAGAAGACGTTGCAGCGATCAAGCCAGCAACGAAGGAAACAAAGGCAGTAAAGGAGGTCAAGGAGACGAAGGTCGCCAAGAAGACCACCGCAAAGAAGGAGGCTAAGGTCGACGCCCCAGCAAAGAAGACCGTAAAGAAGACAAAGTAATATGTCACATCACGTACATCCCTATGCACACCGCCTTGGCACCATCCGCGGATGGCAGTCACGTTGGTTCGCAGACAACAACAAGGGTGATTACCAGGCAAATCTTCGCGCCGATGTCCTCCTTCGCCAGTACTTGGAGAAGCGACTTCGCGGCATGCACATTGCAGCGATCGAAATGGAGCGCAATGAGAAGCAGTGGAAGGTCATCATCAAGACGGGCCGCCCAGGTTTCGTCATCGGCCGTCAGGGCGAGGGCGCAACGAAGCTCAAGGCAGACATTCTCAGCAAGTGTGCACGTTGGAAGCTCAAGGCTCCAAAGGACATTCGCATCGAGATCGAGGAGGTGCGCACACCAGAGGCAAATGCAGCGATCGTTTCACAGATGGTTGCAGAGGGTCTTGAGAAGCGCCTTCCTTTCAAGCGTGTCATCAAGCAGACACTCGAGCGTGTTATGCAGACCTATGGCGTTAAGGGAGCTCGCATCGAGATCTCGGGTCGCTTGGGTGGTGCAGAAATGTCACGTCGCGAATTCGTGAAGGGAGGAAACCTTCCTCTCCAGACGATCCGCGCAGACGTTGAGTTCGCACGCGAGAAGGCATACATGACTTACGGAGTCATCGGTATCCAGGTTTGGATTTATAAGGGTGAGGTCTTCGATGGTATGGAGCAGCGCGAAGAGCGCGCACCACGCCGTGATGACAATCGTCGCGATGGTCGTCGCGATGGCCGTCCAGCACGTGATTCGCGCGGTCCCCGCGCACCACGCGCAGGGGCACCACGCGCGCCACGTGCACCACGTGCAGCAGCAACTAATTAATTCGGCATATGTTATTTCCGAAGAAGGTCAAGCATCGCAAATGGCAGAGTAACCGTTGGAACCCACGCTTCACGCATACGGAGTCACGCGGTATCACACTCGCATACGGTGCATATGGTTTGAAGGCTGAGTCCGCAGCGCGTATCACCTCGAATCAGATCGAGGCAGCACGCCGCGTGCTCTCACGCACGATCGGCAAGACTGGCCGTATCTTTATCCGCATCTTCCCTGATCGTCCATACACCGCAAAGGGTGCAGAGACGCCGATGGGTAAGGGAAAGGGAGATCCGCAGGGCTTCGTTTGCGAAGTGCTTCCGGGTCGTGTCCTCTTTGAGCTCGATGGAGTTACTCCAGAGATCGCTAAGGAGGCAGTGCGTAAGGCAGGCACGAAGCTCGCCGTCCGCTCTCGTTTCATCACTCGCGTAATCTAAATCATATGAAGAAATACGCAGAAATTTCAAAGTTCACTTCCTCTGAGATCACGAAGGAGCTCGCAGAGGTTCGCCTCAAGCTCCGCGAATTTCGTGTCGGTATGGCAGGAAGTCGCGTGAAGAACGTCAAGGAGGGCCGTGTGCTTCGCAAGACGATCGCACGTTTGTTAACCGCACGTAAGGGTGCCAACTAAATATGGAAAACACAAAAAAGCAATCACTCAATGGTGTTGTTGTTTCCGACAAGATGGACAAGACACGCGTTGTCTTGGTCACCCGTTACGAGCAGCACCCAAAGTACAAGAAGTACGTGAAGCTCCAGAAGCGCTACAAGGCGCATGATGCAACGAACACCTACAAGGTAGGTGACAAGGTGCGCATGGAGGCTATCGCTCCGATCTCTCGCCACAAGCAGTTCGCTATCGTCGAGAAGCTCGGTCACCAGGATGTCGAGCAGTACCTCAAGGTACGTGCACAGGCACACAATTAATTATCCGCAAGCTTAAATTGAAATCTTATGATTCAACCACGTTCAATAGTGAAGATTGCGGATAACACCGGAGGAAAGATCGGTCGTATCTTCAAGGTCTTGGGTGGCAGCAAGCGCCGCTACGCAGGACTCGGGGATATCGTCGTCCTTTCTATCCAGACCGCAGAGCCTCGCAAGACAGTGAAGAAGGGTGACGTTTGTAAGGCAGTTGTCGTTCGCCAGGCGAACGCACAGCGCCGTGCGGACGGTTCATACATCCGTTTCGATGAGAACGCAGTCGTGCTTCTCGATGCAAAGGGAGAGCCACGAGGCTCACGCGTCTTCGGACCAATCCCACGAGAGCTCGTTGAGAAGGGCTTCCAGAAGATCGGTACTTTGGCCCCTGAAGTTATCTAATTAGGTGCGCGTATTTTTGACACATATTGCATGCTTCACTTTGCGACTCGCTCAATGGGCAATGAGCCCATCTCGCTTGAGTTCGCAAAGCTCCAGCATAGCAATCTGTATTCAAAATTACTTTGCACGTACGCAACTCATAAAATTATAAGTAGCAATAAAAACTAATATGGCAAACTTCAAAAAGGGAGACACTGTTGTCGTTCTCGCGGGAGATGACAAGGGCAAGAAGGGCAAGGTCCTTCACGTGTTCACGCGAGAGGGTAAGGCGCTCGTCGAGGGCATCAATATCAAGAAGGATCACATCAAGCCTCGTGAAGAGGGTAAGAAGGGTCAGGTTATTGATAAGCCACATCCTGTGAACCTCTCTAACCTCAAAGCGGCGTAGTGAGAAGGAAGAAGGAAGAAGTAAGAAGGAGCTGTAAAAGCAATTCTTGATTTCTCCTAAGGATCCTCTTGCATTTATAAGGAATTAAATTCCATTGCAGAATGGTACAGTGAGTGTGCAGTGACAGTAGGTGGCTCTAGCTTCTTACTTCTCACTTCTTACTTCTCACTAATCTCTGTAAAAACACATATATGGCAAAAGTACAAACAATGAAGGAGAAGGCACTCGCTGCTTTCCCTCTCATGAAGAAGGAGTTCGGTTACACGAACCCAATGCAGGCACCAAAGCTCGAGAAGGTACTCGTTTCAGTCGGTACTGGTAAGTTGAGTCGTGGTGACAAGAAGCGCACAGAGTTTATCGTGAGCCGCCTTTCGACCATCACTGGACAGAAGGCATCACCACGAAAGGCAAAGAAGTCGATCGCTACGTTCAAGCTCCGTGAGGGCGAGATCATCGGTCAGCTCGTTACGCTTCGAGGAGCACGCATGTACGCGTTTCTCGACAAGTACCTCAACATCGCAATTCCACGTACGAAGGACTTCCGAGGTTTCTCGGTGAAGTCGATCGATGCGATGGGTAATGTGACGTTCGGTATCAAGGAGCACACGGTGTTCCCTGAGCACGCAGATGAGAACCTCGCAGATGTCTTCGGTATGGCGATCACGATCGTCACGAACTGCAAGACAAAGGCAGAGGCTGAGGCATTCCTCACGAATCTTGGTTTCCCATTCCGTCCTGAGGCTGAGCTTGCGACCCGTCGCGGACTCAAGCGTTCAAAGAAGGGTGGCATGGCAACCAACATGACGCGCGGAAAGAAGAAGTAATTCTCTTTCTCGCACAAAAAGAACCCGAAAGGGTTCTTTTTCGTTCGTGCTATACTATATATATGAAACTACGGTCACGAAGCGGTTTTACACTCATTGAATTATTGGTGGTCATTGCGATCATTGCCTTGCTCTCGAGTGTTGTACTCGCGACACTTTCCACGGCACGTGCGAAGGCACGAGATGCACGCAGAATACAGGATATCAGGCAGTTGCAGCGTGCGATCGAACTCTATGCCGATGATCATGGTGGCCTCTATCCAACATCGGCGAATTTCGCGACGGTTGCGGATGTGGGTACGACTACCGCATATGGATCGAAGCGCATCACGAGTTCTGTTTACACGACTTGGGAAACCGATCTTGGACCGTTGCTTGCTCCGTATTTCTCAAAGATGCCGAAGGATCCGATCAATGTCGCGCCATATAGTTATGACTATCTTCCGGATGGATATTCGCAATGTCCATCGTCGGCTCCGATGGGGAGTACGACCAAGTATGCGATCATCTTCTCTACTGAAGTGAATACGTATGACCTTTCACCACTTGAAGCACCGACATATCTTGGCGCAATCGGACGATATTGTGTGACCCCATAAGATAAAAAGACCCGATTGGGTCTTTTTTAGTGGAGCAAGTCGGCATGCGAAAGCTCAATGTGAAGAAGTTCGCAATTCGCATAAAGCGCCCTGCAGTTGCATGAAGGACTCTCGAATTCTGACTTGAGGTGTGTGATTGCGAGTGCGCTTCGTGCGAGAAAGCGAACGCGATCATCATTCTCAGCTCTTAAGGCAGCCGCTTTTTCGAATGCAGTATCAAGCACTCCTTGGAGTAGGGCAGATGCGATACTTTTATCGCTGTAATCAGCCCTGTCAGCGAGCGCATTTTCGTAGATGCGCGAAAGCATGTGTGCACGACGCTCGAGCAGGGCATAATCTTTCTTGAGTACGCGAAGCGACAGTGATTTCGCTGCATGCTGTTCGTCGAGTTTCCGATAGTGCATGCAGAGAGATTTCAATATCTCCGCGTGGAGAAGTGCGGGATCTCGCTGTGCATAATTCGTGATCGCCCGACAGAGCATGTGTAGCGCGCGAACGCAGTCATGCTGTAATCGTATAAAGCGTTTTTGTTTTATGATGATGAGCAGCTTGGCGCCGAGTGCGCCAAACGTGAACAGGAGAGCAATAAGGAGCATGTTGTGGAGGGAAAGCATGATCTTCTCCGCCGTGATCTCACCATAGAGTACATGAGCATGGGTATCTGTCAAAAATGTATTGCGCATTCAGTCTATTGATGATAGAAACGGTACAGAACGAAGGAGAGTGTCATGAGTATTGCCATTGTTCTCGATGGACGGGAAATCGACATCACGCATCCGCGTGAGGTCTCTGCGAGTGATCGAAAGCTTATCGCCAAGTGCTTGGAAAAGGATTGGAATGACTATATCGATCTACAAGTAGAGGAAATGGAGACCGATGGTCGGGGTGTCAGCCCACTTGCGGTGCAGGTATTCGAGTCTGCTCGGCTCGTACGGAGACTCTACCTTCCGAAAGAGAAGATGGAGAATGATGTCGAAGAGACTTACCGCGTAGGGAGATTCACGGTGAAGTTGCTGGCTTCTTGTTGCCCTACGCTGAGCAGTATGCATATCACCGTTGTGCATGCTGGCCGTCGCTTCGCGCAGATATCGTTTCACGTGAATCCGTATGGAACTCCGCACTATGATACCGACCGCTTCAACGAGCGAAATCGTTTGAATCGGGCTTTCATCGATGCGGTGCTCAGATTCAAGGAGTCCGCGCGCACTGATGTCGAACGTATTGTGATCTTTCACAATCTGAGCCATCTCACGTTCGCCGCGTACCCGAACTATTTCCGTCGCCGTCTGCAGAAGTGAGATCAAATGCCCCGTGTTGCACGGGGTTTTCTATTGGGAAGAATACGTTCGATATGAAAAACCCGCCATGGCGGGTGTCGTTTATGCGTAGATGACGAAATTATCCATTTCAGCCATTGCGATCGCACAGCGTCGGTAGGCGAAGAGGGGTTCCGTATTGTCCGCGGCTCCTGCATCTCGTGCAGCTTGTTCCGCACGCTCGATCGCGCGCGCCAGCATGAGACTTGGCTTCAGGGAGCTTGCTTTTGCTTTCTTGATCGCACGCGGAAGTTTCTCCGCGAAGAGCTCATTGCACGCTAGGGCAAAGCGATCTTCGTCGAGGTGTGAGAGCAGGAGCGGTGACGTAATGAATTCCATCTCTAGAATGAAACAGCGCATTGCGAGAAGTTTCGGGACGAGGGCAGGAAGAGATAAGGTTCTTTCTTCAAAGGACTTACGGGTCGCGGTGATTGACGCGCACATGTCCGTCATGCTCCCGACGGGCAGGGCTGGGTTCAGTGCAAAAGTATGGCAGGCTTCCTCGAATCTCTTGAGGTCATTTGAAAATGACGAGGTGATGCGTCGCTTGATGGCTGTAAAAAATAGCCAAATGAAGACGAGTGAGATGAGGAGGGAGAGCTTGAAAAGCATGGTGTCTCCAGGGAACAGGGCCTATCTTCATATTACCTCCGACCCCAATTGTGTCAAAACGGCCAATGTTAGGGCTATATATGCACTTATGTGTAAATGACGGTTTTTAGTCAATTGGTGAGCTGGTTTTAGTCATAGATATCTTGACTTTTCTTCACTTTTCCGGTAAATTGAGCGAACGGAGATGTCATCCGCCACTCTCCTTTTGTGCCCACTTGGACACAAAAGAAGTGTTGCGCGATATGCTCTTCGTTTATAAACCCAGCCGCTTAGGAAAGCGTGCTTTTGCGTCATGCAGAAGTACATTCCTTCGCGAAAGCAAATAAGAATGGCAAAAAAGTCAGTCATCGCACGCTCGAAGAAGACCCCAAAGTTTTCTACGCGCGCAGTGAACCGCTGTTTCAAATGCGGTCGCAAGCATGGTTACATTCGCGACTTCGATCTCTGTCGCATCTGTTTCCGTGAATTAGCAAACGAGGGTAAGATCCCGGGAGTAACGAAGTCATCATGGTAGTCACCGATCCTATCGCAGACATGTTGGTGCGTATCAAGAATGCAGGAGATGCAGGCAAGGCAATTGTCGACGTTCCACATTCTGATATCAAGCTCCGCATCGCAAATGTCCTCATCAAGGAGGGATTCGTCGAGTACGCGACGAAGAAGATCAAGAAGGTCGGCAATCGCCAGGTTCGTGTGATCGAGATCGGTCTCAAGAATCAGGCAGGAGCACCTTATATCCGCGGCATGGAGCGCGTATCGCGTTCATCCGTCCGTGTTTACAAGGGAGCAGCAGAGTTGCGCCCAGTAAAGAACGGTTATGGCATCATGGTCGTCTCGACGCCAAAGGGAATTATGAGCGACGCACAGGCACGCAAGGAGCATGTCGGTGGTGAAGTCATCTGTAAGGTCTGGTAATATGTCACGTCTCGCAAAAAAGCCGCTCGTGCTTCCTAAGGGAGTCGAGGCGAAGCTTGATGGTACAACGCTTACCGTCAAGGGTCCAAAGGGTGAACTTACACGTTCATTCCCAGAATTCGTAAAGTTCGTTATTGCAGACAATGCAATCACCGTAAGCATCGATTCAGTTGAGCGTAAGGATCAGCCGATGCTCGGAACCTCAGCTGCGCTCGCGCGCAATATGGTTGTCGGAGTTACGGAGGGTTTCAAGAAGCAGCTCCTCATCGAGGGTGTCGGCTTCAAGGCAGATGCAAAGGGTGAAGAGCTCCACATGGCGCTCGGGTTCTCGCATCCTGTCGTCGTTGCAGTGCCTAAGGGACTCAAGGTCACCACAGGTAAGGGAACGATCGACGTCGAAGGTATCGATAAGGAACTTGTCGGTGCATTCGCAGCTGATGTGCGCGCGCTCAAGAAGCCTGAGCCATTCAAGGGTAAGGGCATCCGCTATGTCGATGAGGTTATTCGCCGTAAGCAGGGTAAGAAGTCTGCATAATACTAAGTAAGAAGGAAACAGTAAGAAGTAAGAAGGAAAAACTAGAACGTATTTGCGCTTCAGGATCACCTTCTCACTTCTCACTTCTCACTTCTCACTACTTAAACTTATGATGAATAAAACACAGCAAAAGCAGTACAACCTCATGCGCCGAAGCAATCGCATTCGCGCAAAGATCGTTGGAACTGCAGCAAAGCCTCGTCTCGCGGTCTTTCGTTCGACCGTACACATGCAGGCACAGCTCATCGATGATGTGAAGGGAATCACCCTCGCAGCCGCTCATGACCTCAAGGACATGAAGGGTACAAAGATGGAGCGCGCAGTCGCAGTGGGCAAGCAGCTCGCAGCAGCCGCAAAGGCAAAGGGTATTACAGCAGTCGTCTTTGATCGTGGAGGTTTCCTCTACGCAGGTCGCGTCAAGGCACTCGCAGATGCAGCTCGCGAAGGCGGTCTCGTCTTCTAATTCGAAATATCTATATGGAAGCAAATAACAAGACAGCAGAAGCAGCAGCTCCAGCAGCAGCTCGCCCAGCAGGCGCACGCCCAATGGGTCCTCGCACTGGTGGACGCCCAGGTTTCGGTGGTGCTCGCGGTGGTGCTCGCGGTGGCCGTGATGGTCAGCGCGGAGGTCGTGACGGTCAGCGCGGAGGTCGCGCAGAGCGTCCAAAGCCTGAGTTCGACCAGAAGTCGATCGACGTTCGTCGCGTGGCCCGCGTGGTCACCGGAGGTCGCCGTTTCTCATTCTCAGTTGCGATGATCATCGGTGACCGAAAGGGTCGCGTTGGTGTCGGTACGGGAAAGGCAGGAGATATCTCTCTTGCTATGGAGAAGGCAGTGAAGGATGCAAAGAAGCACATGATCACTGTCCGCACGACGAAGTCACATTCGATCGCGCATGACGTTAAGGCAAAGAGCTCTTCGGCGATCATTGAGATCCGTCCAGCTCCAGAGCGCGGTCTCGTCGCAGGTTCAGCAGTACGTAACGTACTTGAGCTTGCAGGTGTGACTGATGTCACCGCGAAGATCCTCTCGGGAAGCAAGAACAAGCTTAACATTGCCCGTGCAACGATCGTTGCACTCGAAAATCTCCGTGCGCCAAAGAAGGCGAAGGAGGCCGCTCCAAAGGTCGAAGAGGTGGCAGCAGAAACTAAAGCGTAAAACATATGCAGTTAAATGAACTCAAGCGCGCAAACGCAAACATCGGCACAAGTCGTGTCGGTCGTGGTGGTAAGCGCGGAAAGACCGCAGGTCGTGGTACCAAGGGTCAGAAGGCACGTTCAGGACATCGCATCCGTCCGAATATGCGCGATATCATCAAGAAGTATCCAAAGCTTCGTGGCTACAAGTTCTCTTCAACAGAGGTGAAGCCAGAGGTGGTGAATCTTGCTGTGATCGAATTGCATTTTGAGAATGGTGATACCGTTTCTCCTGCAACACTCATCGAAAAGAAGCTCGTACGTAAGTTCGCTGGTCGCACCCCAGAGGTCAAGATCCTCGCAACAGGTGCGCTTTCAAAGAAGCTTACTGTTACTGGATGCATTCTCTCTGCGGCCGCAAAGGCAGCAGTAGAGAAGGCTGGTGGGAAGGTTGCGTAATTATCCAATAGTGTAAGCGTGCGGAGTCGTGCTGCCGCAGCCCATGTTTCATGAGTTGCGCACACACTCCGACTGCTTACTACTTCTAAACATTACGCGTATGACCAACTTCTTCAATAAGGTCCACGCGATCTTCGCGGATCCAGTGCTCCGTCGCCGAATGCTCTTCACGATCGGCGCACTCGTACTTTTCCGCCTTGCTGCGGCAGTGCCTATTCCAGGTGTTGACGCAACACGACTCGCGCGTGTCCTCGAGCAAAACCAGTTTCTCGGTCTGCTCAATGTGTTCTCTGGTTCCGGTTTGGGCAATCTCTCGATAGTGATGCTCGGTGTCGGTCCAAGTATCACTGCATCGATCATCATGCAGCTCCTTACGATGCTCTCGCCGAAATTGAAGGCGATGTATCACGAGGAGGGCGAGCTTGGTCGAAAGAAGTTCTATCAGGTAAGTCGCTTGATCACCATTCCACTCGCGCTCATTCAGGGTTTTGGACTTTTGATCTTGCTTCGTAATCAGGGCGTTTTGGGCGCATCGACTCCGTTTACATTGTTCATGAACGTGCTCGTCGTGACGGCAGGATCGATCCTCCTTATGTGGCTCGGTGAACTCATTACGGAGTTCGGTGTCGGAAACGGCTCCTCGCTCATCATCTTCGCAGGTATCGTTGTCCGTATCCCGAGCATCATCGCTCAGGTTGCGGCGAACTACACACCTTCTGACATCCCTATGTATATCGGATTTGCAGTCGTCGCATTCGGCGTTCTTGCAGCGATCATTTTGATGTCGGAGGCGGAACGTCCTGTTCCGATAACCTATGCGAAATCGGTTGCAGGCGGTCGTCAGATCGGTGGTGTTGCCACCTACTTGCCACTTCGTGTGAATCAGGCAGGTGTCATCCCAATAATCTTCGCTTTGTCGATGTTCCTCTTCCCACAGCTTATTGGTGGATTCTTGAAGGGACTCGCAAGTCCGACCGCACAAAGTATAGGAAACTTTTTGGTGACCTATATCTCAGGCGGATGGATTCACGCAGTGCTCTACTTCTTATTGGTGCTCTTCTTCACGTATTTCTATACAGCGGTCACTTTCGATCCAGAAGCGATCGCGAAGAATTTGCAGCAGTCAGGAGCATTCATTCCAGGTATACGTCCAGGTGTTTCGACTTCCGAGTATCTCGCGAAGGTCGTCGCACGTGTGACCTTCCCTGGTGCAGTCTTCCTCGCAGTCATCGCCGTGTTGCCATTCGTGATGCAGAGCATCACCGGCAATCAGGCGCTCGCGATCGGAGGTACGGCGATCCTCATCGTCGTGTCTGTGGTCACGGATCTTGTGAAGCAGATGAATGCGCAGCTTTCGATGCGCGAATACTAAAAACAAACCCCGCAAGGGGTTTGTTTTTAGTACTTCGCACGTCAGCTGCTTTACGGCACTGGTCTTTTCGCCGGGGGTTGCCTCACGCTTCGCCCTCGCCGTACCATCGTACGTCGTCGGGCTCCAGCGAGGCCACCGCCGACAAAAATCCACAGTGCAATGTATATTTTCGTTCGGCGCGTGAAACTATGATTTTGAAAATAACCAACCCTTCGGGGTTGGTTATTTTTTGCATGAAGAAAAACCACCTTGCGGTGGTTGGGGTCACTTCACGTAGCGCTGCGCGAGTGATGTGTGAATGAGATCCGCTCGGTGCACGATGTCGTTGAGCTCAGTGACTGCCGCGGTGATCTCGCCGAACGTCTGCAGCTCTCGGTGCATTTGTGCATACTGCGTACGCGTCGGAATGAGTGCGAGCGCACCGAGGAGTGTTCGATCGGCTTCCCGAATCTCCGCGATATGCTCGCTGATGATATCGTCGATGTACTTATTCGAGGTGTCGAGCAGATCGAGCAACAATGCGAGCTGCTCGCGCTGCGCATGCTCTCTTTCTGTGCTCGCGATCTTGGCGAAAAGAGTCGGTCGCTCCGCGAGATCGAGAACGAAAGAGTTCCAGGCGTCGTACACGCTGCAGAGGTGCTTCAGGGAGGCGAACCTGCCAGGAATTTCGAAGCGATCATGGAACTGGTGATACGCCTCGACGAATTCGATGTAGTCAGTCTCAATTGTATCCGCCGTTGCGAAATATCCGCGGTCTCGGATGCTGCGTATCATTGGATAGATCTGCTGATCGTAGAACATGACTGCATTACTGAACAGCTTTTGCGCTTCGGCTACTTTTGCTTCAATGCCTTCGCGCAGGTTCTTGCAGTCGCGCTTGTTATGCATCAATGGTCTCCTCTAGACTTCTGATGGCATCCTACCGTATAGAAAATATATTGCAACGAAGGCGCTGAGGTGATCAGTATCCTCTTGTCCAGCGGAAGGCCACGTATATGCCAAGGATGGCACCAACTGCGCCAAGCAAAAGACCCCAGAAGGAAAAAAGATCTGCACCCCAAAGTGAAGGGATCATGCTGCCGAGCGACGATCCGACGAACATTCCGAGCCAAATGAATTTACGGTCCATGAATATATGATAGCACAGTACACTCCGTTGTGTCGGCATAAGAAAAAGCCCGCAGCTGCGGGCTTTCGATCATCGAAGATTCGATCTGAATAGGCGGAGTGCCGCGACATGGCGCTGTAGTCCCTCATAGTGCTTCGTGAGCGCAAGAAAACTGTCGAGCACCCTCGGGCGCATGATCTCTAAATGCTGCGTGCGCAGTTCGCGAAATCCAGCGATCATTGAGGGGTGCTCGGTGCCACGAGTCTTCGGTTCGGCAGACATTCTTCCGGAAAGTTCCTGAATGAGATGATCTGCCTCCTCAGCGAGGCCGTCAATGCCAATGCGCAGAATGATCTCATCTGCAGGATCGAAGTCGCTCGCGTCTGGGGGAGCGAAATATCGCAGTGCTACGCGATGCTGTTCGAAGCGCAGAAGCTCCTGGGTGAGATTTTCTGTGTCGAGTATTGCGATATGCCCAAGGTCTTTCGAAAGAAGTTCGTGCATCTCGAGTAGTGCAGTGACGCGTGCGGCGCATTCGTGTGCGGTCGCGGGGTTGCCATCCGCGCGCAGCTTATCTGCCTGTGCGCGTATGGTATCGAATGCTGCACGTTTCGACTCCAAAAGTACATCGGCTTCCTTCTTGCACGCGAGGATCATCTCGCGGAGCTTTCGTTTCTTTCCAAAAAAGCTGAACATATGTCCTCCATGCTTCTCGCTCCTTTATACATGACCGTGCTGTATTGTCAAAGAAAAACCGCCAGAGGCGGTTGAAGATCAATGCATTTGTTTGAGCGTATCCATGAGATCATGCATACGCACGCTGAGGCGCGTAAGCGTCTCAAGGTGTGCTCGAAGTCCGTTGAAGTTATGGATCCGGGGGGCGTGATTGAGTCGTGACCATTCCTCGATGATGTGCGCGAACTCGATGATGGGCTCAGTGTCGTGCACCGTGAGCATGCCCATCTTTCGGATCATGAGCACGGTGAGGTCTGACTTCAGGTTATCCACGCTTCGCGCGCGGTCGCCGATCTCTCTGCGGAGTGCTTTTTCATGCGCAGGGGAAGTCGAGAGCCCCTCGCTGAAGTCTGTTGCGATCACGCGCTTCTTGTAGTCCCCGAGTTCGTCGATGATCTCTCGAAGCATTCCCTTGTTCGCAATCGCGATGGCCGCCTGTTTTTCCTCGAGATACGCTGCGAAATTCTTGTCGAGTGCAGCATACCATTCATTGATCGCCGTTGCGGTCGCGGTGTGGTCGCATTCATCGAGCTTCGATGCTTCGGCGCGCAGTTCGACATAGCGCGAAAGCGAGTCGATCTGGGCGCTCCTAACGGTAGCGAGGAGCGCTGTTGCTTCTTCGCGGAGTGCGCGTTTCGTGCGAAATGCAGAAAGCGCGGAGAAAAACTGCAATATTTTTTGCATGATGACCTCACTTGAGGGGTTGTGGGGAAGGTGCTCTTGCCGGATTTTAACACACTTTTAGAATTAAAGCAATATGCTCAAGTTATGAAAATAGCCCGCCGAAGCGGGCTATTGTTGTGGGCGACCATGACTACTCGGACTTGAACCCCGCGTAGTTCGTGATCCGGTGGGTGCAGTTGAGGATCACCAGGCGCGCATCTTCGATCCGCGCCATGAGCTTGTCCAGTTCCTTGAAGGAGTGGACGCGTCCATAGCGCTCGATCCCATTGAAGGTCTCGAATGCCGTCGCGGCGCTCGAGAGGATGTGCGGCTCCTTCCTCTGGATGATTTGCAGCATGTCCGCGATGAGCTTATTCAGCTCGTTGCGCGCGCAGAGCGTCTCCGTGTAGCGCTCGCCGATCTTCCTGCGGTAGGCCACTTCTTCTCCCGACGTGTCCGCATAGGGTTCGACGAGGGTGGCGAAGTAGTCGATGCGGGGGAGTAGGTTCACGTAGTAGGCGCGGGTCTTCTGCAGGTCGGCCCTGCCCATCGTGTCGATGGTCTTGCTGAACTGCTCCTTGTGCTGCTCCCACTCGAGGAAGAACTTCTGGGCCGGCTCGAGCATGCGCGCGGCGGTCGCAGTGTGGCCTTCCTCGGCGAATTTCGCCGCGGCCGCGTAGAAGGGGCGCAGGTGGTCTTCGGTGTCCGCGACCGCCTTGCAGATCCCCTTGTGGAACTCGATCAGCTTGGCGCGCAGGGTCGAATTCAGAACGTACATGTTGCCTCCGTGGCAAAAGTGCCATTGCAATATTAACACTATATATTGCTTTTGTCAATATGCTCGCCACGTCGCTCCTAAATGAAAATGGCCGAACAGGGCCATTTTAGAGAACTTCGCGGATTTCCGTAAACACTTTTTTGATGATTTCCTGGTATACCGCCTCAATTGTTTGCTCGCCGTTGATTTCGACGAAATCATAGTCACGATCGCGACGATAATGTTCGACGACGGGGAGTACGTCACTCTCATACCAAGCAAGGCGTTTCTCGATCGCTTCCTTTGTGTCATCTGCGCGCCCTTCCTCCTTTGCTCTTCCCAGCATGCGTTCAAGTGCCCAGTCATGGGAGACCTGCATATAGATCACCGTTGGCTGAGTCCGCTTGAAGAACTTCAGTGCGATATCGAGATTCTGCTGTTCATTAAGTGAGCGCGGAGATCCGTCGATGATGAGATGTTCATGACCATGGAGGTTTTCAATGAACGTATTCGACCAGATCCACATTGCAAGAAAATCAGGCTGGCGCTCACCGTTGTTAAGTGCATTGCGCGAGATGTCTGCGGCGTAGGTAGCGCCTTTTACGAATTCGCGGAAATAGTTTCCTGATTGATGATAGAAGATCTCGCAGGTGGGATCTTGTTCCCTAAGGTAGTTCTGGAGCAGTTTCACTTGTGTGCCTTTTCCACATCCTGACGGTCCAATGAAGATGAATGTTCGTTGTGGTGTATTCATGCACCTATCATAGCATAAATTGCGAAAGCCCCGCGGGAAAATATTTTGCTGTTTTGACACAAAGTCGTGATATACTGAGGGCGATTATCATGAAAAGAGGCTTTACACTCATCGAATTATTGGTCGTCATCGCAATCATCGGGCTGCTTTCGAGTGTCGTTCTTGTAACGCTTTCGACGGCTCGTGCAAAAGGGAGGTTCGCACGTACGATCGCGGATATGCATCAGGTACAGATCGCGGCGGATGCATTCGCTGCCAGTACGGGCGACTACCCCGATGATGCAGTCAATGGGCAGCTCCCTCCGAATGCGACCAGTGATTTTTTGAGTTCGTGGCCATCCGCGCCCTGTCCTGGCTGGACATATGATTATGATTATTGGCGTCCGACCGATTACAGCGTCGTCGCTCCTGAGCAAGAGAAGATGTCGCGTATCGTGTTCCTGCGATCAGGCGTTCCGAGATTCTACTATTGTATAAAACCCGGGATTTCGAATCTCTGTAAACATCCCGTCGATGAATCGGATCCCACATTCATCGATATCCGAGATAAGGAAATCAAGGAAATAACTTGTGCCGAATGATCGACAACCGATATTTTTTGATGCTATACTATATATATGAAAGTGCAGAATAAAGGTTTCACACTCATCGAACTCCTCGTCGTGATTGCAATAATCGCCTTGCTCTCGAGTGTTGTCCTTGCGACACTTGCGGTATCTCGGGCAAAAGGGAGAGATGCCAAGCGCAGGAGTGATCTTGAGCAGATGCGCATCGCTTTGGAATTATATTATGATGCCACAGGTGGATATCCTTCATCGAGTGATGGAAATTGTGACGCGATTGACGATCGTAGTTTTCTGCCCGGGGGTTGTCTCGAGGTACTTGTAACGGGAGGATATCTTCCGAGACTTCCCGAAGATCCACTCGCAACATCGACCGATCCGCTCTACCGCTACGATGATTACTGTGCACTTCCTGCTCCCGCTGCGCGCAATAACCAGCGCTATCGTTTCATTGCAGATACTGAGTTGCCTGCTGGTGGACTCGCCAATAATCTCTGGGGAGAGAATCAGGTAGTCATCGCTTCGTGCGCTGACCCAAAGTAAAAGCGAGTACACTCGCTTTTTTCGTACATTTTGATAGTATGGGGCAATGTCTTTGATCAAAACTCCGGGAGAAATAGAAATATTACGTGAGGGCGGGAAGCGCCTCGCGAAGGTTTTGCGTATGACCCGCGATTACATCAAGCCGGGGATGACCACGCGCGAGATCGATGCGTATGCTGAAAAGCTCATTCTCGATTTCGGTGATACGACCCCATTCAAGAATTATCAGCCGCGTGGAGCACGCAAGCCATTTCCTGCTGCACTTTGTATTTCCGTAAACGATGAGATCGTGCACGGCATCCCTGGTGATCGTGTTATTAAGGATGGAGATGTTGTGAGTATCGATCTTGGTCTCACACATCGAGGACTCGTAACCGATCATGCGCTTTCGGTGATCGTTGGTGATGCTCCGCAGCGCGTAAAAGATCTCCTTCGTTATACCGAAGAAGCATTATGGAAGGGTATCGACGCAGCGAAGATCGGAGGCCATATTGGCGATATCTCCGCAGCGATCGAAGAGGTACAGGTAAAGCATAAGTATGGCAATGTGCGTGAACTCGGTGGTCACGGTGTCGGGCATGGTGTGCATGAGGATCCCTATGTACCAAATTACGGACGCAAAGGGACGGGCCCGCGCTTACAGCAGGGTATGGTACTCGCAATCGAGCCAATGTTCATACTTGATGGTACTGAGGATATTCGTCAGATGCCGGACGGTTGGACGATCGTCACCCATTCGGGCGCGACAGCAGCACACTTTGAGCATACGATTGCATTCACGGATAAGGGTGTGGAGGTGCTTACAATGGAGTAAGAACGCCACTTCGTGGGCCAGGCGTTCTTGCCTGTAGATGAGCCGCCACCGCGGCACACAACAACTCAATTAAAACCACCACTAAAGCATAGTGGTTTTAATTTTTCAGGTAAGAAATACCCTTCGTGGGCCAGGCGTTCTTGCCTGTAGATGAGCCGCCACCGCGGCACACAACAACTCAATTAAAACCACCACCAAAGCATAGTGGTCTTAATTTTTCAGGTAGAACAAAAGACCCCCTTGGGGTCTTTTGTTCTGTGCGAACCCTACGGAGCTTTGTCCAACGAATGCCACTGATATGATCTCTTGATTGACCTTTATGTAAAGTCATGCCTACACGGTATTTACTGTGATACAATATGCGCATATGCGATCGTTGAAAGAAGGTTTCACGCTTATTGAATTGTTGGTGGTCATTGCAATAATCGCCTTACTTTCAAGTGTTGTGCTCACTGTGCTCACCACGGCACGTTCGAAGGCGCGCGATAGCCAGCGTATTCGGAATGCACACGAGCTTTCTCTGGCGCTCGAGCAGTATGAGTCGACCGAAAATACTTACAGGGTCGCGGGTGCAGGATACGCAAATTCTGGTGGCGGTTATGTTGCAAAAGGCGCAGAGACTTTAGGATATTCAAACTCGATCATCACGGTACTTAGTGCGAAGGGTTACTATACGGCGGACACTTTATCAGATCCAATATATGGAACGGATAATTATTATCTCGGGATGTGCACTTCAACGTATAGTGTCTTTTTGAAAGTTGAGCAACCAGAATTGCAGCAATCTTCTTCAACGATTGCTTCTGCGTGCGATGGTGTAAATGCCTCCGCAGCAGGATTCAATTTTATTGCTGGTGGTGGTGATTATGGGGCGGCCAGTGGCGTTGCGGCAGGTGGCGGTTTCATTACTTCACTTACGGGTGATGTAGATCCGACGTTTGTCTCTGGGCAATATGGGGGCGCCGATGGCTCCATTTATGATCTTAGGATCCAGAGTGATGGCAAGGTTGTCGTTGTCGGCAACTTCTCCAGCATGTTCAATGGATCGTCTCGGCGAGGCGTTGCAAGAGTCAATGGAGATGGCTCTCTCGATGCGAATTTTGCAGCAACTTGTGGGCTTGACGTCGGAGGGTCGACCCTGGAGACACAGTCAGACGGCAAGATCATCGTGGGTGGTGGTTTTTCGACATACTGTGGTAGCTCATCAAAAAATCTTGTACGCTTAAATCCTGATGGTTCGATCGATACGAGTTTCATTGGAAATGGTGCCCCCGATGGCGCTGTGCGTACGATGAAGTTCCAGCAAGATGGGAAATTGATCATTGGTGGTGATTTCTTGAAGGTGGGTGGAGTATCGAGTCCACATATAGCAAGATTGAATGTCGACGGTTCCCTTGATTCTTCCTTCTCGGTTGGTTCTGGTTTCGATCAATATCCGCTTTCATTGGCTGTACAGTCAGACGGGAAGATTGTTGCGGCGGGTATTTTCGTCTCATTCAACGGAACAGCTCGAAATCACGTTGCTCGCCTGAATGGAGATGGTTCTCTTGATGTAACCTTCACTTCTCCGATCATCGGAGGAAGTTTTGCACAGGCCTTGAGTATACAGAGTGATGGAAAGATCATCGTCGGTGGGGGATTCGGTGCGTGGAATTTTTCATATTATAACTTGCTGCGGATGCTACCCGATGGAACCATTGATTCGAGCTTTAATACAGGTACTGCTCCTGATAGCACGGTGTATAGCACTCTCGTGCTTCCAAACGGGGAGATCCTCATTTCGGGTGCGTTCAATCATTATAATGGGGTGACGAGAAACAAAGTGGCGTTGCTCAAGTCCGATGGCACACTCGACACAGGTTTCGCATCGGTAGCGGATACGATTAATTACATTCTTGCTCTCGGTCTACAAAGTGATGGTCGCGTGATTCTTGGAGGAACCTTCACGAGTTATGGGGGAATACCTCAGTCAGATCTCGCACGTGTCCAATGATGTTCGTGTTCTCAGCTCATTTCTGATTTTCTAAAAACAAAAAAAAGACCCCTTGGGGTCTTTTTGTTTTGGCTTTAGTAGCCCATCATGTTTTGGACAGGAAGTCCTGGCTGTGCGCTTGGGCTTACCTGGAGGTAGTAGCCTCCCATCGTTCCACGACCCTGGCCGTAATAGTTTACATTACGCATCATGCCACTGCGGTAACCGTAGTCACCATAGCCATAATCCATCATGCGTCCATAACCATACTCACCTCGGAACTCGCCTACTTTGACGCCGAGCCAAAAGACGAAGAAGAGCATACCGAGAAGGAGCACAATGCGAAGGACACGGTGCTTGTTCCATAGGCAATGACCGTACATATGGTCGTGCTTATGCATTTGCTCGCCCATTTCGCCACCATTGTGATGATGGTCGTGATCACAGAATTCACACATATTATGATGTTGTTTATTGTTAATATGTACACCGCAGTCGCGGTTATGCATTCATTATACGCCCAATACTGTATTTATGAAAGCAAAGAGATGAAGAAAGCATGAAGTGCTGTGTATATTGACAGCGCTGCCGCACAAGTCTAGTCTCAAGTGAGAAAACATAGAGGAGCTGCATATGCATTTCGTTTATGTTGTACTCGGCAAACGGCTTTCGCGGAAGGTGTATCTCAACACAACAGAAGAGGTCGCTCTGCATCCTGACGCGATGATCCGAGTTGAAGCACTCGCGATGATCTCCCGGGAGTCGCCGATCGACATCGCCGTTTTCACCGGCGGTAAGACTGCGGGGGATGATCTTCCGAGCGAAGCCGAATCGATGCTCTTTCATTACCTCGGGTTCCCTCACGGTCCGGTGACACCACGCTGTATTTGCGAGCGGAGTGCTCGGAATACTCGTGAAAATGCGATCGGTGTGAAGTGTGCGCTCAAAGATGTGCAGTACCTTACTGTACACGTCATCACGAATAGATATCACATGAATCGCGTGCAGAAGATCTTCAAATCTGCAGGACTCAATGTGGTCGTACTCAGCGCGGAGGATGTGATCGCAAACATCGATCCTTCTCGAAAGGAAGAGATGCTGCGCTATAAGCGAAGTCTCCCTGTGCGCATGGAGCAGTGCAAGGAGTGGATCATCGAGCATCTCCCCGTGCGTATCGCGAAGCGGTTTAGGTTGTGCTTTTGATAGATCAATGAAGGCCTTCGGGCCTTTTTGTTTCTTTTGGCGCTCGCTGTACAGCAATATATTTTTGGAATATTAAGCGCTTCTACGGGAGGAAATGGGAAAGTATAGAAAAGCGTATATATAGATTCATTTTTCTGTGGAATGGTCGCTTGACAGTATTTCGGATTCTGCTATACTCGTCATCAGCTCACGAGGAATTTGGTCCGCAGGAATCAGCCTAAAAGTCGAAATACTGCAGGGGAGAAAATTGCTTGACAGTTTTCAAAATCCGAATATACTTGAGAGCACCTGAAATATGTTTAACTCCTACTAAGAAACGCAACTTGCACGGACGTCTTAAACAGACATCTGCGCGCAAAGCGCTTTTTTATTCGGAAAACGATTCGGGTACGAACATTGAAAATTGAATCCACTGATGATTGTGAGGAGATGAGTAATCGACTTGCGTGAATCATACAGTGTAACAAAAGGTGTAATCATTGAGCAACACTCTGAGAAGCACTCTTCTATTAAGAATTTTCTCGAAAGAGAGGTCTTTTCGTCGGAAGAGCAGCGAAGAACAGAGAAAAGTAGATCGTGTAGTACACGATCCACTCGAATATGTTGCGGTTATGGTTTCTTATGTTCCCAATGAACATAAGGGCGTATGGTGGATGCCTTGACTCTAAGAGGCGATGAAGGACGTGGCATAGCAACGATATTCTTCGGGGAGGTGCGTAGCAACCTTTGATCCGGAGGTCTCCGAATGAGGCAACTCCTGTGGTTTGAAGACCACAGATCCTGCAGTGCAGGAAGCGAACCTGGTGAAGTGAAACATCTCAGTAACCAGAGGAAAAGAGAACAAATGTTATTTCCGGAGTAGCGGCGAGCGAAAGGGAAAGAGCCCAAACCTGTACGCGGCATAGAGCAAACGAGCAATCGTCTGTTCTATGCCATGTAGAGGGGTTGTAGGGCGAGAGCGGGGGTAACCCGTAAAGTCAAAAAATTGTTATATAACCGAACGAGCTGGAAAGCTCGGCCCTAGACGGTGATAGCCCGGTAGGTGAAATATAACGGTCTTTATGGCTCTCGTACCTGAGTACTTCAAGACACGAATAGCTTGGAGGAATCTGCCAGAACTAACTGGTAAGGCTAAATACTACTTAGAGATCGATAGTGAACTAGTACCGTGAGGGAAAGGTGAAAAATAGTCCGGGAGGACGGTGAAATATTTCTGAAACCATATGTCTACAAGGAGTCAGCGAGGTCGCAAGACCTCCATGGCGTGCCTATTGAAGAATGAGCCAACGAGTTAATGTATGCGGCCTGCCTAAAGGAGTTCGTCCTGGAGGCCCAGGGAAACCGAGTGTGAATAGCGCGATTTGTCGTATACATTAGACCCGAAGCGTGATGAGCTACCCATGAGCAGGGTGAAGTTCGTAGAAATACGGATGGAGGCCCGAACCGGTTGAAAGTTCGACATCATCGGATGACTTGTGGGTAGGAGTGAAAAGCTAATCGAATTACGTAATAGCTGGTTCTCTCCGAAATATGTTTTGGCATAGCGTCTAGAGTACCCTCTGGGGGTAGAGCACTGGATGGGCTGAATAGGGAGCAATCTCGTCAATCCAATCAAACTCCGAATACCAGAGATTAATGTTCTAGGCAGTAAGACTACGGGCGCGAAGGTCCGTCGGTCAAAAGGGGAACAGCCCTTGATCGCCAGTTAAGGACCCTAAATCCATGCTAAGTACAATTGTAAGGTGGTGGGATTTCTTCGACAGTGAGGATGTTGGCTTAGAAGCAGCCATCATTTAAAGAAAGCGTAACAGCTCACTCACTAAGAGATCCTGCGCCGAAGATAAACGGGGTTAAGCATGGTTCCGAAGCTGCGGGTATGTCACTTTATTCGTAAAGTGGGGTACGGTAGGAGAGCGTTCTCTACCGCATTGAAGCCGAAGGGGTAACCCACGGTGGAGCGTAGAGAAGTGAGAATGTTGGCACAAGTAACCGCAATGGGGGTGAGAATCCCCCACGCCGAAAACCTAAGGTTTCCTATTCTATGATAATCAGAGTAGGGTTAGTCGGTCCTAAGGGGATGACGATAGTCGGACCCGATGGACAGCAGGTTAATATTCCTGCACTTCGCGTATGTGCGATGGAGAGACGAAGGGTTGTATGTAAGGCCTCTTATTGGATTGAGGTCGTTCGTGTGAGGATGTCAGATAGGAAAATCCGTCTGGCGCGTATCCGAATACGGTCGCAAATTGGGGGTTCGCCTCCTTTGAGCTTACAAAGCACGCTTCCGAGAAAATCTTCTAAGCTTCAACATACGTGGAACCGTACCGAAAACCGACACAGGTGGGTAGGTCGAGAAGACCAAGGCGAACGAGTGAGAGGTCCTCAAGGAACTAGGCAAAAAAGCAGCCGTAACTTCGGGATAAGGCTTGCCTCTAGCAATAGAGGCCGCAGCGAAAGTATATCAACCAACTGTTTACCAAAAACACAGCTCCCTGCGAACTCGTAAGAGGATGTATAGGGGGTGACGCCTGACCAATGCCGGAAGGTCAAACATTGATGGTGATGGAGCAATCCTGAGCTGGTCGATGTAAGCCCCGGTGAATGTCGGCCGTAACTATAACGGTCCTAAGGTAGCGAAATTCCTTGTCGGGTAAGTTCCGACGCGCACGAATGGCGTAATGAGTTGATAACTGTCTCGAGGACTCGCTCGGTGAAAATACAATGGGGGTGAAGATGCCCTCTACCTGCAGCTAGACGAAAAGACCCCAGAAGCTTTACTATAGCTTGATATTGAATATAGGTGTTCTCTGCGTAGCATAGGTGGGAGAGGTTGAGATATCGGTTTTGGCTGGTATGGACTCGTCAGTGAAATACCACTCTTTGATAATTTATATTCTAACCTGGACGGGAAAAACGTTCGGAAACAGTATCTGGTGGGTAGTTTAAGTGGGGCGCTTTCCTCCTAAAAAGTAACGGAGGAGTCAATTAAGGTTAACTAGGCGCGAATGGACACCGTGCCGATAGTGCAATGGCATAAGTTAGCTTAACTGTAAGACGTAAGTGTCGCGCAGACGCGAAAGCGGTGCATAGTGATCCGACCACCCGCATTAGAGGCGGTGGAAGCACATCTGATAAAAGTTACTCTGGGGATAACAGGCTAGTTCCGTCTAAGAGTCCATATCGACGACGGAGTTCGGCACCTCGATGTCGGCTCATCTTATCCTGGGGCTGGAGAAGGTCCCAAGGGTTTGGCTGTTCGCCAATTAAAAAGATACGCGAGCTGGGTTCAAACCGTCGTGAGACAGGTTGGTTTCCTATCTGCTGCAGGCGCAGAAATTTGAAGAGATTTGACCCTAGTACGAGAGGACCGGGTTGAACTGACCTCTGGTCTACCAGCTGTCACGCCAGTGGCACCTGCTGGGTAGCTATGTCGGGAAGGGATAACCGCTGAAAGCATCTAAGCGGGAAACCCACTCTAAGATTAGATTTCGTTATGAGACTCGTAGGAGATGACTACGTTGATAGGCTTTAGGTGTACGCACAGTAATGTGTTCAGCCGAGAAGTACTAATTTGTCCATTTATTGGGAACATAGGAAGTCAGTTGACGACTTATGTTCTGAAACACGCAACATGTTCGACGCAGAAATGCGATAGTTGCTCAATGATTACACTTTTTGTTCAAGGATTCAGTTTACTGATCCATTGTTTGCATTGATAGAGGTGGCTCGACGTTGTGGACCCACCCGGTCTCATTCCGAACCCGGAAGTGAAACATGATAGTGCCGATGATACTCCTCAGAAGGGGGAAAAGTAGGTAGCTGCCTCGATCAATGTAAAGAATGTAGAAAAACACCAGCGATGGTGTTTTTCTTTTTTTGGAGAAAATTCTAAATGCTTGGTCTCTTCCTTGCGGAAGAGTCATTGATTATTCAGAAGGGGTCAAAGTAAGAACGCCCCTTCGGGGACCAGGGCGTTCTTGCCCGACAAGGTGTCGCCACTGCGACGCTGTTCAACTCAAGCCGTCGCTCCGCTCCGTCTCTCACGGGTAGGTACGCTGCCTCGATCAATGCAAAGAATAAAGAAGCACCCGAAAGGGTGTTTTTCTTTATATATTCAATTCTCGATGCGCGGTCTCTCCCCTTTGGGGAGAGTCATTGATTTGTCCGGAAGTGAAACATGATAAGAACGCCGCCGAGGACGGCGGACCAGGGCGTTCTTGCCCGACAAGGAGCGGCCACCGCCGCCCACTTCAACTCACGCCTCAGCTGCGCTGAGTCGCTCACGGGTAAGCCGATGATACATAAATACATCTGTTTACCACGGGTAGGAACGCTGCCTCGATCAATGCAAAGAATAGAAATAAAACACCAGTAATGGTGTTTTTTGATAATCCCTCAATGCTCGATTTCTTCCTTGCGGAAGAGTCAGAAATTTTTTTCGAAGAGGTATGAAAAGAGACGTTTAGGACGAACATCATAAACGTCCTTTTGCCAAAATAGTGAGACAGAGCTTGACATTTTGTCAGCTTGAATTAATATTATGAAGCTCCGTTCTTTCCGAGTACATCCCCAGGGGGCCGTCAGGCCGACGTTTGCGCTGTGCTCAAACGCATGGGTTCGATCCCATCGGCCCCGCCAGGGAACTTTACGCCTCCTCCGGGGGGCTTTTGTTTTGTTACAAATTTGTTATTGACATTTTGAATTAATATTGTATCTTGTGTACGTTCAGCTCTTTCCAACAAGGAGGATTCCATGTCACCAGAGGATGAGGTTTGTATGCGTGATCGGGCCTACATCGAGAAGATGCTCGGGCTGACGCTCGCGAAACTCGAGCTCGCCATGCGTGGCGTCGTATCGCATAATCTGCTCTCCGCGGAGAGCTGCGTCTCGAGCACGCTTTTCTGCGCTTTTGATCCGGCGTATCACATGCAGGGGTCGCACGATGACCTCGTCGAGCAGGAACTCGGGAGGGTGCACGCTGCGCTCAGGCAGGCGGTTGCTTCGTCGAGTGATGAGGCTGCATTTGCTGCTGCGATCCTCGATGCTGCTGTCGTCATCGTTGACGCTGCTGCGGTGCTCCGTGGCGGCACTGCACCGACGATCTTCGTCGCTGTTCGGACGGATATTGCGATGCAGTACATCGAATTCGCGGCTTTGCAGCCCCTTTAATCTTCATTTCGGACGTTTACGCTGTTTGGCGTAAACGTCCTTTTCTTTAGCATACTGCATTGACTTTTCCGTGAAAAACAGTAATATGTAAGTCAACGCTGAAGACAGCAGGTGTCCCGATAAAGGGGCTTAATCTCCTGCCGAAGTAACCAACTCTACCCCTTTTTGGGGCGGTTGATCTTCTCGTTAAGGTCGATCTTTTTATTAGTGAGAAGTAAGAAGTGAGAAGTGAGAAGAAATTCAATATACCTCAGGGTTCTTGAATTTCCTTCTTTCTTCTTGCTTCTCACTTCTTACTTATTACATATATGGCAATCACAAAGCAGAAGAAGGCAGAGATCACAGAGAAACTTTCTCTCGGTCTCTCATCAGCAGCAGGCGCAGCATTCGTCTCCGCTCGCGGTATCACCGCAAACGAAATGAATACGCTTCGCCGTGAGCTTCGCGAGAAGGGAGTCAAGTATGCCGTTGCGAAGAAGTCGCTCATGAAGCGCGCATTCGCAGAGCGCGGTATCACTGGAACCCTTCCTGAGCTTCCAGGTGAGGTTGCAATCGCATGGTCAGCAGACCCGATCGCAGCATCAAAGGGGGTCTACGAGTTCGCGAAGGCAAACAAGGAGCGCATGCAGCTCGTCGGAGGAATCTACGAGGGCGCGTTCATGTCGAAGGAGGAGATCATGCAGCTCGCACTCGTTCCATCATACAAGGAACTCCAGGGCAAGTTCGCTGGTGTACTCAGTGCGGTCGTCACGAAGTTCGTTCGTGTAGTCGACGCAAAGGCAGCAAAGGGCGAATAATTTTCTCTCGAAGAATATTTGCAAAGAATTTATTTTAGTTTCATTTAATTCATAAAAACATGGAAGAGAAGTCAACAGTTGAGGTTCCTGCAAAGTTTGCAGCAATCGTCACCGCAGTTGAGAAGCTCACGCTTCTCGAACTCAATGAGCTCGTAAAGCTCCTCGAGGCAAAGTGGGAGGTATCAGCAGCAGCAGTCGCAGTTGTAGGTCCTGCAGCAGCAGGCGCAGCAGCAGCGGAGGAGAAGACATCATTTGATGTTGAGCTCGCAGCAGCAGGTGCAACCCCAGTTCAGGTCATCAAGGCGATCAAGGAGGTGCTTGGTCTCGGACTCAAGGAGGCTAAGGACATCGTCGATGCAGCACCAGCAATGGTGAAGCAGGGCCTCAAGAAGGAGGAGGCAGATGCACTCAAGGCGAAGATCGAGGCAGCAGGTGGATCTGTAACGCTTAAGTAATACAAATAAAAAAGACCCCTTGGGTCTTTTTTATTTGCATAACTTAAGCTCGACTGCATAGTGGCGGCCGCGGTCTTTTTCGCGGGGAAGGGTTCAGGCTTCGCTATCGCGGTACCATTGTACCGCTTCAAGCTCCAGCCAACCCTTCGCCGCGAAAAATCCGCGCGGTTTCATGATGTAGATTGTGTTAGGATATAACGCTCCAGCCAAGCCGCCGCAGACAAAAATCCTCAGTGTTTCATAGTGTGACATATGTATAATAGTGTCATTCGTCGTCAAGCTCCAGCCAACCCTTCGCCACGAAAATCCCACGCGGTTTCATGGCGTTGCATTTGTCAAAATTCCTCGCTATACATGGAGATTATCAGGTTTCAGTGGCTGTAAGCAAAGTCTCTGGTATACTATCATCATGAAAGCGTCGAACGAAAAAGGTTTTACACTGATCGAACTTCTGGTTGTCATTGCGATCATCGGATTGCTTTCGAGCGTCATCGTCGCTACGTTGTCTACGGCGCGAGCGAAGTCAAGAGATGCGCGTCGCATAAGTGACATACGAGAGATTCAGAAAGCCCTCGAGCTTTATGCGGACGATCATGGTGGACTCTATCCGACTTCAGCGAGCTTTGCGGATTATACGGAGGACGCAGGAGCGCTTGGTGCGAAGAAATATGTCACAAGTAGGATGACTGAGTGGGATACAGTCTTTGCGCCACTAATTGCGGCATATATGAAGACAGTACCGAAAGACCCACTCAATGACCCTTGGCCCTATGTCTATTATTATCTTCCTGAAGGTCATGTCGCGTGTACATCCTCTGGTGTTATTGATGGCATGACGCGATATACATTGGTATTCTCGACAGAAGTAAGCAATTTCGATCTTCAGCAGATCTCCGCAGGGCAGGGAGGATCACAGGCGCGCTATTGTATGACGCCATAATGAGTAAACGAGTATAGCGCTCGTTTTTCATTTGTATGCAGGGGGAAACAATGGTATAACTTTTCTATGTCAGACGATAAAGCAGTCTATATTACTACGACGCTCCCTTATGTGAATGCCGCGCCGCATGTCGGTTTTGCCATGGAGATCATCCGTGCCGATAGCCTTGCGCGCTATTACCGTTCACTTGGAAAAGAGGTATTTCTCAATACTGGAACCGATGAGCATGGAGCAAAGATCCACGAGGCTGCAATGGCAGAAGGTATTTCTCCTCAAGAGTACACAGACAAGCTCGCAGTACGTTTTAAGGACCTTGCACCCGCGCTTAATCTCAAGATCGACAATTTCATTCGCACGACGGATGCACATCATGTCGCTGCTGCTCAGGAATTTTGGAAGCTTTGTGCGAAGAAGGGCGATATCTACAAGAAGCAGTACTCCGTGAAGTATTGTGTGGGCTGTGAGCTTGAGAAGACGGATTCAGAACTTGTCGATGGTCGCTGTGCGATCCATCCGAATCGTGAGATCGAGCTGCGCGATGAGGAAAACTATTTCTTCAAATTCTCAAACTACGAGAAGCCGCTGCTCGCCTTCTATGAAGCGCACCCAGATTTCGTCATTCCGGATTTCCGTTTCAATGAGATGCGTGCATTCGTCGGAAATGGTTTGCAGGATTTCTCGATCTCACGTCTTGCAACAAAGATGCCTTGGGGTGTTCCCGTTCCTGGCGACGAAGAGCATGTCATGTATGTGTGGTTCGATGCGCTCGTAAACTATATCTCCGCGATCGGATGGCCGACGGATATGTCGCAGTTCAATAAGCTTTGGCCAGTTATCCAATATTGCGGCAAGGACAACAATCGTCAGCAGTCCGCGATGTGGCAAGCAATGCTCATGAGTGCCGGAATCGAGAATTCGAAGCATATCATCATCAACGGTTTCATCGTTTCGGGTGGGCAGAAGATGAGTAAGTCCCTCGGTAATGTCATCAGTCCATTCGATGTGATCGAACGCTATAAGCCACTCACTCCGTTCCCTGAGGACGTGCTCCGTTTCGTACTCCTTCACGATATTCCATCATTTGAAGATGGTGATATGACGATGGAGTCGATCGCGATTTCGTATGCGGCAAATTTGCAGAATGGTATCGGCAATCTCACTAATCGCATCATGAAGATGGCGACAACCTATGGCGCAAATGCTTCATTCGAAGAGCTTGATGGAGCAACCGCTACCGTAGAACTTTCACTTATGATGGAGTCATTTGATCTACAGAAGGGGATCGGTGCGGTCGTTGAACGTATGCGTGAGCTCGATCGTACCATTCAGTCGACAGAGCCATTCAAGAAGATCAAGGTAGAACCCGAGGAGGCAAAGCGTGATGTCCATGCGATGCTCATCGAGCTTTATGCAATCGGTCGTGACCTCGCGGTCTTCCTCCCGCGCACCGGCGAGGCAGTCATGAATTTCGTTAAAGAAAACAAGATGCCCGAGACTCCGCTCTTTGCGCGAGTGGGTTGATGGAAGATACAAACATAAAAACCTGTGCCTTGGCACAGGTTTTGCGTTATCGAGATGGTTTGAAGTAGAACTTTTTGCAGGACATGCAGAACAGCCCTGTGAATGATCTCCCTTGGATCACCGCTTGGTTGCAGTGAGGGCAGAAGGGTTTCTGCACGATTTCTGGCACATGCTCAGGCGTCTTGCCGCAGAGCTCACAGACGCCATCTTCTGTGAGCATCCCAGCGCATTCGGGGGTAGCGTGCTGCGCTTTGAACTGTACTGGTTCGAGGTGGTGGCACTCCTTGAGGTGTTCATCCATGTAGCCGAAAATGATCGCGGTGCCACAGAGCACACATTTCCCGCTGCAGCATGGCGCGCAGTGGCGCACCATGGAATTACTATGGCAATCACAAGAACAAGCATGCATGCATCCCATAGGACATCCTTTCAATGGGAGGTTTTTCTCCCCCTATACAAGCATGTATTCACAAAAAAGAAAAGCAGAAATAACGACTTGCTCGAGGTTTTCTTATGGAGTATAGTTGCCAAAGACACGTTCATTTGGAGGCGTAATTGTCCGGAGAGGCGAAGTTGCCCGGTATCCATTATGTCGAATTCAAGCGCCATCGTGACCTTGAGCGCGCTCGGCTAGAGTCGCTTGAGGGGATCGGGGATGACAAGGGGCGTCGAGATCAGTTAGATCAGTATTGGCTCCAGGTGCAGCATGCAATGGCGGTCAATGTGTTGTGGAAGAGAAGGATCTTCATTCGCGACGCCTTCTCTGCTGATGGAGCGAGGGTGATGGGTAATTTCTTCGTCAAAGGAGTTGAGGTTTCACCCTCTGTTGGAAGAGGACTCGTGCTCCTCCAGCTGACGCAAGCGCTTCCCAATGAGCCCTTTACGGTTTCCGTTCGTCTCGAGACGTTCATTATGTGCACGTCGTGAGGTCTTTCAATTGATTTGACAAGGCATGCCGCTGCGCTAGTATCGAAGCAGTCTTTCATTGGAGTCCTTTATGGGTCGCAATACATCGGTTCGTACCGAGTTCAACTGGCACAAGCCGCAGCACCATCTCGCGTATGCTATCGCCTCTTCCGAGCGGAGTCGACTCGCTTTCCATGAATGCATGGAAATGCTCGACATGATCCTCGCGCATGCTGAGGAGGAACTCCTCCATTATGCGCTCCTCGACATCGTTTCTGCGGCGCTTCCGGACGAGATGGGCTTCACGGGCCCTTTCAACGTGACGAAGGTGCGCATGCCCACCGCCGATGAATTCGATGGCGGAGCGCTTCTCGTGCTCATTGGGTATGCGCAAGACACGCCGCTTACTGGCGAGCTCTCGATCTTCATCACTGAGCACACGGTTATTCGCTTCCAGCACTAAAGATCAAACATGCTTCCGAGCATGTTTTTTTAATTTTCTTCTTATTCGGTATGAAAAAGCACGCAGTGCGTGCTTTTGAATTTGGATCAGTGAAGATGGGAAAGTGCACGGCGAATGTCACCGATCGTTTGCAGGCCTGTCGGGATGATGACGCGGAGGCCACAATCCGCGCAGAAGAGTACATCCTTGAAACGTGATGTGCGCTTCCTTGCGATCCTTCCTTCGCAGTAGCGGTGCTCGAATCGGCCCGCTTCGAATTTCACGCTGTCGGCGGTGTGATCATAGTGACGGCGACGTGCTGACTCTACGAGATATTCATCATCTCTCGTTAGCTTTATGGGCTTGAAAGCAAAGCCGTGTTTCTCGAGGTATTCGATGACGATATCGAGATGATCCGGAGCACCGAATTGCTCCTCGTTCGCCTGGACAAACCAGAGCAGTTTTCCTATCCACTCTTCCGCATCGCGATAGCGTCTTCCGTTCTCGTCGGTAATTTCGCAGAAGACAGCTGTCTGCAAACCGACTTCCTCTGTGACGAAGACGATATTGCCGAAATCGATGAGGGCATCTGAGAGTACTTTTTCGAGTACTTTACGATCGGATTCATTGAGTTCTCGGTAGCGCTCTTTCGTATACTTCTCACTTATATCAGTAAGCCGCTTCGCGGTTTGCGTGAGGTATTCCTTGCTGCGCATGATTCCTCCGGTTGGTGGTCATCTTATTCCATACTATGTGTGTTTCCTATTGTGTCAATTCTGGATTTTATGGTTCCGCTTGACTCTCAAAAGGGTTGGTGTATTATACCTAGTACCTGGGTAGGGGGTACCTACGCTCAAACATATGCACAACCATGGACACACCTGCACGCCCGACAAGTCGCGTGCGCTCAAATTAGCAAAACAGGCAGAGGGAACGCTCCGCAAGGTCATTACGATGATCGAGGAGGATGTCTACTGTCCTGAGATCATTCAGCAGGCAGATAGTGCGATGGGTCTTTTGCGTACGATGCGCAAGGATCTCCTCGCGGGGCACTTGGATAGCTGCGCATTCGAACGCCTCAAGGAAAACAAGAAAGAGGCGATCGATGAACTGATGAAGATCTATAATCTCAATAGTTAATATGCAAACATCGACATATAAGATCAAGGGCATGCATTGCGCATCATGCGCAATAAGTATTGAGGATACCTTCAAGAAGACTGCAGGTGTTGTGTCTGCGAATGTGAACTACGGGACAGAGGCCGCAAAGGTCTCATTCGACGAAAGTACTATTTCGCCCGCAGATCTTTCAAAGAAGATCGAGCCATTAGGGTACTCGCTCGTCGTTGAGGAGGAGCAGACGATGGCGGGGATGGATCATGCAAAGATGGAGTCCGCAGATGAACTCAAAGTGATGGGACAGAAGGTCTTCTCGATGATCCCATTTGCGGTCATGAGTATCTTCATCATGACTTGGGATATTCTCGGGAGCTTGCGGTATGTCCCGAAGATGTCAAATACTGAAGCTACCTTTTTCCATCACCTCTTGCCAGTGATGGCAACAGCAACACTCGCCGTGCTCGGACGACCTTATCTCTTGGGTATCTATCGTTTCATTCGTTATGGAAAGGCGAATATGGATACACTTGTCGGTATTGGTACTTCGGCCGCATTCCTCTATAGTTTTGCGCTCGGAGCTTTCGAAAATGTGCTTCGTCCATATCTCAACGTCGATCAAGGGTATTACGATGTGACCGTGGTCGTTCTCGTATTCATCGCGCTTGGTAAATATCTCGAGTTGCGCTCGAAACGCAAGACGGGAGATGCAATCGAGAAGCTGCTCAATCTGCAGGCAAAGAAAGCGCTCGTGCGTCGACAGGATGGCGAGATCGAAATCCCCATGGAAGAGGTCGTGCACGGCGACATCGTCATCGTGAAGCCCGCAGAAAAGATTCCTGTCGATGGTACGATCATCGAGGGATCGACCTATGTCGATGAATCGATGATCTCAGGGGAACCGATGCCTGTAAAGAAGAATGTGGGCGATAGTGTCGTTTCGGGAACGATCAATACGACGGGGGCATTTAGCTTTAAGGCGACAAAGGTCGGTAGTGAGACCATGCTCGCACGCATTATTGCGATGGTGGAAGATGCACAGGGAAGTAAGGCGCCGATCCAAGCGCTCGCAGATAAGATCTCTGCGGTATTCGTTCCTGTCGTTCTTGTGCTTGCCGTGCTTGCATTTGGATCTTGGCTGCTTGTCGCACCGCAATATATCGGTTTTGCGAAGGCGCTCTCTGCCGGCCTCGTTTCATTCGTTGGTATCCTCGTGATCGCTTGTCCTTGTGCGCTCGGACTTGCAACGCCGACTGCGATCATCGTCGGTGTGGGCAAAGGTGCCCGTGAAGGAATACTTGTGAAGGATGCTGCAACACTTGAGACACTGCACAAGGCGAATGTCGTCGTATTAGATAAGACGGGAACGATCACCAAGGGAAAGCCTGAGCTTGCCTCAGTCATGAACTTCTCTGGCCAGGACGATGAAGAGGTGCTCAGTGTGCTTGCGTCCCTCGAAAAGAAGTCTGAACATCCGATCGCACACGCTATTGTGACGCATGCAGCGGAGCGCAAGATCGCACTCAAGGAAGTCAAAGATTTCCAAGCGATCAAAGGCAAGGGAATAGAGGGAACCATCGAAGATGTTGTCTATTATGCAGGAAATACAAAGCTCATCGCAGATCTTCGTCTTGCTTTCGATACCGCGACGTTGGCTGAGGAAACGAAGAGAGGGAAGACACCGATCATCCTCGCAACAAAAGAAAAGGTCGTAGGAGTGGTTATGGTCGCTGATGCAGTGAAGCCGGAGGCTATTGTGGCGATCGCACACCTCCATAAGCTGGGTATCAAAACGGTGCTGCTTACGGGTGATGATAGCAATACTGCACTCGCCATCGCAAAAGAAGTCGGCATTGATGATGTGGTCGCAGAGGTGCTCCCTGAGGATAAACTCAATAAGGTAAAGGAATTACAGGCAAAGGGGCTTGTCGTTGCAATGGCTGGAGATGGCGTCAACGACGCACCCGCACTCGCACAGGCAAATGTTGGCATCGCGATGGCAACAGGCACTGATGTGGCGATTGAATCTGCAGGGATCACATTGCTTCACGGTGACATTGCAAAACTCGTGAAGGCTATCGAGCTCTCCCGTGTCACCATGCGTACGATAAAACAGAATCTCTTTTGGGCTTTTATCTACAACATCATCGGCATCCCGCTCGCAGGCGGCGCATTCTATCCACTCTTCGGTTGGTTGCTCTCACCGATCTTTGCTGGACTTGCAATGGCATTCTCGAGCGTCTCCGTTGTTTCGAATTCATTGCGTTTGAAGATGATAAAACTTTAATTCATGGAAAATAAAAACACATATACATTTCACGTTAGCGGAATGCATTGCAAATCTTGCGTGCTTGTGACGGAAAGCAAGATCGGCGAAGCTGAGGGCGTAAGCGATGTGAAGACTGACCTCGCGACACAAACAGTACACGTCGTCGGCGACTTCTCGGGAAAGACGAGGGAGGAGGTGCGGGGTCTACTCTCTGCGACCATCGAAAAGCATGGATATGCCCTCGATGATGGAGCAGTAGAAGCTGATGGCGGAAAACGTTGGTCAGAGTTCGCATACGCACTTCCAATAGCGATGCTCTTCGTTTTTCTCTTCATCTTCTTGCAGCGCGTGGGGCTCGTGAATCTCATCGGTACAGGTAAGCCGACCTATGGCACCGCATTCATCGTCGGCATTGTCGCCTCGCTTTCATCATGTATGGCGGTTGTCGGAGGCCTCGTCCTCTCGATGGCAGCAACCTTCGCAAGGACAGGTGATCGCGTGAAGCCGCAGGTACTCTTTCACGTTGGTAGACTCGTTTCATTCTTCATCCTCGGTGGAGTTATTGGCATGCTCGGTTCTGCCTTTCAATTGAACGGATTGGGAACATTCATATTGTCGCTTGTCATCGGTGTGACAATGTTCATACTTGGTGTGAATCTCCTTGACATATTCCATGTAGCCAAAAAATTTCAGCTTGCGATGCCGAAGTTCCTTGGCGCTCATGCGATGAATCTTACGAAGGTCAATCACGCACTTACACCATTTCTCGTCGGTGTGGCGACATTCTTTCTTCCTTGTGGTTTCACGCAATCGATGCAGATATATTCGCTTGGCACGGGGAGTTTCACGGTGGGCGCACTTACCATGTTCACCTTCGCACTGGGTACGCTTCCTGTACTTGCGCTGCTCTCATTCAGTTCGTTCGGAATTGCCGATGGTAAATGGTCTGGAGTGTTCTTTAAGACTGCCGGACTCATCGTCATTGTCTTCGCGATTTTCAATATTATTAATGGGGCGGCCGCATTTGGTCTTATCCGTCCTGTCTTCAGCTTTTAATCGATGAAAGAGATTTTTATAAGTGTTGTTGTTGCAGTCAGCCTCATGCTGATCGGGATGTTCTTTGCGGGAAGATTGAGTATCGGTGGAGCAGCGCAGGGTGATGCGGATAGTGGCAATCAGGCAAGTGTTCAGAATGTGAGTATGGTTGATGGCAAGCAAATCATCGAGGTTACCGCGCGTGGTGGCTACTCTCCACGTTTCTCGGTCGCAAAGGCAGGTGTACCAACGGTCATTCGCATGAAAACAGAAGGGACGTTCGATTGCTCGTCGATATTCACATTACCATCGCTCGGTATACGTGAGGCGCTTCCATCGTCTGGGGTAAAGGATATCGACATACCCGCACAAGTATCAGGCACGACGCTCACGGGCACCTGTGCGATGGGTATGTATAGCCTCCAGGTACAATTCCAGTAGAGTCAAAGTCATGAGTCCTTGTTTCAAGTCATGAGTCATGAGTGTGAGTCATGAGATAAATATAGGAATTCACAAAGAATACACAAGCAAAAATGCTCGTGTATTTTTCGTATTTGTTTGTTCTCATGACTCATGACTTTAACTCATGACATGAAACAAGGGCTCATGACTTGGCATTACGCCTGTGTTATTATTATGGGAGCTATGTTACCTAATGAGGAAATGCATGAAGTCGTACCAGCAGCGCCGATAGTCGAATCGGAACTCGCACACGTTCGTGAGCAGGTTTCTTTGCGCGAGGCAGTCGCCCAGGCTAAAGGCGTCGAGATGCCGCGCAGTCAGATCGTATCTAAGGTGCTTGCAGAGTATGCAGATCAGAAGCCCGAAGATGTACTTCCAGAACATGCGATCATCGGCAATCCGAAATTCGAGGAGATCGTGCGCTCTGTCGATGCGCTTCCGCATCGCGAGAAGATTCGTGAGCTCTATGCGATCATGCAGGAGCGTGGCATATTGAATGCGATAAAAATCGCAGAAGGGCTCGGCAATCCTCACGTTGAGGAAGATTTTCATCATGTGCTCGTCCATTATGTGCATACCGGATCACTTATACCTGGTCTCGATAAGGAAAAGGAGCTGCGTAAGGAATTAGATCGCACGGTATTTCAGGTGGTTGTTCCATTGCAGAAAGAGCGCGGTGAGGTGGATCCCCAGCAGGTACTGCTCTCTATGCAGCGTTTTCTCTCGGGCATCTTTGGTCAAGGTGGAGGTGACGTGCAGTATGCATTCGAGATAGCGCTCCCGAACTTCTCCTCAGACGTTTCATTTTTTGTCACTGTTCCTGATGAGCAGAAAGACCTTTTCTTGAAGCAATTCTTGGGTAATTTCCCTACTGCAAGGGCGATGCCGATCGATGATGACTACAATATCTTTAATGAGTTTGGTGTCTCAGCGGTCGCCGTCGGTAGGCATGAAAAGCGTTTCGCCTATGCACTTTCGGTTCCTGAGGGGGCGATGGAGTCCCTCTCACCTATCCTTGCTGCTTTTTCAAACATCGCGCATCAGGGTGAAGCTGCCGCGATTCAGTACATCGTTCGTAAAGACGATCGGGATCTCTTGAAGAAGACCCGTTCCGCTATAGGAAAGATAAACGGTGGCATGAAGATCGGTGAGGCGACAGATATTCCGCTCACTCTTGGTGGCGATACGATGAAATTCATCGGCAATCTTTTCTCTTCTGAAAAAGAGAAGTCGAAAGAGATCTCTCCTGAGGAGCAAGAACGACGTAATAGGGAGATCAAGGTCATTGAAAATAAGACCGTTGCACCTTTTGTGCGTGTCGATCTGCGCATCATTGTGTCCTCTCCTGACCGCGATCGAACGATGCAAATTCTCAATGCACTCATCGCGGCTTTTGGACAATTTGCGAACCGCGAATCGTCTGGTGGGCTACGCTTCGATGTGATCACGCGGGGAAGTGCGTTCGATGAGCAGCTCCACGCATTCACCTATCGCCTGGGAACGAATGATGCTCTTGTGTTGAATCACAATGAATTTTCTGGACTCTTTCATCCACCGCTTGCGATCACTGCAGCAGAAGCACCGAACCTCGCATCGATAAAATCTGCTACGGCTCCGCCCCCAGCACAACTTTCAGAGGAGGGGACTTTGCTCGGTGAAAGCGTCTATCGCGGTGTGCGAAAGCCTGTTCGCATGCTTCCACAGGATCGTCTCCGTCATCTCTATGTTATCGGTCAAACCGGTACAGGTAAGACCACGATCATGAAGAACATGATCATCGAGGACATTAAGGCAGGTAATGGTGCGTGCTTCATTGATCCGCATGGTTCTGATGTGCAGGATATTCTCGCAAACATTCCCAGAGACCGTATTGATGATGTCATCTATTTTGATCCCTCATATACTGCGCGTCCGTTTGGGCTCAACATGCTCGAGTATGATGAATCTCGCCCCGAGCAGAAGATCTTTGTCGTGAATGAGCTGCTCGCGATCTTCAAGAAACTCTATTCGTCCTCACCAGAGTCGATGGGTCCCGCATTCGAGCAATATTTCCGTAACGCAACGATGCTCGTTATGGAGGATCCCGAAACAGGGAACACGATGCTCGAGATCACGCGCGTGCTTGCCGATGCGAAGTTCAGAGATTTGAAGCTCAGTAGGTGTAAGAACCCGATCGTCACACAGTTTTGGAGAGACATCGCAACAAAATCGACCGGTGAAGCATCGCTTGCGAACATGGTCCCGTACATCACGAATAAATTCGATGTATTCATTTCGAATGACGTGATGCGTCCGATCATCGCCCAGCAACGTTCCTCGTTCAACTTCCGGGATATCATGGATAACAAGAAGATCCTTCTTGTGAATCTCGCAAAAGGAAAGCTTGGTGAGATGAATGCGAATCTCCTCGGTATGATCATCGTTGGTAAGCTCTTCCTTGCTGCAATGAGTCGCGTGGATTCTTATGGTATGAAGTTGCCAGACTTCTACCTCTATATCGATGAATTCCAAAACATCTCTACGCCATCGATCGCAGGAATCCTCTCTGAAGCAAGAAAGTATGGTCTTTCACTCAATATCGCACACCAGTTCATTGCGCAGATCGACCCTGAAATACGTGACGCGGTATTCGGTAATGTTGGTTCAATGGCAGTATTCCGTATCAGCGCAGACGATGCGCAGTATCTCGAGTCGCACTTCTCTCCGACTTTCACCGCGACCGATCTTATGAAGATCGAGAGTCATAATTGCTATCTGAAGCCACTTATCAACGGAGTACCTGTTGCTCCATTCAATATTGCTGTATATCCGCCAAATAAGGGCGTTCCTCAAATCGTTGAGCAGTTACAGCAGCTCTCATACATGAAATATGGAAGAGAGCGTGAAGTGGTTGATAGTGCAATCGTAAAGAAATATCAGCAAACTGCAGCAGCGGCTTCGAATCAGCCAAAACCATCTGCGCCGGCAGCACCAGCACCAAAGCCTGCGCCAGCGCCGATGGTCCAGCAGCCATTTGTTCCGTCGCCGCAGGCTCTCGCATACCCTCAGCAGCAACCATTTGCGCAGCCACAAATGCAGCCTTACCCACCACAGGGTTATGCATATCCTGCTCCGCAGATGCCGCCACAATATGCGGTCCCTCCGCAACCTTTCGTTCCCCATGGAAATACGGCACCATATATGTATCCGCCCGTATATCCGCCGCCAATGTATCCTCCGCACCCAATGCAGGCGGGGCCCTATGGATATCCTCCGCAGTATATTCCGCCGCAGCAATATCCGCAGCCACCAGTCATGCCGCCGGAAATACATGAACATACGGATGATCAAAGATAAAAGACACCCTAATGGGTGTCTTTTATCGTAGTGCCGCTTTGAATCTATCGATCACACTATCGAATAGTGCGAGTTCTTGTATCGTGCATATCGCGTGCTTTTCCTTTCGTGCGTCGCTCATGCGCATTGATATGTTTCCTGCAATGCCGAGCACGGTTGTTGCAGCACCGACGAGTGCGGCGATGGTGGTTATCCCTGCATTGGCCTCGCTCATGACGTCAGAGACGACCGCCCCGATGACGCAAAAGAGTGCAACAGAGAATCCGATCATAAACACGCGGTGTTGTGCATCTCTGTTGCGGAAATGGCGTGCATAGAGCTTCCGCTCAAGCTCATCGGTGGGGAGTCCGACGATATCATGAAGTGGAAGCTCTATATATTTCGCGAGCTCCACGCGTGCGCGTGTACGTGCGTCATCGAGTTTCGTGATAATACGATTGGCAGAGGCGGCATCAACCTCTATGGTCCGTGAGGTGATCTCTCCATCGCTGACTTCCTTTAGGCGCGTAATGCACTGTTCGTCCGAGTAGGGGATTCGCGCATAGGGAGTATTCATATTCTGCGCCATGCTTGGGATGCCAAAGCTCGTGAACTGCACAGTGACTTTTCTTGATTGGCGATCATTTATATCATGTTCATTCGGCTGCATATGCCCGAAATATGCCTCAGCTCCTCGTGCGATACGCGAAGTCTCACCTTGGTTGTCTGGCTGCACTTCTCCTTCGTTTGTTTCCGCACCCTTCTCTGAAGATTCATTCATCACTTTATTATACTACAGCATTTGTTATCAGCGGTGCTGTCCAAAATTTATTGCATGTATACTGCACGTCCATGCTGATTTTGTGTTACAATGTATACATTATTGCCTTTCTTGGAGGAGGGCATGCTTTGTCAATAAATAATCTTTTACCATGGGAAAACGCGAAGGACAATCGATAGGAGGATTCTCGGCGCTTGGCGCAGCATTCGAGGGGCAAGAGCTTCCGATAGCTCCTGAGCCGAGACCAGCAGAGGAGGATCCGATCCCGAACAGCGCAGACACTGCTGGCGACCCTATCATCTTCGAAAATCATAGATATATTTTTGATGGTTATGATGCTGATGGTATGGCACGCCTTGAGGATTATTACTCTGGTGATATGAATGTTCCTCCAACGATAAAGCTCGTGACGCGCGAGCAGCTCCTCGAAGGTTTTCGTTTGGCAAAAGAGGATGAAGCAGCGGAAGAACGTCGAGCAATAGAAGGAGGTGAGCGCGCAGAGCGCGAGGCGGCTGCACGCATGGCGCAGGATATCGAGCATGGTATCGCACCATCATTGGCAGTAGATAATGAAATCGCGCGCGACGAGGTTGCTGTACAAGCGGCGGTCGATGTGGCAGAAGCAGTTCCTGCTCTTGCATCAGATGAATCAATGACTACCCCTCCTGGCATGGAGCCCGTTCCACCACAGCCTGAAGGCGAGCTTTCTGTGGATGATCAGCCCGAGAGGGCAAAGTGGCTCAACGTGGCGATTACACGCCTTATCGAGGTTGAAGGGCAGCTCAGGGCTCTAAAAAATAAAAATGGTCAAAAGCGTAAGGTTGGAGAATTATATCTGAAGCGCGACAAACTCGATGAAGAGATCCATGGAGTATTGAATGAAGTTGCACCCGAGGTACTCAAAAGCATAAGGGTTGATGATTACGCACATATTGAAAATATGCGAGAGCTCTTCGGTAGTGAAAGAGATATTGTTGCACGCAAGGAGAAGGAGCAAGCATTGATCGCAGAGGGGAAGATCACTCAAGATGATCTCGATGCCTACAAAGCAGCACTTGCAAAGCGTAGCGAATTCATCAGCTCAATGAAAAAGATCGGTGTTCCTCATCACGTCGCAACGCGTCTCTTCCGAAATGAAGTAGACGAATTGCGCGCATTGGAGCAGGTCATTGCACGTGCCGATGTCCGAGACGCAAAGGTCTTGGATACACGGCAGGCGAAGCATCTTCTATCGCGTTTCGGTGTTAAGGATGAAAAAATTGAGTGGTATAAGGAAGTCATGCGTAAGAAGATCGAAGCAAATGAACCGCTGGCTCCAGACGAGTTTTCATCCTTTGTTTCGCGAGGCCAAGAGAGGCCGGTAGTGCCCGCTGCTCCAGATGTGCTTTCTGCAACTGAAGCATCAGCGCAACACTCAGACACCTCGGGGAATGAATCTGCTTTAGTTACTAATGCGAGCGAGGACATTGATCGTGAGATAGCAAGACTCGAATATAAATTGAAGAATACAGGATTCAGTTCTCTTACTGAAATGCGTGCTGCAAAAACTCGACTTGAAGAGTTGAAGCAAGACAAGGCAACGCTAGTGGGGAGAAATAAGCCTACTGCTTCAAAAAAGGATGATAGTGCATCTCCTGAGGTGAAGCGTGAGGATATTGCAGGAGTACTCGCCGAGGAACAAGAAGTTAAGGAGACCATTGCAAGAGATCGTCAACTCCAAGATGAAGCAGAACTTATCATCAAGCTCGAAGAGGAGATCGCGGGACTTACTGGTGGCAATAGAAAGGAATATTTCGAGAATGTATTACGTGGTCTTACTGATGCGCACGAGGCGTTCTCTCGAGATAAGAAGGCGAGGTTATCGGACGGTCCACTTGCGCAATTGAAAAAATTGTCTGGAGAGATCGTTGCTCTACGAGAAGAGGGCGCTGCGCTTAGTGAGCGTAACCCGATTTCTCTACACGTACTCGAGGCGTTCAGTAAAGAAGGTGTCGAGTATGCCGACCTTGAAGCTATTCCAGGTTTCGTGGGGCTTAGTGAGGGGCAACAATTGTTGATGCTCAAGAACTATAGCACCGCGGTCGTCAATAAAGTGAAGCGCGAGGCGAAGAGCGAGTCTGATGCAGCATGGAGTGAGCGAACATTCCTCGGCAAGCTTGGTCTCAGCATGCTGACGCTTGGTCTAGCAAAGAACATCAGTGAGCAGGCAAGACAGCGTGATATCGCACGAAAATTGAGCTCGGGAGAGAAGCTGGTCAAAGAGGAGCGTAGAGTCATGCTCGAAGCGTTTGCGAAGATCGCTATAGAGGGACCAGAAGTGGAACGAAGTGCAGACGGAGCCTTGCATACGCATTATCTTGCAACGGAGCGTTTCAAGGATGACAAGGAGGCACTCGAAGCAGTCAATGCGTATAATCGTGTAGCAGAAAAGTTCGCGAAATTGCCGAAGCAGTGGATCGATGCGGATCTTGCATTGCCACGTAATGAGCAACAGAGTTATTTCTCTAAATTGCTCGGCAAGAAGCACATGATGCTTTCTGGCAAAGAACACCTCGAGGTTGCAGAGACGAAGGAGGAATATCAAGAGTCGAGGAAACGCTTGCTCGCGGTCCTTGAGAAGCACAATGATAAGGAGCCGGGTGTAGAGGCGCGACGTAGCGCGATGCTCGAGATGAATGCGCTCGATGAACGCGTCCAGCTCGATCAATTGTTCGCCTCGAATCCTGATGCCGAGGAGGCACTGCAGGACATAAGGGATACGAATGTGTTCACGCGTGCACTCAGTGAGTTCGGTAAACACCGCGGTCAATATATCGCATATGGTGCGGCGACGCGCTTTGTAGCGACAGCTGTCGTGGGTGCTATCGCAATACCGGGCACTATGGCTATTGCCGGTGGTGCGGTCGCTGTCGGTGTCGCAGGCGCGGTCGGATATTTCCAGGCGCGCCGAGAGGCAAAGGAACTTTTGAAGACACGAAGAGCTTCGGGGCTCCTTAGTGATGAAGATCTTCGTGAGGATGTTGCATATACCGTCAACAACAGTGAGATCCTCGGACGTAAGGAAGAGGCGCACGCAGCAGCCCTAGAGAAGGGTGATCAAGAGCTTGCGAATCTCATAAAGCAGGACATCGATATCTTGCGCGGCAAGGTGAAGTCCGGTTCAGTAATTGAGCGAAGGATCAAACAGTTGAAGGAGTTCAAAGATGCGAAGTTCTATACTGATCGCATTGAACGCCTGCTGACGAAACTTGATGTAGCGAACGATATGGGTGATAAGGCGGCTGCAGAGACGATCGAGCGCAAGATCGCGCAAACCGCAACACTTATGCGTGAGCTCATGAAGCAGGGTATGCTGAGTTTTGGTGCCGAGAGTAGACTCGCGCGGGTACATACGCGCCTCGATGGCGGTCCGCAGAAGGACCGTCATGATGATGCGGATGTTGCAATAAATAGCCTTGCATTCATGCAGGCACTCGGTCATGCAGATGCGGTCCATTCGCTCGACATGTCTGCGATAGAAGAGAAGCTCGAGAAGACACTCGGCGGATATCGTGAAGATATTGATGCCGCAGCGCGAAAGCGAAGTACAAAACATGTCGCAAAAGCAGTTGCATTGCGTGCTGGATTCGGACTCGCAGGTTATGGTCTCGCGCGCGCAGGTATGCAATTCTTTGGAGGACATGGGGAACAGGTCACACAACATGCGCATGGTGCAACACATGGACAGCCACATCAGTGGGCATTACCGAAGACTCCAGCACCAAAGACACATACTTGGGCATTGCCGGAGACGCCACGACCACCAGTTGCAAGCATAGAGCATGGCGGCCTTGCGCTTGGAGTACATACGGTCGCACATGGAGAGACGTTGACCGCGATCGCACGAAAGTTCCCTGAAATTGCGAAGCTTTCGGGGCATGACCAAGAAGTCGCTATTGCGAATCTCGTGAAGCATCTTTCTCCAGAGAAATTGAAGCTTCTTGGTATCTCAAGTGGTAACCCTAATCTCATTCGCACGGGTGAACATATCGATCTTACGAAGCTCCACGAGGAATTCGTCTCACTGAAGACCAGTGGTGCGCAGGTGGCAGCACATGCGGACAAGGTGATTCATCATGAGGTCGCTCCACGAGCAGGGGGTCAGGTCGTTCACGAAGACATGGGTGCAGAGAAGGAGGCTCAAGAAGCAGCGCATGCGCCGATGCGCATTCCTGCTCGCGGAAGAGTCAATCTTCCTCCTGGGTCACGACATGATGGGGTTGATGAGAGTATGCCCCATCCTCGACATAAGGGTGGGTTCACGCTACCTCCTCCTGTCCCAGGTCAAGAAATACCACATTTCGGTTCTCCAATGGAGGCAGCTGCAGTCGTTCAGAATAAGATGGATCATGCATTGAAGAGCATATTCGGTCAAAAGGGTCTCTTTGGTAGAGATCATACGAGGGAATGGGAAGGTGATCCACTTTCTCGAGTGCATGGACTCAAGGATGCACCCGCACAACGTATGCTTGAGCATCGTTCCGGACTCCTTGCGGAATCTCGAACGCGTATGGGGCTGCGCAACTATATGCAAGAGTTGCATGGTCGCACGCATATTGAGCCGCGCACGGGTGAGACGACGGAGATGTATATAAGACGCGCATTACTCTCTGAGGAGGGTGGTGTGCATGATGCGGTGAAGGCTCCCGTCAGTGAAATGAAGGAACTCGTACTCTCGCGCGTAGCTGAGGAGGTACATTCGACGAACGAAGCACTCGATGCATTTATTCCGAAGTTCATGAAGCGGTTTCCTGAAATCGCGCATGAGAGTGAGAGTGCTCGCGTGCAGACGATCGTCAATTTCTTACGCACTGCGAAGCCACAGCATTTTAAAGCGCTCGGCCTGAACGGAGACGATATGCAGGCGCATATCGCGGGTGGAAGGCTTGATGCTGCACGTCTTACCGCATATCTTCATCAGCAAGGAGGAGCATCGCAGTCGATGCCGCATGCAGTTGCTGAGAGTGCGCATCAGACTGTGCAAGCGCACATTCCGTCTGCAGAGAAGGTGATTCCAGGACCTGCGACGGCAACTGAAGGCGGACATTTGGCTCCGCTTTCACATGACGATGTCGTCATCATGGAGAAACGTTGGGATGATCTTACTGTGCTCAATAGGTCAGAGCTCGCTAATCGTATGGTTCCTGATTACATCGATCGGGACATCGTGTCGCATCTGAAAGGCGCAGACCCAGAACATCTCATGAGCGCGCTGAAGGATCTTCCGATGCGCTTACTCTTCGCTGATAAGGAGAGTCTCGCAAAGACGATGGATCCAGGTGTTGCTGACGGTGTTGTCGCGCTTGGAAAGATCGTTACTGAAAGACATCTCATGAATATGGAAGAGGGTATCGACTGGGAGCAGCCAATTTCTACTTTTGTGAAAGAGGCTTACTTGAAGAAGTTACTCAGTGAGGGTCCTACTGCATTCAAATGATAAAAACCAGAGCCTTGCTCTGGTTTTTGTTTTTCAGTGATGGTGTGCGCAGCAGTGCTGTTTGCCACTGCGTGCGTCCTTCAGGATCTGCATCGTCCAAATAAACATCCATAGTGCGATGCCAAAGGAGAGCAGTGGGTCAATGATGGGACGATGGGTGAATGCGATCACCATCGTACCGACGACGACTGCGACACTCTGCGCGAGATCGGAGAGGATGTGTACGTCGAGTGCGCGTTTGGTGATGTTGTGTGCCGTGTCCTTCGTAGTGACGATATAGTGCTGCGCGTAGTTGCCGAACGTACCCAAGACGGCGATCGTAATGACCCAACCGAGGTCGAGTACGCGCGGAGCCTGGAGGCGTTCGTACGCTTCCTTTGTCATCCAGAGACAGACGATGATGAGCAGTAAGGCCTGGGCATAGGCTCCATACCTTCTGATCTTTGCGACGTGTTCAGGTTTCTTGTCGCGGACGAATAGCGAGATGGCAAGTGCCATGCTGATCGCTCCCGCGTCAGCAAGGACATGCCAGGCATCGCCAACGAGCGCGAGACTGTGTGCGTGACTGCCGACGACGATCTCCATGATGAAGATCATGACGGCGAGCAGAAGAACGAATGCATAGCGTTTCGGTTCATCGTGGTCGTGGGTATACCCCATGAAACACCTCAAAAAGTACGAGCTCTTTCCAGATTAGGGGACTATGGTGTCATTGTCAAACGTCATTGCGCAAACGATTGAGCATGCTATCATTCCGATATTAATATTTCATTTTCTGAATATGGATAAGAATCATCCTCGTTATGAACGTACATTTGTGATTGTAAAACCTGATGGTGTGCAGCGTGGTCTCTCGGGAGAGGTCATCGAGCGCATCGAGCGCTCAGGCCTCAAGATGATCGGCATGAAGTTCATGGTTGCGACACGCGAGCAGGCAGCAAAGCATTATGGTAAGGACGATGCATGGTGTGCAAAGGTCGGTCAGCGCACCGTCGATCGCATCATCAGTGAGGGCGGAAAGCCAGAGAAGGAGGCAGTCGCATATGGTCGCGATGTCCTGAATGGACTCCTCGATTTCCTCACGTGCTCTCCGATCGTCGTGATGGCATGGGAGGGAAACCAGGCAGTTGGTATCGTCAAGAAGATCGTCGGTGGTACAGAGCCGCTTACAAGTGATGTGGGTACGATTCGTGGCGACCTCACGCTCGATTCCTATGACATCGCAAACATCGATGGACGTGCAGTCCGCAACTTGGTCCACTGCTCGGATATGGTAGAGGAGGCGAAGCGAGAGCTCGCGATCTGGTTCAAGGAGGAGGAGCTTATTAAGTGGAAGTCGATACAGGAGAAGATGCTGTATGATGTGAATCTCGACGGCATCCTAGAATAGACCGCATATTTGGGCGATCTTGCCCTCACGCTTCGGCATGCGACTCGCTCACCGTAGAACACCTACGGCTCGCTAGAGTTCGCACGCCTCCAGCGAGGGCAATCTCATCCCAAATCTTCGGTCTTGAAATTCCAAATGCAATACGGTCTTTCATTTTGAGAATGCGACAGATGCAAATGCTGTTGCATTTTTTTTGATTCAAAATGCGGTAGTAAAAACAGCTCACGAGGAGCTGTTTTTAGTGGTATTGGGAATGAGCCTTAGTAGATAAGTGGGCGGCCGCAGCACGGCATCCAAGGATGACGGCGATATGAGCTAGCCCTTTGACTCAGTTAGGGTTTTTCCCAATACTTATTCATAGTAGCACAGATAGAATTTTTGCAATACACAGGACATCATTTTACGACACGAAGAATAGCTCATATTATAGCCATTTTTTCACTGTTTAGCGCAAAGCTGTTTTGCTTGAATTTTTCTCGTTTTGTGTTTCGGGGTCATATTCATCATTGATGGTGGTGTGCGTTCGTGCGGAGTGAGTAAGGAGATCTCTCTGCCATAAAGTAGTAATTTGGGATATAATGGCTGCATATGTCACATAAAGCGCGAATTGGTTTTTTCGGAGCCGTCGATTCTGTAACGGGAAATAACTTCTATTTTGAGGCAAGCGGTAAGAAACTCATGATCGACTGCGGTCTCTATCAGGGTGCACATTATGCAGATGAGCGCAATCACGCGCCTTTTGCTGTTGATCCAAAGACGATCGATATATTGCTTGTCACTCATGCGCACATCGACCATATCGGTCGCATTCCAAAGTTCGTTAAGGAGGGTTTCAAGGGTCGGATCATTTCGACGGTCCCCACGAAGGAGCTCGCCGAGATCATGCTCCGCGATACGGTCAGCATTCTTGCGCATGAGGCGACGAGGGATGGTACGGAGCCTATCTATGAAGAGCACGATGTTGAGCGCACTATGCATCTTTGGCATACCGAGGAGTATTATGAGCCGTTTCCGATCGCCGACCACTTGTCGTGCGAGATGAAGGACGCTGGCCATATGCTCGGGTCTGCAATGATGTTCCTCAAATTGGGCAGTGAGATCATGGTCTTTACGGGTGATCTTGGTAATTCTCCAACGCCACTCATTCGCGACACTGACTCGATAGCGGGAGCGAAATATCTTTTGATGGAAGCGGTTTATGGTGATCGCAATCATGAGGATCGCGATGAGCGTAAAGAGAATCTCAAGAAGGCTATTCTCGCGAGTGTTGCTAAGGGTGGCACGCTGCTCTTGCCCGCGTTCTCGATCGAGCGCACACAAGAGTTGCTTTTCGAGCTCAATGCAATGGTCGAGCACCATCAACTGCCGAGCGTGAAGATCTTCGTTGATTCACCGCTCGCGATAAAGGCGACACAGGTTTACCATCATAGCGAGCGTTACTTCAACAAGGAGGCACGTCATATCATCAAGAGTGGCGATGATGTATTCCGTTTCCCGAATTTACATTTCACAGAGACGCGTGCAGAAAGTATGGCAATATGGGATCAACATGGTCCGAAGGTCATCATGGCAGGATCAGGAATGCTTAACGGTGGACGCATCATGCATCACTTCAAACATTTCGCAGGTGATGAGAAGACCGCGATCCTGCTCGCGGGATATCAGGCAGCAGGGACTGTCGGGAGACGACTCATCGATGGTGAGCGCCGCATACGCATGGGGGATGCTGAAGTTGAGGTTCGTGCGCAGTTGTCCGTGCTGAATGGTTACTCCGGACACAAAGATATGGATCACCTCGTTGAGTTTGTGCAGAATGGTGCACCGACGCTGAAGAAGATATTCGTCGCTATCGGCGAGCCCCGCAGTACCATGTTCCTTGCGCAGCGCATTCGTGATTATCTCGGACTCGATGCACAAGTTCCTGAACTTGGCACGACGATCGAGCTCGAGTTCGCAGAATAAGTGTGATTTCGCGTGTTCATCAAGAAAACCATCACTACACAACGGTAGTGATGGTTTTTCAATGGGAAATGCCTGGAAAGTCTTGATTTCTGGGCCTTTATTATTGGACAAAACTGAGAATATCTGCTATACTTTGACCACTAATTCATATTCCCCGTGAAAGAAAAAGTAAGGATAAATAATCAAATTCGTGCCCGTGAACTTCGGGTGATCGACGAAGAAAAGGGAAATCTCGGCATCATGCCTTTTGAGGATGCTTTCAAACTCGCCAAAGAGCGTGGTTTGGACCTCATCGAGATCTCTCCAGAAGCCGATCCACCTATTGCAAAAATTACCGATTATGGTAAGTTTCAGTACACTGCACAAAAAAAGGAGAGCGAAGCACGCGCGAAAGCGCACGTGACCGAAACCAAGAACGTTCAGGTGAAAATCGCAACCGGAGAGCACGATCTCGAGCTCAAAGCGAAGCGCATATCTGAATGGTTGAAGGAAGGACATCGTGTCAAGCTCGACCTTTATTTGGCTGGTCGAGCGAAATACCTCGATCCGAAGTTTCTCGAGGAGCGCTTGCATCGTATCCTTGTTCTCGTTTCCGAGGATTACAAAATAGCCGAAGCACCGAAGCGTGGACCTAAGGGTCTCTCGACCGTTCTTGAAAGGGGAAAGCCTAAGAAAGAGGCGAAGGACGAGAAGAGCGTTAACGTTGCAAAGGAGACAAAAGCATAAAGAAATCATTATGAAGACCAACAAGTCATACGCAAAGCGTGTAAAGGTTACGACCGCGGGTAAGGCACTCGTGCGCAAGCCAGGCCTCAACCACTACAACGCTCTTGAGAGCCGCAATGCCCAGCTTAAGCGCAAGGGTCGCATCGGCCTCAACATGTCGGCAAAGACTGCCGCACGTTTCCTCTCCAATATCGGCTAGGAACATTACCAACCGTAAATTTTCCTGATGACGAACTTCTTCGTTATGGGGCCCCACCGCCTCGTCACCGTAGAGCTCCTACGGCTCCGTCGGTCGGTCACCCCATGCCTCGAATTTCATCCATCAGGAAAAATTCACACATAACTAATCAAAGAAAATATGTCACGTGTAAAGCGCGGTGTGATGTCCGTAAAGCGTCGCCGCAATGTGCTCAAAGCAGCAAAGGGTTTCCGCAATGCTCGTAGCACCAAGGAAGCACAGGCGAAGGTTGCACTCCGCAAGGCGGGTGTGTACGCATTCGCTCATCGCCGCGACAAGAAAAATGATTTCCGCCGTCTCTGGCAGGTGCGCATCAGCGCAGCAGTGAAGCCACTCGGCTATTCATTCTCAAAGTTCATCGGAGCTGCAGCAAAGAAGAATATTGCGCTCGATCGCAAGATCCTCGCAACGCTCGCTACGGAGAACCCAGAGACCTTCACTCGTATCGTTAAGGAGGTCATGGCGTAAAAAATTCCCGAAAGGGGATTTTTTCTTTCAGCTCACAAGTTTGACACTTAGCATAAAATATTGTAGAAATAGCAACGGATATTTCTTTCATTTGGAGGCCATATGAATGGCAATCAGGTCGCATTCCCGCTCTCCTATAGTGGTCGTATTCCGAAAGGGTCGGCGCTTAAGGAGGCTGAGGTGGAAATGGCGATGTCCACGCACACGTGCAGTGTGCGCGTCGCTAAGGTTTCTGCGCAGTTCATGAAGAAGATCGAGTCGGAATTGTGTACTACGTGTACGGTGGATGGAGTGGAAATCCCACTGCTCTTCCCACCGCGAGTCGCTATCGAGCCTGGGCCTATCCCCGGGGATGATCCACGGGGGAAGGAACAATTCGAAGGGTTTCTCGCAGAGAACAAGGATATGTTCGAAAGGCTGTCCCTGTTCGCGGGATTCTTCGGTCTCGACCGCATCCTCATTCGATTCGAAAGAGGTGACGCACAGGCACCGTTTCCCGTGCGTTCCCGCTCCGAGCTCGATGTGCTCATTTTCACTGGACCCATCAGTTCTGTGGACAAGAAGACGATGAAGAGCATCGGCGGCATGCCGATCAATGGAAATGATAAGGGCCGCCCGGTTCTCATGTCGCATTGCCCGATTCGTGGCGGAGTGCTCATTGAGGGCGAGCAAGTGCTCATGCAGTACATCGATAATACGATTTACACGCTGTTCCACCCCTCGACGCTTGTCGAACGCGGTGGCATCTATGCGACCGACTGTTATCTCGATGCATTGATCAATACCATTGCGCTTTGGCGTGCGAAGAAAACCGGCTATGAGGATGCTGATGCATCGCTTAAGCCAACATTTCTTCCCGTTGATGGCGAGGGTGTTGCGACTGAGTTCGCGCGTGCAGAAAAGAAGGTGCGCGATGAGTGCACGAGAGAAATCGGTGACCTCAACGAGCGAATTCGTAAGCAAGAGAAAGAGCTCTTGAGGTTGCGCAGGGAAGTCCTTGTGCTGCAGAAGCAGTGCACGATGCCGCTACTTTTCAGTAATGCCGCATTTGTGCTCGATGAAGCGCGTCGTGATGAGCTGCTTGAGAGCGTGCGCCGCTTCTCGGTGCACCCGCTTGTGGAGAAGCTTCAAATCGTCTCTGACCTCGGCATCCACCTGCTCACGAAGGAGGTGGTCATTACGCACGAGTCGCAGCGCTATCGCATCGGAACGTTCAGTGCGCTCTTTCACTACGATGGGAACATCAGCGTCTGGGCGACGACGACCCATCATCCCGATGGGGTCCCTCATCCGCATATCGAGCGAGATACAGGAATGTGCCTCGGCAATGTGAGTGACGCGATCAGGCGTGCGCTTGCGGAATTTCGCTTCGGCGACGCGATCGAGTTCTTTCTCGTGTCGCTCGAAGAGGGCTACACTCATGAGAATGTGCTATTCCACCCGGTTACCGAGTGGCCCATCGTTTGCAAAGAGGAGGCCTGATGCCGCGAATGAATTTTTCCATGCAGAATCGTCTGTTCGATCCTGAGCACGCGCGCTCGGTCACCGTTATCGGTGTGGGCTCTGTCGGCAGCAATGTCGCCGATATGCTCGCGCGCATCGGCGTGGAGCACCTTGCGGTCGTCGATGGCGATTGTGTGGAGTCCCACAACATTCCCGCTTCGCGATTCGGTATTGCCGACCTTGGATATTTCAAGGCCGACATCGTCGCGAAGAGGCTGCTCAAGGAGACTGGCCTTACCGCCAAAGTCGAGCGCCGCTACTATGAGGGCAACGATCGCCTCAAGGGATCCGTCTTCTCCTGTGTCGACACCATGTCGGCGCGAATGAAGATCTGGTCCGCAGTCAAAAAGAATCCGCTCGTCGATGTCTTTATCGACACGCGAGTGGCCGTACGTTTCTTCACCGTGTTCTGCGTGCGCCCCTCGGTTCCCGAGGATATCGCACATTACGAGCAGTTTCTCTATGAGGATGCCGAGGCGACCGGTCAGAGCTGTGGAGCGCACGGCATCATCACTGCGTCCGCAATGGTCGCTGCTGAGGCTGTAGAGCGCTTGTGCGCATTTTGGTCTGATGGTAATATCCGCCTACAGACGGAAGGTCTCGTCGGTGGTGCACGTTTTCCCGTAACCCCTCACAACTAAGGAGGAACTCGTGAGCAAACACGAGATCGAAATCAACCTGGAACAGATCCCCCTGGAGGGTGACACCCTCAACGCGAAGGTCAAGGTGCCCGCGAAGCTGGTGGAGACCCTCGGGGCCACCGTCGCCGACATCGCCGAGAGCCAGGGCATCTCCCTCAAGGGCAAGAACATCTACGTCAACGGCAAGCACGCCAACGAGAGCACTGTGGTGACGGGCAATGACACCGTCCGCTTCACTGAGCGCCCGAAGAGCTCTTAAGTTCTTATCAATACGACTCCGCTACGGCGGAGTTTTTCATTGTGGATAACTTTTGTTGACGGTAATTACAAATGCAATATAATAACATTATTGGAGGAGGCGTCGCCTCTCTTTTTTGTCCAAAAATTTTGGATGAAGAAGAGAGTCAACGTCTCTTCTTTATTTAGTTCTTAATAATTTCTATGAAAGAAAAACATTCCGATGTGCATGTGCTTATGATTGCGGCGCTTCTCTTGGTCGCTGCGAGTGCGGTCATTCAGACCGCGATTGGATTGCAGTCCGATAAATTAAGTGCAGTAAGGTCACAGCAGATGTTTGCAGCGGTCGTCGCATCCTCTGCTGCATCGACGAATCCTCGCCTGCTTCAATTCGTCAACCAGACTATGAAAGTGGAAGTCAACGAGAAAGGAGACGCGACGCTTCGCGGTGTCGCCTATGCTGTCTCTGGTAATGCGGTGATTCTTCATACGTGGGGTGGGGATTGGCGTATCTTGCTTTCTCCTGCGACGAAGTACGCGGGTATCGCGAGACAAGCAAGCGCATCAGCGATAAAGCCGGGGGACATACTACAAGTAAAGGGTTTGGCGAGTGTTGCTACGCCGAATGTTGTCGCAGCTCAATTCGTCTACGATTTTACCTTGCCGCAAATAAAGGGCGCGAAGCTGATTATCCCATTTGAAGAGAAGGTCATATCGTCAGATTCGGTCCTTACAAACGGAACAGTCGCCACGAATACGGTGAATATCACTCAGCCTCGTCCCGAAGTTGAGTCTCCGATGATGAAGCAGAACACGAAGGGAGATATCGGTGTCGTGCCGAATCTCGACGCTCGTTCTATGAACGACATGAAGGCACGATTGCAGAAATTGATGGAATAATACTTTTAACATAAAAACACAGCCCGTACGCTGTGTTTTTATGTTGCGAGTGGATGACTTTCTGCGTCGACACCTCCTTCGCGAAGGGACCGTACAGTGCGTGCATAGCGTTTTGCTATGACGATCTTTCCCGGACCGAGAAGGCAGACTGCCGTCGTTGCCGCGAGGATGAGCAGTGAATATTCATAACCGCCATTCTCGACGAAGAATCCACGTCCACCTTGTGTGAGGAACATCGTAAAAAAGGTGATCGTGGCTTGGGTTGCTGCAGCGAGCTCGACGACAAAACCTGAGAGCATCATGATGCCCGAGAGTAATTCGATGGTTGCGATGATGAGACCAAGTGCCCCAGGGACGCCATAAGCCGTGAACGCATCAATCGTGTCATTAGCAAAAGCGATCATGATAGCCGCGTGAGCAACGAAGATGAATGCGAGCACGAAGCGAAGGAAGAACACCGCGAGGTCGAATTTGTGTGTTCGAGCGAAGAGCTTGTATTGTTCGATTTTCTCCATGTTCAGTGGTTAGCCTTTTATGCCGCGGTCGCTGTGTTTCACACGTACACCATGACCAGCGCGATTCTGTAGTTTGATCTTGTTGTCCCATTTTGGCGAATGGCATTTCGCGCAGAATTTCGGTCTTGGGACGCGTGGGATATATTGCGCAGCACAGTTCGCGCAATTGATCTCGCGATAGGGGAAATTTACATTGCTCATATGTATTTTATTACTTTACAATAGTATAGCATGAAGATGCGAAGACGTCGGCATGGTGAGTGGATATCTTTCATGTAAAGCGTTTATTGTTTCCCATTCGGCATTTTTACGTTAGTATATGTCTGCGATGGCGAATTTGATCGAGCATAGACGAGTGCGTTTTGATTTCGAACTCCAGAAGACCTATGAAGCAGGTATGGAGCTTCTTGGTGGTGAGGTGAAATCCCTGCGCGCGCATCACGGCAAACTCGAGGGTGCTCATGTGACTGTTCGCGGGGGAGAAGCATATCTCATCGGTATGGAAATTCCTCCCTATCAATCACAGCCGATCTCCGAAGGATATGAGGCACAGCGCAATCGCAGGTTGCTCCTCAATAAAACAGAGCTTCGTGAATTAAGCGAAGCGGAGGAAACAAGAGGGTTGACAATAGTGCCAATTGCAGTGTATAATAAAGGGCGCGTTATCAAGATTTCCATCGCAATTGCGAAGGGAAAGAAGAAGGGTGATAAGCGCGAAACCATCAAAAAGCGTGAGGCGGAGCGAGAGATCGCCCGCGCCATGAAGATACGCTAGATAGCTTGATCGTGCTTTAAGATTATTTTAGCTAATACTGAGTGTTGTAAAATACGCCAGCATTAGCGCGCACAGATTTTGGATGCAGGTACCCTCCGCTGGAGCCAAGCGAACTCAAGCGAGCCGTACGTTGGTACGGTGAGTGAGTCGCTTGGCGAAGCGAGGGTATATGCGCCAAAATATGTGTGCGACTACTGGGGATGACTTGGCTTCGACAAGTTGACTCGTAGTGAATCGTGCGTGCCGGAGATGCCGATTGTCTCCGCAAAAACATCGGTAAACCATAAGTGCAAACAAAAGCACCGGAGTTGCTTCACCATATTTTGGTGCCAAGGACTTCTCATTCGCATACGCATAATTGCGGCGACGTGGCATAGGGAGGACTCCTTATAGGCTCTATCCCACGATCACTTCATAAGGATAGGTGACTTCCGTACGATAAGTCATTCGAACATTAAGTACTCGTGTTGAGTGAATTTTGTTTCTTTCATATCACTCTTCATTAAACACTTAAAGAAACTACGCCCGTAGAAACATTCATTACTTCGATTTGGACGGGGGTTCAATTCCCCCCATCTCCACAAAATGACCACCCAGAAGCGAAAGCTTCTGGGTGGTTTCATTTTGCAGAGATGTGGGGAATTGAAAGACGGAGCCGGGTACCGTCACCCGGCGCAAGATTTATCCGAGCTTCGCTCGTGATAAATCCAGCCGCGTGCACGGTCGGCGAGTCGGGGTCGCGAGTACTTAGGCTTTTGACGTCTCGCAGAGCGTCAAAAGACTTAGTAACTTGTGACCGATGCCCCCATCTCTTATTTAGTGCGGCTTTGCGCTCAATGAAACTCAAACCGGAACGGTTTTACGTTTCCCTTATGTATTGTAATCTATTTAGTGACGAAGGGGCGATTCCCATTCCTGTTCTGCATGGCTTTACGCTCAATGAGTCAAAAACCCGAAGGGTTTTTCTGCTCCTTAATGCATTGCAATTAAAAAGCAGCCCCTAGGCTGCTCTCTCTTATCTCAATACCCGCGCCTCATACAGCGCTTGGATCAACTTCGTCCTATCCTTGTTCCCATCGAACATTCTTTCTCTGACCTGTTCATGATCGAGGCTTACTCCTTTATCCTCACGATGGAGCGCATCGTAGTAATCCGCGATCGCGAGGATCCGTCCGTACTCCATGATGAGCAGCTTGTTTGCCTCATCGTATTCGTGGAGTGGGAAGGGGAGCTTTTTCGGATACCCATTCATCTGGAACCGATGGTGGAGGACGATCACTTCTGCGGTGAAGTCGAGCCTCCCGCGCAGGATGCGATAGCCATCCATCACATGCAGGCGCATCCGTGCAGCATCCCCACCATGCCAGCCACAGGTTTTTCCGAGCACCTCAGGAGGGCTCTGTACCTTCCCGAGATCGTGCAGGGCGCCTGCGAAGAGCAGTGGCTTCTCCTCATGATGAATGAACCTGCCGATATCACGGCACAGGAGTCCCACTCGGAGCATGTGCAGATAGTGCTTGTGTGTGTGTTCATTCTTTTCACGCAGCGGCGAAAGGAGCGCATCGATCGTGCATTTATCTTCATTGCGGATGCCTACTTCATTACATGCGAGATCGAACAGGACTTCCGTCGTGTGTCTTGTCATGCATACCTCGTTACGTTGTTTCTCATCGTACATTCCCATATCGTCTTCGCCTTGTCAATTCGTGTGATTTACAGTAGTCTTCTCGCTAGAATAAAGTGGAGGCTCTATGCCGATGCCTGAACCGAGACCTGCGTATCACAAGCATCCTGATTCAGGAGTTCCTCTCTACGGTATCCTCCTGAAGCCAGGAATGCGACTCTGGTCAAGTGATTTGCATGCGAGCATAAGCGGTGACTGGGAGCCGAATCCATTTCCTCCTGGCGTGCTGCTGCTCGAGAATGACGACAAGCGATGGGTACGACCAGTACCCGAAGGCGTGACCTCGAGTCTCGAATATGTGCCCGGCAACTATCGGCATCCGAAGTCGTCGGCACAGATCATCGGCACGGCAATCCTGCCGGGCACGCTGCTGCATCCCGGCGACGTGTACTCCGATCCGAATGGCAAGTGGGAATCCTGTCCCTGCCCAGGAGTTGTGCTTGAGTCGATTTCAGGTGGCGTGATTTGGATCCGTCCCGATGACGTGCCGCGCTGAAAACCAAACCGAGCTTCGCTCGGTTTTTCTGTGCTATCATTTTTATATGGATAGATTGCGCGATCTCAATCCTGTCTTAAAGAAGGTGTTTGGAGTCATTTTCGTGCTGCTCGGATTTCTTGCGCTCATCACGCCGCTCACACCAGGCTCATGGCTCGCACTTATTGGCTTCGAGTTACTCGGTATACGTCTTCTCTTCATCGACAAGATCACTGCATGGCTTCGCTCGCGTAAAGAGAAATAAAAAACCGCCCAGGGCGGTTTTGCTTCACTTGAATTCTTTGAGTACTTCTCCGGTATGGCCATCGTCGGAGTTGTAGTGCACCAGCTTATCATCAACGAAGAAATCCTCTTCACCGAGGGGACCGAAGAATTTCGCGCGCCAAAGCGCGAATCTCGTCTTCGGGCCGAGGTAGACGTAGAATGTTGATTCGGTGTTGGTCTCGGGGTAATAGATGGTGACGTGCTTCACCCAATTCTTGTAGACGAAGTATTCATTGCGCTTCGGTGCGGCATGCATGCCCTCACCGGGACAGACGAGATCTCTTGTGTACAATGCATCAGAATAGGGCACGCCGGCCATCACTCGACTTACCGTATTGCGCATGGACTCGACACCGATGATGTCGCCACAGATGGGGCAGCTGATGGGGATCGCCATGGAGGCTCCGTTTGTTTGTGCTTTCTCTATACAAACAAACATGAAAGTATCTTCACGTCAAATAAAAAAACGAGAGCGCTGCTCTCGTTGAGGGTTTGATCCTGGGTGTCTTATTCCATATTGCGGGCTTCGCCGCGCTTGAAAGAGGAGTGCTTCTTTCGAATCGGACGGAAGGCCTGTGCGGCATTCGTGCTCGAGGTCTTTGTCGCAATACTGCGCTTGAGAAGTACCTCGGGATCGTCCTTACGGAAGTTCTCGGCGCCGGGCGCGTCGATCCTGATCATCTGCACATGGCGGCGCGTACGCTTGCGACGGCCCGAGCGCCGGTGTTTGGGCTGCTCGTTGCTCGCGAGGGGGCGCTGCTTGTGAAGGTCGCGCGCGAGGTCGCTCTCAGCGGATTCGGCCAAATGGCCGTAGCGCTCATCGATGGACTCCACGAGGGAGCGATCTTCGGGAACAAGTCGATGCATAGGCATCCTCCTCATTGTTAAAAAGAACAGGTAGGGGTCAGTATATGACTTCTGTGGTCGCTGTCAATATTGAAATCAGTGTCTAGGGGCTAGGCCATAGTTTTATGACGTTGTCGAATCGCATGTTTTCTTCATTTCATGAATGCGGGCATATGTTATAATTGCAACGTATGCAGCTATCAAACCCCATGAAAAAGGGGCAGGGAGAAGAGGGCAATGGCAAGCAGCCACAAGTACCATCACCTGCGCCGTTCCTTTCGAATCTTTTGACCATTATCATTGTCTTCCTCCTCTTCGCGTGGGGGTATTCGTATTTCGCTGACAGTAAGAAAGCTGCGGAGGATAATGTCATTCCACTTTCACAGCTTGCACTCGACATCCATCGCCAGGCGGTTGCAGAGGTGAAGGTTGATGGTGATGCACTCACCGTTATCTATAAGGAGAACGATCCAAAGACGGGAAAGGCGATTGAGAAGACTGCAAAGAAAGAGCTTGAATCGTCGCTCACTGATACGTTCAAGAATTTTGGTTTGACTCCTGACGACCTCTCGAGCTTCAAGCTTACGCTGGTCGAGCCATCAGGATTCAGCTATTGGTTCATGGCACTCGCACCATTTCTCTTCCCAGTACTCTTACTCTTCGGAATCCTGTGGTTCATGACGAGGCAGTCGAAGCAGGGAGGTCCGATGCAGGCATTCTCATTTGGACAGAGCAAGGCGCGCATCATCTATCCTGACGATACCGCACAGCGTATCACGTTTGCTGATGTTGCTGGTGCAAAGGAGGCAAAAGAAGAATTGCGTGAAATCGTCGACTTCCTCAAGGAACCAAAGAAGTTCCTTGATATCGGAGCACAGATTCCAAAGGGTGTGATGCTCATGGGTGCTCCAGGAACAGGAAAGACATTGCTCGCACGAGCAGTCGCTGGAGAGGCAGGTGTGCCATTCTTCCATCTTTCCGGTTCGGAGTTCGTCGAGATGTTCGTTGGAGTCGGTGCAAGCCGTGTCCGTGATCTCTTCAGGCTCGCAAAGAAGGAATCGCCGGCGATCATCTTCGTTGATGAGATCGATGCGGTTGGTCGTGCTCGCGGTGCGGGTATGGGTGGTGGTAATGATGAGCGTGAGCAGACGCTCAATCAGATCCTCGTTGAGATGGATGGTTTCGAGCCGAATGAAAAGGTCATCGTCATGGCTGCGACGAATCGTCCCGATGTGCTCGACACCGCACTTCTGCGCCCCGGTCGTTTCGATCGTCGGGTGACCCTCGACCTTCCTGATCTCGGTGACCGCGAGGAGATCCTCGCAGTACATGTACGCAACAAGAAGCTTGCTGAGGATGTCGTACTGCGCACGATCGCAGAGCGCACGCCTGGATTCTCGGGTGCAGATCTCTACTCACTCGTAAATGAAGCGGCGATCCTTGCCGCACGAGAGAACCGTAAACATGTTGCGCAGTTCGATTTCATCCGCTCAATTGAGAAGGTGATGATCGGACCAGAGCGCAAGAGCCATATTCTCTCTGAGGATGAAAAGAAGGTCACTGCATATCACGAAGGTGGACATGCGCTCGTTGCATCGCTCCTTCCATACGCAGATCCAGTCCACAAGATATCGATCATTTCACGCGGTCATGCTGCTGGATATACATTGAAGCTTCCTACCGAAGAGCGCCGCTTCCATACACGCAATGAATTCCTCGATGATATTGCCGTCTCGCTCGGAGGTTATGTCGCAGAGGAGATGATGTTCGATGACCTTACAACTGGTCCGTCGAACGATCTTGCGGTAGCGACCAACCTCGCACGTGACATGGTATCGAAATACGGAATGTCTTCGGCGATCGGACCTGTTGCATTTGAGCAGGGTGGTGTGCCGATGCTCAATCGTAGGGGCTACGACGGCGACTACTCGCAAGAAGTCGCAGCACGTATCGATGCTGAAGTCTCGCGTATCATGGATACACAGCTTAATCGCGTCCGTGCGCTACTCTCAGAGTATAAGCACGTGCTCGATGCGATCGCGAATGCGCTCGTCGAGAAAGAGACGATGGAGCGCGATGAATACGAGCAGATACTCATCCTCTCTGGCATCAAACCAAAGAAGCGTCATGGGGAAGAGGCATATCTCCTCGCACGTAATGGTATTTCCGGAGTGGCGCGCCCTGTCACCTCGGAGAAGCCAGCGCGACCTGCACCGCAAAAGGTTGAGGCCGTAAAAGCAAAGCCGGCAGAAGCTCCAACTCCAGCGCCTGAAGAGCGTGCGCCGATCGATGAAGATGTACCGTCTGATGAAGTCATCCTTCCAAAGGATAGGCCAGTCGTTCCGATCATTCGACACGACTCAGTCGAGCATACCATCACGCCTCGACAGGATAAGTTATCAAAGAAATCGAAGAGATCCGATAAGGAGCTCCCGCAATGAAAAAATAACCACTCGGATGAGTGGTTATTTTTGTTATTATGCCTTCTTTGTCTGGAAGGTGAAGTAGCCGAGAATGAATATCGCCACTGGGATAAGCGTGTTCTGGACGTATGGGGTTGCTGAACAGATGAGCGCCGCCTTGTCTGAACCGCCGATGAGTGCGTTGTTGCAAGGAATGCCGAGGAGCTGTGCCGCTGAGAGGAAGAAGATCATGATCGCAGCAATCGATGCAAAGAGGTAGCTCGCGCCGGTGTTTGGAACTCGTGCAGCTGCGTAGAGGAAGATGAACGTAAGGATCGGCATACCAAGTGCGATGGTGCCAGGACCAGTGAGTACAGACTGCATGCCTGGAATCATTGGAAGGAGTGCGATCGCAGCCATAAGGAGTGCGATTGCAGCCATCGAGTGAAGGAACACGCCGATAGCGTTTACCTTATCTCGTGAGAACCAGTAACCGAGTCCAAATGCTGCAGCAGGAACGATCGCATAAAGTGCCTGGGTCGCGCTTCCGAGTGAGCCGAATGCCTTTGCGACGAAATCAAGCAACGGAAGTGTTGCGAATGCTGCGGCGAAGAGGATGATCTCTGCTGCAGTCACCTCTCGACTGATCTGAGCGGCGAATTCGCTGGTGATACGGGTAACAGGGAGGTCCTTCGTGAGGCTCTCTGCGACAGAAGAGGTCTCCGTGACCTCATCTCGTGGGGTTGTGTTGTCATTTTCCATATGTGGATAGTATAGCATAAATGCATCTAAGTCGGGGAATGTTGAAGCGGGAATAGGGGATAGAGTGTGGATTGAACTTGTACTGAAAAGCTCTAGAAACATATACGTTTCTAGAGCTTTTGCCTTGTCCATCCAGTTGGACTCGAACCAACGACCGGCCGTGTATAAGACGGCTGCTCTACCAACTGAGCTATGGATGGATTTAAATAATTTAGTATTAAACTCAAATTACTGCTTGAGTGTAGCAGAAAGGGGCAGTCTTGGAAAGAGAGTCATACTATACAATTATTCTCTTGTCAGGCTTAAAAAGAGTGGTAGAACTAGTGCAGTACGCAGTACATTGTTTCCTTCAATCCTCCACTTCCTATGGGGAGCAGTCAATGGCTAATAAGCCGATTCTTTACGTCCTCGACACGAACGTGCTCATGCACGATCCCCTGTCGCTTTTCCGCTTCGAGGAGCACAACATCTTCATCTGTTCGACGGTGCTCGAAGAGCTCGATCACAACAAGAAGGGCCTGGACACTCCCCAGCGCAATGCGCGTATGGTGCTCAACTTCATCGATGAGCTCATCGAGGGGGTCGAGCCGATCCGTCTCGCTGAGGGTGTCGAACTCTCTGCGCACAAGCAGGCAGGGAATGCGAAGGGTTCGGTGTTCTTCGAAGACAGCGAAGACACCACTCGCGACAGCAGCGGAGTGTTCGTCGAAAATACCGGCGACAACCGTATCATTCAGACCGTTCGCGACCTTCGTCGGAGCAAGCGTTTCAAGGAAAACACGATCATCGTCGTCTCCCAAGACACGGGTATGCGCATCAAGTGCAAGATCGAAGGCATTCTCTGTGAGCGCTACCTGACGGACTTCGTCGCTTCAGATGCGGACATCTTCTACTCGGGCATCGAGCGACTTCCTGCGGGATATCTGCTCGAGAACATCGTCGACTCCAAGAATTACGAAGGTGTCGATCACTACTTCCTCCCGCTCGATGCGGAGAAGAAGTTGCTCCCGGGCACGATGCTCATTTCTCCCGATGGCCCCTTCAAGCGGGGCTTCGTGAGGACGCGCAACAATGAAGTCGGTGTGTGCGTGCAGACCGTCTGGTCTTATAGCAACGGCCACAAGGCGTTCAACATCCACGAGCGCAATGAAGAGCAGGGCCTCGCGCTCTGGGCGCTCATGAATCCCGACATCGATCTCGTGGTTCTCTCGGGCCCTGCGGGTACGGGGAAGACGCTCCTTACGCTCGCTGCTGGTCTCGAGCAGACGATTCCTGGTGGTGGTCGCGAGACGCGTTATGACGATCTCATGTTCGTCTGCGGGCTCAACCCCGTCGGGAAGAAGGACATCGGTTTCCTCCCAGGCACCAAGGAGGAGAAGCTCGACCCTTGGATGGGCGCTGTCCACGACAACCTCGACGTGCTCTTCCACCCGGTCACCGGCGTGAAGGATTGCAAGCGTCAGGATGTCGTGAACGAATACATGTCCATCGAAGCGGTCATGCACACGCGTGGTCGCACGATGCACGGACGCTTCCTCGTCATCGACGAGGGTCAGAATTACACGGCGCATGAGATGCGCACGCTCATCACGCGCGCAGGTGACGGCACCAAGGTCGTCGTCCTGGGTAACAACGCCCAGATCGACAATCCCTACGTGTCCGTGCACACCAATGGGTTCTCCTACCTCATCAGTCAGTTCCGTGGCGCGGAGAATTTCGCCCATGTGATGCTGAAGGGTGGGGTGCGCTCGCGCCTCGCGCAGCGTGCGAATGAATTGCTGCAATAGCATACAGATGACGCCCCTTTCGGGGCGTTTTTTTCATGCCATATTGCACCATTTCTCTCGGGGAAGATAAAGCGCGCCCTTGTGGTGCTTCCATGTATAATATGACCACATATGCACCCTGAGGATCCGATAACAAAAACCGGTCGTATAGCCCCGACGCAAATTGCTGCGCTGCGGCGTCTTGGTATCGAGACGGTCCGCGATCTCCTTTACCATTTTCCTGCGCGTCACGTGGATGCAGGTAAGGCGACCACTGCCGATCTTGCTGCACTAGGGACACGAGTCACTCTCTATGGTCAGATCGAAAAGGTGGACATCAAGAAAAGTTTTCGAAGTAAGGTCCCTATGGGTGAGGCGACAATGCGCGAGCTTTCGGGAAAGATAAAGCTCGTATGGTTCCATCAGCCATACATGGCAAAACTCGTTTCAGTCGGAGACAATGTGCGCGCATCGGGCGAGCTCAGTAAGCGCGGTAGTCAGATGACGCTCATCAATCCCGAGATCGAGAAGATCGCGGCCATTCCGAATGGTCTCGTCCCTTCACTTTTTAGCGAGGGTGGGTTGAGTGAGGATGAACGATTCTTTTCGGTGTACCCTGAGACCAAGGGCATCACTTCGACGTGGCTCTATCATAAGATCAAGAAAGTGCTCGCTTCCGGTATCATTGAAGAGCTCGTTGATCCTATTCCAGAAGATATTCTTGCACGATACAATCTTCCACCTCTTGGCAATGCGCTTATCTGGCTCCATACACCACGTGATCTGCGTCATGCTGAGGCTGCACGAAAACGATTCGCATTCGAGGAGATATTCCTCATCCAGCTCGAGCGTTGGAAGGCGCGCATGGAATATGCAGCGGCTCCCTCATGGAAGATCGCTATTCCAAAGAAAGACGTCGCTGAATTCGTGAAGCGGTTTGGTTTTCCGCTCACGAAGGCACAGCAAGATGCGATCGATGTGATCGCTGGTGATTTTGCCTCCGAGCATCCGATGCTGAGACTTCTCGAAGGTGATGTGGGTTCGGGTAAAACCGCTGTTGCCGCAGCGACGGTGTATTCGGCGATCCGTACCAGGCCGCCGCAGCAGAACTTCGGTACACTGCAGGTCGCCTATATGTGTCCTACGGAAATCCTTGCGACGCAGCACTTCGAATCGTTCATCAAGTATTTCATCGGCACTGGTATTCAGATCGGACTTATGACGGGATCGGGCTGCCGCAAGTTCCCATCAAAGGTGCATCCTGATGGATGGACGGATATCTCGCGTACTCAGTTATTGAAGTGGGTCGCAAATGGTGAGATCGCGGTGGTCATTGGTACACATGCACTGATGAGTAAGACCGTTGAATTCGAGCACCTCGCATATGTCATCATCGACGAGCAGCATCGCTTCGGAACGAATCAACGCGCGAAGTTGCTGCAAAAAGATGGGCGCATCCCACACCTGCTTTCGATGACGGCGACACCGATTCCTCGAACGCTCGCGCTCACACTTTACGGTGATCTCGACCTCACGTTGCTCGATGTGATGCCCAGTGGACGCAAGCCGATCATCACAACGGTCGCAGGTCCGAGCGAGCGCGATGCGGTCTATCAGCATATGCGCGATCAAATGGCAGAAGGTCGTCAGATGTATGTCATCTGTCCTCGCATCGACGAACCCGATCCTACAAAGGAGCACGCAGTGAATGCACGAAGTGTGAAGGCGGAGGCGGAGCGTTTGCGCAAGTCGGTCTTTCCAGGAAAGCGTATTGGTATCTTGCATAGCAAGATGAAGCCTGCGGACAAGGATAAGGTCATGGATCAACTCGTGCGTCACGAGCTCGACATCCTTGTGGCGACGAGCGTGGTTGAGGTCGGCGTTAATGTCCCGAATGCGACGACGATCCTCATTGAGGGGGCGGAACGATTCGGGCTTGCCCAGCTCCATCAGCTTCGCGGTCGCGTGATTCGCGGCACGCATCAGGCACATTGTTACCTTTTCACTGAATCGAAGACGGAAAAGACGGTTGAGCGACTTAAGGCGATGACGACCGCAAAGAATGGCTTCGAGCTTTCCGAGATGGATCTCATGCTGCGCGGCGCGGGTGAGCTCGGCGGGGGTAAACAGTGGGGGATATCCGATATCGGCATGGAGGCGATAAAGAACATCAAGATGGTTGAAGCCGCACGGAATGAGGCGAAAGCATTGCTTGCTGACGATTTGACCCTGAAGCGATTCCCTGTACTCGCAGCGACACTCGAGCTGCGTGGGCGTTCGCATCATGAATAAAGACCATACTAGTGGTCTTTTTCGTCCCGGGGGATATTTCATGATGTATAATGATAGGTATGAAAGATGTGCAAATAGAAGAAGAGGAGCACGGAAATCCATTTGCTGGGCTCGCGAAGTCATTGGTCGCGCTGGAGGAGCCGTTACCTGAGAATCGCGACATCGATGCAGTGGTTAAATTGCTCGGTCGCATCGAGCACGAGCTGGTGCTTTATCGAAGAGAGCGCCTTCTCAAATCTTATCTTTTGATCATGCTCGTCCTGCTTCCTTTGATCGGGCTCGGCTTCCTGATACCCGAATTTATGCGCTCACTGAAATTCTAGTCATCTGACTGGAATTTTTTTTATGCTTGCATACTTCATGCTATATATTAGAATAGTATCATGTCGCGTAACTATGTTCCAAGGCCCTGGGATGAAACAACCGGCGTTTCTTTCGAGCAAGGTAATGCGCGCAGAAACGGAGAGGGGGTCCACATGCTCAAAAAGAAGAGCTATGCTCCTCCACCATCGCGACTCGAACGCGTGCGCGAAACATGGAGTGAACGAAAGCCCTACTACATCATCTATTTCTTGGTTGGTCTACTCGTCGTTATCGGTGCCGTGTTGTTCTACTATGCGACTTTGCAGCCGTAGTACAGCACCTTAATAATTAATCTACGTTCATGAATTTGAATTCAGATAAAGCGCGATGGGGCATCCTCATCATTGCAGGCGTATTGCTCACTGTGCTCGTCTATGGTCAGATCGCAGATCAGATCGCGGAGATCGAGCAGAGTACGCCAAGTGTTCCTGTACGATGGCACTCGTCCTCGATGGCGAAGGCAGCTGCACGCATCGCAAACCCAGCTTCGAATAACTGCACGAACCTCGGAGGACAGGTACAGTTCGAGGCTGATCCGAATGGTGGTCAATATGGTGTGTGCGTATTCCCTAACGGCGGTGTTTGTGAAGAGTGGTCGCTCCTTCGCGGCGAATGTGCGATTGGTGGCGTAGATGTCACCCCATATCGCACTCCACAAAGTCGCTATTGTGTCATTCGTGGAGGGACTTATAAAGTTTTAAAGCAAGGTGATATACGTACCGAGGTAGGCACGTGTACTCCCTATGGGGGAGGTGAATCTTGTGATGCTTCTGCATTCTGGTTCGGAAAGTGCCCGGTACAGTAGTCGATAGATTCAAGTCATGAGTCATCGTCATGAGTCATGAGAAAATTCAATAAAAAAATCTGCTCGCGCAGATTTTTTTATTTACAGACCAAGCACTTCCCGATACGTGCCCCAGTCGATACGTCTGTTGGGGACGTCTTTGTTGTATGGCTGATCGAAAACGATATGTTCCCATCGTGGTATCCCCGCTCCGGTGATCTCTGGCTTATCATCGATCAAGAGATCTCCTTGGGTGAGCGTCTTGTCGCGGGTCATGATCATCTTCTCGACGAATTCCTGTCCGAGATGTTTCTTGACCCAGTTGTATTTCTCTGGGACGCAGTAAGTGTGGATCTTCTTGGGTGCGGTGCAGATGCGCACATCGTGTCCATCGTTTGCGAGCGCACGCACGGCATCGAGCGCCCCTTCGATCGGTTCCAAGTGTTCGAAGAATCCCTCTTCGAGTGCGATCGCCTCGATGTCATCGCGATACTCTGCAGGGAAGCGTTCCTCACTTCGCCACGAAAGTCGTGCGTCTTCGATGTACTGCGTGAGGTGCGGGTAACGAATTGCGACTTCACGCAAATGCGCACCGGTATAGTCGCAGAGGACGCCGTCCATGTCGATAAGTATGGTAAGTGGTTTGGTGTTGGTCATAAAACGTTGTTATTTCTTGGTTTTACTATAGCAGTATTTCAAAAACATGTTGTAAAAATATACATGATTGTATGATGAAATACCGATAGCATGAAAATACTGTTGAAATAAGCCGTTTTGTGTTATCATAAACTTGTATAAAATTACATACAAGTTATGGGAAACATCGAACAGTTCGATAATGAGGCGTTTTTAATGGGGCTAGGCCTCACGAAACGAGCAAGTGCGGTCTATGTAGCGCTCCTTCGCGAGGGGGAACTTGGAGTTTCAGACCTTGCGCGTGCTTTGAAGCTCACGCGTGTTGTTATCTATGCTACGTTGCGTGAATTGATGGACGGCGGTCTCGTTGTCGTTCATCCAAAAGGGAAGTACAAGGTATATGCTGCTGCTCATCCCAAAAAACTCGAAGATCGCTTCGTCGCGATCGCCGATCGATTCGATGAACATATCACTGCATTGTCTGCGATGAGAAAGCAGTCCGAGGCGGAGCGCCCTGCGGTCGTCTACAGTGAAGGGAAAGAGGCGATCAAAGCGATCTATGATGATGTTGCGACGAGCTTACCTCCTCACGGGACGTATTATCGCTATAGCTCGACGAAAGTGCGCAACGGCGAGCGCATCAATGGCTCTTATGTATCGAAGAAGTATCGTCTCCTGCGCAACAAAAAACAACTAGAGCGCTTTGTGATCACAAACGAGCCGAATAGGAACTCGAAGCAGTTGAATCTCGATCGAGAAGTAAAAGTCGTCCCTGCAGATTTCGATCTCTTTGAGTATGATGTCTCGCAGGTCATCTATGGTGACAAGGTTGCGGTCATCGACTACAACTCAGAAACCGCGATGGTCATCGAGAATAAGACCGTTGCACAATTCCAGAAAAAGATCTTCGAGCTACTCTGGAGAAAATTATAAACCGGCAGAAGCCGGTTTATATCTTTATGCCTTTCAGGCGGAGTCTATATTCGTGGTAGACGAGTATGATGATGCCGAGGTCGAAAGTGGTGAGTAGGATCATCCATGGGCTCGGCAACATGATGAGGCGATATGTTTGATAGGTGAGGAAGGTGATCATCGCGATGAGTGCAAAGCGATATGCCCAGAGCTTCTCGCGGAGAAGACCGATGACGAATATCGTATTGATCGTTCCATGAATGAAGAGGTAGAGGATCGCGAATGTCGTGATATGTGGGTGGGGCAGATTGAGCGCACGTAATGCGAGTTGTGCGATCGCATTATTGGGATCTTCAAGCAGCTCTCCTTGTGAGAGCATGACGATGGCATGCGAAAATGCATGCGGTCCAAAGACTGCGAGCACGGTGGCGCCAAAGATATCAAGCACAGCGAAGATCCCCTTACCGATGATACTCGCCTCGAAAAGTCGATAGATCTGTCTTTCATTTGAACGAGAGAAGCGCATGAGGTGATTATACAGGAAAGTCTTTCGGGTGACGATGTTCCGCCTGTGTCATAGGTGTTTCACTTTACATCCACTCGGAAATTCTGTAGTTTGTCAGTAGTTGTCCAAAAGGAGCCACTCATGAGGATCCTCCTCCCGAAACGCATGTCGCAAGTCGACCTCAAGTACGGCCCGTTCTTTTTCTTCGCAGGTCCCGTGCGGGGTGGCGGTGATTGGCAGCACAAGCTCGTCATGGAGATCCTGAAGAATCTCCCGCAGTTCACCGCGGCGCTTCCGTGCCGCTACGCGGATGATCATCCGCTCATGAAGTTCCGAGAGGATGGCGAGGACGACAAGTTCCCGCATCAGCTCGACTGGGAGCGCCGATACCTCGAGATCGCCGCGCGGTCCGGGTGCATCATCTTTTGGCTTGGCAAAGAGAGCAAGGAATCGCCGCGCACCGATGGCAATCCCTACGCGCTCGAGACCTATGGCGAGCTGGGGGAATGGAGAGGGCGTCTCATGACCAATCCCAATCTGCGCATCGTGATCGGTGCCGATCCCGATTTCCCCGGCCTCGACTCCATCAGGCGGAACTACGAACTCGCGACGGGTAAGGATTTCCGCATCTGCACCTCGATGTCCGAGGTTGCGGAAGCTGCCGCCTGGAAAGCGTGGTAAAGACGACCAGCACGAGGTGCTGGTTTTTATGTGTTCTGATGGTCGTTGACGTTTAAGCGGAACTCGATTATTGTGCGTGCAGATTCATTCGCGGACATCTTGTCCCTGGGAGCATTATGAGTATGAAGCAGTTCGTCATCGCAACTCTCTTCTTCATGGTCGTCGCCCTTGGTGCGATCGCAGGAATCACCTTTGCCCTCGGCAAGTTCCTCATGCCTCCGTCGGCTTTCGATGGATTCGTCACACGCCTGCTCGGTGATCGTGGGGCGCTCGTGGTGATCCTCGTTGCTTACCTTCTGGGCATCGGACTCGCATACCTCCTCACCAAGAAGTTCCTTATTCGACGCTTCCAGCAAAAGGGCGCCTAGCACAAACCCGCATACAAAGTATGCGGGTTTTTTTTATACGGACATCGTTGTAACGATCATGCCCATACAGATCATGACGATGAGTGAGATGCTCGCTTCGAAGATCCAGAGTGAAGGTTTGCGTCCCATCCAGATGACTTCTATTGCCGAGGAGGTGAGGAGGAATCCTGCCCAGGCGAGTGCTCCGAGTTCAGCACCCCTCGTTGTCGCTGAAAGTGAAAGGTACGTCGACCCGGAGGTAAGGAGTGCGATGATCGCAAGTCCTGTTGCGGTGCCGAGATTCGTGATGAAGTTCCATATGAGCTTGGGGATCATGTCGGAGAACTTCTCATTTCCCGTAGGGTGAATATCCGCGAGTTTCATCCAGAGCTTTCCGAGAATAGGACCATGGAAAAGAAAACCAAGAATGAATGCAGTGAGTGCTGCGATGAAGATCGCGAGGTAATTGAGTGGCATGTATGCTTTGTGTTGAATATTTATTAGGTGCTCGTTTCGATGGAGGTGAGCGAGGTAATTGTCATGAATACCTACATATTATAGTACGCGGAGGCGCAGGGATGCACTATTACTAAATTGACAATTCGTATATAAATGTTATAATATGTTTGTTCTTGAAAGGAGGTGCGTATGCACAAGGTTGTTGTCCAGAAATGGAGCGTTTCTGAGCTGGGGAGTGGCTCCTCCTACGACAGCTATACGGTCCATCTCACCGAGCGGGATCGGGCGCAGTTCGTGGCTGAGCACAATGCTGCGCTTCCCTCGGTCGCGTCGGAATCCTACATCTACCCCTCGGGCGCGCCGTACATGGGCGAGATCGAGGCCGAGGTGTCCATCAAGCTGCTCGAGAGCTCCTGCGGTATCCGTTGCCACGGACCCGCGCCGGATATCGTCGGACCGATGATCTTCGTCGGCAGGTGATTCCTCCCGCAAGCAAATTCCCCAGAGTGCTCTGGGGAATTTTTTCATCTATTGAAGTCGAGGTCTTTTTCAATAAGTGCGCGATGGAGTTTTGTGATTGCCGATGGTCCAATGCCGTGGAGTGCACGGATATCATCTTCAGTATATTTCGAGAGTTGTTTGAGTGTGCTGATGTTTGCATCAGTGAGTGCACGGTATGCGGGGGCCGAGAGATCGGAGGGAAGATCAAAGTGCTGTTTTGCTGGCATCAGGGAATTATATATGAAGAAGGCGATGCGGGAAACCCCGCATCGCCGTTCTCTTATTTCTTTTCTTCTGTTGGTGCTGTTGTTGTGCTCGTCTCCGCGTCGTGCTTGAGGAGCGTGCGTACGCCGATGATGAATGCAAGGAGTGTTGCGGAGAGGAAGAAGAACCATCCTAGAGGGAGGAGGTAGAAGGGCTCAGCGAGCGAGCCGTCAGGAGAGACGCCTGAACCGATAATGGTATATGCGCCGAAACAGATGACGCCGAGGAAGAGGGGAATGAGGGGGATGAGGTGGGTTTTGTTCATAGAGATATTATATAACAGGAAAAGGGAGGGGAAGAAAAAACATGAACACGTGTGTGTTCATGTTGGGTTTGCGATTGCGAGGTATTCGGTCTCGGTAGCTTCGGTGCCGAAGAGGCAGATGTCATTGACCATTTCCATGAGCAGTGTGTGCGGCTCGCAGGTGAGTACCTCTCCTGGGTTTTTCTTTTGCACTGCCGTGATCGGGTCCTCGGGATTGTCGTAGTTGATGCGGACGATGGTCCAGCCGCTCGTGTCGCTATAGTAGTGTACGCCGGTCGGTATTTTGTATCCACCGCTTAAGGGGTCAGGCATGTAGGCCTCCGTGATCTTGGTTTAGACTAACGCAGGGTGGGGAGGGTGTAAAGGAGGAGGGGGATGATGGGAAAGTAGAGGTAGCGGAGGGAGGAGGATGGAGTATGGGGAGGAAGGGAGCGAACAGTTAACAGCAAAGTAAGCATGATATAATCATAAAATGTATCTATGGCGCAATATTCTCCCGATTTATGTTTTAGCTCTAGTGGTGAGTGTCCTTTCGCTTGTAAGTGCTGCAAACTATGAAAATACAACACTTTCCGCGATCTTTTTGGTGACATTCTATATCCTTGTTTTCTTGTCTCCGGTCGTTATATTTCTGAGGTATCGATTCGCTGTGCAAAATAAAAGTGTCGAGATGATTCAAGAGAGCGCCGTAAAAGAAGTATCTGCTCCACAGCAAGATCCGGGAGAAGCTCATGTTGAACATGAGGAATCTGTAAGAAAAGTTTCACTTATTGGTCTTGTTCCCTTAGCTGGTATCTTCCTCGGGTTTTATATTTTTATCAAAAATAAGGATTTCGGTGGGTTGATCGGTATATTATTGATCGGGATTTCATTCATCATATTTGCGATTTTTTCATCTATTCTCGTATTTACGCCGAGAGGAATACAGAATTCCAAGTCGGAAGAGGGCGGAGTGAATGAGCAGAAATAAGGCTTGAGGTTTTTGTGGTTTGCGAGAGGTGCTATGAGGGGATGAGGAAAGGGGGATGGGACCCGTTAGGGCGAAATTCTTTACGTGGATGGTGCGGTGGGCGCCGAGGTGGAGGAAATAAAACCAGCACAGGGGTGCTGGTTTTTAAGAGTTATTTTCCTCAATCATAAAAAGCTTTTTGGCTTGTGATAGCTTTAAGATGATATTTTCCTCCTTGTTAATTTCCACAGGGATTTTGCTTCTGAGTACCGAGGCTACAAATTGAATATTGTTTAGGCTTACATACTCAGCAATTTTAACGAGCTGATTATCGTGCATCAATTCTTTCTTGTCGTAAAGAAGGAATTCAAGACACGGGATGTTTTCTTCCCTGGCAAACTTAATATATGCCATGTCAAAACAAGAAATCTCCCCTTGTTTCTTTCCTGAGCTAAAGTTTAAGTTAAATGCTTTAAACTTGAATATCCTCTGGCCAGTTTTTGTTTTAGAGATATCCCCGCTTACGGCATATTTTTCGCCATAGAGACTGTCAGATATTTGAGAGAAGTGCTTATTGAACTTATCGAGTTGTTTCTTTACTTTTTCCTGAAAATTGTCGGAAAAAATATCCTCATTTATTTTATCAATACCATTTTGATAATTTTTAATATTACTTTCCGCCTCGTCAAGTTCCTTGAGTATGGCTTCGCATTCACCCTTTCTTCTGTGGGAGTCGAGATCG
>JAJZQJ010000004.1:88899-103035 GCA_021851895.1 bacterium
TTCCGATCGCTCAGCCTCCCGATTATATCCTCTAGGTCAATATATGAAGAGCTTTGAGCAACTTTACCAGAGTACTCTCTTTCTCGAGATAGAAGCACCTTTAGTTCCTCGTTTTTCTGAGACCATAGCTTGTTAAGGCTCGGTAATTCATTCTTGATGTAATTAATTTTCTCATCAAGCATTCGGTCATGGAAATGAACAAGATCCTCAAATGACTTCTGGATATCACCCAGTCGATCCGTTACTTGGGAATATATTTGCCGAAGCTGCGCAATATCAATGTTTGATTTTCGTAGTTCAAAGTCTTTAGCTGCATCTTCAATTATGCTTTTTCGTATAGAAAGTGAATTTATCTCGAAAGCCAATCTGTTTGCTGAGCATTTAATTTCATTAAGCAGTGAGAGATTGCTTTCAAAATCATCCTTAGAGTTAGTGAATTCCTTTTGAGAATTTAAGTCCTCAATTTCAGAATTAACCAGGGACAGGGTTGCCTCATATGCACTTCTTGTCTGCTTCTTTTCTATTCGTTTTTTATACTCTTGCTCATGATGCAGCTTCTCTAGAAGGGCTTGTTTTTGACTACCGCCCGTGAAGCTACACCCAAATAGAAATAAATAGAGTGACTCGTACTCAGCGTCGCTCGTATACGGACTCAGCGTCTTGAGCGTTGCATTAATACTATCGTCAGAATATCTAATATTGTGCGAGATTATCTGTCGAAATGATGGTTTTTCAATTTCTTGATCCGAAATAAGAATTCTCATCAGTTGATGCTCAAATTCATCTTGAGTAAAACTTGCGCCATTTATGTTCTGAATTCTCTTCTTGCCGGATAAGAAATTTCTTTCGATTACAACTTCTTCGGAAGAATTATCACTAAGATCTTTCTTCAAGGTAAGTTCTATAAGAACTTTATTCTCAATGAGATAATTCTTTACTAGGTCATAGACCTCTTTCTTATTTTCCTGGTCTGTATATATAATGCTCTGTTCAGCGCCAAGGCAAAAATCAATAAGCTTTAATGTGGTTGTTTTTCCTACACTGTTTCCAGTGGTCCCCCCAGACATGTGGACTGTCTCGTCGACTATCAAATTAATACCCATTCCGAAAGGTATATCGCGGAGCAACTCTAGGTTTTTATAAATTTTAAGATTTTTTAGAAACATAGTTTATTTCTCCTTTGTGATTTATTTCGACCAGGTCTATAAGGTAAAGCCAGTCAATACACAAAATGTATAAGGAAAATCCTATTTTGTGATTTTTCCGAACTTCTTGATAAAGTTCAACTACGTTATGAGGTTTATGGTCTGTGATGGATCTTAGTACGTATGCAGCATTAAAATACACCGAGTTTGCGGGGTGGATGTTATCAGGTAGAAGCATACGAATAGTTATTAGGATTCTCAAATATTTTACACCTAATAAATGCGTCAACCACCAAAATATCAACGCACAGATCGAGCTCCTCGTCTGACATTTCTGTGAAGTTGGAGCTAGTTTTAATTTTATTTTTCACACCCTCTTTTATCTTACGAAAAAGATTGATGTTGTCATATTTCGATTTATTATTCGTGTATTCTTTTCGGATTGCACTAAGTACTGCGGTGCTTTTATTAACTCCGGCATTATCAAAATCAGAATAGATGCCATCCATCTTTGCAAAGTAGATTGCAAAATCTTTGATGGTATCGTTAACGGCCCCTAGTTCGTTGTAAGATATCTTATCTGCAATTTGGAATGGATCTATTGTGAGGGAATTATTTTCCTCTCGTAAATCCAGGCTAGCCAGTAATTGTACGACTTTGGTTAAATTACTGCTCAAATTTGGAGCGTCCAACCTCGGTCCTAATTCCTTCTTCACTAAATTATAAGCCTGTTCCATCCTATCTATGTCGAGATCTTTAACGAGTTTCATGATCTGCTTCACGTCGAGTATGTTCTCCGCTTGGTCAAAAATTAGTTTCCCTTTTTCGTAGGTCATATGATCCGCTCGAAGTGGTGAAGCATCTTTCGAGAGAGACATAAAATAAAACTTGTATCCGCTGAATGTTTCTGAGTCTCCTCCTGACAGGGCAGACTGAATTTTTGCCTTTGTGCAGGTGGCTGAAACTTGGACTACAGTTTTTGTTACCTCGCAAGCAAGGTCAAAGTATTCTGCATTTTGTTCCTTAGTATTGAGATTTTTAAGTTTAGACTCAAATAGCAGGTTGAGAAAATCCCTATAGAAATTCTCAAAATGTGAATGCAGATTCAATACATTCAGCTTGCCGTTGTTTTCAATCGCAGTTGAATACGTAGATAAGCGCTCATTTATGTAATCATAGTAAGTCGATCGCTCCATTGTTCGTATTGTATCATTATATTGTGAAGTTTTCTCTTGAATTGCTTTTTACTGTTGATGTACGAAGAGTTGCAGGGCCGAGAGAATCTCACAGCCTTTGGCTGGCGCACTCCGGAGGAGCCTCGCGCTGCCAAAGGCTTCGAGAACCCACGGTTCTCGATGGAACCCCTCTTCGGAGAAGAGGGGTTCCTGCTCTCATGGACGGGTAAAGTCCTTCTTTCCAAGCCCTAATCTATCTTTCGAATCATCATCGGTTCTCGCTATGACAGCAAAACAATCCGCTTGCGCGGATTGTTTCGTAAGAAGTCATTTGGTTTGTGACGACACTGATTTAGTTCTTGTTCTATGTTTCGCAACGGGATAATCTTTCGTAGTGTTAAATTCTATATTTAGTATCGCTTAAGAAGGGTATTATATTTAGGATTATATAATTTAATTTCTTGAGCCTCGTGATTTAACGCTTCTTGTTCAGATGAGCAAACACAGTATCCAAAATGCGTAACATCGCCCCATTTGTTTTCATTTAGGTGCTGCAATAATCTTTGTCGAATACCTCCGTCTCCGAATGCCTTTCCAATATAAAAGACAACCAGGATCCCTTGTGCGTTCTTGGTGCCAAGGTAATACACACCACCCTGTGAATTGTTCCACTGCTCTATGACACTTTTATCGTAGTCATAGTGACCCTTATAGTCTTGAATCATAGTAGTTTAATGAATTAAATAATAACAGCTATTATTTTAGTGTTAGTATAAGTTTAGCAAATTAAATAACGGATTGCTATATTTATATATAGGCCTATATAGTCGAAAAAACGAGCAAGCCTCGGCTCACGCGCTCTTAGTGGGCTTGTAGAAAAAATGCAAAGTCGTTCGAATCTAGGGTGCGCTACGCGCGCTGATTGGAAGTGAGATTCGGCGTCAGCTCACCGCCGTATATTTCTTCGCCTCACAATCCTTCGGATTGCGTAGACGATGAGAATCGAACAATCACTTGCTCGCGCACTCCAGAGGAGCCTCGCACGGCAAGTGATTTCGCGAACCCACGGTTCTCGACGAAACCTCTTTTTTTGAAAGAGGTTTCTGCTTTCCTCCACGGAAAACTCCCGTTTTCCGACCTTTTCCCGTTCGAATCTCATCGTCTCCGCCAGGATTAGAAAAACACCAACGCTTTGGCGTTGATGTTTTTCTTCTTGGCGGAGACGATGAGATTCGAACTCATGATCCCGGTTAAGGGATGCCTCGTTAGCAGTGAGGTGCTTTCGACCACTCAGCCACGTCTCCAATTTTTTAGCTTACACACATATTTACATATGGAGTGAAAACCAGGATACGAATATTGGTTAGCGATGGTGGCTGAGGGTCGCAAGCGACCACTCCCGATTTCCGGCCTCGTAAACTCGGCAACGGAAATTCCTTCGCAGGCTCAGGATTGGAAGAAAAGCAAAGCAGTTTGCTTTTCTTAGCCGTGTCTCCTGAGCTCTTGTGGCTGGGTGGTCGTTACCGACCATAGAGCCGTGTCCATATTTGTATTCCTCCAAACAGCAATCAGTTGAATAAGGTCGGTTATTCCTTGCTTTTGTGGTGTTACTTTAGCATATTTTTCGAATAAGTAAAACCGCCGAGTGGGCGGTTATTTTACTTCATCCCACCATGGGTGTGTGGGTGCAGGGTTGTCGAGATTGATCTTCTCGCCGATATGCGGTGTAAGGAGAGGAATCTGTTTTTCTGCGGCTGCCACAGTGATGCGACGGATCGGTTCATCCCAGCTATGGACAGAGAGAATGAATTTCCCCCAATGGACGGGCATCAAGAGTTTTGCACGGAGGTCGAGCGCAGCTTGCGCGGTTTCTTCGGGCATCGAGTGGATGTAGCGCCAGCTCTCGTTGTACTGTCCGTTTTCGAGAATCGCGAGATCAAAAGGGCCATAGGTGTCGCCGATCTTCTTGAAGTGTCTGCCATAGCCACCATCACCGCCGATGAAGATCTTGCGTTTTGGTGTGGTGAGCACAAAGGAAGACCAGAGCGTCTCATTGCGGCGGAAGGTGCGACCCGAGAAGTGCCGTGCGGGGGTTGCGTCTATCGTGATGTCGTTAGGGAGAAGGATATGATCGAACCAATCCGTTTCGGTGATGTCCTTCTCTTTATATCCCCAGCGTTCGAGGTGTGCGCCGACACCAAGCCCCGTGATAACTCTTCCTGTGCGTGATCGCAGTGCTTTCACGGTGCGGTAGTCGAGGTGATCATAGTGATCGTGCGTGATGATGAGATAGTCGATCGGTGGAATGTCATCGATCGTGTAGTCATTGGAGCCGAGAAAATTTCTCACTGCGAAAGCAAAAGGGGAGGCGTATCCCGAGAGCACAGGATCGATGAGAAAACGTTTTCCTTCTGCCTGGAGAAAGTAAGAGGAGTGCCCAAACCACACGAGTACATTCTCTGTTGGATCGAGTTGCTGCAAGTCGATCTTTTTCGAGGGGAGTCGTGTGCTTGGCTTCGCGTTGTCTACATTCTTGATGAAGAATTTCTTGAAGATGTCCCAGCGTCCCGCATTCTTGAGCATCATCGGTGTTGGTTCAAGATTTTGGAATTTGCCGAATGCAAAATGTGGCGATGCACGCATGCGTGCGCGGCGTGTGCCTTTAGGGACTTTTCCGAATTGCGGCAACTGCAAAATGCCGAAGCCAAGGAGAAAGGCGAGTTCGAATGAAAACAATAGCATATGTGGTCTATCGTATCATGTAATGAATATATATTCAAAATAGGGACGGGGAGAGCATGTTCCTAAATAATTTGATACAATGAACTTGTCACATTTCGCTGTGTTCGTCGTCATTATATATGTACGGAATACAGCGTCTTACCGATATGCACTCCGAAGAAACCCACTTTAGCGCTTTTAGCGATGAAACGCTGTATACCGAGCTGTTCACGCCGCTTTTCCGTTATCTGTTTTTCCGTACACGCGATCAGGAGATCGCAAATGATTTGACTCAGGCGGTCTTTTTGAAATTCCTCCTTCAAAAAGAGAGACCTGGGGGTCGGGAGCATGCGCAGCGCTTGCTGTTCACCATAGCGCGCACAATGCTCATCGATCACTTTAGGGTCGAAGGGAAGCGCGCACGCGTCAGTATCGACGAGGTGCCCGAGATCCCTTCAGAAACGCGCAACCCCGAGGAAGAAGCGGTGTTCGCGGAGGAAAAACGTTTAATCGACGATGCACTCGCACAACTCTCCGAGGGTGAGGCCGAGATCGTCATGCTGCGTCTCTCTGGTGAGATCGGTTATGAGACGATCGCGGACACCGTCGGGGTGTCGGTCGCGAATGCGCGGCAGATCTACTCGCGTGCACTTGCGAAGCTTAAAGTCATGCTTCAACCAAGTGTGCTCATTAATTAATATGCTCATGGATACACAAGATCATGAAATCGAAGCACAATTGAAGGAACGCCTCGCGCGTGTCGTGCCCTCCCGAGCATCTTTTGATGCGATGCGTGAGCAGGTTGTCACAAAAGCCGCCGAGCATCGTAGTACTTACAGGGAGGCGTCAGTGCCTTCTCCTTATCAATCGTTATTTTCTTTCATAATGAATAAAACAATGCTCATTGGGGTGCCGGTCGCCGTTATCGCGGTCGTTGCGGTCATCCTCGTGATGAAGCCGAACAATGTCGATACGACAAAGGTCGCCATGATTCCTCCACAGCAGGAACAGGCAGCACAGCGCGTCGATCAGAATGCGCAAGCACCTGCAAATCCCGCACCAGTAGCAGCGAATGTCGATACCTCATCGATCGATAGCATCACTTCAGGTTTTATGGCTGACGCGAATGCAGATGCTGCATCGGTCACGAACGATACCTCTGACCAGACTGCAGTGAACGCAGATCTCGCAAATTATGATACCGTTAAGACAAATCCTTATGACATCGCAATTTAATCGTGGAATGGTGGGTATGCTCGTACTTGGAGCGATCGCGTCACCTTTTGCCGCTTTCGCACAAACGACGACCAATACCCGACTCCCTCGCAATAATTTCTGTACTCGACTCGCTGCGGATAGCCAGAAGCTCTTGAATGGCTTCGATCCAAAGATGGATGGCCGCACAGAGAAGCGTGCAGAGAACGAGAAGACACGTCTCGACAAGCTCGCTGGTTTGCGCACGGGTTGGGACAACAAGCGCAAGGAAAATCGTGATACGAATACCACAAAGCGTGATACACGTTTCGCAGCACTCATGCAGAAGGCAGATACCGATGCAAAGAAGGCTGCAGTGACTGCATTCGAGACCGCAGTGAACGCCGCAGTTGCAAAGCGTATTGCTGCAGTTGATGCTGCAGTACAGGCACATCGCGATGGTGTTGATAATCTCGTAAAGACGAAGTTCACCTCACTCGATTCGGGTGCGGCGACCCTCAAGTCGACCATCGACGCAGCGATCGCGAAGGCGAAGACTGATTGTGCGAACAACGTTGCCCCACAGACCGTGCGTGCAAACTTGATCGCAGCTGCAAAGGCAGCACAGACGATCTTCAAGCAGAACCGTTCAGATGCGGAGATCAAGACGCAGTTGCAGGCGCTCAATGCGACCCGCAAGAGCGCAGTTGATGCTGCAATGGCACAGTTCAAGACGGATATGGAGGCCGCAACCGCAGCACTTAAGGCTGCATTCGGCACGAACTAATGAAATAGCCCGCCTGTAGATGCGTACGCTATATACTTCCATTCTGGTGGTATAATAGAGGTAGTGTCGAGGGTGGGTTTATTTTCTAATCGTTTGTCCCTCACATTAACATTGCACCATATATGAAACACAATATGATCATCGCGGGCATCGTCGGTGCCGCATTGTTCATCGCTGGAGCTGCATATGCAGCGGAGCGCACAGGAGGAGATCGCGAGCAGGAAAACGATCGCTCACCTATGGCTCAGAATGTCGATCGTGGCGAAGGCCAGGATGGGCAGAATATAAATGAAGACGGACGCCGCTCAATGGATGCGACCGGCACTCCTCGACAACTCAACGAACAGGAGATGAATAAAGAGCGCGAGCAGAATCGCGAAGATGGACGTTCAACTTCATCTGAACAAGAGATGAATAAGGAGCGTGAGCAGAACCGCGAGGGTGACCAGAACGCCTCATCATCTGATCGCGAGATGAATAAAGAGCGCGAGCAGAATCGTGAAGAGGCACGTTCGGCAACTTCATCAGAGGATCAGGAGAATGCAACTTCTACCGAGGGTGAGCGTATGCGCGAGCAGCATCGCAGCGCAGTCGCTACTGCAGTGCAGAACCTTCTCCAGGTTGCGGATCGCACCGGTGGTATCGGTGAGGAGGTGCGCACTATTGCACAGAACCAGGTTAAGAACCAGGAGAAGATCGCTGAGAACCTCAAGAAGGCGGATGAACGGAACGCATTCGTGAAGTTCCTCTTCGGTGCTGACTACGGCGCGCTCAATGACGCAAAGCAGGCTGTTGCGGAGAATGATGCACAGATCAAGCAATTGACTGACGTGCGTTCACGCATCACCGATCCTGCGGATCAGGCGGTCATCGACAATCAGATCAAGCTCTTGAGTGATGCGAATGCACTCGCAAGCACGACGGTCACTAATTCAGACAAGGGATTCAGTTTGCTCGGTTGGGCATTCCGGCTCTTCGGTCGCTAAAAAGTGAAACAGGAACACGAAAGTGTTCCTGTTTTCATTCCCATCGGGGTTGCATGGTTCCATTTTTGTCGTATGCTCTATTCATATGCAGTGGTGGACGGAGATCGTCGAAGCACTCTTTCCGGAGCAGTGTATCGCATGTGATCGTAAGGGCGCAAGCCTTTGCGCTTTTTGTGAGCGCACGATCATCACTCGTCCAACGATGATCGAAGATTGGCTCGTCGCGCTCTTTGAATATCGTCAACCGATCGTGAACAAGGCGATCAAAGATTTGAAGTATCGTCATCATCGTGGCATCTCTGATTATTTTGGAAATGCGCTCTATAGAGAATTCTTCTCACCGCTTTCGCGAAAGCCAGAAGATGCAGAGGACATCGTATTCGTGCCCATTCCGGGAAGCATCGAGGGGAATACACGTAAAGGGTATAATCATGCGGCAGAGATCGCGCTTGGTATCGTTGCTGCAGCGAAGGCTGCCGGACTTCATATGACCGCAGAGCTCGATGTGCTCACAAAGGTGTGCTGCTCGGGGAAGCAGGCGCGCACAAGTGGCCGCGGTGCTCGCGAGCGCAATGTGCAGGGCGTGTTTGCAGTGGAGCATCCGGAGCGCATAAAAGGTAAACATGTGGTCATTATCGATGATGTGGTGACGACGGGGGAGACGATGCGCGCAGCGAAGGCGCTGCTCCTAAAGGCGGGAGCGAAGAAGGTGATTGGCATTGCCGTCGCGCATTAGCATTTCTGCGCGCGGCTTCTCCGAAGCACCGCTCTGCGGCTGCTTGTGCAGAAATGCAGTTTGCGACGAGGTGTGCGGCGGCGGTCCTTTTGCCAGGATCGGCCGTTTTTCATTCTGCTCCGCATTCGCCGTATACTCATACGGCTCACTTGCGGTGCTCATTCCAGCAAAGGCAGCTTGCGAAAAATTCCTCGCTGTTTCATTGAAGGGTTGCAAGCGAAAGCGTATAGGGAAAAGGGAATAGGGAAATGCGAAATACAAAAATACTCACACAAAGTGTTATTTGAATTTTGCTTATGAATCAACCCTATGCCCTATACCCTATTCCCTATACCCTGGATTTTTACTAGCCTTCTCCATTTTCTCCCTGTATAATAGAGTACAAATGAGCTTTCTCGACCAACTTGGAAATTTATTTGGAGATAAAGGCAGCGCGAGTGTTGTCGGTATCGACATTGGTGGTTCTTCGGCGAAGGTGATGCAGGTGAAGCGTGGGAGTCCGAAGCCGATTTTGGAGACCTATGGTGAGATCGCGCTCGGTCCTTATGCGGGTATCGAGGTGGGGCAGGCAGCCCCGATCCTTCCTGTGCCAACGATCGTTGAAGCGCTGAAGGGACTTTTTAGTGAGGCCAAGGTGACGGCAACAGACATGGTGTTCTCTCTCCCGCTCTCATCGACACTGCTTACGGTGATCGAGCTTCCGGATGTCGGAGAAAAGCGATTGCAGGAGATCGTTCCTATAGAGGCACGTAAATACATCCCGATGAATGTGAATGAAGTCTCGCTTTCCCACTGGGTCATTCCAAAGGCAGTGCGTAATTATGTCGACCCTGATGAAGAAGAGCGCGCAAAGAGTGGGCCACCAAAAGTAGACGTACTGCTCGCAGCAGTCCACAATGATGTCCTCAAGCGCTTCCAGGATATTGCAACGGGACTTGGTGCTAAGACCGCATCGTTTGAGATCGAAGCATTCAGTACGATTCGTGCAGTGATGGGTCGTGAAAGTCAGCCCGTTGCCATTCTTGATATCGGAGCAGCATCATCGAAGCTCGTGCTCGTCGAAGACGGAGTCGTTCGTGGCGCACACTTGCTTTCTGTTGGTTCGCAAGAGGTGACGCAGGCACTTGCGCGCGCACACGGTGTGACGTTGCTGCAAGCAGAAGAAATGAAGCGCGAGTACGGCCTTCTCGGTGACCCTAATGACCCCGCGATCGCAGAGATCGCACGTCTTGCGATCGAGCGAATTCTCGGCGAGGCGGTGCGCATCGTTCGTCGCTACGCGCAGCAGCACCATGTGACGATCAATCGTGTGATCCTTTCCGGAGCGGGTTCACTGATCAAGGGGCTTCCTGATGTCGCGCGCGGTGGGTTCGAGTCGGACATCGTCTATAGTGATAGCTTCTCTCGTCTGACAACGCCTCCACAGCTTGCACCGTATCTCGCAGATGCCGGTCCAGAGTTCGCTGTTGCGCTTGGCCTTGCATTGCGCAAGATGGGGAAATAGTTGATTCAAGTCATGAGTCATGAGTAGAAGTCATGAGAAAGAGAAAATACACGATGCTCAGGCATTGTGTATTTTGTTACGCGTTTTTTCTCGTATTTTCCTCTTGTATCTCCCTCATGACTCATGACTTAAGCTCATGACTTGTTACGACTCATGACTTATGTAAGGGGCGGACTATTTTATCCACTTACTTCTTATATTGTTCGTTGATGCTGTGGTATAATATATTCGAATATTATGGCTAACATCGAAACGAGCTTCATCCCCGAACAGGGTGGCACTTACCAATATGGAGGAGCACGACGCTCCTATGCAGCGACCATATTCGCGGTTTTTGTAACCGTAATCGCAATTGGTGCGACTGTCTACGTTTGGTGGGCGAAACGACAGGAACTCCAGAAGGCAGAAGTACTTGCTGCACAGCTACAGGGAACAGAGAAGAATTTCGATCTTGGAAAGATCTCAGAGCTTGCTCAGCTCGACAAGCGTATCAATCTCGCTCGCGATCTCTTCAATAAACATTCGATGCCATCACTCGTGATCGACTATCTCTCTGAGCATACGGTCTCTTCGATCATATGGAGGCAGTTCTCTTTTAAGAAGATGGTTCCCGATGCAAAGCCGAGCGCAGATGGCGTTCCTGCAGGAGACACACTCGAACTCACTGGTGACGCTAATGGTTATGCAGCGCTCTATCAACAGCTTGCACATTTCCGTACACAGCGTGATGTGATCCTCTATACCGAACTTTCGAGTTTCCATATCGATCCTCGCACGGGTATTGTCGCGATCACAATGAAGCTTGTGCTCAGGCCTACGTTCGCAACATTTGCAACGGTTCGTGCACGTACTGCTGCAGAAGCTGCACCACCTGCACCGGTGAATGAGCCGCAGATCGTACCTACTCCTGTGGCGACAACATCTGTACCTGCTATCGCACCAGTAACTCCGCCAGCTCCAGTCACAAAAGTAGCACCAACAGTACCCGCAACAACGACCACGGTCTCGAAGTCGACGACGACCGCTCCCGCTAAGACCACGGTAACACCTGCCGCTCAATAATATGCGATACATAACAGCGATCATATTTGCATCTCTCGCCGCAGGACTCATCGTCTCCTATGCGTATCCAACGTACCAGGAGATCGGTACCGTAAAGGCGCGTGAGGTTGAACTGCAAGATTACATCAAGAAAGCGTCCCAGGCTCAGGCACGCATCGACGACCTCGAAGCGAAGTACCAGCGTTTCCCAGAGGGAGCGAGCGAACGCATGTCGACCATGATTCCAGAGTCGGTTGATGATGTCCGCCTCACGATGGATCTTACGAACCTCGCCGCACAGCACGGGCTCTCGCTAGCGAATCCAACGATCAAGAAGTTGGCTGTCGATAAGAATAGTCAGCTGCAGCAGTATGATGTTGCATTCTCTATAGATGCGCCATACTCTACGTTCCGTAGTTTCCTCGATGATCTCGAGTATTGGTTGCAGATTCGCGATATCACCTCGCTCTCGATCACGCCGGGGGAGAACGCAGCAGCACCGATGAAGGTTTCGTTTAATTTTATAACGTACGCACTCCACTAGTATGAAGCAAACACTTTTTGACATTCTGATCGTCATGGTGGTGCCTGCGTTGATCATCGTCGGTTATTTCACAGTAAAAAATCTTGGAGGCACTCAAGAACTCATTCAGACTATTACGGGCAGCAATGCCCCAAAGGCGAATGAGCTCGGCGCACGAACGACAACCGCACTCAATGAGTTGGAGAATATTCAGCTCGACAGTTCGATCTTCGCACTCAAGGAATTCAAGGATTTGAAATTCTCTCAAGAAGCAATTCCTGATGTTCCTATCGGACGCAAGAACCCGTTTCTCGATCAATAAAAAAGAACGCACGTGCGTTCTTTTTTATTGTGCTGCACATGTATGCAACTATACGAGTGGAAGTGTTCTATAGAGTGGCTTCAATTAAGGGTATTGACAGTTATGTATGTGCGTGATAAAGTGCCTTGGCAGTAAAAAAGAAGAGGAAAAATCGCTTGACTATTCCTTGGATTCGTATATACTGCATCTTACGTCAATCGAATTCGCGCAAGCGAAAAAGCGAGGAAGCGTAAAGAACTTTGACAACTGAGTGTTACGCAAGATCCTGGTCAAACCTTCGGCATGAGTAATGCAAAAGGCAATGACCAAAAACAAATTTCATAATCAATTTGTAATTCCAGTTTGTGTATCAATTGATATACGTTATCAAGAGCAAAGAGTTGGGCCAAGAAAGAGAATTCTCTCTTGTCTCATTTTACTTTTTTTAAGAGTTTGATCCTAGCTCAGGATGAACGCTGGCGGCGTGGATAAGGCATGCAAGTAGAACGATCCATGTTTACTTCGGTTTACATGGGTAGTTGCAGACGAGGTAGTAACACGTAGGAACGTCCCCCATAGTCAGGAATAACGCACCGAAAGGTGTGCTAATACTTGATGGTCCCGCAAGGGTAAAGATTTATCGCTATGGGAACGGCCTGCGCAGTATCAGCTAGTTGGTAGGGTAAAAGCCTACCAAGGCTATGACGCTTAGGGGAGGTGAGAGCCTGGCCCCCACCGATGGGACTGAGACACGGCCCATACACCTACGGGTGGCTGCAGTCGAGAATCTTCCGCAATGGACGAAAGTCTGACGGAGCGACGCCGCGTGATTGATGAAGCCTTTCGGGGTGTAAAGATCTTTTATGAGGGATGACATAGCGACAGTACCTCATGAATAAGGGGCTGCTAATCTCGTGCCAGCAGCAGCGGTAAAACGAGAGCCCCAAGCGTTATCCGGAATTACTGGGCGTAAAGAGTTTGTAGGCGGCACTGTTAGTCTTCTGTTAAATCCCCTGGCTCAACCAGGGAACCACAGAGGAAACGGCAGAGCTTGAGTGTGTGAGAGGTGAATGGAACTCATAGTGTAGGGGTGAAATCCGTTGATATTATGGGGAACACCAAAAGCGAAGGCAGTTCACTGGCACATTACTGACGCTGAGAAACGAAAGCGTGGGTAGCGAAAGGGATTAGATACCCCTGTAGTCCACGCCCTAAACGATGTTCACTCGCTTTATGGAGTATCGACCCTCCGTGAGGCTTAGCTAACGCGATAAGTGAACCGCCTGGGTAGTACGATCGCAAGATTAAAACTCAAAGGAATAGACGGGGACTTGCACAAGCGGTGGATTATGTGGTTTAATTCGTCGGTACACGAAGAACCTTACCAAGACTAGACATCCTAACGAAAACTCTAAGAAACTAGAGTCCTGCGCAAGCACGGTAGGACAGGTGATGCATGGCCGTCGTCAGTTCGTGGTTTGAACTGTTCCCTTAAGTGGGGTAACGAACGCAACCCTTATCTCGTGTTACAAGTGTCACGAGAGACTGCCCAGCCCATAGCGCGGAAGTATGGATTGTGAATTATAGTTTGTGAGTATTTACTCATGACCTATGACTCATGACTCATGACTTGTTTGCTACGGGCTGGGAGGAAGGTGGGGATGACGCCAGGTCAGCATGTCCCTTTGACGTCTTGGGCTACACACATAATACAATGGGAGTTACAACGGGTCGCGACGCCGCAAGGCTGAGCTAATCCTAAAAAAGCTCCCCCAGTTCGGATTGGAGGCTGCAACTCGCCTCCATGAAGCCGGAATCGCTAGTAATCGCGGGTCAGCCAAACCGCGGTGAATACGTTCTCAAGTCTTGTACTCACCGCCCGTCAACTCAAGGGAGCCGGGGGTGCCCCAAGTCTCATCTCGCATGGGCCTAAGGCAAATTCGGTGACAGGGAGTAAGTCGTAACAAGGCACGGGTAGCGGAAGCTGCTCGTGGATCAATTCCAATTTGGGCGTGATTTGCAC
>JAJZQJ010000011.1 GCA_021851895.1 bacterium
ATCCATCGCACGCAAATGAGAGTGATGATTGAGGGGGGCATCAAATTGTTAAAACACTCAAAGTCAAAATCAAACAGCAAGCACCACCCAATAGGGTGGTGCTTTACTTGATGTCTACAATAAGCCGTCCTTCTTTTTGTTGTAATACTTCGAGAATCTCCGCTTTTTTGAAATAGATAACCTGTTTTTTTGCTGAATGAATATGGAGGAAGAGGGTATGATCTCTGATTTCAAACTCTTTTTCAGTGATCGTTATATTGGTTACCGACCTTATGGTGTCGACGATGAATTTACGCTCAGTGTCTATTGCATCTAATCGTTCTTTGTATTTTGCGAGAAGACCTTCAAAGTGGTTTATGGGACCAGTCATGCCAATATATTATAACCCATATCAAGGATCAGTGAATTTTGCGGAATAAGGCCATTTTTGCTAGTATTGACTCATGACGAAGCTTTCTCATGAACAGGCCATCGGTCTTATCGATGACATACTTACTCGCGGTGTGGGTACTTTTGTTGATCCTGGCGATGTGTTTCGAAAGAAACTCATCGCAAAAGCGAAAGGGGAGTATGAGAAAGATATTCATATAAAATTCGGCGTTGACCCTACGCGACCCGATATCCACCTCGGCCACGCAGTTGTCTTGAGAAAATTAAGACAACTTCAGGATCTTGGTTGTAAGGTCATCTTTTTGATCGGTGACTATACTGCACAAATCGGTGATCCAACGGGAAAAAGTAAGGCACGACCTGAGCTCGAGGCCTCAGCGATCGAGGAAAACATGAACACGTACCTCGCCCAGGTGGGACGTATCCTCCGTACCGACAGTGATGTTTTCTCTTGGATAAGAAATGCTGACTGGTTTACCAATGTGACCGACCTTACGCTTCCTGACGACTATGAGATAAAACTCAATGTGAAAGTAGATGAAGGAAAAAGTGTCGATGTGCGTTTCCCCCCAAATTCACTCGTCGGAAAGACAGTCGTATTCGAGGAGACACGTATGCAACGGAAGATCCGTCCTGAGATAGTGACTGTGACACTCCGTAATCTTTTATGGGGACTCCGTCATATCACTCTTGCGCAACTCGTTGAGCGCGATATGTTCCAAAAACGCATAAAAGAGGGAGAGTCCTTGTATATGCATGAGATGCTCTATCCGATCATTCAAGGAATCGATTCCGATGTGCTTGCACAGGTTTACGGTAGTTGTGATCTCGAGGTTGGTGGAACAGATCAAACTTTCAATCTATTGATGGGGCGACGTGTTATGGAAATGAACCATCGGGAGCCGCAGGCCGTGCTCTCATTCGAGCTTCTCGTTGGTTTGGATGGAAAGGAAAAGATGAGTAAGTCGTTGGATAATTATGTGAGTATTATCGATGAACCTCGTGAGATGTTTGGAAAAATGATGTCCATTCCTGATCATGTTATGGAGTCGTACTATACACTCTGCACATTCACACCAGTCTCATCTGTAAAAGATATTCTCAGAGATGTAGAGAGTGGAGCACTTCATCCAAAAACTGCGAAGATGGATCTTGCGCAGCAGGTAACAGAGATATACCACGGAAGAGAGGCTGCGGCGCATGCACGTACCGAGTTCGATCAAACATTCGCTAAAGGAGGAATTCCGGATGATATTGAAGAGATACGTGCGAAAAAAGGAGAAGCCTTAGTCGATGTACTTCTTCGGGAGAAGGTAATACCATCAAAGACCGAATTTAGACGATTGATGACCGCGGGGGCAATAAGAAAGGATGGAGAAGATAAGCTCGAAGATGTTGCAATGATGGTTCAAGATACATTAGTACTAAAGGTTGGAAAACATCGTTTTGTGAAGATCGTCGTGAATTAATAGAGAATCAACAAATATATGTCAGGACATAATAAATGGGCTCAAATCAAACGACAAAAGGGTTCTGAGGATGCGAAGAAGAGTAAGGTCTTCGGCAAGTATGGATCGTTGATCGCAAACGAAGTGAAACGTCTCAAGGGTGATGTGAATGCAGCGAGTGTGAAAGCTTTGGTTGATAAGGCGAAAAAAGAGAATATGCCAAAGGAGACCATAGAACGCGCTCTCAAGAAAGGACAGTCGAGTGATATGGTCGCTTCAGAGGAGTTGATCTATGAAGCATATGGACCCGGCGCATGTGCAATGATCATCGTTGCGCTTACGAGTAATCGCAATAAGGCTGCCCAAGAGATCAAACACATTCTCTCGAAAAATGGTTTTGCTCTAGCGTCAGCGGGTTCGGCTACTTGGGCGTTCACAAGACACCCTGATGGTGAATATACTCCTAATTCCACGATGGACCTTGAAGATGCGGATCTTTCCGCACTTGAAAAGCTTGTTGACGAATTAGAGGAGTGTGAAGAAGTGCAGGATGTTTATACAAACGTAGAATAAAAAACTTCCTTTTGGAAGTTTTTTATTTAGCCACATATCATGTTATGCTGGTCACATGAAAGTACTCGCAGTTGATCCAGGTTTCGGAAGGTGTGGAGTCGCAGTGCTCGACGGTGATGGAAGGGGTGCGACCATAGTATTCTCTTCGTGTATTGAAACTGGTGCACGTTCACGTTTTGTTGACCGACTCACGACAGTAGTTGAAACCGTACAGCATCTTATTGATACACATAAACCAGAACTCTTTGTTATAGAGGGGCTCTTCTTCTCAAACAATACGAAAACCGCGCTTCGGGTTGCAGAGGTTCGAGGAGCGTTGCTTTATGTTGCAACACGATCACAGGTTCCTACTGAAGAAGTACATCCTGGGGCAGCGAAGATCGCACTTACAGGATATGGAAAGGCAACAAAGACACAAATGATGTTTATGGTTGAGAAGTTGACAGGACTTTCGTTAGAGGATAGACATGATGATGAATTTGATGCGGTTGCGCTTGGTTTGACTGCGCTTGCAGAGCACGCGCACAGGGCGACGCTAGCCCGTAGTGGGTTGTGATGATGTGTTGTTATCCACAGGTTTATTTATTCTCTTGCAAAAAAGCGCATTTCAGTGGTATATTCCAATTAATCTATTAAGGTAAACACATTAAGACGCCATGAGTGATGATGCAGTAGGCATATTGCCTGACGACGAGCTCGATGAAGAGCAAACAAAGTTCGGTCCGACGGGAGATGATTTTCTTGAAGATGAGGAACTTGTTGAAGTCGATATCGATGGTCTTCATGATGATGTTCTTCCTGAAGAGGAAGATGAGTTTGGTTCGCTTACTGATGAATTTGGTGACACCTTGAAGCCAGAAACCAGTGAGGAGGATGAGGACGATGAGGAGGAGGATTTCTTCAACGATGAGGATGATGAAGCGCGCTATAATTTCAAGGCGGATGAAGATCCTCTTGAAGAGGGATACTAATCCTGAAACCCTGAATTAAAAAAAGAAAAACTCGCTAGAGCGAGTTTTTCTTTTTCGTGGTCCTTACCCTCAATCGATTACCATATGCCGGAGCATATGGTGAAATGCATTCCTGAAGAGATTGCCAGCAACGGTCACCGAGGTGCCGAACCAAGAAGTCTTTGGAGCTACATCATGGAAGCCTGTGGGGCTCTAATCGTTTGAGGGTAAGAACAGCGAATCAAATGCTTATGCACTATATCATGAATGTTTAATGTTGTCAAGTCTTTCTCGGGACAAGTAAATATATCGCGATAAGGGGATCGCTCTTTCACCTGTTATACTGTGAGAGAAGTGCGCGAGGAGACTTGTTTTCGTGCAACTTTAAACCGAAAGCAGTATATCATAAAGTAATATTATGTCAAGTGAATTTCCTAATAGTTCCTCTACTGGTAAGAATGATGCAACATTCCTCGACCAAAAGCTTCGTCCATCATCCTGGGAGGATTATGTAGGGCAAGAGCATATAAAACAAAATCTTCATATATTGCTTACTGCCGCGAGAGAACGTGGTCATCCACCTGAGCATGTATTGTTTTATGGTCCCCCAGGACTCGGTAAAACCACACTTGCGCATCTTATCGCTACGGAGAGTAAGGCACAATTAAAGGTGACCTCTGGTCCTGCTATTGAAAAGGTTGGTGATCTTGCCTCTTTGCTCACCAATATGAATCCGGGCGATATACTATTCATCGACGAGATACATCGTTTGAATAAGATGGTTGAGGAGGTGTTGTATCCTGCAATGGAGTCTGGGGTACTTGATATCATCATTGGTAAAGGCCCCTCAGCGCGTACTATTCAGCTTGAGTTACCACCATTCACCCTGATCGCAGCGACGACACGTATTGCGGCACTATCTGCGCCTCTTCGGTCTCGTTTTGGTGGGGGAGTGTTTCGCCTAGAATTTTATAGTAATGATGAGATTGCGAGGATCGTTTCGCGTTCCGCAGAGATCCTTGGTGTTACACTTGAGCAAGGTGCCGCTCTCGCGCTCGCTTCGCGCGCTCGATTCACACCCCGCACCGCAAATCATTTTTTGAAACGCGCTCGAGATTATGCACAAGTACACAAGACTCCGCTTGATGAAAAGGCAGTGCGTGAAGCCCTTTCATTGCTTGAAATCGATGAACTTGGACTCGGAACTCCTGACAGGGAACTTCTTTCAGTGATGATAGAGAAGTTCAATGGAGGGCCTGTGGGCCTCAATACGCTCGCTGCAGCGACCGCAGAAGAGATGGCGACCATTGAGGAGGTATATGAGCCTTACTTATTGAAGTTAGGCTTCATTGAACGCACCCCGAGGGGTCGTATGGTTACTCCGAAGGCATATACACACCTAGGATTCGATCCTATATAAAAACCTGCTTTTGGCAGGTTTTTATGAACCCACTGCTCTGCTCTGACATCATATCCACGATGCTGTAAATATCATCCCGTGAAGAGGTGTGCTATTGTGAGAAGAGAGCACAAAATAAGAGGGAATCGTCATGCATACACCAGAAGCAACACTCACTGCGATCGTTGGCCCGATGTTCTCCGGCAAGACCGAAGAGCTCATGAGGCTCATTAAGCGCGCTCAGATCGTAAAGAAGCGCGTGCTTGTCATCAAGTCTCCTGTCGACCAGCGAGATGAGGGCCATGTGGTCACACGTAGCCTCGATCCTTCGCAGCCAGGCACTTTTATCGTCGCGGGCAAGCATCCTGCGCATACGGTACATGATGCGCTCGAGTTTCGCCAGCTAGTCGAAGCGCATGATCCCGATATTCTCGCCATCGATGAAACACAATTCTTTGGCGACTGGCTCGTCGAGGAGGTCAGTGCTTTGCTTGAGGAGCGCAAGGGAAGCGATTTTCAGGTTATCATCGTTGGGCTCGATATGGACTTCATGCGTCGACCTTTTGCGACCGTCGCAGCGTTTCTTGCCCTCGCGAATGAAGTCGTGAAGACCTCTGCGTACTGCTTCGTCTGCCTGAAGCCAGCGAATTTCACTCAGAAGAACGGGGCCTCAAAAGAACGCATTGAGGCTGATCCTGGAAAAAGCTCAAAGATCTACGAAGCGCGTTGCCGCTCTTGCCACAAGATCCCGAGCGATCAAGAATAGGAAAGGGCCCTCCGGGGCCCTTTTGTTGTTTTCTTAATGGTGATATCCCCTAATGAAATCAGTCTTTTCATTTGTGTTATTATGTATCCATGGAACTTGATCCGATAATGGAACACAGGCAGCGGGAGGCAGAGGATCTCGCGCAGATCCTTGCTGAGCGCTATAAGCTCGGCTATGTGAATCTCAATGCGATCATCATAAAGAATACCGCGCTACATTTGATCGATGAAGACACTGCACGTCGAGCACGCGTTGTGGTTTTCGATCTTAGTGGTCATACGGCGAGTGTTGCAGTACAGACACCGAACAATCCTGAGCTGCACGGTATTCTTGAGGCACTGAAAAATCACGGATTTGAGACTGAGGTATTTCTTGCTTCAGAATTCGGGATTCTGAAAGCATTGGAAGTGTATAAAGAGACTCAACATACGACAGCAACAAGTGCAGGGACGCTGGGGGTTTCAGAAGAGACCATACATAAATATTCGAGCGTCGTGAAGCAGATCAAGGACGTTACTGATGCCCTTGAGGAAATAAAGAAGCAAAACAGCCCACACGCTACATCACAAATCGCTGAAGTGGTCATGGGTTGTGCGGTTGCGCTCGGTATCTCAGATATCCACATAGAGCCAGAGGAATTTTCCGTACGTATTCGCTATCGACTCGATGGAATCCTCTATGATGTTGCGAATATCAGTCACGATGCATATAAGAAGATGCTCGCGCGATTGAAGCTGATGTCTGGAATAAAGCTCAATGTTACCGCGGAGGCACAAGACGGACGATTTACAATACATATCGGCGACACGAACATCGAAGTACGTGTTTCTATCGTCCCATCGACATATAATCAGTCTGTGGTGATGCGACTCCTTAATCCAAAGTCGATAAACGTCCCCTTAGAGGCGCTCGGTATGGATGAGGTCTTCTATAAGATCATGCTCGAAGAGATCGCGAAGCCGAATGGCATGATCATTACGACCGGACCAACGGGTTCAGGAAAGACGACGACCTTGTATGCGACATTGAAGAAACTGCTCGATCCAGAGATCAAGATCATAACGATCGAGGATCCTGTTGAATATCACGTCACAGGAATCGCTCAGACACAGATCGATCACTCAAAGGGATATGACTTTGCTGCGGGATTACGGGCGGCAGTGCGTCAGGATCCCGATGTGGTGATGGTTGGTGAGATCAGAGATAATGAGACCGCAACCGTTGCTGTTGAGGCTGCACTTACGGGACACCTCGTGCTCTCAACTTTGCATACAAACTCAGCTGCTGGCGCAATTCCAAGATTCATCGATATTGGGGTAAACCCAAAGATCCTTCCTTCGTCGCTGAACTTCATGATCGGCCAACGCCTCGTTCGAAGGCTATGTCCGCACTGTAAGGAAGCATACACACCAGAAGGGTATGAGGCGGAGGCGCTTGCGCGCGAACTTCCAGAGATCGTGAAGTATCGACCAAATCTGAAATATGACGGCAAGCTTTATCGTCCAAAGGGGTGTGAAGAGTGTAGTGGTATTGGATATAAGGGGAGAATTTCGATCTATGAAGGAATAAGGATGGATCGTGCGATCGAGGAGATCATCGCGAAGAATCCTTCCGAACATGAGATCGTCGATGCTGCAAAGCCCCAAGGATTATTGTCCATGAGACAGGATGGTATCGTAAAAGCAATAAATGGAGTCACCGCGTTAAGCGAGGTGGCAGACGCAGTGGGTTTGATAGAGTCACGCTAAAACCGTAAAACGAGAGGACTATGCCGAATAAGGGTACCTTCTCCTTTGCGGTTTTTTTGTTCGAAATTTCAGAATAATCTATATTTATAGCCACATTTTAATAAGGGCGCCGTATCGATGGTACCTAAATATGGACATGGGGGACTATTGACAATTATCATTATTATGGTAGAATGTTCTCATGCAAAAGGTTATCACCCTTATTTCAATATTCATGTTCGTGCTCCCTGTTTCTGTGCTTGCTGATACTGCACTCAGCGCAGAAACTAAGCCCGTCATCGATGTCACGTACAATAGTGCGCAGATTTCTGCTGACATCACTGCTGGTGATACTCCTGATAATGTTTATTGGTTTGAGTGGGGTATCTCAGGCAATCTTGGGGACACTGTGTTTAAGTCTCCAGTACGCACGGTGGGTACGCGCTATACCCGCACAGGAACCTACACACTCCGTGGTCTTGCTCCATCAACACAGTATTTCTATCGTGTGGTTGCTGAAAATCAGACCGATCATGTTGCGGGCCGTACGATCTATTTTACGACGAAGTCCTATGAGACCGCATCTGAGGCAATTGTTATTGCGAAAACCTATGGGACTACAAGCGATAAGGATACAGGCGCGACCCTCCATGGTTATGTCGCACCACACACAGCGGCTGCTCGTTATTGGTTCGAGTGGGGTACTGATGTGAAACTTGGTCAGGTAACCTCAGACCATGCAGCAAACCGCGATGGCGGAGAGGTGACCATAGAGCTCCATGGGCTCGTTCCAGGAACAACCTACTATTATCGCATCGCAGCGGAGAATGAACGCGGAATCGTTCGTGGTGCAATCCTTAGTTTCAAGACAACAGGTACGAAGCCTGTTGAGGAAGTAAAGAAGGATCAAACAAACGCAACGCCAGGAAGCTCAAAGGTGAATTCTTCAACATCAGCGAATACTGGCACAAATTCTACAAGCGCAACAAATAATACACAGTCGACGATCCCCGCAAGTGCGCTTACAGGAAGTGTCGGTTCGACACAGCCGGGTGTGAATATCGCAGTTTCTGCTATTGGTAAGGCGGGTGTGCATGAGACGATCGAATATAAGTTCACTTATGCATACAACCGATCGGAGTCGGGAAAGAAGGCACGATTCGAAGTGATCATGCCTGCAACGCTTGCCTATCTTGGCGATACTACCGCAAAGGAATTGCGTGTTGAGGAGCTCCAGGATGGAACGCGTCGTTATATCCTCTCTATCGGTACGATAAAACGGGGAGATGCGCGCACGTTCAGTATCATTACCATGACAACCGCTGACGCGAAGGGTATACCTGCAGTTAAGGCAAATCTCATTTTCACCAACAATGCAAATGAGCAGCTTGTCGCAGGTGTCGCTGCTGCGCGAGGAGGCACGTCTCCAATAGGTACCTCTTCATCAGGAACCTTTCCTACGACGATGATCCTTTGGCTCGTAGTCCTCAATGTCGCAGTCGGTAGCATCCTTGGAATGGTCCGTGCAAAGGAGTGGTATAAGGAAACGAAGGCACGCTTGAAGTCTGAAGAGGAGAAGGCCGCGCAGGCGGCAGTGAAGATCAAGAATGATCTTGCAGAGGGTCACCTCATGCCTGCGACCGTCGTTGTTCCAGAGAATCCTCCACAGGTAGAACGTCCTGTGATCCGTCGTTTCGAGCAAGAGCTCGATGCGGTTCGCGGTGAGGGTGTTGAGGAGTTTGGTCTCCCAGGCGCATATACTGTTGCCGCATAATTAAAAAGAAAACTCGCATTTGCGAGTTTTCTTTTTAATTTACTTGCGTGATGGAGCGCGTTGTTTCATCAATGAACTTAAAGCGAAGAGTGATGTTCCCTTGGGGGAGTTGTTCTCCGAGTTGCTCTGGCCATTCAATGAAGACGATCTTTCGTTCATCATCGAGTAATTCATGAAGGCGAAGCACCTCCGCTTCTTTTGGATCTTCCATGCGGTAAGCATCTATATGGACGAGCTCATGGAAGTGTGGATGCGCTCGCTCTTCTTGTGCATTTTCAAAGATCTCCTCCGGTGTGTCGGTGTGTGGAAGAGGGTAAAATTTTGCGATGATGAATGTGGGTGATACGATGTGTTCGGTGATACCAAGCTGCTTTGCTACAGATTTCACAAACGCGGTTTTTCCAGAACCGAGGTCTCCGGTGAGTGCGTACACTGTTGCTCCATCATCGTTTGGTGTGATGAATGGGAGGAATTCTCGAGCGACAAACTCATCGAGCGCAGCAAGAGAGTCGGTAATATATTCATGGCCTATGATCATAGAGCCATTATACAGGTTATATGAAGAAGGGGATAAGGGTATAAGGGGATAAGGGAAAACATCAAAATAGGAGTCGATCACACTTAAATATAGCTTAAATAAGAAAGTTTTGGGGCATTTCATGCCCTGATACCTTATACCCCGCATTTTGAGTTTCTCTAGTCCTGCATTTATCCCCTAAACCTGTATAATAATCTTATGAAGAAAACAGGGAAAAAACGCCTTATTCTATTCGATGCGCACGCACTGATCCATCGTGCATATCATGCGTTACCTGATATGTCTACGAAACAAGGGGAGCCCACAGGTGGATTATACGGGTTACTCTCCATGCTTATTCGCGCAATTGGTGATTATCGCCCTGATTATGTGGCCGCATGTTATGACTTGCCGGGCAAGACCTTTAGACATAAAGAGTATGCGGATTATAAGGGCACGCGCGTGAAGGCGGATGATGAGCTTAAGGCACAATTACAGCGCTCACGTGATGTCTTTGATGCGCTACATATACCGATCTATGATGCCCCTGGATTCGAGGGTGATGATATGCTCGGAACGATTGTTGAACAGACAAAGGGAGTGAAAGATATTGAGGTAGTCATTGTAACTGGTGATGCCGACTCGCTGCAACTCGTTGATGGTGAGCGTGTGCGTGTTCTAACCTTACGTAAAGGACTTTCTGATGTTGTCGTCTACGACGAAAGCGCAGTAAAGGAGCGTTATGGTTTTGCGCCTGAATTGCTACCCGACTACAAAGGCTTTTGTGGAGACACCTCAGATAATATACCCGGAGTCGAAGGAATCGGAGAGAAGACCGCCTCAGATCTCATCGGACGTTTTGGGTCTATTGAAAATATTTACTCCAGAATAAAAAAAGATGAAGAAGGTCTGCTGAAGGAGGGCGTAAAGCCAAGAACGATCAAGCTCCTTAAGGATGGAGAAGATAATGCTTCGTTCTCAAAAATGCTTGCGACTATAAGGAGAGATGCTCCGATCACCTATAAACTCCCAGAGAAAACTTGGTCTGATGACTTCACTGTCGATAAAGCGTTGAAACTCTTTGAAGAGCTTGAATTTCGTACCCTTGGGACGAGACTTAAAGCGCTCGCAGCGGAAGTAAAAGGCGTTCCTGTTGTCGAAGAGAAAGCGATGGCCCCTGCTCCATTCGATGAAGAGCCTGAAGACGCTTTACTGCTGCGCAGGGCGCAGATAGCGTATTGGCTCATTGATTCAGAGAAGGGGGGCTCGGGAAAAGAGGCGATCTGCTCATACACGAATACGACAACACTTGCTGATGCCCTTCAGAAACTCATGAAGGAGCTACAGTCGCTTGATTTGATGAAGCTTTATGAGGATATAGAGCTTCCCCTTATACCCATAGTGGAATCCATGGAGGAGCGAGGTATCCTTCTCGATAGAGAGCATCTCGCGAAGCTCTCAAAGGAATATCATACGAAGATAGAGCGTATCAAAAAGACCATATACACCCTCTCGGGAGAGGAGTTCAATATCAACTCACCAAAGCAGCTTGGTGTGGTGTTGTTTGAGAAGCTTGGTATCTCTGAAAAAGGAATAAGAAAGACTGCTAGTGGTGGAGCGCGGTCAACAAAAGAGTCCGAACTCGAGAAGATGAAAGATGCACATCCAGTCATCGAGAAGATACTCGAATATAGAGAGATACAAAAAGTACTCACGACGTACATCGACGCACTGCCACCGCTTGCTGATGCGTCAGGAAGAGTGCATACGAAACTTCATCAGGATGGTACGGTTACCGGAAGATTTTCCTCCTCGGACCCGAACCTTCAAAATATACCTGTTCGTGATGGATATGGGGAGCTTATTCGTGATGCTTTCGTCGCACCGAGGGGGAAGGTATTGGTTGCATTCGACTATTCGCAGATTGAATTACGTGTACTTGCGATGCTTTCGAAGGATAGTCACTTACGCGATATATTTGAAAGCGGCGCGGATATCCATGCGGCCGTTGCTTCTCGTGTGTTTTCGGTGCCACAAGATAAGGTCACGGACATACAGCGCAGAAGGGCAAAGACGATCAACTTCGGTATTCTTTATGGCATGGGTGTCTCCGCGCTTGCTACAGCACTCCAGGTTCCCAGAGCGGAAGCCCAAGAGTTTCATGATCAGTATTTCGCAGCATTCCCAACAATTAAGGCATACCTTGATGGGGTACTTAAGGAGGCGACACGACGAGGGTATACAACAACGATGTTTGGGCGAAGGCGTCCGTTCCAAAACTTGAAATCGAAGATCCCGTTCGTAAAAGCTATGGCGGAGCGTATGGCGATGAATGCACCGCTACAGGGCACTGCTGCAGATCTTGTGAAGAAGGCGATGATCGCAGTTGATCATGCAATAAGGGATGCAGGCTTAAACAATGAAGTGCAGCTACTGCTCCAGGTACACGATGAACTTATCTTTGAAGTGGCTGATAATCCGAACGTATTAAAAAGAGCACGTGAGATCATAAAGCGCGCGATGGAGTCGGTTCATCTCGCCACCGAGGGAAAGGAGATACCATTGCTTGTCAGTTATGCCGAAGGAAAGCGCTGGGGTAGTTTGGTGAAAAAATAAAAAGAGAAAACAGCCGGTAATACCTAAACATACGGTGTGATCGGTTGTTTTTATTTCTTAGTGCGAAGAGTAAGTGAATATAATGTCTATTTGCTAATTTAGCGGTAAGGAGTATAACTAGCATAGAGATGCATGTTTTTGCATCTGTTCTCTTAAGGAGGGATCTATGTATCAGCGCTTGCTCACCGTCGGACTCATGCTTTCCATCGCAGCCATCGCGCTCCTTGTCCCGAATTTCTTCAGTAGCGGGACTCCACTGAGCGCTTGTCTCAATATGACCAGTATCGGAGCGGCCGTCTTTGGGGCGATCATGATCACCGCTGCGGTCATCGTTCCGGTAACTCGGGGTAAAAAGCTCTCCGAGCTCGACCTCATTGACCCGCATCATTTGCGCAAGACCGAGGCGAATAGCTTTACGTATTTCGTCGATCATCCGACGCTGCCCGATGGTTCTCCTGACCACAAACATTTCCGGTTTTCGTTTGAATGTTCTGGTGAAGAATTGCAAGTGATCATTCCTGTCGATCGCGTCTCGCTGAGCGTCGACGCGAATGCTATCGCATCCGTGCATTTCTGCTTCGGTGCGAATCTCGAGCAGAAATGTTCCAACTTCTCGAAATTCATTCGGAGAAGGGAATGGTGGCTCAATGCGGCAAATAGCAAAGAGACAGGATTTGATTTTGCGCTGATCACCATGAGCCCAAAAGAGTTACAAGAAGAATCTATCCTGCGGTCAGCGGTGAAATATTGCTAACCCTCAAAGCGATCACGTGATCGCTTTTTCTTTTCTGGGTGTTCGCGTCATGTGGGGTATAATGAGAGAAGAGTGATGATGGGGGCGGTCATGGAGGATAGAAAAAGAAAGAGAAAACGACAAGATGAGATAGCGACGATGCTAATGCGTATGCTCCTCTTCATTCTCATGAATGAGGTGCGTGGAGTGTGGTGGGTCCACGATCTTCGCGTAGCGATCGGCAGAAGGAGGGTGAAGGCGGCGGGCTTCCAGTGCGAAACCGATGGCGACATCAGGATCTACCTTGATAGCTCTTTGCAGGATAAACCCATGTTTGCGGGACGTATTCTCATGCACGAATTGATCCATCTTCTTATATCCTTCGAGGATGCTTATGACGAGATGATGGTCCGTCGCATGGAGCGTGCACTTTGGCGCAAGATGACGAGGGATCAAAAGCTTCTATTCGTGAAAAAACTCCCCTCACGGCGTAAGGTTGTAAAAAATCCAGAATGAAAAAGCCCCAAAAGGGGCTTTTGTTTTCATTTTATATATTTCCAGAAGTCCTGATCCGATTTTCCATCGATCTTAAAGAGAGCAACACCTTTCACGCCGAGTTTTTTTGCATTCGCTATTTTTATGCGAATCGATTCACCGTCTTGGAATGAAACTGCATATTCAGCGCCATCCTTCGTGTAATGAAATGTGCGTTCGCCGGTTGCGCTTCGTGCAGGGTAAATACCTTTTTCTGCGGCCAGCTTTAACGCTTCGAGATAGGTCACCGAGCGCATCTTGCTTATGTGCTGTTTCCCCTCCTTATCGATGGACACCTTGAAGATCGTGCCATAAGTCGGAATACCAACGACGAGCTTGCTCTTCGGAATCTCTTTCGCTGCAAGTTTTACTACCTTTGCAACCCAATCAGGGTCTGCGACGGGTGTGTAATACCCATAGACGCTCTTTGTGTTCACGAGCGTGCGATCATCATCCTGTTGGTCATAGGTCATGAGACGCACCTCGTCACAGTATTTTGCGAGCACTGTATAGTCATTCACGTATTGAGGTTTGTCAGTGGCATTCGGCTTCCTGTCGGTGTATGGCGTCCTCGCTTCGATAGTGCAGACGAGAGTCTTCTTTTTTGCATGAAGTCCAACACTGAGTTCCTTTATGAATGCACTAAATCCTGCTCTTGTCTCAAGCAACTTTCCCTCGTAATCAATATCGATTCCATTGAAGTTGTTTCTGGTGACGAGTCCAACGATATCTGCGACATGAGCGATTCGCTTTGCTGGGTTCGATAGGGTGGCGTTGATTTCGGCACCTTTGGTCCATGCTATCGTTGGTATGATCTTTGTTTGTCGTTTTGAGGCGAGCGCAGCTTTGTAGAGTGCAGGCCATGGGTCTTTTAAGAGATACATGCTATCGATGATGGTGCCATCGGATTCGACGGTGAAGCTGAAGGGGCTGATCTCGTCGAGCTGGTTTGCATAGGTTGCCGCAAGCGCAGTGCTCGAAGCTTTGTCCCAATATGCTACCCACGCTTCGAAATAAAACCTCTTTGGGCTAGGTTTTGTGTTTGTTGCCGCGATGGCGAACGATGGCATTATAGCAAGCAATAGTAATGAGATGATGATGCGTTTCATGTTTGTGTGTGTTTTATAGAGAACATCGAGAAGGATGTTTTGTGACGCTTGGGAAGTATAATACAAAACTGATAAAAGTGAAAGGAGGTAAGAAAAACATAAGCATGAAAATAGTCAGTTATTTTGAAGGGCTTGCATGGACCATGCGCAACAAAGAGGTATACTATAGTTATGATCAGTATGCGCATATTTAGCCTCCTTTTCGCTGCGGTCGCAGCACTCTTCCCTACGCAGGCAAGTATGCCTACTGCCTCGTCAGCACGTTCTGGTGAGGCACAGGTTGGGCACACATTACTCCTCGAGGGATGGATTCCTTTTTGGGCAAAGGCGAGCGGTACGAAAGAAGCCCTACTTCACCGCGAGCTGCTCTCTACTGTCGATCCATTTTCGCTTGAGGTTAATCCTGATGGTACACTGTTTGATCGTTTCGCTAGTGATGGGGGGCTCTGGGGACAATTTAATGCATCTTCGAGTACTCATAAGGTGAAGGTTGTCCCGACGATCGCTTGGTTTGATCCAGAACGAATAGATGCAATACTTTCAAGTTCGACGTCACGCAAGGCTCATATTACGAATATTGTGGCCATGGTGAAGAGTGGCCATTATGATGGAGTGGATATCGATTATGAAGGTAAATGGTTGCGCACGCGTGATGCATATTCCATATTCATTAGGGAGCTCGCTTCGGCCCTGGCGCCCATCGGCGCAAGTTTGCGCTGCACGGTCGAGGCACGCACACCTGCCGAAGACCGCTCCTTGCAGCTGCCTCGAGAGATGTCTCATGCGAGTGATTATAAGGTGCTGAATGAGGCATGTGCTGCAGTGCGGATCATGGCATATGATCAGCGAGATGATGACCAGAGACTTGTCTATGAAAATGGAGATGTATTCTACCGCCCGGTCGCAGACGATGTGTGGGTAGAGAAGACCATCCGTGAGGCGCTCTATGAGATAGATCGTAAGAAGCTCATTCTCGGTATTCCGACTTATGGTAATGTTTATTCTGCCGTGAAAGGGAAGACGCATACGATATATACCCACGTCGGCGCAATTAATTATGGTGATGCACTTAGGCGCGCTCTCTACTATGGAGCAATACCGTTCAGGAACGCGGCAGGTGAGCTCCAGTTTGGATACGTGAAGGATAAGGTGCAGTACTACGTGAGTTTCACTGACGCGGTTGCGGTAAAGAAAAAACTTCTCCTTGCAGAGAAGTATGGCCTTCTCGGTGTTTCGCTATTCAAAATAGATGGGGGTATGGATAAGAGAATATGGACAGAATTGAAGAGCTTTATATAAAAGCGCCTGAGGGCGCTTTTATTGGTCTGTTTGTGCGGTATTGATGATCTCCATTACCGCCTGTGCAGTTGTTTCATTCATTGCGGGTCGAGGGGTAAGCTCGATGAGTCTTATGGAAAATGGTGTATAGTACGTCGTTGCCTCAGAGTCGACTTTGATATCCTCCTCGAGTCCGCTTGTTGTTACGTGCATTGTTATGATCGCATGACCTCCTTGGTCACATATTGCGCCTGCATGGCAGCGATTATCATTTTCTACGTGAACAAATGTAAATTGTATGCCTTGAACACTCACTGTGTCGCCGAGATTCATGCGATATTGTCCTTTGGGGAGTTTTTGTACAGGAGTCCCTGTATCACGCAATAGGGTTGGCGAAAACGCCCCAGGCATCGCAAGGATGACCGATGAGACGACGAGAAGCGCAAACAGCAAATATGCAATGAGCTGGGCCTTGTGTTGACCGTGCATACCTTGATTATAGCATGTGTTCGTGTCCCACTTTGTTATAGGGCTCGTGGGGCACAGCCGAGAGTTTCCTTAAATTGTGAATGCTATATAATGTCCATATGTTGCTTGCGTTTATCGGGGACGACACGATTTCGGCGCGCACCGCGTTGCGTGCGGCAGTTTCGCGTTTACAGGAAGAGGTTCCTGGTGCGAATTTTGTGAAGTTCGACGATCAAAATTTCTCTACAGCGGCTGCACTTGAGGCTTTTATTGAGGGCAACTTGTTTGCCCCAAAGAATATCATCATATTCGACGATATCCTTTCGCACCCTGAAGGGGAGGCATTTTATGCAAAACAGGATCTCGTGAGTGAACATACTATTCTCATCAGGGAAACTTCGCCAAAGAAGGGCCTTATTGCAAGACTTGAAAAATATGGAGAGGTCACCTCATTTGTCCTTCCAAAGAAGGAGAAGAAGAATGATTTCTCCGCGTTTGCTCTTGCTGATGCAGTCATGGTAAGGGATAGAAAGACTGCTTGGGTGGAGTTTGAGAAGAGCAGAAGGAGGGGAGAGGCCATGGAGGCGCTCCACGGTATGCTATTCTGGGCATTTAAGACCCTTACTGCGGTCGCGACGCTACCTAAGGCGGACGCGCTTGCTGCAGGAATAAAGGCTAATTCTTATGCCAGTGGTCAAAGAGGCATGGAGCGTTACCAGCCAAAGGAGATCACTGCGCGCCTCGATGAGTTAAAGGACATGTATCATAAGGCACATCGAGGCGAATGCGACCTCGAATACTCGCTTGAACAATTTCTCCTACAGCTATAAAGGACATATTAAAACCGCTCAAGAGAGCGGTTTTCCTTTATTGCTGTAGGAGAAATTGTTCGAGCGAATTGTTGTGCGAAGCACCTCCTGCTCCATACGTTTGATCATTTCAGTCTGAATAATATATCGCACCAGCCATAGTCGAGGCGTTATTGCGCCTAAACCACACCGTGAGGTGGACTCAGCTTTTCATAGGGCTTTGCCTTATGAAAAGAGAAACCCCAAGTCGCATTGCGTACTTGAGGTTGAATTGTTGGAGGAAAACGTATTTTATGATTGTGGAAAGAACATTTGAATATTGTTGCTGTTTTTGTGATTGTTTTGGGCCAAGTAGTTGAGGCCTCATATTGATCACTAAGCGTATTCGTTTCTGATATGATTATATAGGACATCTTTTCTTGTATCAAGGACATGATGTGGATAACTGGGGATAAGTCATTATAATGTCCTTTAATAATCCCTTGTACATATAAAGGACATTGCAGTTGAGCCAATTTTTCCACAATGTACGATATTTGTTACAAAATGAAAAATGATTCATGTCAATAGATTTTGCTGTCGACGACAGCGCGATTGTTTTGTGTTAACCTCATATCATTCATTATGGGAATTTTCTCAGAACTCAAAACGGATATTGACGTTGAACCTCTAAAGAAAAAGATCGTTCGTGACCCCGTGTTGTCAAAAGCTATCGCTGACGTGCGCAGCGGTGCGCTCTATACAAAAGGCGGTACGCGCCGGATCGATGACAAGATGATGCCTTCGACTGCGGAGCTGCTTTCTTTATATGAGAAGCTTGTGCATGAAGGGGCGGAGCGTGAGGATCAGGCGGTAAGAAAGTTGCTTCGAAAGATGCGTACGAAGTCAAATTCAGGGGTTGCTGTAGTCTCAATACTCACAAAGCCCTATGCTTGCCCAGGTCGCTGTACGTATTGTCCGAATGATGTGCGTATGCCAAAGAGCTATCTTGCAGATGAGCCCGCGGCTGCCCGGGCGCTCCTCAACGATTTTGACCCCTACCGTCAGGTAACCACGAGGCTCATGGCCCTTTCAGCCAATGGGCACCCTGTAGATAAGATCGAAATGATCATCATTGGTGGGACATGGAGTTTTTACCACCCCGCGTATCAAGAGGAATTCCTCATCGGTGCGTATCGTGCGTGTAATGATTGGCAGACAGGCCATGATTCTCGTTCTGAGGCATATGAGGATAGGCGCGCATATATTAGATCACTTGAAGAGCGCAATGAGACTGCGACTGCGAGGGTGATCGGGCTTTCGATCGAGACAAGGCCTGATTATATAACGGACTTTGAAATAGAGCGCATGCGTTTGCTTGGAGTGACCAAGGTGGAAATAGGGGTGCAGCATCTCGATGATGAGGTGCTTCGAAAAACAAAACGCGACATGAAGATCGCGCGAGTAATTGAGGCAACAGAGCGCCTGCGCGATGCGGGCTTCAAGCTCGTTTATCATATGATGCCGAATTTACCTGGTTCGACACCTGAGCGGGATATTGCAATGATTGGTGAGCTTTTTTCGGGTAAAGATTTCCATCCTGACATGCTCAAGATCTATCCATGCGTGGTTTTGAAGACCACAGAGCTTTATGATGAATTTCTGCGTGGCGAATATCAGCCATACAACGATAAGGAATTGACGAACGTGCTCATCGGTGCGAAGAAGCAGGTTCCCCCTTATGTGCGCATACAGCGTGTTGTACGTGATATTCCTGCGGGGCATATAGAAGCAGGCAGTAAAATCTCAAACCTTCGAGAGGTCATTGCGCGTGACATGGAAGAACATGGCTGGCACTGCAAATGCATACGATGCCGCGAGGTAAGAGAAGAGGAGGTCCATCCAGAAGACTATGTGCTCATTGAGCGACAGCATGAGACGCAAAGAGGGACTGAATATTTCCTTTCATTTGAAAAAGATGATACTAGAGGTGGTCGCCTCGCATCATTTACCCGTTTGCGTATACCAAAGGACTTTACTATAGCGCCGCTTCCTGAGCTCGTGGGAGCAGCACTTATCAGAGAATTACACACTTACGGACAGCATACGCGAGTGGGCGCACAGGGTGACCAGTCGCAGCATGTGGGCTTTGGGAGAAGATTGATCGTACGCGCGGAGGAAATTGCTAAGGGTGCTGGCGCAAACAAGCTGGCGATCATCGCTGGTGTTGGTGTGCGCAAGTATTACGAGAAGCTCGGCTATCATCTCGAGGGAACCTACATGGTGAAGGAGTTGTGATATAATCTATCCATAAAAGATTAATCATACGACCATGGGAAAAGGTGATAACCGTTCCAAGAAGGAAGTGAAGAAGCCAAAGAAGGCAGCAGTAAAGAAGTAATAAAAACCGCGCATAGCGCGGTTTTTTGAGCACCCGCGTTTGGGAACAAATGTGTCACCGCTTGCGATTGGACTGTATTCTCGGTATAATCAAAATATCCTTTATTTTGGCCCCAAAATGCCATTATTGGGGTATATTGACATAATTATTATTTCATGATATTATTATCAGGTTCTCGAAATGTTCTTTTTCTTTTGAAACCTGATTATATTCTAGGGAGCCCATCTTATGGATAATCAAGGTGAAGAAGGAGGGACAGGGCGACAAGCGCTCATCGATGAGTATCTCCGCTGGATAAGGGCCGTGGAGGACGATGAAGAGCGGTTGCGTCGCATGACAGATCCGGAATTTCTCGCTGTCGTCAGCGATGAGAATCTCCGTGCGCTGATCCAAGCGCACAAAGAGGAATACAATTCCTCCAAGGACCTGTTCGCTGTTCTCGCGAATCGAAAACCCGACACCTCACACTCGTGAGGTGTCTTTCTTTTTGAATATTAGTTACATTCGTGTATTATTGATGGGTATGGAAAATTACGTGTTGCCGGAATACACACAGGAAGATCTCATGATCGAAGAAGAGACCGTGCCCGCAGAAGTGGTTGCAGAAGAACAGGCCACGCAAGAGAACATTCGGCCCCTTATCGAAGAGCTCCCGGGATATAAAACGAAATTACTCCTCGCACTCGAGGATATCTCACGCAAGGACTTCAGTGATATTGAGTGCACATTGCTCTATGGAGTGAATAAGGAAACGCTGCTTGGTTTGCTTACACAGGCATTGCGTGCTCGCGAACGCCGACTCTATGCGATGGAGTTTGTTCGCGCGAATCCTCGCATATCGGTTTTCGATGAAAAGACCGGCCTCTATCACATGAAGACCTCTGAGCGTAATGCTCTTTATGGTTCACTCTTCTCGATCGTTGATGCGAATCCCGCACTCGAGAAGCTGCGCCCGATAGCTGCGCAGATTCGCTCGGGGGCGTACTATGATGGAGAGATACCCGGACATCTTCGTTTTGAGTCTGAGGTTGTCGTAAGTGGCAGCTCGGCACAAAGAGAGGTGCATAAATTCCCTGCAGATTTTGATTTCGCGGAGCACCTCGATCTCTATCTCGAGCGTGATGAGAATTTTGCGCCCTATCTTGCAGAACTCATCGTTGATCCTGTACACAGGACAACGTCGATTCCTTACCTCGATTTTCGCGAAATGAAATTCGGTCTCTATCCCGAGGATTATGGTGAGGGTTTTGCTGGTCGCGCGGTGTGGTGGAGCCCTGAAGAGATCTCTCGAGGGGAGAAGACCGTCGTGTTTCCCAATGGCTCAGTTGATCGTCTTCCTCTTCATCGCGTTGGCGTGAATCCTGGAATGATCAAGATAAATTGGATGAGTCTCTTTGATGATGAGCTCAAAGAGCTCACGAAGGTCGTGAATGTGCGTATCTTTGACCCGAACAAGAAGGAGGTACTGTCGAATCGAGTTCTCGCCTCCGCATTTCAGGAAATCTACTTCGATGATGTTGAACACTTCGAGCTGACCGAGCTCACAAGGAATCCGGTTGTTCGTGGTGAGTACCTTGATTTTTTGAAGAACGATGCGGTGCACTACGTGCGCGGAGAGCATCCAAACTATTTGAAAGCAGCAAAGCGAGCATATTCATATTTCAAGATCCATGGTGAATTCGGCGAGGCACGCAAAATGTCGCCACTCTTTGAGTCTCCAGTCGCAGAGCTTGCGGCGCGTGCCGATTCATTGCACCTCCTTTCAGCATACATAAAAGAAGGCGGAAAATTCCAATTTCCTGACCTTGCTGGACAGGCAGAGCGTCTCGGGTTGTATTTCACACAGAATAGGGGATATTTCTCGGATGAAGAATATTCGTTATTAATGGAGGCAACGCATGTGCTTCGAGAGAAACTGCTCGATGGAGTTTCTTCTCCGGAGACACTTGCCGTGCTCGTTGATGATCTTGAGTGGCGATGCCGGAACATTGTCAACGATCGAAGTTTGGATTATCTTAAAGAGAGCAATGAATTCATGCGTATGGTTGGATCGGCCTAAGTGTTTTTGATTGAAATATGCAAAAAGAAATATTCATCTCTGTGGACATCGAGACAGATGGTATGGTACCTGGAGATTTTTCGATGACCGAGCTCGGAGCAGTGGTTGTTGGGAAAACCGAGGAATCTTTTGAAGCATTTCTTAGACCTATTTCAGAACGTGTGATCCCCGCAGCCGCGGTCGTGGGGAAGAAAAGTCGAAAGTGGCTGATGGATAACGGCGAAGATCCCGTTACTGTTATGATGCGTTTTGCAGAATGGGTGAAATCAGTTACCCCAGAAGGAGTGCGCCCAATCTTCGTCGGCTATAACGCCGCATTCGACTGGATGTTCGTCCATTGGTATTTCATCCATTTCATCGGCGAGAACCCATTTGGATATTCTGCGTTCGACATCAAGTCATTTTATGCCGGACTTGCACACATTGAAGATTGGTCAGAGACAGGTATGAGAAAACTTCCTCCAGAGTTCGCTCCAGAAAGAGAGTTGTCGCATTCCGCAAAGGATGATGCGTTACAGCAAGCGGAGATATTTGAGAAGATGCGAAAGGCGATATTGGGAAAAGAGGTGAAGTAAAAACAGGGCGTATACCCTGTTTTTGTTTCCAGTTGGAATCGCCCCTCTGTCACCGCTGTATATTTCTTCGCTCCGCTCGAAATCTACGGGGTGCAGATAGGGCCAGGACTCGCCGACCGTGCGCGCGGCTGGATTTTTCACGAGCTTCGCTCGGGAAAATCAGCGCCGAGCGAGGGTGCCCGCTTCCGCCCTTCGATTCCAACTGGGGGTGGCAATGACAAATGCCCAAGACACTTTCGTGTCTTGGGCATGTCATTGTCCCCCCAGTTGGAATCGAACCAACGACCGTCAACTTAAAAGGTTGCTGCTCTACCGACTGAGCTATAGGGGGATATTTAATTTTCTTCGCACGTCTTCCTTACAAGTCCATTCGGTGCAGCAACCAGGTTGCTGGCTATTTCTTATTGCCGACTGAGCTATGGGGGGATATTTAATTTTCTAACGTCTATCCTGTCGCCAACGACCGTCAACTTAAAAGGTTGCTGTCTATCTCCTATTGCCGACTGAGCTATAGGGGATGTACAAGGATACTAGCACAGAAAGGCATAAATTCAAATAGATGCGGCGAGGAGTTGTCTTTCTCCTTGAACGTGCTATTTTATTTCCAGTCCATTTCCTTAAGGAGGTCTCCTATGGGGGCGCAAGGTTTGCAGGTGAGTAGCGAGCAGACGAAGGAGCTTATCCTCGATGCCATCGAGAATGGGCTCTCGGCGAAGAATGAGCGGGTGCTGTTCTATGATGGCATCAGCAACTTCCCTTACGTTGTTCGCCATATCGAGAAGGGTGCGCGCGAGGGGGAGTATATACTTTCTGGCGTCGCTGACACACTGAAGCGCGGCAGGCACCACGTGCAGATCGAGCTTTCTCTCAATGATGGCACGGGCAAATTCCTGTAGTAGCATGGGGCATTCGCCCCTTTTTTCTTTACGTGTTATAACAATGCGATATGAAGCAGCAGGGGGAAATATGGGTGCTCTTACATAATATTCGTTCCGCGCATAATGTCGGAAGTATGTTTCGTACAGGTGATGCGATCGGAGTTTCACGCTTTCTCCTCTCGGGGTACACTCCGGCGCCACTCGATCGCTTCAGACGCCCAGTGAAAGAGATCGCGAAAACTGCACTTGGTGCCGAACTTACCATCCCTTGGGAGCAAGGAGTGTCTGCACTCGATTTTGTCTCTCGTGCTAAGAAAGAGGGATTCGTCGTTGTTGGAGTGGAACAAGATGACCGAGCGATCGATTATAAGGAATATGTTCCAGCGGCGAAGACGTTGATCGTCATGGGTGAGGAGGTCGGAGGGATAGAGCAATCATTGAGAGATGTGTGCGATGTACTCCTCGAGCTCCCCATGAATGGGAAGAAGGAATCATTAAATGTCTCTGTTGCATTTGGCGTCACCATGTATAGGTTATTTGATCGATGATATGACACAGAAATATATCATAGGGATCGATGAGGTGGGGAGAGGTCCTCTTGCCGGCCCTGTCGCCATTGGTGCGGTGCTTACTACCCCCGATGTGCTTGTACGATTCAAGGATATCAAGGAGTCAAAGCAGTTGTCAGAGAAGAAGAGGGAATTTTGGAATGAAAAGATACGTAGTGAGGAGGGTGTACTACTGAAGAGTGTCGTCACCTATGTCTCCGCAAATGAAATCGATGAGCTTGGAATAGCCGTAGCCATACGTCGTGCGCTCTATGAGGCCCTCAATATGCTCGATGTCTCGCCCGATGATTGCCGAGTGTTGCTTGATGGTGGTTTACATGCCGGAGAGGCATATGCTCATCAAGAGACGATCATCGGGGGCGACGCGAAGGAGACGATCATTGCAATGGCATCGGTGGTTGCAAAGGTCTCTCGTGATCGATTGATGGTTTCGCTTGATGCGCACTATCCCGCTTATGGCTTTGCAAAGCATAAGGGGTATGGAACTAAGGCGCACATTGATGCAATTAGGACCAATGGTCTATCGAAGGAGCACCGTCGATCATTTTGCAAGAACATTCTTTGAGAGCGTGACTTTTTTGCAAGAAGCGCTATTATCATAAGTACAATAGAATAATGATTTATTGAGAGTGCAGTGTAGGGATATGGCCCGTTGATACTGCCGGCAACAATACGAGTGATCGTGTGCTGTGCCCCATCCACCCCTTCGGGGAAAGATAAACATTTTTTGTATGCCAATGGCATGCATTGAAAGCTTTCCTCGTATTATACGAGGAAAGCTTTTTCTCAAGATCTTATTTGTTGTATTTATGAGATAGTAAAAAATTCATGAGTCATTCAAATGATGTTTACACGGTAGAGAGTGTCACCTCTGGACATCCTGATAAGGTTTGCGATCAGATCTCAGATGCTCTCCTCGATGCATACTTAGAAGGAGATCCAGAAAGTCGTGTTGCGCTCGAGACCTTTGGGGGACATGGTTTGCTCGTCATATCGGGTGAGGTCACTTCGCGTGCATCGGTCGACGTGTCTGCTGTAGCGCGAAAGGTTTATGAGGATATTGGTTATGATGATGATTTAGAGATCATCGAGCGTATTGCCTTACAGTCTCCAGACATTTCTCTTGGCGTCGATGCAGATGGTGCTGGAGACCAAGGAGTTATGTATGGATATGCGACGAATGAAACAGCGGAGTTCCTCCCGTATGGTAATGTCCTGGTACACAAGCTTGCCAGGGGACTTGAGCAGTTGCGAAAGGATAAGGTCCTCCCGTGGTTGCGCCCTGACGGTAAAACGCAAGTCACTGTGCGAAATGGAAAGGTTGTTAATGTGCTCATTTCAACTCAGCATGATGCCAATGTAACCCAAGAGACCATAAAGAGGGAACTTGTAGAGAGGCTCATAAAACCGATTGTCGGTAATCTCGATGGTGTTGATGTGTTTGTGAACCCTACTGGACGTTTTGTGCTTGGAGGATTCGCTGCGGATACAGGACTCACCGGAAGAAAGCTCATGGTGGACACTTACGGAGGACTCTATCCGCATGGTGGTGGTGCGTTCTCGGGAAAGGACGCGACGAAGGTCGATCGTAGCGCGGCGTATATGGCACGCTTTGTTGCGAAGAATGTTGTTGCAAAAGGGCTCGCAAATGAAGCTAGAGTAGCTGTCGCGTATGCTATAGGCAGGGCAGAGCCGCTCATGATATCAGCAAGAGATGAGAATGGAAATGATTTATCTCACCATCTCACCGCATATGATTTCAGGCCTAAAGAGATCATTCGCCGCCTGGGTCTAACGCGCCCGATCTATAGAGGAACTTCGACATACGGTCACTTTGGAAAAGAGGGTCTACCTTGGGAAGAAATCGATGAATTAAAAACGAACGCTTAGGCGTTCGTTTTTGGCGTCTCGCAAGTAAAGCCGATCTTTCCGAGTTCTTCACGTGCGACGGTTGCTTCGTCCCAATCGATCTTCGTGCCATTCGGTCCCATGATATAAGGGTCGGTGCCTTTTCCGGTGAGGAGTACTGCAGCATAAGGGATGTCTTTCGCGAGCGTGAGCGCCTTCGCGATCGCCGCTCTACGATCAAGGATGATCTCGCAAGGCTTTATGGTTATTGCCTCCTTCATCGAGCGAACGATTTCCTCGGGGTCTTCATCGTAAGGGTCTTCATTTGAGAGTACGATATGTTCCGCATACTGATCAGCAATACGTGCCATCTCTGGTCGCTTCCATGTGTCGCGCCCGCCGCCAGTGTTGCCAAGAACGGCGATGATCTTATATCCCTTGAATGCCTCGTAGAGTGCGGTAAGTGAATCTGGAGTGTGCGCGTAGTCGACGATGACAGGGAAGGGCTGCCAGCAGTTTATATTTTCTGCTCTTCCTCGGATAAGCTTCGTTGCGGCGATACCTGCGGCTACTGATTGCACTGGAATCGCAAGTTCGTGCGCGCAGGTTGCGGCAGCAAGTGCATTATATGCATTGAAGACTCCCGGGAGGTATCCCTCGATGTGGTTATTGTTCCAGAGGAAGGAGAAATGCTTTGCATCAGCGACAAGGTCGTGCATCTGATATTTCGCATAGGTCACACCAATGACTCCCTTCGTCGCAAGGAACATCTCTGCAGAATCGTCATCCGCATTCACAATGAGTAGTCTGCGATGTTTTGTGCTGCGCCCGAGCGTTCGGGCGATTGAAAGTTTCGCTTCACGATAGTTTTCAAATGACCCATGTCGTTCAATATGCTCTGGAGAAAGGTTCGTGAATATGAGCGCATCCATATCGATGAAACGTTGGCGATATTGTCGCGCACCCTCACTCGTCATCTCAATGATCGCATGAGTGCATCCCGCATTCACCGCGTCACGCAGGAAACTCTGGATGAAGAATCTGCCGGGCATGGTCATCTTCTTCATGTTCCGAGTGTCCTTGTCCGCAATCTTGAAGTGCAGTGTGCCGAGGACTGCCGTCTTTGCGCCATTAGCAGTAAGGATATGGTCCAAAAACTCCGCGGTTGAAGTCTTTCCTTTTGTCCCCGTAATGCCGATCACGACGAGTTGCTTCGAGGGGAAGCCAAATCGTATCGCCCCGATGAATGCGAGCGCGAAATGATAATACGGCTCGATCATTCGGAAGAGGGGAGCAGGTATGATCTTTTTGAGTGTGTTTAACATATTATTTCCCGAGTTGCTGCAGCGCAGCGCGAATAATCTCTTGTGTAGTGAGGGTCTCTCTCGTAAGTGCTCGAACGACTTCTCTTGTGGCACGCGGTTCATAGCCAAGTGCCTCAAGTGCTTCAATGACTTCTGTTTCAACACTGGTCGTTTTTGCACTCGTTGCAATTGCGAAGTTGTCGAGCTTATCTCTTAGTTCAAGGACGATCTTTTCTGCATTCTTCTTTCCGATTCCTGAAACTTTTGTGAGGTATCCCGCATCACCTCCTTGGATCGCATGGACAATCGTGTGGAGATCTGCGAGGGAAAGGATGTTACATGCCGATTTCGGGCCAATGCCTGATATCGTTGTGAGCATCTTGAAGAAACGCAATTCCTCTTCGGTAATGAAACCAAAGAGATCAAGGGCATCTTCCCTGACTACGGTATGGATCCATAGTGCGATTTCACTGTCGACTTTGGCGCGCTCCTGTGTGTTTCTTGTTGTGGCGATCAAGTATCCGATTCCTGTTTTCGTGAGCACGACCACACCTCGGTCACTATTTTCGATGACGATTCCTTCTATATAGCCGATCATTCGTAAAGTATATCACAGTAGATACCTTGGAACATAAGCCTCGAAAAGGCGGCGCCCATTAGAAAACGGGGTCGTATTGCTCCATATTTCGAAGTATTTTGGGCTAGTTCTATAAATTTCATACGGATGAAATCCTTGCTTTTTTCTTTCAAGTGAGTTAGTATCCATGCATTATGGCAATCAAAGCAAATGCAAAGCGCGCGATCCGTGTATCTGAGCGCAAGCGCCTCTTCAACGTTCGCCGTCTTAGCACGATGCGTGACGAGGTGAAGGAGATCAAGAAGCTCGTCCTCGCAGGCGACACGAAGGCTGCGGAGAAGGCTCTTTCGACCGCATATCAGGCGATCGATAAGGCTGCAAAGCGTGGTGTCATCAAGGACAACACTGCGGCTCGCAAGAAGTCACGACTTTCTGCATTTATCACGAAGGCGGCAAAGGTGACCACGAAGACCGTCACAAAGAAGAAGGCTGCGTAATCGCATGAAAAAACCACCGATGGTGGTTTTTTCATGCGATGAGTCCAAGTGATTCGAGGAACTGTTTGCGTTCGTTGCCCGCAATCGTTCGAGTTTCTCCAGGCTTCATGTTTCCGAGCTTTATGTTCATGATGCGGATGCGTTTGATATCCGCAACCTCGTTATGCATTGCTGAGACCATCCGTCTGATCTGATGTTTCTTCCCCTCAGTGAGTATGATGCGAAAAGTGTTCTCTCCCATTATCTGCACCTTGCAAGGTTTTGTCATTGAATCCTCAAGACGCACGCCTTTTTCCATATGTTCCTTAAAGCTTGGTCGTAGCCGTTGTACTGTTTCCACCGTGTACTCTTTTTCGTGGATCTTCTCTGGAGAGAGTAGTCGGTCGGTTATGCGGCCGTCATTGGTGAGTATGAGGAGTCCATGTGAGGCTTTGTCGAGTCTGCCAATAGGGAAGAGGTCTCTCAGCTGTTTGTTTTTTGAGAGATATTGTTTTATATCGACTTCGTTGCCTTGAGGCGAATGAGTGATGATCCCCTTAGGTTTATAGAATGCGATGTATTTGAAATCATGTGCGGTGGGTGAGTTTTTCACTATAACGGCATCTTTTTCATTGACCATATCGCCAAGCGCAGCTTTTTTGCCATTAATGAGCACCTGCCCTTTCGTGACGAGCGCATCAGCACCTCTGCGTGTGGAGAGTCCCTTCTGTGCGAGATATTTATTGATGCGCATCGGCCAAAGCGGTGATGGCGCAGCTTTTTTGGTGGGAGTTCGGGGTTTCATATCGAGAGCATACGCTATAATCATATATGGCGCAACGCGTTTCCTTAAACCCTCTGGACAAAAGCATTTTTTTCTGTTAACTTATTTGCACGGTATGCATGTATTTGCGGCCGTGAATAGGCACTAAACGACGTCCTCGTCGTTCAATGGATAGGACAAGAGTTTGCGGAACTCTAAATGTAGGTTCGATTCCTACCGAGGGCACAAAATGACAAAATCAGAGTGAAAGCTCTGGTTTTGTTTTATTTTGTAGTCTTCGTGGGGATCAAAGCCT
>JAJZQJ010000005.1 GCA_021851895.1 bacterium
GCTGACCACGAGTAAGCGAGGAGAGTCTCACTGTGCAAGCACAAGGACACTCTTTACTTTATTATCCCGCACATTGGAGTGAAGAACAATGATGAAAAACATTTTTGTGTGGATAACTTTTTTAAAGAGAAAAAAAATGCACACGCATGCGTGTACATTTTTTAGTGAAAAAGTTTTATGATGTCGTGATAAGTGACGATGATCATAAGAAGCATCAGTGCTGCGAATCCGATCGAATTCACCCATGCGGTCACCTTCGCAGGAAGCGGTCGCCTAATGATACTCTCAATGATAATGAAGAAGAAACGTCCACCATCAAGTGCGGGAAATGGGATGAGATTGATCACCGCAAGATTGATCGAGATAAGTGCGGCAAAGAAAAGTACATTTACAAAACCAAGTTTCGCAGCATCCCCCACCGCACCAACGATACCAACAGGGCCGCTGACTTCCTTGAAATTCGCATGACCAGTCACCGCCTGATAGAGGAAATCAAAGATACCCACTGCTGTTGAAACCGTATAATCATAGGTCTTTAAGGCACCTTCAAGCACCGCAAGGTGTATCGGAAGCTTCAAGAGACCCGCTTCATCCATCGCGATTCCCACAGCGGGACGTCCTGAATCAGTGATCCCAAGCTTTGGTATCACAGTGAGGTCTTCTTGCACGCCCTTACGAGAAAGTGTCATGACGATCGGCTTTCCCTCTCGCGCTGCAACAAATGTCGTCACATCTTCGAGTGTCTTTACAGACATAGAGAGACCGGTCGTCTTGTCACGAAGTCCGAGAAGCACATCACCTCCTTTCATGCCCGCCTGTGCTGCCGGACTCCCCTCAAGCACTTGCGTTACGAGCACCTCAACATTCGATAATGTGCCGAAGGTATTTCCGCCAACACTCGATCGCATGCCGATCGAAAGTATCAGCGTAAAGAGTATCCAAGCAACGAGAATGTTTGCTGCGATTCCCGCGAGGATGACCATCGATTGTACCCATCGTGGTTTGTGAGTGAAGCTACGCTCGGTATCTCCCTCGATGACCTGCGTTGGATCTTCTCCATATATCTTCACGTAACCACCGATAGGAAGCGCGTTGAAAGCATAAGTGGTCTCTCCCTTCTTCACAGAGAAAAGCTTCGGAGGGAAACCAAATGCGAATTCATCAACGCGTATTCCTGAACGCTTTGCGACGAAAAAATGACCGAATTCGTGAGCGATCACGAGAACCAATAGAATGATGAGAAATATTATGATTGGCATGTATTGTTTGTTACAAAGAAAATCGGCAATTCGAGGTCTCGCACGGTCGATTGTGCATGAACGCTCGATTGCCGTTCTCTATTATGATCAACTCCTGATCTCCTGCTCCTTCTTTGCAGCCATCTCGTCGAACTTTGCGTTTGCTGCGTCAACGATCTTCTGAAGGTCGTCCTTTGCCTTGAAATGCTCGTCTTCTGAGATGCCACCGTCCTTCTCCAACTGTTTTAACTCAGCAATGACATCTTCACGCGCCTTGCGCATAGTCACTCGAGCGTCTTCGAGCTTACCCTTAAGGATCTTGATCACCTGCTCTCTTCGCTCACCAGTGAGCTCAGGAAAGAACACACGTAAACCAGCATCATCAGCACTCACAGAAAGTCCGATGTTTGCTTTGGTGATCGCTTGCTCGATCGCCTTCACCTGCGACTTATCCCACGGTGAGACGCGTATCGTCCTTGGATCCTCCATGGTGATCGAAGCGACATGTGCGATCGGCGACAGGCTTCCATATGACTCGACATGTATAGAATCGAGCACTGCGCTCGTAGCACGACCGGTACGAAGAAGCGAGAGCTCCTTCTTAAGCCATTCCTCGCTCTCAGCGACAGCGGCCTTGAAGTTTGTGAAATCGTATGCCATAGATTGCATAACTATAGCAGAAAACGACAAAACACGGAAGGAACACACTTTGTCGAAAAAATGGCACGTATGCCATTATTCGCTCACAACTATTTCATTTTTGGAAGTCGAAGCGCAAGATGCTCAAAGATCATCTTTATTGATGGCGATGCATCAGCGAGATCCCTTTTTGCAGACAAGACAAGCATTGCGGCGTCGCTCGCATCTTTGCTGCCCTTATGGAATGCGCCCCCCAATATACGTTCAACTCCGTCTAAAAATCGGACAAGTTTGCGCCTTGCTGCGGCACGCTCCTCATCAGACTCATCATCTTCGCCACGAGCAGACGCGATGAGTTCCTTAAGTATTTCCGTACGACCATAGAGATCGAGTCCGAGATATTCGCGCGCACGCTCATCCACGTCAGCGGTATCACTTCTTCCCTCTGGCTTGATCACTTGTAGTCGAGAGAGGACCGTTGGCAAGAGTAAGTCTTTACTCCTCCCCACAAAAAAGAAATGTGTCCCCTTCGTCGGTTCCTCGATAGTCTTCAAGAGTGCATGTTGCGCTGCGTCGATCATGCGATCGAAAGCAAGGATGAATACACGTCGGCCCTCGGCGACCGTCAGCTGAGACTCCCGAAGACTACGCGCATCCTCTATATAAAAGACGGGTATGCTGCGTACCTCAACTGCGCTACCGCGAGCTATATTCATAGACTCAAGATGAGCGACAAGTGCAGGAACGATCCGTTCATGATCACCTTCGAGGAGGTAGGCATGGTGTAGATTTTCGCTATTTATTGCGGAGAGGTCCATGAGCAGAGTATAGCAGAAATGCCTGTGGGACGCATATAAAAAAGGTACCCCACATTGAGGTACCCCGGAAAGTCAACGACACCGAACTTCGACGTCGCAGTACTGGATCAGCTCGACTTCTGCCGCATGTCCTCTGCCGACGACGCCACTGATGCGATAAGAGCTTTCGCCCTTATTGCAAGTGCGGCTGAAGGTAGTCGACACACCGATGCTCGTCATCACCTCGATGACCCTCTGCTTGAAATCTTCGTCATCGAAGACCTCAGGGACCATGATGATGTGGAATCGGTAGGCAGACGAACGAAAGTGCAGGTTATGCTCGATGAGGAACTTACCGAGTTGCTCACGAACGAGCTTCTCGGAGAACTCGATCTTCGACATATAGACGAACTTCTGGGCCGCATTTCCTGCGGTCCAAGAGCGCTGCTCGAAATTGCTCAAAAACAGCGCACGGGAAACCGGAAGAATACGCGGCATAATGCCTCCTTATCGATTAAAAAATTATATCATGAATATTTGATATGTCAATGTATTTAGACGAAAAGAAAACGCCATTTTCGGCGTATCCTTTTAGCGCTTCGTTATGATCGATTTCTTATAGGTATCGAGATGCTCGAGCGCAACTCCCGTCCCTTTTGCGACACAGTAGAGTGCATCATCAGCGAGCATGGCTTTCACGCCTGTGCGACGATATACGAGCTCAGGTAGATTGCGCAACTGCGAAGAACCTCCCGTCATGATGATTCCCCTATCAATGATGTCTGCGGAAAGCTCAGGTGGCGTCTCTTGCAAGACGTCCTTGATCGCTTTGATCATCTCTCGAAGTTCACGATCGATCGCTCGCACGATCTCATTCGAAGAGATACTTACGGAACGAGGAAGTCCTGCGATAAAATCACGTCCCTTGATCGTCATCGAAAGTTCTTGTTCGAGTGGAACAGCTGATCCGATTTGCGTTTTGATATCTTCTGCGGTCTTATCACCGATCGCAAGGTTGAATGTCTTCTTGATGTAATCTGCGATCGCTGCATCGACACGATTACCCGCGCACTTCACTGATGTTGAAGCGACGATTCCTCCAAGAGAGATGACTGCGACATCGGTCGTACCACCGCCGATATCGACGATCATATGTCCTCGCGCCTCATAAATAGGAATGCCCGCACCGATAGCGGCAAGGATCGGTTCTTTCACGACATAGGCATTCTTCGCACCGGCACGGAGTGCTGCTTCAATGACTGCACGTCGCTCGGTCGAGGTTACGCCTGCGGGAACCGAAACCATGACCTCAGGCTTGAATAACGTCCACTTTCCGATTGCCTTGCTGATAAAATAGCGAAGCATAGCTTCGGTGACACGATAATCAGCAATGACGCCGTCACGCATAGGACGGTAAGCGATGATATCATCTGGAGTTCGTCCGATCATTTCTTTCGCCTCTGCGCCAACAGCAAGGATCTTATTATCGCGCTCAGAGACAGCGACAACCGAGGGCTCATTCAAGATGATCCCTCGTCCGGGCATATAGACAAGTGTATTCGCGGTACCGAGATCGATACCCAGTTTGCCACCAAAAATACTCATGTGTGCACTCTATCATATCGGTCTGATTTAGCAAAAAAGTCACCCGAGAGGGTGACTTTTCGCATAGCAAGGCGTCACGTGTCAATGTCTTTCGCTTATTGCGCAGGTGTTGAAGTGCTCGAAGCAAGGTTGCCAATGATGTCATAGCAGGCCCTGTCGACCTCGTTTTTACAGCCCGCGCTATCACTCCCAGAAATTGCCGGAGAAGTATAATCCGCATCAAGAGAGAGTTCGTTAGACTTCGTATATTCGAGTGTCGTCCCCACATGGAAGAAATCACAGGTTGGCGATTTATCCGTGCAGTGAACTCCATCAGCTCCAGGTGCGGGTTTTTGTACATATGCGACATAGATGATACGACTCATGATATCTGGAGTAAGCGCGTCCTTCCCTATGTAACTACTCTCAATGAGCATATTCAAAGAGGTCGGATAGCGTTTCATCTTTTGCGCGTACTGTTCGAGTGCAAGCCCGAGCGCAGATATCATCGTCCTTGCAGGTGCGTCTCGCATGAGTAGCTCTTGTGCGCCCGCCTCCCCTGCGCGCTGAGCACGAAGTTCATCGAGCGTCTTAGATTCAGGAGTCTTGATGACTCGAGGTGGTATGAATCTGAATGCCATATTCAAGCGTACCGTTCCCTTCATCGCGATCTTACTTGGATCGTAATTTCCCGACAGAGACAATGCAACAGGCCTTTCGAGCAGCTTGTCGATGATGATCTCGCCGCTTATATTCTTGAAACGCTCAGTAAGCTTTGCATTACGATCCGCAGAATTCTTCAACGACGAGGATCCTCGAAGGTAATTCCCAAGAAGTTCATCCACGGTTATCGCCTTGTTCGCATCAAGTGTTATTGGGATGCGATAATATTCACGTTGATCTTTACTGAATTTCTCGATCGTCCCTACGACACGAAGCGGTACTCCCGTCGTGAGCATCGCGGTAAGCGATGTCGCAGGAGTGATCGCTGCATAGTCACCGAGTGAAACCGTTGACGAACTCGTAAGACCAAAGACTGCACCGATATCCGTGTATCGCGACTTTACCCAGCTTTCAGCAGGAGAGAGATCTCCCAAGGGTGTATTCAAGGTCGGCGTACGCTGATACAAATAGACATCGTTCCCAATGACACGCACGACCCCCTCAAAGGTCACATTGATCGGCGTTGGTGCACCGACTTGCGTCATATTCAACTTCAGAGAATGCTCACCATCACCAAACGCATTCGCTTTCATTGCCACAGTTCCTGTTGCAATTGCATTCGCACGGAGCACTTCAGGCTCTGCATCTGTCGACGCCACGTCGATCGAAAGGCTTGCATCATAGGCAATCGCAGGACCACGAAGCAACTGAGTGATCGCGCTTCGAAATATGCCATCAGGTGCAGGCAAGCGATAGAACAAGAAATAATATGCTGCGAGGCCAGACACGACAAGGACACTGAGCACGCTCAAGCTAATGAGCGCGATCGGCTTCCCTGATTTCTTTGGAGGTGGTGGAACCGGATAGTCATCAACCATCTCCTCCGGTAGAGGCAAGCCTGTTTGCCGCGATGAAGAACCCGCGCGCTCAGGAAGTGCAACACCTGCGATCGCTGTAGTCTTCACTGTTTGTGCAACAACTTGCTCGGGCATAATGCCCTCTTGCATACGTACGAGATCACCTGCCATCGTTCGCTTGTGTGGCACCTTGAGCGAATGCACGATAGCACTCTTCTCAACGGGAAGTTCGGCCAGGGTCTCATCCCCCGCCTGCGACTTAAAGACATCTTCGATATTCGTCGACGCAACCGGCTGCATACCGGAAACTGCTGCAAGTATCGATGGTCTTCCACTGTAATTCGACTGATCCGTTTTTCTCGTGTCGCGAACTCTACCGATATCGAAACGAATAGGTTCTGGCTTTTTAGGACCGGGTGGTGGAGGTGGTGGCAGTGGTGGTGCCGCAGGTATCACTGGTGGTGGCTGCTGCGGTGCTATCGTCTGATTGTAGATGATCGTCGGCGCGACCTGGGGTTGCAAGCCAGCACCAAGCGGTGGCTGACCCATCATGCCCATATATTGCTGCTGCATTGCCTGCATCTGTTCTGGGCCGAATGCGGGCATCGTAATGAAAATCGGCTGTAACGTTGTTGGCGCTGGAGCGGGTGCAGGAGTTGGAGCAGGCGCAGGTGTTGGAGCCGGTGCAGGAGTTGGAGCGGGTGCAGGAGTTGGAGCGGGTGTCGGTATTGGAGCGGGAGTTGGCGCAGGAGTAGGATGAGGTTTTTCTTCAACAGAAAGAACCGACGGCTGCTTCAAGCTCACGGCCTCCTTTTCAGACGCTTTTCGTTTTTCTTCAACTAATTCCGCAATTGAAGGCGCAGCCTTCGGCATCGCTGGTGCAGGAGGAATACTTGGCTTCGCGACCTCTTCGTGCGACACAGGAGCTGGAACTATCGTCTCTGGTTTTTTCTCTTCAACTTTCGGCACGAATGGTGCCGAGATTGAAGCCGTTTTCGCAACCTCCTCATGAGGCATCGAGACTGGGGCCCTCATCACTTCAGGTTTCTTTTCTTCGACGTGTGCAGGGTGCTCCAATGTTGGAACCTCGATCTTCTTTGGTCGATAAACGGGAGCGCCAGCAAGCTCATCAGGCTTAAGGTGTGCAGGCACCTCATGTACCTCCTTTGCCTCTACGGATCCAATTGGAGTGGTTTCTTTCGCCTCCACCTTCGGCAGAGCAGCGATCTTTTCCTCATGTGCCGTGGGCGGTTCTTTATGCTCAACGAGGTGCTCCTCTGCAGCAGAAATCGCCGGGGTCTTTCCACTCGGCACATAAGTGAACTTGATCGGCGCAACAGCTTTTGCAGTAGGTTTTGGAGGCGCTTCTTTTATCTCTTCACCCGCGTGTGCGACCATAGGAGCCTTTATGCTCTCAATAGGCTTAACCCCGGCATGTTCAGTGGCGAGAGGAGCGACAGGACGAACCTGTGGCTGTTGTACTTTTGAAACGTGTACAAGTGGTGCCCCCTCTCCCGGTCGCATCGCATGAATCGGTGCCGCGAATGGAGTCTGCGGTGGCGGTGTGGTACGAACGAGAGGTCGGATACCCTTTCCTGTTAATGGTGCGGGGCGAGCAAGCGTCGGCTTCGGCTTCGGCTCTGGCTTTTCAACATAATGCATCGGAGCTGCATGCTTCACGTACTCCATGTCTTTTGGACCTGGAGCCGAGCTTGGTGCCGGCGTATGACGCACAAGCGGCGCAGCGGCACGCTGCGGCTGAGGAGCAGGCTCAGTTACCTCTGCTCGATAAGGAGGTGGAACAATACCAGCGGCGCGAAGATTGTATCGCTCGACGGCATCTTCAGGGAGACCGAGTGCGCGAAAAGCCTCGGCAACATCGGCCGCATCCCATTCCCCTTCCGTAATGAGGAGTCGCGTTATCTCATCCAAGCTCATCCCGAGAGCATGCTCAATACGAATGAACTCCAACAGCTCCGATGTCGTCATAGTTGCTTTCATTGTATCATATTTTCTGGCGCTTCTCTGTTCCTATACACATCGTTTTTATGAGCGATCATGTGTTTCATAAACACCTTTATTTTTTCTCCAGCTAACGCACTTGACAGTGCATGGTTCTCGGAATAGATTGAACAAGAACCGCACCTTCACTACAGGAGGCACACCTCGTGCACACGCTCAACCGCCAATTCCCCAACGCGACGAAGGAACAGGCCAAAGCGCTCTGGTCCCGTTTCGAAAATCACTTCCGCGCCGTACGCAACAAGTTCGTCGTCGAAGAGCTGATGATCAGCATCGTCCTTCGGGTCGCCGCCGAGATCATCGTGCGCGACCTCTCCGCTTGCACCTGCGTCACGGGAGACACGAACGTACTCGCCCAGATGGTGCTCGAGTGCAAGAGCAATAGCGAGGTCTTCGCGCTCTTCGAGAGCGACAAGCGCGCCTTCAACAGGCTCATCTTCATGCAGTACATGGACGAAGACTGCAAGGGCACTGTCGAAGAAGCGATCCACGCTGAGGTGCACTGCCGTGCACTATCGCTTCTCTTGGAATGCCCCGAAGTCAACGACCTGCCCGCAGAGCTTCACGAAGACATCGTCGAGATGCTCGCGCTCGTGCGCGCATAGACCCAAAGTGGACGAGACACCTCGCCCACTTTTTTATTTTCTCAAACACAGGCGCTCATCGTTGAGCCTCCGCACTCTCATGTAGTATAGTAACAAAAGTGCTGGATTTTTTAGCAAGTTATGCTACTGTCAATATGATGTTTCTACTCACGGTGGCACCGATACAGCGAGGTATTCCCGTCTCGGAACTTTCCTATATAGTAAAGACCGCACCCCCAATTGGTGCGCTTGTTTTGGTTCCTCTTCGAAAAAAAGAGGTGCCCGCGGTCGTCCTCTCTGTCGTCGACGTACGCGAGAGAAAGGCGGCGATAAAAGATGCTGATTTCGCACTAAAAAAGATCGACGACCTCAAAGTCATCGAGATATTCTCGCCCGCATTCATTCGTGCCGCTGAGGAGGTTGCAAATTGGAGCGTTTCGACGCTCGGAGCAACGATACAGGCACTATTCCCCTCGGTGCTCCTCGAGGCAAAAGAAGCAGGAGCCATGGCCTGCGACGAACAACAGAATGATGCGACACATGCGGTCACACCGCCACTTCCAAGCGTTCTCCAGGCTGAGGAGATCGAACGTATCGCTACGTACAAAAGTCACATTCGAGAAGTGTTTGCGCGCAATGGATCCGTCTTCTTCATACTTCCAACTGTCCAAGACATCGAACGAACTGATGCTGCTATCGGTAAGGGTATAGGCACATACACCTACGTCCTCCATGGAAATCTCACGAAGAAGCAACTCCGCGAACGTCTCCAGTCGATAAAAGAGAGCACACACCCTCTCCTTGTTATTGCGACGCCACAATTCCTTGCGGTGCCATGCAAGAATCTCCAAAGTATCATACTTGAACGTGAGAGCGCGAGCGCATATACGATGACCCATCGTCCCTTCATCGATCTCAGGCGTTTTGTCGAAGCATATGCAAGAGAGCGCAGACTCCCACTTATCATCGGGGATCTCTTTTTGCGTGTCGAGACGCTTGCACGTTTTGACCGCGGAGAACTCGATGCCTCATCGCGACCAAAAGGCAGGTATTCGTCAGTCGCACGAAACCACATCATCGACATGCGCGCATCCGGCGAACAGCCTGCAGCAGGGCGCATCGCCTTCTTCTCGCGCGAGCTCGTCTCACTCATCAAAGACACGCGCAAACGAAATGCGACAACATTCATTCTTTGCGTCCGTCGAGGCGTCGCACCAATGACCGTGTGCGGCGATTGCGGTACCGTGGTCGAGTGCGAACAATGCCATGCCCCCCTTGTATTACATCGCAAGTCGATGAAAAAAGAGCGTACAAAAGAAGAACCTGCAGCACTACCACCGACCCCCGCAGAGATCACCTCTTCCGAAGATCAACCCCAGCCCCTCATTGGTGATGAGAGCGATCTCACACAACTCGAGAGCGCAGCACTTGGCATCACCCTTCCTCATCCAAATATTGCAACGACGAACAAAGAAGTCAACGACGAACAAGTCGAGAACATCTTCATTTGTCATCGCTGCGGAGACAAAACACCACCGAAGCATAAGTGCGCACACTGTGGTGGATGGAGACTCACACCCCTCGGGCTCGGAATAGCGCAGGCAGAGGAAATACTCCGTTCACGCTTCCCCGATGCGCCTATCTACAGATTAGACACCGATGCAGTAGCGACACACAAGCAAGCTCGCGAGCGCGCGCAGGAATTTCTCCACACGCCAGGAGCGATCATGCTAGGCACTGAGATGGCGCTCCCCTACCTTACCGACCCGATCGGACTTGTTTCCGTACTTTCAGTCAACTCTCTGCTGACCATTCCTGAGTTCCGCATGACCGAACATGTCTTTCGTTTGCTTCTCGTGTTGCGCGAAAAGGCGCGTGATCACTTTCTCGTACAGACAAGAGAGACAAATCCGATATTCTCCCTTGCCGCCGAAGGCAATATCGGAGAGTTCCTCCGTACAGAGCTTGAACTTCGTAAAGAACTCGGATTCCCTCCGTTTACAACATTGATAAAAGTCAGTCATCTCGGTGACCGCGAGGAGGGCCTCAACTTCATATCGTCGCTCAATCTTCAACTTGCAGAATTTGGTATAAGTAATGTCACACTGCCGAACTATGTAACGAAGCAAGGAACGAAAGTCTTCTTGCACTCGCTGATCGTCATGCGCCGTGAGGCTTGGCCACATACAGAACTACGTAATTATCTTGCATCGCTACCCCCTTCAATCAGCATTCGCGTAGACCCAAAAAGCATCGTTAACGAATAACGACTATGATTCACATAAGCCATGATTACGACACGAATATAGTACAACGAGATCATCCTGCGCTTCGCAAGATCTCTAAGGCCGTCATGCCAGAAATGTTCGGGTCAAAAGAACTTAATGGCATACTCGATCGCATGATCATCGCCCTCGAAGGCGAACCCGATGGTGTAGCGATCGCATGTCCGCAAATAGGAGAAAATTGGAGAATATTCATCGTGCACAAAAAGGCCTTTGCCATCAATGCTCAAGATGAATATGACCCCGAACTTGAACCCAAAGAGCACTTCATCGTCATTAACCCAGAAATCATACGTACATCGAAGAAGCGCGTGCGCGTACCCGAAGGGTGCCTTTCGGTACGATGGCTCTTCGGCGAAACATACCGTTTCGACAAAGCGACGATTCGTTACCAAGATAAAAAAGGTGCGCTTCACACAAGAGGCGCATCAGGTTTACTCGCGCAGATCTTTCAGCACGAAACAGACCATCTTAATGGCATACTCTTTCACGACCATGCGATCAATGTCGCCGAGCTCTCAGAGAAAGAGATCGAAAGTGTGAAAAAGGCAGCTGAAAAGCTTCGCAAGAAGAACGTGAAAGCTAAAGCGTGATCATCAACTATGAAATACGTCTATTTTGGCACACCACAATTTGCAGCGACAATACTTGATGAGCTCAACGCAACAGGATATCTGCCCACACTCATCGTCACGAGCCCAGACAAACCCGCAGGAAGAAAGCTCATACTCACGCCGTCACCAGTGAAAAAATGGGCAACTGCTCATGGTATTGAAGTGCTTACTCCAGAGAAACTCTCTGATGTCCGTATCACGGAAAAACTCAAAGAAATAAATGCTGAACTTTTCATAGTGGCAGCATACGGTAAGATCATTCCAAAATCACTTCTTGACCTGCCCTCTCTTGGAACGATAAACGTACATCCCTCACTATTACCACTTCTACGCGGCCCATCTCCGATAGAATCTGCAATAACGAGTGGACTCACAGAAACCGGTGTCACCATCATGAAGCTTGATGAAGAGATGGACCACGGACCGATAATCGCACAAGAACACTTCACTGAACCACTCGACCCCAAGAACCCTCCGAAGGGATCAGCGCTCGAGGAACAACTTGCACACGAGGGAGGAAAGCTGCTGGCACACATATTGCCAAACTGGATATCAGGAACAATAACTGCAATACCTCAAGACCACACAAAGGCTACCTACTGTAAGAAGATCACAAAAGAGGATGGGCTTATCCAGCTCGATGCTGACCCACTTGTGAACATTTCGAAAATCCGTGCATATGACTCTTGGCCAGGAACATATTTCTTTGTAGAACATAACGGCAAGCAGATTCGTGTACGCATAACTGAAGCGCATATTGCTGGCGACAAATTATCGATCGATCGTGTCACACCTGAAGGAAAGAAAGAAATGGGCTATGATGATTTCAAGAGAGGACTAAAATAACCGCTAGCGCGGTTATTTTTTAAATATGAACAACTCTTCGATGTGGCGTGCTTGAAGTGCCCTCGTGATCGCATATGCGAGCCGCAGTGACGGATTATACCTTTCACCCTCTAAGGCGATAATGGTCTGCCTCGACACACCGACACGCGCAGCGAGCTCCTCCTGCGTCATATCGAGCTGCCTACGAAGTTGACCGATACGATTATGCATATCAATCATGCTTATCGAGCCAATACATCGATACGACTTTTACCAGCCATGCGATGATCATGCCTCCGACGAGGAAAGGATTGATAGGTGAAATCCCATGAATCCATGCAGGAGCAACGCCCTCTGCGACCAATCCTACTGCGATGATCATCACAAGACTCCAAAGTGCATTTCGATCCGCGATCGCCTCATGCGCCCTACTGCGCTCGTCAACATCGATACGCGCCATGAGTGCGAAGATGAAGAAAAGGAATGCGATAAAATAGAGTATGAAAAAGATCGCCGCAAAGCCAAAGAGTGGCATGCCGTTTTTGAGTCTTGATACGCCATATGCGATCGGAGAGATGAGCAATAGGGTGACCAACCAACCCTGCCAGGTGATCGGGGTGACTCCCCAACCTGTATATTTTCTTCGTTTGAACCATTCTGGCTTTATGAATCGAAACATAAATTTCTATTAGATGTTAAAAATATATTACGTAAAAAATATATTACATAACAAAAATTTTGTCAACAAAAACGCGCTTTCGCGCGTTTTACTTCATCGCCCTTAAAACCTTTTTCACCTTACGATCGCCATCCTTTTGTAGTTTTCGTGAGCGATCACGGTGCTCTTTGATATCTCTCACTATATGATCCTTCATTGCATCGATAGCCGCATAGAGATCTGATTCATCGGTCGCGGTCACACGGAAATCCTTCTTGCCGGTACGCATCGTTAATTCAGCCTTATATACGTCGACACCTGTCTTGTGATGTTTGGTTTCTTTCGCTATCTCTACACGAGCAATACAACTCTTCTCCTTTGGGTCCAACACCTTCTCGAGTTCACGCAACCGACTGCCCACGTAGGTATCGATCGCATTCGTGTGCTCGATTCCCGTCGCTTTAAGTATCAATCGCATCATATGTATTTGTATTACTTATATATATTCATTATAACAGATATATCATTGAAAAGTAGCAGCCACACTTTCCCGAAATGATTCTCTTGCTATAATGAGATATATGCGATCGAAACACATCGTTTTTGCGGGCTTCATCTTCATATTAAGCGCGGGTGCGGTCATTGCCGCGGTTATGGGTATGAGTCAGCCTATTTCAATGACGAATAATGAACCCATAATTACGCTCACACCCACGACGACGACTGAACTTCCACCAGTTACACCTCAGGAGGAGCAAATGGCTACCGCTACCATTCCAACCTTCGACGAGACTGCAACGAGTAGTGCAACAGGAACGCCAGAGAGCCTACCAACGACGACAAGCCAGGTACTATGAAAACACCACTCAAGAGCTACGGATACACCCTCCCTGCCCTCGCTTTTCTCATTGGGCTTTTTCTTGGTGCGATCATCATGAGAACAGCGGACACGCGAGAAGACGCCAAAGCAAAGATGGTTCAACCCACGGTCGCATTTCTTCTACACGATGGGACAAACACACGTACCTGGAACGGAGTCACAGTCAATGAAGGTGAGTCTATTGCCGACATCATCGATCGTATCGCAAATATCGAACACATTGAGCTTTCGTGGAAGAACTCGGGACGCACAAGAGAGCTCATAAGCCTTTCCGATAAAGCATCTACGGACAAAACCTGGCACTGCTATGTAAATGGAGCCCTTATATCGCTTCCCCTGGGTAGATTCTATCCAAAAAAGGGTGACATTATCACGATGATATATGGTGCACAGTAGAAAAACCGCACATCGCGGTTTTTCTTTGCTGTCCCCTCGGTGCGAATCGAACGCACATCGTCTCCTTCGGAGGGAGATATCCTATCCATTGAACGACGAGGAGGTGAAAAAACTATACCACCTCAGTGAAGAAAAATGAAATACTTCTTGACACTGATCGTTACTTTATGCATGATGCATGGAGATCGACGACGAGGCAACAATGCCCTCCATAAAGAAGCTACGACTCGGGAGCACGCACGTGCACCCGAACATACTTGATTTTCTGAAAGCGGCTACATATTTTCTCATCTACGACACCGAACGTCGCACAATGAAACTAATTGGCAACGATGGCGGTCTCAGCAAGATACTCTTCGAATGCTCTGACATAATGAAAGACGAAGCCTTCGCTCTCGCAGAAGCCCTATCGCTCCCCCTATCAAAAAAGCCGAGTAAGGAGCATCCGGAATGCTACTTCGGCACGCGTGTTCCATTCGTCCGTCTTTACCACAACGGATCGACCGCAGCGGAGTCACTCTACAATGCACTCGTGCGCGCTCGATTGCCGCACGCGGTAGTCTATGGTGCATTACGCATAGAGATTCACTATGAAGAATCAGTGTACAAAACGCCGGAATGCTCCGTCGAGCGCATGCGCAAGATCATCGATGACATCGCAAACATCGAGATGAAACCGGATGATGAGAAGCCCTTTTCGATCGAATAGCAAAGCCCGCTTGCGGGCTTTTCTTCATCCCACAAAGTGTGTTTGTGTTATACTACGAAACATGGAAATATCCCCTCGAGACGCCCACTGGCTGCTGACAGAAAAATACTTCGGAATAAAGACACCAGACTACTTTCATGACCTCGAGAGGCTTACGCGAGGCGAACCCATCGCATACGTTATCGGATGGATCCCCTTCCTTCGTGCACGTATAAAACTTGACCACCGTCCGCTTATACCGAGACCGGAAACAGAATACTGGAGTGAAGTTGCATTCAAACTACTCACCCAGAAACATGGACATATCGCAAATCTATCGTTTGCCGACTGCTATGCGGGAAGCGGCTGCATCGGCGTAGCAGCACTGCTCTATTTCCCTAAAGCGCGCTGCACATTCATTGATATCGGATCCGATGAATGCGCACAAATCGAGGAAAACATCAAAATAAATATCACCCACGCTGAGCGTGCGACAGTACTCCTTGGTGACTCGTGCTCCATGCTCGCAGGCCCCTATGATGCGATTTTCGCAAATCCTCCATACATCGCTGAAAATGACACTACCGTTGAGAAGAGCGTGCGAGACTGGGAACCACAACGTGCACTCTTTGCATCACAAGATGGACTCGAAGAAATACGGAAGCTCCTTGGCTGTGCGAAAGACCACCTCCGACCAGGTGGTAGCCTCTTCTGTGAATTCGGGCTTGGTCAAGAAACTCACATTCGAGAACTCCCCGAAGCTGCACAATGGAACATTGAATTCCTTCCCGATCAATATGGCGTCATTCGCTGGTTCCACGCAAACTAAACATCTCCCATATGAACAATAAAGTGATCACCGCAACAAGCACTGGAATCGCGCACAACGGCGCGGCGCGCTGTGATATCGGCGGAATTCCGCTCTATGTGCACGGCATGCTCCCTAATGAGACTGCGGTTATTGATATGACCCGAAAACACGGGGTCATGATCGGCGAGATCAAAGAGTTCATCGAGATATCGCCACATCGTAAAGCACCGGAAGAATTGCATTATCTCTCTTGTAGCCCCTGGCAGGTCGTGCAATATCCGACCCAAGCGGCATTGAAACAAGAGATATTGAATGACCTCTATGCTTATTATGACGATGCACCTAAGGTCGCTTTTACACCAGCTGAACAATATTACGGATATCGTACAAAGGCGGAATTCTCCTTCACCGACAGAGACGGAATCGGCGGAGACACACCACTCGCGCTCGCATACCACATACGTAATGCAGGCAAGTCACGAGTACCCCTCCCCGAAGGTTGTGCACTGCTCTCTGACAACATGAACAGAATAGCGCTCGCGATCTGCGGTAAATTACGCGACCTCAAGCTCACTGCATATGAACTTAAAGCGCTAACAGTAAGAGAAAGCAAGACAACGAATTCCTGTATTGCCATCCTCTATGTGAAAGAAAAAGATATACCAAGATTCTCAATAGATGATATTCCTGGTCTCGATGGTATAGAGATATGGTATTCGACGCATCGTTCACCCGCAGCCGTAAAGACTGAACTGCTCTTCGAAAGTGGATCGCATACGCTGACTGAGGTCATCGACGATGTTGCATTACACTACCCTTCAGATGGGTTCTTTCAGAACAACATCCCTGTGTTCAAAAAGGCTGCGCAACGTATGCTTGAGTTCTTACCCGAAGGGACCGACTTGCTCGAACTCTATTCTGGAGTCGGAACCATAGGGCTCCTACTTGCAAAAAAAGCAAAGAAAGTTCATGGCGTAGAGATCAACGCATCTTCAGTCGCGCTTGCAGAAGAAAATGCTCAAGTGAATAATATTACGAACTACACAGCGGAGTGCTTACCTGCAGAGAAGATAAACACCGAGCTCATCGCCGCTCACGAGACACTCCTCCTTGACCCCCCGCGCGCGGGACTCCACCCTAAACTCATCAAGCACATAAAGGAGGCTGGCCCAGACACCATCATTTACCTCTCTTGCAATCCAGAAACGCAAGCACGCGATGTAGCAGACCTTAAGGAGTCTTATAAAATTACTCATATTGAAGGATTCGACTTCTACCCGCAAACACCACACTGTGAATCTCTGGTCGTCTTGAAAAAGCGATGATCCTGTGCTAATCTACATTCAATTATGGCAAACAAGAAAGAAAAGCAGGCACAGCGCCAAAAGGCAAAGCGTGCAGGCAAGACCCCAAATACACGTATGCGTTAAAATAAAACTCCCCTAAGGGAGTTTTATTTTAAGAAGCATTCGCTTGCATGTTTCAAGAATTGCTTTAATATCACGTTCAGAAAGCACTTCAACGAAAGGAGCCATCGTGGAAAAGGCCGGAAAACAACTTTACCCCCTTTTCGTCGTTTCGGGCCCGGCAGCTGCGGGAAAATCAAAATTGGTCATCGAGCATGTCCTCGCTGATTTCCCCCAGATCTCTCGCGTCGTCACCTGTACGACCCGGAAGCGCAGGATTGAAGAAAAGGATGGTATCGACTATCACTTCCTCTCGGATAAGCAATTCAATAAGGCTCTCAAGGAGAACGAATTCATCGAGCATGCCGATGTGCATGGCAAACTCTACGGAGTTCGCGCTCAGGATATTCGCGAAGCGCATGCGAAGGGACCAGCGATCGTCATCATCGACCCTCAAGGCGTCGAAAAGCTCGTGGAGCTCTTCCGCGATGCGTACTGTATCTTCATCATGGCCCCAGACGATGACCTGCGCATGCGCCTGACCGCACGGAGTACCAGCGATACCGACTTCGCGCGGCGCATGGAGGATGCTGAACATGAGCTTCGCCAGGCCAATCGTTGGTATTACGGCTGCATCATCAACAATGCCAATGGCCACCTCGAACGATCACTCCGACAGCTCTATTTCTTCATCAAAGAGAACCTCGACTAGACGAACAAGCGCCCATGAGGCGCTTTTTGTTGCATGGAATGTAATACGCGCTACTATTAGGTATAGATGTACAGAAAGGAGGCCCCATGCGTCACCCGCTATTCGTGGTCGCAGGACCACCTGCGTGCGGTAAGATCGAACTCGTCACACGTATCCTGGAGATCTTCCCTGAAATGAAACGGATAACGACGCACACAACGCGAAAACCGCGTAAAGGCGAAACGCCTGACCGTGCGTACACCTTCATTTCCGACGAAGAATTCACCTGCTCCAAGCAGAAGGGTCTCATCGCGGAGTACTCGCTGACACATGGACACTACCATGGAACGTTCAAAGAACAGCTCTATGGCGCACTGGAACATGGTCCATCTATCATCATCAGAGACCCCGAGGGTGCAGATAAGCTCTTTGCGCTGATTCCCGATGCGACATTCATCTTCATACTTGCTCCAGAAAACGAAATCTCGGAGCGCCTTCGTGGACGCTGTCACACCAAGGAAGAGCTGAATGCACGCATGCAGGATGTCCGCAACGAAGCACTTTGCGCGATGCACGCGCAATACGGCTGTATCCTCAACAATGCCGAGCATCGCAAAGACAAAGCATTGCGTACATTAGTAAGGTTCATTATGGAAATTTTAGGTTGAAAAAACCGCACACTGTGGCGGTTTTTCTCAACCTTAAAGAGTATTGACAAAATAAATATTTATGATATAATATAACCCTCAAAGATCAGTTCTTTCCTTTTCCTACATCGTCCTGGAGGACATCATGCGCAAGCTCTTCATCGTCTTTGGTTTCATCATGCTCATCGGCGTCATCTTCGTCGGGCACACCTCCGAGGGTCGTCTCGCGCTCTGTCCCGCCCCTGTCCAGCAGCTGGTCAAGAGTGAAGCCAAGCGCGCAAATGCGACCATCGCGAACATCGAGTTCGTCAAAGAAGAGATTTCCATCACCGGCCACATCGTTCGCAAGTACTGGAACGTCACCTACCGCGTCGGAAATCGCGAGGTCACAAAGCGCGTCTGCCAGCCCATCGAGGATGGCAAGCTCTGCACGGCCTCCACGTACAACATCTAGCGCTCGTACTGAGCGCCCCAACCGCACCCACAAGGTGCGGTTAAGTTTTTTATCTTTCGCATTTTTACGAATTTTACACAACAAAAAACCGCAGAATTTGGGATACAGGTTGCCATGCTGGAGGCATGCGCCGTCAGCTCACATCAATATTTTCATTCGCAAAGCTCTGAAAATATTGTGTGGCTCCTGGCCGGGCTCGTCGGTCCTCGCATGAGTACTGCTGCGGGCCTGACTCCGCCTTGCTCAGCGGAAAATGTTACACATTTTCTTTATCGCTTCGCACTCAAACAAGGCGTACTTGAAGTACGTTGAGTGAGTCGCATGTCGAAGCATGGCAAGATGTGCCAAAATATGAGGTTTATTAGATATCGCGCACTTCGTGATCCGGATGCTTCTTCATCATCAACATCGCCGCAAGATACAACAACACCCCCGGAATGATGCCACTAAAGATCGCAAGCACGATATACCCCACGCGAAGGATGCCAGGATTCACTTCGAGCCAATCACCGAGGCCGGCAAAGACACCACCAGCAACATGTCGTTCGCCTTTCGTATGCCTATATAGCTTTCTCATAACATACATTATAGCACAAAACGGGCATGTGCCCGTTTCTGTACGTTACTTCACCTCAACACCAGTAATCGTGACCGGAACGATCGGTCGATCGCCAGGTGCGGTCTGTACGTTATTGATCGCTATCGCAACATCCATACCTGCGACAACACGACCGAATACGGTGTGCTTACCATCGAGCCATGGTGTCGATTCTGCCGTGACAATAAAGAACTGGCTACCGTTCGTATTCGGCCCTGCATTTGCCATTGCGATCACACCTTTTACGAGCTTATTACCATTGATCTCATCATCAAACTTATAACCGGGACCGCCAGTACCCCACAAAGCACTCTTCGTATCATCCTTCGAAAGTGGATCTCCACCCTGAATCATGAAATCTTTGATCACGCGATGGAAACGCGTCCCCGTATAGAAACCCTCCTTCGCGAGCTTTACGAAGTTCTCAACGGTCTTTGGTGCGTCCTTACCAAAAAGCTCGAGCGTGATGTCCCCCATCGATGTCTTTAGGGTCACCGTATTTGTCACTTCTCTTGTAGCTTCAGTTGTTGGCATAGTGTTATTTGTTATAGGTTTCGCCGCTTTTGGAGGCTCACCCATGAAGAATAATATGAGAGAAATCACGACGACGATCGCGCCCCCTCCGACGATCCACAATGTTTGCTTATCCATATGAATTCAATTGTTACTTTTTCTTCGCGAGAAACTTTTTGGCATGAGTCCAAACCTCTTTATCAAGAATGCTACTTGCACTAAAGTGTCCACCCTCTTCAAGGTATACAGGCTTTAGCTTTGCGCGTTTCGCGAATACCCGCAAAGGAGCGAGTGGTATTACTTTATCATCGCGAGCATGAAGTATCAACAACTTCGAGGAATCCATGCGTTCTGCACCAAGAAGGGGCTGATAGAACATACCACTCTTCAATTTCTCATAGGCATTTTTTACTGGACGGTACGCACTCCCAAACCCTTCAACAAGCATATGGACGAAGTAACCAAAGGGCTCTGACTTTGATTCGACAGTCCAATCAATGACTGGAGCGAGCGCGATAGCCTTATCGATCTCGGGATATGTCGATGCGATCACCGCAGCAGCACCACCAAACGATGCGCCGATCACTATACACTCGCGCACATCGAGTACGTAGCGCATCCCATCATAGACATTCACAAAACCCTCACGGACACCCGTTGCCACAAGTCGAACGTCCTCAGCGGGCGAATATTTCAGAAATTGCCCTCTCGACTCCCAGCTTCCTCTATAGCGCATATGAAATACCCAATACCCCTTCTTTGCGAGTGCCTCTGCAGTACGCTTCTTGCTTGGCACTGAGGGGCATCCATCACAAAGAATAATGACCTTTCCCGATGGCTTTGCAGGCCCCCAGAATTCAGTGAGCACGTCGCCAAACCACGATCTCCCCGAAAGCAGTCGCTGCTCAGTCTTTATACTTTTTTGCATTCTCGCAGTATAGCAAAAAGCGATGAAAACAAAAACAGGCATATGCCTGTTTAGTTCTTGATAGTACCATTTCGCTTCAAGACTGCGATACAGCCGACGATGATGAGCAAAAACGCATTCAGCGAAAGCATCGCGATGGTGACATAGCCGAACTCCAATGTATAGATACGATCACACGATGGCAACCCTGCCACATATGGACACCCAAGCTTCACGAAATTGGGAGCATAGAGCGCCGCCATATCTTTGATCCACTGATAGAGCGCGACACCGCCACCAAGACTCGCAAATGACAGTGACGTCCAAATAAGCGCCTTACTCTTCTTCCATACTGCGAAACCGAGCATAGGGACAAGTGGGTACATGAAACCGCGCTGGATCCAACAAAGTATACATGCGGGGTAACCGACGACCTCAGAGTAGGTCAGACTCCCGACCATAGAAATGGTCGCGAGCCCGAATGCGAACAAGAGCGCATTGTCGATGAGAAACACTCTTGCCCGAGGGAACGGATCCTTATGCATCACCCAAAAGACCATCGTCAAAACGAGGAAGATATTTCCGAGAAGTGTCGCCACCGCAAATGCGATGGTCATAAGTCCACCGAGATCCATGGTTATTTCGTACTCGTCGCCATGTAACCGGCACGCTTTGCTATTTCGTCCCTGGTCATCTCACCCTCCTGGCGAGAACCATCCTTGAATACGAATGTTGGGAACGATTCGATCTTCGCATCCTTACATACCTGAGTCTCATCTCTACCATCCGGCGTAGAACATTCGACATAAATAGGCTTCCAAACTGCCTCGCCAAGCTCTTTCTTTACACGCTGACAATGTGGACACCAAAATGCTCCATAGAAGGTGACTCCGTTATCCTTTAGGAACTGACCAAATGCCACATCCTGCGCGCTTGCGACGACCCCCTGTTCTGTCGGAGCAATTGCTTTTTTCGAAAGTGAGAAAAAGATGCCCGTAGCAGCAAGCAATCCGACGACAATTCCGATGACCCATTTTTGTTCTTTCATATTGCTCATTACGTATTATATGTATAGGTCATAGCATAGCACAAAACGCCCTAAAGTCTAAAAGCCTCAAAACAAGGGAATGAGGGCAAACTGTGTTATAATGTGCTACATATGGAGTCTCCTAAGATACTCATTCTCGAAGACGAAGGGCCAGTGAGGGAGCTGCTGGTGAGCAAATTCTCCGCTGCGGGATTTCAAACACTCGACGCAGCAACAGGCGAACAAGCTATCGAAATAGCCCTCAAAGAAAGACCTGATGTCATCATAACCGATATAGTCATGTATCCGATGGATGGAACGACCTTCCTCGAAAAGATCCGCGAAAGCGGCGTATGGGGAGCACACATCCCCTGCTATGTCTTTTCGAACCAGAATGACCCAGAGATCATCCGTCGCTTGAAAACGATAGGAATCCAGCGCTATATCAGCAAGTCCGAGACCCCGATGGATAAAGTCGCTGCGATGATCAAGGAAGATCTCGCAAAATAACCGTTACTCTATATGGAAACACGAAAACAAAAAATACTCGTTGTCGAGGATGATCACGCGCTAAGACAGGTGCTCACCGACCGACTCACTGAAGAGGGTTTCGAGGTGCTCGCCGCAGAAGATGGCGAAAAAGGCCTTAGCCTCGCGCAACTCCATCACCCGGCACTCATACTACTTGATATTTTTATGCCTCGCATGGATGGCATCACAATGCTCGGCAAGCTACGACAGTCCGACGAATGGGGGCAAAAAGTTTTCGTCATGGCGGTTACGAATTCCGCTGACGCAACGACCATTGCAACCATCGCGGGCTTTGGGTCAACGGAGTTCCTCATTAAGAGCGACTGGGGACTTGAAGACATCATTGCACGCATAAAAACACACCTTCGGCGTTAATACATCTTCGGAGAAGGATCAGAATCAATAGAGCTCATGTTTTCGATCGTAAAAAAACATCACAGAAAGGCAATTCTATCGGTACCAATACTTTTTCTCTTGATCTCACAAGGAGAGGTTCCTCCAGGAAACAGCCTATATCTTAAACCCGTCACCTACTTCCCTGAAGTCGGTACGCCTTTTTCTGTTGAGCTCAATTTTCGAAGTATCGCACCTGTAAATGCAACAGATGGGACGATACATTTTCCACCGCAATATCTCAGCGTCGATCGCATTGATACAGAAAAATCTGCAATAGATCTATGGGGCGCTACACCTGAATGGAGTAATGGAAGCGGCGCAATCACGTGGAGTGGTGGGATCATTCACCCTCAACTTACTAGTGGCCACCAAGACGGAAATGTGCTTCGCGCAGTGTTCGTTGCAAAACAGGCCGTACCAATGACGCTTTCTGTTGGTGAGGCGACACTTCTTGCCAATGATGGCAAGGGTGACAATATAATCGGTAGTATTGGTAACGTAAAGATATTCCCTCGCCCCAAGGGCTTCCCCACCCCCGACATCGATGCAGATCGTAATATCTCTGCACGCGATGTAGCACAGGTCGTCATGGCCATAGGCAAGAAATACGACCCTCGCTTCGATCTCAATGGTGATCACATCGTAAATTTCGGCGACGTGTCATTTATGCTCGATTATTATGATGCGCTGCGATCATAAGCAGCAAGAATAACAAAGATAAACAATATGTCTTTTGATGAACTCAAAAACTATGTAAGCAGCCAGCGACTCAGTGGCAAAAACGATACTGAGATAAAAGCGGCACTCGACGAGAAGCACTGGCACAAAGATCTCATCGAAAAAGCACTTAAGGAGAGCGCAATTCCCCCTGAACCGAAGCTGAGTGAGGAAAGACTTGATACTCGCCTACTCTCGATGAGCGAGCTATTCAGAGCGGCATGGGAAGCACTCACAAAACACCTCTCTCTTTACGTCCTCGCGGCAACGACCACGCTACTCGCACCAATGCTCGCACTTATCGTCTTCCTTGCTCCTATAATCTATGATATCCGCATACTCCATTTCACCACGGCGGACTTCTTTAGCAGGAGCATGCTTCCGATCGTAGTTCTCCATGCGGCGATTGGAATCCTCACCATCGCCCTCATCGCATTCTGGAGCTCGCTCGCACTCTACACCATAGCGGTGCACGATGGCATGATCACCCTGCGACATGCTTTTGCGCGATCGTGGGAAAGACTTCCAGGATTCGCTTGGATCGGTGTGCTCTCAGGTATCATCGTCATACTCGGCCTCTTCGTCTTTATCATCCCCGGCATCATCTTCTCCATTTACCTCACCTTCGCATCTCTCGCATATGTCGTTCATGGAGCACGAGGAAGATCAGCACTTCTCCAAAGCGTAACCCTGGTCCATGGTAAATGGTGGAGAACATTCCTTATGGTGCTCCTTCCATCCTTTGTCACCGCGCTTATCATTAGCTTCGCAGGATCGATACTTCCTGGAATAGGCAACTTCATCGCACAGGTGATCGTCACCCCGTTCATGACGATCTATGCGTTGATCCTCTATAAAAACTACTTCGCATTCAAAAAAGCTCACGAAGTCGAAGCAGAAGAGGATCTCTCAGCGCTCACAAAAGCACTTGATAAATAAAAAAACCGCTCATCATAAGCGGTTTTTATTAACGACGACGTAAGTCGATCACTGCGCCTGGTGCTTGCACGCGAACCACTCTACGTAATTCAAGCGGTGCAGTCTGTACTGGTCGAACACTATTCGCGCGCACCTCGTTTCGATCAGCACGCGGTGGAGGTAAGGCCAGTGTCGGAGCCCCTCCTTGAGCACCTCTCATTTGATAGGAAAGATATGACTTTCCTATGCGCCAGCCACCAATGACAAGCAATAGTATGAACAGCGGAAGCAAAGCGATCGAGAGTGCAGGATTTCTGCCGAGGAAGCCGAGTATGGATGGAGAAACCTCGACATCGACATGGACAGGAACGTCAGACGAAGCGCCATTCGACTTCGACTGAGTAACCGACAACATATAGTTTCCGGGAAGCACACTCTCGGTGAGTGTATATGTACCCTTTCCATCACTATCAAGCTGTACGTCATCGACGTGATGTACGGAACCCCCCTCAAAAACGACCTTCGCAGTCGCACCAGGGATTCCTTTGACATGCGCGACGATAGGACTTGCCTCCCTGAACTTCTCCTGATCAAGCGTAACGATAGGCTGATCAAGCGAAAGTACTTCATATTTCACCTTCGACTCACTCCTATTCCCTGCCTTATCGACTGCCGCGATCGTCAGATCATGAGCTCCAAAAACTGTAGAGCGGAAATGATATATACCCGAACCATCATCAGTCCAATTCGTTGGTGCCCCTTTGTCGATAGTGAACTCATAATGGTCGAGACCAGAAATCGTATCCGTTGCACTCACACTGAATGCAATATTTGGATCGTGCTTATCTATGCGTTCAACTTCAGTTGTCGTCCCCAGTAACGGAGCGCTATGATCGATCGCAATTCGAAAGTGTGCGGAGTCCTTTAATGCACCGCCCGCAGGCGTAACATGAAAGAACCATTCCCCCTCATCAAGATCAGTGATCGTGCGCGTCGTTGTACCTGACGGGATACTCTTATAACCAAGATCATCCCTATTATGGGAAAGTCCAACAAGTACGTCCTGCACTGCATGTGGGAGCGTCCAAGACATCGTCACTTCACGTAGCGGATACCACAATGATTCGTCGGGAATCTCCTTTGCGGTGACAGTTAATGCAACCGAGTCTGAAGCCCCGAGCACTTCACCAGAATTCGGTGTTGTCGTCGCATCAGTTGTCGTCGCATCAGAATTATTTTCAAATCCTTCTTTTGGAGACACGTCAAAGCTTGCTTGGATGATGCGACCAAGTGTATTACCTCCCGTACCATCCGCCGCTACCGTCGACGCACCAGAAGTAAATCGTAACTCAGGCTTACCTGGTCGTAGTGCATGTACTTGCAACGTGAGCAGTTCGAGTGTTGATGGAGCACCGCTCTTGATCATTCCTGAATAACGCAATACGCCATCCGCAATGCTCGGCGTCACCACCCAAGAGACATCTTGTGAAGTAGAGACGATATCAATGCTTACCAACTTTGGATCGAATTCAAGCGTCGCCTCGACCGCTGCCAACTTTTCTGGAGATTCAACCATGACACGTACAGGAATCGTCTCATCGACAGCATAACTCCCTGAGGCAGGAGAGAGCGATAAGGTACTTGATGCGAAAGCAAAGGACGGAAAAAGCGCTATTGAAAAAAGCGCTGCGAGGATCGTTTTCCGTGCACGTGTGTACATGCTTGTATTATATCATGCTCAATCGTCACACATCGCAAGATATTCTATTTGGTGTGCATAAAAACCGCCTTATGTTGAGCGGTTTTTATGGCATATCAGACTCTTCGTCTTCTCGATCATGAAGTGCATCATCTCTATGATGATAATGTTTGAAACTCATGAATACAGCGATCGATGAAACGATGAGCAATATGAGTGGGAGTATGTAGTCACTGAATGAGAACGTGTCGAGTAACGATCGATAATTTTTTGGTGGAATGATCTCCTCCTGCATGTTACCCGCATTGTCATATGCGCGAACGACGATGCGACTACTGAGCGTCTGATCCTGGAGTAAGTAAGGACTCGTCGCCGGTGCTGGCTTCGCCTTTATGCGACTCCCAAGTCTGAAACCGAAACTATTTGGATCCTCTTCAAGTACCTCATAATGCTCGACCCCGCTTTGCTTATCCGTCGTGTCGAAGACGAGATAATACGGCGACTTCGGATTGTTCACATCCTTGATGATCTCCGGTACGAACTCCTCAGGTGGGAAAGTATCATCGTTCACGACACCGATCCATTCATTCCGTGAAGTCGACGTAGCGGCATAAGTGACGGTCATCGGAAGCGTCGTGAGTGCAGCTCTACCGCCGTGACCATCATTGAGATCGACTTCCGTATCGGGAAGCATCGCTATCGTTGCAGGAGAACTTGCTTGATTTCCCTTGTACTGGAAAATGACCTTCGCAACGATGTTCGACTGCCCTGGATCCCCTACCGCCTTACCGCAGTAGCCTCCAGGTATACCGCCTATGAAATGTATCTGACCAGCCGACTTGTCAATGACTTGGTCGAGCCAAAGTGAAAAGATAGATTCTCCACGGGAGACCGTTTCGAGCGAAAAGAGGTCAGCGGGATACGCGATTCCGACGCTCACGGCATTGATGCACTCACCGGGAGACACATCGATACGCAACGTCGAAACGAACACATCTCCAGGCACCGAAGCACGGAGCGGTGGATCGAAACGCAAAGTTGCCGCCTGAGCAAATACAGGAAGAAGGATCGATGAAAGAAATATTGGGAGTGTTTTTTTCATGATTATGAGGTCCAGTTATAAAGCATGATCGAAAGATCGGCGATGTTCACTTTTCCATCGTGATTAAGATCACCGACGGGATCGGACTTACCGAACCGGAAGAGCAACATCGAAAAGTCTATCATGTTCACCTTACCATCGCCGTTGATATCTCCATTACTCGTTTGATCAGTCACATTACTATTTCCGACGAAGATGTTGAGCGCGGTACCATTTCCACTCTTTTGAGGAACCGTACCAGTCGCTGCGATCAGCTCGAGATATGGGAGGATCTGATGATAGATCTCTGGCGTCATTGCTCCCGTCGAAAGCTTTGCGTCCCAACTTCCATCATCCTTCGAAGTAGCTGTTTCGACTGGCGCACTCGACCTATCGAGAAGCAATTGCACATGCGCGCGCGGCGCGGTCGTACCATCAAGCATGATATCGGATCCAGGTGAAACCTTCTGAAGGAGTGCTCTGATGGTCGGAGGAAGGAAGACATTACCAACATTCGTAACGGCGTTCTGAGTGACCTGAAAAGTCGTCGTATAGGTGATCGATCTTATCTTCTTTGCATCCTCTGCCCAAAATCCGAATGTCGTCGGACCAGGCGTTGCATTGGCGACGTTATAAGTGAAATCAGCATTCGAATCTGACTGTGCGATACCGAGGAGCTGTCCATCCTTCAAGATCTGCACACGTGCATTCGGATAGGCCTTTCCCGCAAAGATCACCTGCGTCTGCGCGCGCATCGGAACACCGCCCGATCCCCCACCACTACCGGAAGGTGTCGGCGGAGGCTGCGGCGGTGTTGTCGATGAAATAGGTGCTTCTTTCTGTTTACATGCGTCTGTGCAAAAATTATTACCATCGGGGACGCACTCTTCTCCGTAATACGGTTTCAAAACGCCATCTCCGCAGTATGGTCCCCAAGAGCGACAGTTCGTCGCGCAATGACGAGAATCACTACTCGTCGCATATGCCCCATCGTTAAAACCAAGACCGAAGTCACACACCTCACCACTATCGACGATACCGTTATTACAAATAGAAACAGCAACCGTTGATGTCGCGATCACCATATTGAGCTCAGCGGAAGCATTATACGCACTTGATAATAACACAAACACAAGTAGAGCAACGAAAAACGCGACACGCTCCATGGTGCGTATCAGGAAAGGAGCGTGTCGCGTTTTTGTGTTCCATCCGTACATCTTTGTCGTTTATCGCTTCTTGAGGTTGACGACGTCACCACCCGAAGATGCTGCCGAGCGTCGCACGCTTGGCGCAGAAGGCGCTTGAGAGCGCATACGTGCCGTACTTGAAGTCACTCCCATGCCACCACGTGACGGGGTCGCGGATTCAGAAGCTTCTCTGCGTGCACGTCGTGCGCGACGCTTCTTGCGTCCTAAGACTGGGGTGACGATCGCAAGACTTACCGTCACAACAGGCAAGATGAGCGTCAGCTTATCAGGCAAAGAAAGCCCTTCGAAACCATATGGCTTATAACCTGCGATCGTTCCACGTGGGAAAATCGATAGCGTCAATTCCCCGACCTGTGCCGAAGAATCCTTTTCCTTCATGACGTTATATTTCACTCTATACGAACCTGTCGGCAAGAAAGTCGGAAGGTAGGCTTCAACACGTTGGGAGGCAAATGGCAGGATCTCTTTGATGCTATTGGTATTTTCAGAGGTTTCAAGCAACTGCCTGCCCGTGATGTCGTAAGTTTCAAAGCGGATCTTGTATGGAGCCGCGGGGACGTTACCCGTGTTCTCGAGCTGCATCGCAAAAGTCATCTTTCCAGGATAGTTGAGCCATAACACCTTATGGCCCTCCTCGGCATCGAAGAGCTCGACACGCCGTACTTCGAAATCGAATATCTGATCACGCACGCGCAAGAAGACATCTATTTGTGCTCCGAGAACGAGTGATATTCCTGAACCTTGTTCTCCAGTTCCCGAAGTTCTTATACGAATACTTCCTCTATAATCTCCAAGCTTTGCATTGTCGGGGACGTGCACTGCGATCTTAAGTCGCACCTGACTCTCTCCTTTAGGGAGAAGGAACTTCAGACCACGATCACTTGAGATCCAAGATTCGAACCCTGGAGTATTGATCGTGAGTTCTGCGTTCAGGTCATCTGTGGGATCAGAACGCACGATGATGATCTCTTGTGTAAAATCACTACCTGGACGCAGTGTTTCATTATGCACATATGGTGGAGTGATACCAAAACCGGCTAACGCGACATTCGTCTGCATCAGCCAAGATAACAAAGCTCCTGCAATAAAAAAGATTGCTCGGCGTTGCATGTGTGTGCTTCACTGTATTTTATCATCCTTTAGAACACGGCGCCACTCTCAGAATGTGTATAAGATGTGCTTTCAAAATAGCAATTACAACTGCAACTAGAGCCCGTGAACAGAAAAACCGCCAGAGGCGGTTTTACCATGTTGCTGACGAGTTAATGACAGCATCAATTGCATTTTGACCCTTATAGTCACCCGAAACGGTAATCGTTGCCGGAACAGTGATACCCCAATAGAGTGTTCCTGTATTTGGCGTCGAGGTCGACGTAGACTTCAAGATGTTAAAATCAAAGAATTTAGGAGTCGTCGATGCGAGAGAGACGCCGGATGCATACGCGATAGTACTCGTCGCATAGTGCTCTGCACTTGCAGGAATCGTATCGGTCGGACTTCCTGAACACGAACCAGGAGTCGTACACATATCTGTTCCAGAGATGTTTGCATCGAGTGACGCATTTCCCGTAGCTTCGATTGCGAGCAATGAGCTTGTTGCCCCCTGATCGTCAACACCGATCGTCGTATTTCCTTGTCCCGGCTCCCAGCCACCGAAGCTGAACGTATTTGCAGTGAGACCAAGCGCGGAGAGGATATTCATCTCAGAGCCGGTAAGCTTAAGATTCGACGAGGTGGCACCGGCATGATCCATCGGTGTGATATTCACCTTCATCTGCTCGCTCGCCCAAGGTGATCCGAAATCAGTCGGGTCTGTCGTATACCACAGTGGGAACGTACAAGACCAACCGACGGTCATATCCGATGGCCCAGTACAAGAATCGCTCATGTACGTAGGGTCTGGTGCGCAAACAACATTCCAACTTGCGGTCTTATCTCCGCTCGAGTAGCAGCTGTTGTAGTTTTGCTGGCCGTCCGAGAGTCCATTACATGAAGCATCTGGGTAGCCACTGCGATAGAGCGTGATGATCGTGCTTGATGCTTGTGGTGTCCCCGCTGCAGTTGTACACGAATTATAATCAGAAACCTGGAATGAAAGCTTGAAATTTGGAGTCTCACCCTTCTCTACAACCAATTTCATCGACGTGCTTGCATATTGGTCAACGAGAGAAATTGTTCCAGGAACGATCGTTGGAGCAACATTGTTTACAGTAAACGTCGATGCAGTACCCTGCTGAGGTCCGATAGCTTGCGCACCACGACTGTCAACGATATACGGATATGTCGTTGTCGTTCCGTCGAGTGTTGGGATCGGGAATGTCCACGATGCTACAGGATTCGTCTGTACTGCAGAAGTTGAGCTCGCCCATGTACCGCCAGATCCACAATTAGTTCCGGTGAAATCTGCGGCCTTACAGAGAAAGAGTGTTGCGAGATCAGGACCATTGATCGTATCTTGATGAGTGACCTCAGTAGAAGATGCGGTGAAAGTGATCAACTGACCTGGATCCTTTGGACCATCATTGGTTAGCGAACTGAAGGTATGCGGGTGATTGATGACAAGCGGTGATGCTTCAGGTGCACCTGGAGTACCCTGCACGAGAGGATCTGTCGTCTTCGAGCACTTTGGAAGACCAACGACATCGTCACAGACGAATGCATACCACTGTATGGTCTCGTTCACGTTGTCGATAATAGGACTCGAAGTTGCATAAACGATCGCCGTTGCTGGGTAGATCGGTGCTGGAGGAGTACCACTCGTTACCGCAAGCTGGTTTGAAATACCACCAGCACAGGATGGCTGTGCAGAAGTCGTAGCGGTTGGCGCTCCACCAGTCTTACAGATAAGGAGATAGATGTTATTACTCGAGCTATCGTATGCGTCTGCTGACCACACGACTACCGAACCATTTACGGTTGGCGTCGTTGTCGCTGAGACGACGACCTCACGAGGTGCGGCGTTGAATCGCGGCGGCGTGTTGAGCACCTTCACCGTTGAAGTCGCAGCTCCGGAGCCTCCTGCAAGTGCTTGAGTACTAAAAACACCGATCGTCGACACGCCGATGAGAGTGACCAAAGCGAAAATTCCGGTCGCAACCGTAATTTTTCCTGCGGTCTTCCAATAAGTGAATTTGCCGTCCATGGTATGCAGTTTGTTAACAATATTATACACCATACAACTGCAACTAGATTGCATCTTATCCACAGTTATAGTAAAGAAAATCCTTTTCCTTACTTGCTTTTTTCTTAGCATGCCCCCTTCCCATTTCCTATCACGCCAAAATCAACTTCTTCACACCTCTTTCATAAGCACATATCTCGATGCCCCACTACGAACTTCGGAACCCTTCACTTCGATATATGAAACCGCGAGGAATGTTGTCTGCACCGCTCAGCTTTGGAGTCCGACAACGTACAGTGGTACGGCGAGGACGAAAAGCGAGTGATCCTCGCAAAATAACCGCAGCTCACATCACGCTGGAGTAAACAAAAAACGGCAGAGCCGTTTTTTTTGTTTACCCATAACGCATAGCATCCAATGGCGAGAGTTTTGAAGCACGCACTGCAGGGAAAACTCCCGTGAGGAACCCAACCACGGCGGAAAATGCCGCAATGAAGAGCAAGAACGTGATCGGGAACGAGAAGAGTGTCATCGCTTTTCCACCGAAATTCGCCGCAGCGAGATTCACAAGACCGTTGAGTGTTCCACCGATGATGAGCCCAAAAGTGATACCCATGACACCCCCCAGGAATCCTACGATAACAGACTCCGAAAGGAAGAGGATCTTGATATCTTGAGATGAGGCACCCAGCGTGCGCATGATACCGATCTCCTTCGTGCGTTCGAGCAATGTGACGGTCATCGTATTGAACATACCGATCGCGGACACTGCGAGCGCGATACTTCCGAAGACCGCGAGCACGACCTGTATTCCACTAAAGATCTTATTTGCTTGATCGACGGTCTTACTGAGCGCGGTGACAATATACCCCTTCCCAATGATGAGCGCCGTATCTGGGGCGAGAAACTCACTTGCAGTCACACGCACCTGCGCTTTTTCATACTGTGTTATCTGAATGTAATTACGCAACTCCGAGAGCTGCATGAATGCGGAAATGAATGCATCGTCGTTCGAGACTCCAATGACACGGTAATTCCTGTCTATCGGAACCTCTTGTACATCATCTTTACCTTCGACAGGCACAAGCACCCTAAATGTGACCGTCTGACCAATCGCGTCCTTCGGGTCGGCGATATCAAAGAGCTTCAATAATGCTTTCGTAAGTACAACTCCGTCAGTGGTCGTATTTTTGTTTTTCTCTGTATGTAATTCACCGGCGACAGCACTCGCTCCAATGTAACGATAATATGCGGGATCAACTCCCTGCACAAATGCATTTCCAGTCAAACCCTTCATTGTGATGAGTGTTGGAAACTGGGCCATCGCAGCGACATCCTTCACGTTAGGCATCGCACGGAAATCCGCTATCGCGGCGTCATTGAGCTGCACTCCTCGCGTAAGTGGCGAAGACACCGAAAGCGAAAGCAGCGTCTCTCCGAAGACGATCTGCTCGAGAATGATATTCTGTAAACCGAATCCGAGCGCGACGAGCGTAACTACGGCACCGGTACCGATGCCCATACCTGCGATGGTAAGCCAAGTACGCGCGGGGTTCGTTTTGAACATACGCGTCGAAAGTTTTCCGATATCGTGAAGTCTCATGATTGTATTACTATTCGTTCAAATATAATTCGACCTAGTGATTTGCGGTACGCTGAATACCGAGTGCGATCAGTTTTTCGATCAAGCGAGTAACATCAAATGCCTGCTTTGCATGAAGGCCGACTCCACCATCGTCACTCTTTAACTGTATCTGCTCGAGAAAATCCTCCTTGCGTGTAAAACCACCGATGCGCTGCTTAATGATATCTTCGAAAAATATCTTCTCTTTTTCTCCGAGTGTGAGCGCACACTGCGTTGAAAGGAATTCAGCAATGCGATTGACATACTCCGTATTGCGAATATACGTTTCCCCTCCCTCTTTCGCAGTCGCACGCCTATAGCGCTCGACATCATGTGCATGTTCAATGATGAGCTTCAATCGATCGACCATGATACCCGCACGCGCGACCGGAATACCAATTCCGCCTTCGTGCTCACTGCGCATGAGAATCTGCATGTATTGAGGATAATCGATTCGGCCCTCAATGACCTGCTCAGTGAGTTTTTGCAACTTTGATATTTGATCAAACGAAAGCTCTTCGGTAAGGAAATTGATCAAACTTTTCGCCTGCAACTCCTTTGGACTGTCGTATGGATATATACGTGCGACCTGCTCGATCTCAGTGACGATCGTCGAACCCGCTTCAAGTTTGATGATCTGATCCTTTTCTGGATTCGGGACAACGCGAAGCACGCGCCCATCATTCATATAGACGACGCGATGCGCTCGAGGAAGAAGTTTTGCATCGTGCGTGACGAGGAAGATCGTCTTCTTGTCACGCTGATTGATCTCGTCGAGGGTTGCCATGACGGCAGCTGCGGTAACTGAGTCGAGGTTTCCAACCGGCTCATCGGCGATGAGGATCTGCGGGTCATTGACGAGCGATCGCGCAGCAGAGACACGCTGCTGCTGACCTCCAGAAAGATGCGTCGGCAGTTTCTGCACAACCTTATCAACTGAAAAACGCTTACAAAGTTCCATGGCCCTGATCTCACGCTCTCTCGGACCGATACCATCGAAGATGAGCGGAAGCGCCACATTATCAAGCACGGTGATCGACGGTATCAGGTTGAACTGCTGGTACATGATTCCCATCGTCTTACGCTGGAAGAACACCATGTCCATGGGAGCATAATCGTAGATCGATTCTCCATTCACATACATCTTTCCCGCTGACGGAGGGAGGACTCCAAAAATAGAGTAGAGCAAGGTCGACTTGCCGCAGCCCGATGGACCAAAGAGAATGATGTACTCCTGATCGAAAACCTCGAGCGTCGTTCCCTTGTTCGCCTTGAATTCATTCTCTTGTCCGAGATTATAAGTGATCTCGACATGATCGATGTAAACGATCGGTTTTGCCATGCGCACATTGTACCAAGAGTCTCCTTTACGGTACCAGCATGAAGTAAGTAACTAATAGATGTTCTACTTGTACCACATTCGAGAAAGACGTATAATATACACAATGAAACCAACGAAGCACTCCGCTTTTTCCTCATGCAAGCGCCTCAATATCCCCTTCTATCGCTGTCCGCCGATAGCGAGCGTCTTTTTAGGCGCACTCACTGTCGCTATCATACTTGTGACTCAGCGCTTCACAGACAACATGCACGACTCTTATGTCGCGCTTGTTGTACAGATCAGTATCGCAGCATCGCTCCTACTCATCTTCTTCCTGATCATCAATCGCCTTCAGCGCAATATTGAACGCATCGAGGAAGAAAAGGAACATCAACATGAGATCGAAGAGATGCGAAACGAGTACACACATATCGCATCGAGAGACATCGCCGAAGCAAGCACTGCGATCAAGTGGGGCATTCGCACGCTCGAACCATCGCTTGATCAACTTGGCAAAATAGAACAACAGACGCTCATGCGTATCAGGGATCGTAATGATCACGTACTCGACATCGTCCGAAATCTTACACTACTCGCACGCATCGAACGAAAGGAGATCGTTATCTCTCGGGCGCAAACCGATATCAACGCTGTAGTCAATAATCTCCTCACGATAACCGCACGTCGCACGAAAGCGCATGGCGCTCAAGTCGTCTACGTCCCACCACCAGAGCCCATCTTCGTAGACACTGACCACATCATCCTTGCAGACATTCTTCAGTCGCTCTATACATATGCGCTTGAGCGTACTCGGGGTGTATCTGATGCGATCAGCCTACGTGCATTCACGATCAATGCAGGAGATGCTGTCATGGCACGTATCATCATCGCTGACAACGCACCTCCGATTCCCGAATACATGCGAAAAGATATCTTTGCTCGAGTGAGTCGCGATCCAAATACCGGAGAGATGACCAGCACGTCACTCGGACCACATGTCGCACATGCGCTCTCAGAACTCCTCGGCGTTGAATTGATCGCAACGACGACAGATGAGCAAACTTCTTTCTCGATAACTTTCCCTTCGAATACGAAGAAAAAATGAAGCCGCCATGCGTGCTTCATTTTCTATACAAAAAGCACGCCGAAGCGTGCGTGGTTTTTCATCTGCGTCTTCCGTACGGAGAGCGCATCGGTGGTGGAGGCGGACTTTGCCTTCCCCTGCCTCCCCCTCCGGAGTAACCCGGACGGTAAGATGGTTGCCCCCCTTGCATGGACGGAGGATCGGTATGCACCGACCTGTCTGGAGGTGGACTGTATCGCCACGGAGGCGTGAGTGGACGAGGCTGGTATCTTGGATGCCGTGGCGGCGCTGGTCTCTGGTAGTAATGTCCCCCATACGGGACACCGGGATAATAGTAGGGATAATATCCATAGGAATAATATCCATACGGGTAATACGGACTGACCTGTCCAGGACAGGCCGGTCTTGCATGGTATACCGGCGGCCGGCATCCGACGAATGCGAACAGACCGATGATGACCAGCATCAGAACGAAAAGCGAAGAGCAGGCTCGGCGGAACATAGGACCCCCTTGTCTTTGAAGAGCTTCTCTATACATGAGTATAGCACTATGGGATGCGTACGCAAGGAGCACAAAGAAAACCGTACATATCTGTACGGTTTTCTTTTCACTCCCAACCTATGGGTGCTAGATCTCTAGGATCACTTTCCAATGTTCTTAACCCAACCGAATGCGCCTTGGAAGTTCTCGAGGATGATATCGATGATGCTCTTCTCCTTATTTGGAGTGAACAAGACGAATTTCTCGGACTCAGAAGCGTTACGCGACGGATCACGACAAGTCATCCAGAATTGATACACGGTCGACGGCGCGAATTCAAGAACGACCTCAACATGACTCGTTCTCGGCTCTTTCTCCTCTTCGAAATTCGTCGGCTCGATACTTGGGTTCAATCCTGCACGATAATGGAATGTACAATAAGCGGGTTCATCCGTCGACCAAGAGACAATGGTCTGCACCTTTGCCTCGGCTGTCGGATAGAGCGTTGACTCGTTCGATACCTTGGAAATTACCGGTGGCGTCGTATCCTTTATCGTCGAGAAGTACAGTGGCTCACTCGTCACCTTCTCGCCCGCGGCATTCTCTGCTTTCACAACTGCCATATAGCGAGCTCCGAGCACGAGACCTGCGATCTTCACCGCCTGCGTCGATGCGAATACCGGTGATCCCGCTGAGCGTACTTGCTTTGTACGAATATCGGTATACTCAACCACGCCCGATGCGGGCACGGATGTCTTCCAGCCAAGTGTCGCACTATCTGCTTCTGCCTTAATCACACGGAAGCTCTGCACCGTTGGTATCGGTGATTTCGTCATGAACGAAACATCGCGGGAATATCCAGTGAGATTCAATGCATTCTTTGAGCCAGCGCGCAGGTGATAATTCGTTCCCGAAACAAGTCCTACGATTCTCACCGTATGCTCTTTCACCATATCCCCTTCTTCCGTCGATGCACTATAGTTATCAGGGTTTGCGACATCATATTCACTCTCACGCGCGTACTGCACGATCGAAGAAGCTGGATCATCCGTCTCCCACACGATAATCGCATAATCCATACCGATCTCCGCTATACGTGGCGGCCCCATGATGTATGGTGGCCTACTCACCTGCTTCGTCACCTTCGTTATCGCATCTTGCACGACCTGTAGCGCTTCTGTTGTTTGGATCTGCTGTATCTGCTGAACGGCTTTCTCAACATGTGCCTGCTCTTCAGGAGAGAGTCTCTGTTCTGTCTTCAGGGTAAGCGCACCCTTGGTGATCAATGTATAGTCTCCCGAAAGTGCCTGATTACCATAAACATCCTGCGAACCAACGCGCAAGTGATATAACGTCGACGGATCGAGATCGGTCAATGTCAACGTATGCTGCGTCTTATCAGAGCCCGGATCTCTCGCAATACCATAATCCTTCGTCAGACAATAATTTATCTGCGAATCAGACGGCTTATCCGTATCCCAAGACACGACCGCACTGGTCGCAGTGAGTCCACCGATCTGTATGTTCGAAATCTGTGGAGGGGTCGTATCTTGCGCAAACGCGTGCACCCCAAAAAATAGTGCCAAAGCACCCACAACAAAAAATAGTTTGTGGTGCGTGATGTGTGCTTTCACATGAACATTATAACACAGGAAACACACCTGGTTTCCTCGCCTCACGGATAAAAATATCCGCAAAAAGGCACGAACGAGAGGAGTGCAAAAATGAAATGCTGTGCTAAGATGAATGCATGATTCACATAGCGGGAGGTGTCGTCTATAACCCGACACATGGCGTTGCGGTCGTCAATCAAAACAACAATTCCTGGTCCCTTCCTAAGGGGCATGTTGAACATGGCGAAGAGCCCAAAGACACTGCGATCAGGGAGATCTGGGAGGAAACGGGAATACCTATCGAGAAGCTTGACTTCATCGCACCGCTCGGTTTTTATGAGCGCATGCGCATCAAACTGAATCATGATGACCCCGATGAGCTCCGCACGATAACCATGTATCTCTTCCGAACCGAACACGAGGTGCTCAACCCACATGACTCTACAAACCCAGAAGCACGTTGGGTTCCAATACATGAAGTGAGTGCACTGCTTACGCATCCGAAAGATCGGGAATTTTTCACGAAGAGCATTCCGACAATAGAGAAATATGCTGCACGAACGTCCGACAACGAACGCTAATGAACGTTATCATGGACTGCGCTCTATGATCTTCGCATCTGAGACGCGCGATCTCCGACCGGAGCACGCTGCGATGTTTTCAGCTGAGAACGATGCGAACTTCGTCCACTTCATCGACTCGCTATCTCCGGAAATGCATGAGCAGATCATGCGTGCTGAAGGCGGCGATACAGACGCGGCACAGGCCATAGCACTCGCCTATCAGGAATTCCGTGATCTTTTTGAAAGCGGTCTCGCAGAAAGAGACCCTGAAGTATACAATGCGTTCATCGATGCGGTTGCGCGCGGAGATGCAGATACTGCCTCAATGATCGTCGATGAATTCTACAGACAGAGCGAGCTCGTAGACCAGCCGGTCATCGACGACGAACTCGATGCACAGTTCACATAAAAACTCCCCTTGGGGAGTTTTTATGTGAACATCGAAAGAATACTGACAACAAACAAGGAGATCGTTATGGTCAACAGAAATCGAAGGAATAGCGCACGCTCCTCAAGGCGCTGTGTCAGCTTCGAGCGAAGTACTTCGTCATACGCATGACGTGACGCGCTCTCCAAGATGTTTCTCTTTTTTTCGAGAACATCGATCTTATGCTCAATGTCTGAGAGTTGCTCTCCACGATATCCTTCATGGAATCGCAACGAGCGCACAATGATACGTCGCTCTCGCTCAGCGCGATATAAGACGCGTTCAACCCTCTTAAGTTCGTGCAATGGACCACCATAAACCCGCCTCGACTCCATGATGTATAGCGCCCATAACGGCACAAGGAGAAGTGTGGCAAGGAGGAAGTGATTTGAGAGAAGACCGAAGATCGCTCCGTGACGGAGATACCCAACCCAAAAGACCAGAGCAGCATTGATCAATATACTTCCAAGAATGAGCATCATCCAGCCGAGAGAAAGTCGTATGCGCTCTTTACGCTCTGCTATCCAGGAAGATACATCATGGCCGAGTGCTGCGAAAGCCACAGCCATTAGGAGCGGCATGATGCGACCCACTCCATGCATGAGCATAAGCCCTGCACCCCATAGCGGTTCAGCCTTTACCATCGCACCACCAAAGAGCGCAAGTGTCACGGGATGCACATCGACGACAGAGAGAAGCATGCCGAGCAAAAATGCACCGAATATACTTTTACCACGAGATAACCGCTCGATGAGTATTTCTCCACCAGACTGCGTGACGATCGAGATCAAATCCACCTCAGACAGTGCGAGCGTATAGACGATCGCACCCAGGAACAGCATCCCGAAAGCAGTCCACCCCTCGACGCTATTAGAGAAAAATTCAAAGCCCATGAATCCCGCAAATCCACCAAAGAAACCAAGTAAGGCGAGTGGAAGTAGTGTCCCCACACTAAACGCAAATGACATTCCGACGAGATTCAGGACGTTTCTCCCCCGCGCAAACGAAACGAAAGCAAGTATCGCCGGAAAAACCGCAGTTGAACCGACCAAAAAGATTCCTGATGAGAATGAGAAGAGATACCAGCCGAAATCATATACGTGCACCACACCAGCGAAATAGGTTTGGGAGAAAATCCCCCATGAAATGATGGCGAGTGTAAATATGAAAATGAAGAGCACACTAAGCGCTGTTCCAGTGCGCATGGAAAGATGTGATTGCATGATGATGAATGTACGAGGTCCTGAAAGTCATACGGTGGTGATCATCCCATCACCCCAAATGACGTGTTGGGTATATTATAACATCCCGAATTGAACGAGCACTAAGTTTCTATTATTTATTCACGCGAACGCTCTTGGTTGGACTCGTATGACCCGATATGAGTGAAACCGCATCAATCGAAACACCGAAATGCGTAGCGAGTAGAGAACGCATGCGCGCATTTGCGAGACCACCTTTTCGATCCTCACGTACAGATACGTGAAAACGACCGTCAGGAAGGACTTCGACGGACTCTTCGCGCGCATGTGGCGTTATCTTTACCCTGATATCCATGAACGATATTATAACAGAAACAATTCGACGAAGAATGCGCCGTGGGTTGCTATTCCTGCTGGATAGTGTACTATGGTGATGTTCGTGTAATTCTCGTGCGTATAGGATACTTATCCTATGTATCTCGGGAAGGTCGTCACGATTTTTAGTGTAAATTCCCGAGTATTATGGCAATAAAGCTTTACGTCGGTGGTCTCCCATATTCTACAACAGATACGGAGCTCAAGGACGCGTTTGCTGCTGCTGGTACTGTAACGTCAGCTTCGATCGTCACTGATCGCGAGACCCGCCGCTCACGCGGATTTGGTTTCGTCGAGATGGACACCGAGGAGATGGCAAATGCAGCTATCGAGATGTTTCATGACAAGGAGTTCGGTGGTCGCCGCCTTACGGTGAACATCGCTCGCCCAAAGGAAGATCGCCCACAGCGCGAGTTCCGTCCACGTCAGCAGTGGTAATTAAATTTCCCCCCTCGGGGGATTTTTAATTGTCGGTTGGTAATTTTGGCGCGGCTTGCCGCGCTTCAACATACGCCTCACTCGCCGTATCAGCATATGGCTCATTAGAGTTCGCATGTCTCCAGCGCGACAATCGGCATCCAAAATAACCAACCTCTGAGCTTTGGTTCTTGCCACGTTATTTTGTATTTCGAAAAACTCGCCAATTTAAGTTTCCTAAAATCAAAAAGACTTCAGAATTTAGATGAAATCATGCCGGTTGGAACCCAGCAAACTCTAGCAAGGCGTATAGGTTATACGGCGAACGAGTCATGTGGTGAAATAAGTCAAAGTTCGCCAAATCATGAAGTCTTGAATTGTTTCGCGATCGCAGCGCCAAAAGCAGCTGCCGATGCTGGACCATCGGCAGTGATGACCCTCCCATCGATCACGACGCTTTCGGCAACATAAGTTGCTCCATTTCCTGACAAGATATCCCCAAGCTGCCGATCGCCGTTCCACCCCGTCGCACGCACGCCTTCGAGCACATGTGATTTTGCAAGGACTCTGGTAGAGATACAAATGGACCCGTAGGCCATATTCGGAAGTGCTTTGACCTCAGCAAGGAAACGATACATCGTTGTATTATCCAAAGACCTCAACGCACCCGGTCCTCCGATTAGATAGATGCCATCGACTGCACTCGGTGAAAGTTCATCGATACTCATATCGACGACCACATGCTCGTTGATATTTGAAATCGCTCCACCACGATGCATAGAGAGCGTGATGACCTTATGACCCGCACTCTCGAGCACGTGTTTCGTATCGTTGTATTCCTTGCTTTGAAAACCTTCCTCAGCGATGATCAATGCTATGGTTGCCATGAGTATAGTATAACATATGATCCAAAAGAAAAGTGCCCTCTTTTTCGGAGGGCACGGAATGAACTTCTTTACATCGGTTCCGGCAAAATGCTCCGGAAATCGACGTGACGATCCTTTTCGATCTGATCCTTCAACCACGACGTAGGGCAATACGTGAGGATGGTGGGACCGTAGTCACACCCCGCCGCAGAAAGCGACGTGAAGACACCAGCATTATGCACACGAGCGAAACCGTGGATACTGAACGGATCCTCTGTCGCTGCGGTACCCGACATCACGCCGAGATAACCCGGAGCGAAGATCGCAGCCGCTTTGTGCTTATCGCCATAGAACTCGACGATCGATTGCACGCCACGGAAGATTCCGTTGTAATTCCCACGCTGGAGCGCATTGTTCGCGGCCTCAGCGAGACCGAAACCATTCGCTGCACCATAGCGCGCCGGGCTTCCCCGGAGCGCTATTCCGAACTCGACATCATTGCCCATATCGAGTCGAGCGAGACCGAGTGCGTCCTGGCCATGAATCGGTGCTCCGACGAGCGGAGAGCATTCAGCAAGAAGCTCAGGACGATACGCGACGGAAACATACTGCAAAAGATGCGGCTTCATGATCTCGGAGGCAATGAAGCCCTCGGAGATGATGCTCTCACCACGAATACCCGAATTCTTCCAGTGATTGCCGTTACCGAAAGCGATCACGGTGAGATCACGAGAATCCTTTATGGTACCGAGCACCTCGCTCGCAGGAACGAATCTTGCCGAAGAGTTACAATACGCCTCCACAACACTACCGAGCACATCAGCGTTCGGAATGAGCGTCATGTAGAGCAACTTCTTGATCTGCTCTTCGGGACGATAGCTCGCCCCCTTCTGCACCTGATCGATGAGAAGATCCCACTGCTCCTTATTCTGCTTCCGCAACTCCCGAACACTGCTCGAAGTGGACGCCTCCTCGACCTTCTCCTTTCGGATACGCTCGAGGGCGGGCACGGAGAGCTTGTGCTCGTGCGGCTGCAAATAATAGGGATGATTTGCGCCGTGGCTCAAATCATCAGGGATGAAGTACGCATGCACACGTCCCTTCCCATGATGCTCACGCATGATGTGGAAAATAGCTCCTGTGAGGTCGAAGAGACCATACTTCGGGGAGCGCACATGCCACTCCCAAGCGTGCCCCACATGGAGGTCACTGGTCAGCATGATCGTGAAATACTTCTCACGAATCGACTCGATCTCCTTGCGGCGGGCGCTCAGCATGCCGCCGAGATACCGGAGCGTACTGATCCGATACGACGACACGCGGACGAGACCCTCGCGCAAACTGAGCGCGAACATGCCGGGCTCAAGAAGTGACTCGCGGAAGAACTGCTCCACCGGAGTACGTTTTTCGAGCATGGCTTCTCGCTCGAGATGTGCGCGCACGTGCTGTACGTCACAAGTCGGTGGCGGAGTGCACACATAGACGAAACGCGGCTTGTCCGCACACGTGTCATTGAGCAGCGTCACCGCCCCATAGAGAGACCAGCGGTTTGCAAGGATCTCGACATCCGCAAGCTCACCAGAAAGCGTCAGCTTTTGAAGGTGATTGCGCATTTCGGAATCAAGGAGTTTCGCACTCCTCTTATCCCAACCTGCCTCACTCACACGCCAAGTCTTCTTTTTGTGGCCGAAGACCGCCTGTCCACTCCCGACATAGAGTGCTCCGGGAATGGCATCGAGCAGTTTCTGCACGATGTAATCGTGCAGTCGCTTGTACGCCCGACGGCGATTATCCTTGGAGACGTAAGTCTGCAACGTACGTGCGATCTGATCATCGATCGCAGCCAACTGGTCCTTGAAGTCGCGGTTCTCGGGATCGGCCTTGATCAACGCGTTCTTTCGAGCACGTTCATCATTAAGACGCTTCACCTCTCGCAGTACGTTGTACCTGATCTCATAATGCGCACATCGATCGATGAGCTCGCGCTCGCCAGAGGTGAGCATGAGGTAGATCGGCGTGCTGAAACGAGGGGTGACCCCAGACTTGCTCGTATCCCTGAAGACCTTCTTGATCCCCGAAAGGAGATTCTCGAGATCCTCGGCGAAGGTCGTGAAAATGGGCGTATCCGGCTCATCCTTCATCAGAGACTCGACGCGACGACGATAGGCCATCGGAAAGACCTGGGGGTCGATGTCGAGCGAGCTCATACGAGCGATGCTGTTTGCCGTCGCGGCACTTGCCTGACGAACGTCCAGGTGGAGCAAGCCACCACAGATGACGACGGCGTATTTGCCGCGGCTTGCGACCTCCATCGCGCAACGCGGAACGAGCTGTGTCATTCGCGCGTCATAAGGAAGACCGAACATCAGCGACTGCAGAGGGACGATACCCTCGAGCGAGTCAGGAATGACGATCGGTTTCTCGAGCGACGACGAGAGCACGGGCACTTCAGGAACGGACTGACCGTCCGGAATGACCCGAAAAAGTCCATGCACATGTGCGGGTGGGTTCTTCGGAAGTCCCCTTCCGCGCATCCACCGCATCTTCGCCCGAAGGAGCGACAACGGCAGAGTACTGAAATACTTCGCGATGTTCTCCTCGGGCTCTTCGTTTTTGTAGTGCGCCTCGAGCAATTTCGTGCGCTCCTTCGTCCACACGAGCGCGCCGAGGTGTTCTTGTACGGCAGACTTCGTGAAAGGAAATTCCTTCGAGAAGAGACGTACAAGATCAGGGCGACTCGCGATGGCCGCATGCAACGCATTGGCAGGATGATCGTCCCTCAACGTACCGACCGAAATCGCACGCTGAATGAACGAGAGCAGCTTCTTCGACTTCCAGGGATCGACTGGCTTCTTCGTAGACATGTTGTCCTCTCTAAAAGAACCTCATCTACAATAAGCATACACTTCCCCTCAGGGCTTGCCATGTTGACAGTGCCCATATTTTGTAACTTCCATCGAAAAAACGACACCGATGGTGCCGTTTTTTCAATTCTACTTTTTTAGTGCGAGTCTATCAAAAAGTAAAGGAATATTATACTTCTTCTCTGCTGAAGCGGGTATGACCTCGATATCAGGATATGCATTCTTAAAATCTCGCAGTGCATGAACTGCCTCCGACTGATTCAGCTTATCCCACTTATTGAGCACTACAAGCAATGGGTGCCCCTCGTTACGAACAACGTCGATGAGCTCACGATCCTGATCGGTCACTCCAACGCGTGCATCGAGTATGAGCAAAACGATCTTCGGACGCACCTCACCACCACCGAGATACCATAAGATATGCTTTCGAATCTTCTCAGCGATAGGAATCGGTAACTTCGCATATCCATACCCAGGAAGATCGACGACGAATAGTCGATCATCAACGGTATAGAAGTTGATCTCTTGTGTCTTTCCCGGTGTCGCTGAGACGCGCGCAAAAACACCTCCGAGCAGTGCATTGATGATCGAAGATTTACCAACATTTGAACGTCCCACAAATGCGATCTGAGGGTACGGCATTCCAAGTATTGGATCAGAGCCGTGAATCCCACGCGTGAATTGCACACGTAATCCCTCCCTTCCTCCGCCTGCTTTCATCGAACCAGAGGGTCCGATCTTTCCAAAATTACGTGGAGCAACACTTCCTGAATTCTTCGCATGTCCGCGCTGTGCTTTCATCGCTGCACCATAACACAAGATGAGGGAATAGGGAATAGGGTATAGGGAATAGGGAAATTCAAAGAATGTTACAGAACTATAATTTTTCACTAATGAACTCCAAAGAAGTCAATGATAGTGTTTCCTCACGACACCTGCACTTTCAAGCATTTTCAGCCCTATACCCTATTCCCTATTCCCTATTCCCTGGTATTATGATTGCATGTCTGATTTTCCAAAAAATCTCCTCCAGAGTCCGAGCGGATTCCCTGAACTCCTCCCAAACGAGGCGATCGCACAGCAAAAGGTCATCGACGTGATCCGTAAGCACTATGAGCGCGCCGGCTTCGTACCCATCGAAACCCCTCTCGTTGAACGAGAAGAGGTACTTACCGCGAAATCAGAGGGTGAGATCGGTACGCAGATGTACGGCTTGCGCCTCATGAATCCGGCGAAGGACTCACCGACCGACACAAAGGATCTCGTACTTCGCTATGACCACACCGTACCTATGGCACGATTCGTCGCAGCTCACCAAAGAGAGATCACTTTCCCATTTCGACGCTTTGCGATCGGCCCTGTATTTCGCGGAGAGCGCCCTCGAGAAGGTCGTTATCGTCAATTCATCCAAGCAGATATTGATGTCATTGGTGATGGCATCCTCGACAACCTTCACGATGCAGAGATTGTGAGTGTGATCGCGAATATCTTCACAGAACTTTCGATCGGCGACTTCACCATCCGCATCGGCAACCGAAAACTGTTGCAAGGCATACTCTCCTCAACAGGCATCAACGATAGCCAGATCGCCGAAGCACTTCTCGTAATCGATCACATGGAGAAAGTGAGCGCGGAAGACACCATACATGCACTTGTCCGCTGTGGCATGACCGAAACAACCGCAAAAGATGTCATTACCACACTCTCGGACAGTAGAGACTCCGATGAACAACTTGCCTCACTGAAAGAGCGATCTCTCGATGAACTTTACAAGCAAGGAGTCGGCGAGATCGAGGCTCTCATTAATGGCCTTCGCGCACTCGGTGTGTCAGAGCGTCATTTCACTATCGACCTTTCGATAGCTCGCGGTCTCGCATATTACACAGGAAATGTCTTTGAAACGAGACTCGATAACCATGCCGATATTGGCAGTATCGCATCGGGTGGCCGCTATGACGATCTGGCGAGTACGTTCATCGACAAGCGACTGCCTGGAGTCGGTATCTCTATCGGCGTATCACGTATATTGCCGAGACTCATCAAAACAGGATTGCTCAGTGCAGACATTTCGACAACGGCTCCCGTCATCATTACGACTGCATTACCGCTTGAAGCGCATGGCGCTATCTACCTCAGACAAGCCGCACTATTACGAGCTGCTGAAATTTCAACCGAAGTCTACTTAACAGACAGAGCACTCGGAAAAGAGCTCGAATATGCGAACAAGCGAGGATTCATCATCGCGCTCATCACGGGTGAGCAAGAACTCGCAAAAGGAACGATCATCGTCAGAGACCTTCGCTCGGGAAACCAAGTTGAAGTGCATGAACAAGCACTTGTCGAAACAGTGCGATCGATGATGGGTGCATGATTAGAATTATGTTATACTCACAAAATATGAATAACGAACAAAACGCGCAAAACACAGCAGCCACAACTGCAGCGAAGTCGAACCCCTTCGCAATACCTGCTGCGATCATCATCGCAGGAGGACTTATCGCAACTGCAGTGCTCATTTCGGGTTCCAAGGGTCCTTCGCCCGCAGCAGCTGCGAACGCAGGTGCACCGCAGCCAAGTGCAACAGTGAGTGCAGCTGAGCTCGCATTGCGCCCAGATGACCACACCCTTGGCAATCCAAAAGCTGATATCGTTCTCGTGGAGTGGTCTGACCTCGAATGCCCATTCTGTAAGCGCCATCATGATACGATGAATCAGCTTGTCAAAGAGTTCAACGGAAAGGTTGAGTGGGTTTACCGCCACTACCCTCTTGATTTCCATACCTATGCAAAGAAGGAGGCAGAAGGAGCAGAATGTGCGAATGCGATCGCAGGACCGACTGGTTTCTGGAATTTCGTTGACACCCTCTACTCAGTGACGAACGGAAACAACTCTCTTGATCGTTCAAAGCTCGACGCGATCGCAAAGACCGCGAACATCGACGCTGCTCAGTTCTCCGCTTGTCTCGATAGCGGCAAGATGGCTGATCGCGTGAAGGAAGATATCGACAACGGCGTACGCGCTGGAGTCCAGGGTACTCCATTCACTGTCGCATACAATAGAAAGACAGGAAAGCAGACGAGCATAAATGGAGCGCTTCCACTCGAAGCAGTGAAAGCACAGCTCGCTCAGATCGGACTCGAATGATCCGATATAAAAAATGGACCTAGGTCCATTTTTTATAACCCCAAGATGGCACGCAGATCTTGCGGAGGATTCCACGGTGGATCGAAGGTAACGGTAATGCAGACTGGTAATCCAGATAGCGCACCCGCTTTACGTACTGCATCCTCGATTTCGCGAGCATACGGACAGAGGGGCGTGGTTAGTGTCATAAGTATAGATACGCCATCCTCCTCAACCCGAACGTCATATATCAATCCAAGCGTATAAATGTCGATATGCAACTCAGGGTCCTCGACATGCCGCAATGCTTCGATCACGAGTTTCTTCAGTCCCTCTTCATTCATACGCATTTTTTGATATTCCGGAAAAACCGTTCTTTTCGATCTCATGAACCAGAGAGAGGTCTCCCCTCTCGACGATGTGACCTGATTCCATAACAAGCACACGATGAGGGGCGAGGTCTTTCACCGCCCCTATATGATGCGAGATGAGTATGATACCGACACCTCGCCCAAGGAGATGCTGGATGATGTGTCGCAACTTCCGCTGCATATCGATATCCATCCCCGCATCGATCTCATCAAGAAAAACATAACGCGGAGACAGTGCAAGGATCTGCAGTAGCTCCGACTGCTTCCGTTCGCCACCCGAGATCCCTCTATTCACCTCACCGAGAAGCAACTCCTTTTTAAGCTCAAATTGCTCAGCAAGGACCACCATGCGCTGATGGAACTCCACAGGAGTCTCGGTGTCCTTTCCAAAGAGCTCGATACGCGCACGATAGAGCAAATTTGTGAGTGTCACACCAGGAATCTCTGGAAGCTGTTGCATCGAAAGGAAGAGACCCTTTCTCGCCTTCTCCTCCGTTTTCAATGAAGTTATATCCTCTCCGTCGAGGACGATTTCCCCACTTGTGAGTGCATAATCGGGATGCCCGAAAAGTCCATTCAAAAGCGTCGACTTCCCTGAACCATTTGCTCCAAGCAAAACAGTAAGTTCTCCTTTAGCGAACTCAATATCAATATCATGAACTACTGCCTTTCCCGCTACGGCGATCGTGACCCCAAGAAGTCGCAATGATGCTGCCTCATTCATATGCTTTCAAACATTTATGTAGCCGCCCCAAAAAGCCTTTCGATAAATTTCGCGGAGAAAAGAATCCTTCAAGTGCTAATAAACGCGCTTCAGGAAGCGGTATGCCCTTTGTTTGCGCATAGAAAAGCTCTTCGTCTTTTATATGTGTGATCGACAACTCATGTGCGACATTCGTATGTCGGTCAAGCACGTCAATAGCAGGAGTCGCTTCGACGCCTGCAGAGTCATTAAGGAGCAAGAAGCGTGCACTTTCCCTTGCGCTAACCGCGATATCTCCTTCTTTGGTTGCCGTATGCCCTGAGTATGTGATATGAGCACTTCCCGCTATGGCACCTGCGACGGAAATATTTCCTTCCGCCTCTTTGCTACGTACATCGATGCGGTCAGCGATCGTGAAGCGACCAGTAGCGTCCGCGAGCAATGCATGATCGATCACGGATCGCGACCCATCTCCAATCAACATACTTGCGGTCTCGATGCGACAATCAGAAGAGCTGGCTACTTCATCGAGAAAACGCACCTGTGCCATTGCACCCACAAGACCATAGCGCTGAAAGTCGACAGACAGGCCTTTAACATCGACCACATTTGCGAGCTCCACAGAACTTCCCTCTTCAGTAAGAACGACACACAATCGCGAAAAACGCGCACCTCTGTCTCGCTCGATAACCTTATCGACAACACGAACATGCGCACCAGTCTTTGCGATAATAATGAGCAGGTCTGCACCCATATGACCAGAAACAGTAGTCTCAATAACAGCATGCTGTTCGATTGCAATGCCAGTATCATCGATCTTCGGTTGTGCATAAAAGACAAGACCACTCGAGATAGAGCTCCGTGCATGTGCAGCCGCTTCATCCACAGGGTTTGGGAGCAATGCGCTCGAGAGCAATCCTTCGACGAGCTCTCGTATACCTTCGGTCTCGAATGCTTCTTTCAATGTATAGAGCTCAAGTTCTTTATCTATCTGTTCGATGCGATACTCTGGAAGATGGGCGACATCAGTGTTCGGTACGTATGTTTTATCCATGCTCTTCTTCCATGCAATGAACCAACTCGGCTCTCGTAAAATATTTTCCATATGTTATCTCATTATGATAATGCCTTGTGCGGCGAACGTCGAGACTCGCCCTCAAGAAACTCGATATCGATGAGTCTATTGAATTCAACTGCATATTCGAGCGGCAACTCCTTTATGATCGGATGAAGAAAGCCTCCGATGAGCACTCGCATCGCTTCACGCTCACTGAAACCGAGATGCTTCAGATAGAACAATGCGTCATCATTCACTCTCCCAACTCGAGCCTCATGAGAGACCGAGGATGTGCTCCCGCACACGCGGGTAACAGGAAACGCATAGGACCGAGACTCACCATCAAGTAGCAGCGTATCGCAGACCACATGCGCAAGCGCATGTCGCGCAGAACCATGCACGTCGACCAAGCCGCGATATCCCACCACACTACCTCCGCTCGCGATCGATCTCGAAATGATCGATGCGCTTGTATCCGCACCAAGAAGTATTGCTTTCGCGCCAACATCTTGCACCTGACCATCACCTCCAACAACGATACTCAGTGATTCGCTATGGGAACGATCACCGAGAAGTATAGAGGAAGGATAGAGCATGCTCACCTTTGCACCCATATTGCCGCTGACCCACATCATGTTCCCATCTTCTGCAACGATAGATTTCTTCGTATTAAGATTATAGGTATTCTTTGACCAGTTCTCGATAGAGATGTAACGCATCTCCGCGGACTTACCGACGAATATCTCCACACAACCCGCATGGAGCGATGCGGCGACATACTGCGGAGCGGAACACCCCTCGATATAGGTAAGACGCGCAGCCTCTTCAACGATGATAAGCGTATGCTCAAACTGTGCAGATCGCATCTTATTCATGCGAAAATATGCCTGTAGCGGAAGTTCAACAGCAACCCCATTTGGCACATAGATGAATGTCCCACCACTCCAACATGCCGCGTGGAGCATGGAGAACTTATGCTCCTCAATACGCACGCATGAAGTCATAAAATGCTTCCGCACGATATCGGGATATTTTTTCACTGCTACATCCATGTCTTCGAAGATGACTCCCTTTGCTTCAAGAGATGCTTTGAGACGATGATACACTGCCCCAGAGTCGAACTGGGCCCCAACACCACCAAGGTATTCTCTTTCTGCCTTCGGTATGCCAAGTGCAACGAAGGTGTCGCGAATCTCATCCGGAACTTCTCCCCAATCTTCCGAAGCTCCATGAAGTGGCTCTGAATAATATGAGATATTCGCGAGATCGAGCCCCGAGAGATCAGGGCCCCACTTTGGCATTTCAGTCTCTTGCCATAATGCAAATGCGCGAAGCCTCAGTTCGAGCATCCATTCAGGCTCCCCCTTACTACTTGAGATTTGGCGTACAGTATCCTCAACCAAACCGATATTGTGCTCATGAGGCCGATCCATGCATCGCACTATAGCAGATGCATAAAAAAATACACCCCCCATAAAGGGATGTATTTTCTTGCTTTCTTCAGTTATTAGAACGTTGGGGTTGCCACGTAAATGAGATTCGTGTGGTAATCCGTCGCTGCCTCCTGGAGTGGGCTGATCTCAGTCTTGTAGTAGACAGTTGTCGTACCAAAGCCCTGACCGATACCCGCTGTCGAAGATGCATTTCCGAACACAGATACTGGCGTTCCGCGAACGAAATCACCGGTATAGAGCTGTCCGCCAAATGAGTAGATACCACCCTGTGGGATCGCAGCGTCATCAGATGACACACCGATATGGCCCCATGTCGTATCATCGTTCACATTAGCGAGCGGTGCTGCCCATGCAGCTGGAGCTGATGCTGAGAATCCATCGATGATCGCACCATTCTGTGACTGGAATGGCTGATCAGAGACGACCGTAACATTGAAGCCCTGACGAGCATTGGTCTTCACCTGGAGTTCCTGTGCAGCAGTTTGTGCAACATTCACTGGGAGAATACCGTAATTGATTGTCGTAGTGCTCGAGTCTGTCGTGATCGCACCATACGTCGTTGGTGTCGTACTTGCAACACCCGAGATAGTGAAATCAAAGATTGGATCAACCTGTGCGATAACATCAACATTCTCGACCAATGCAACGCGAATACGTGTCGACTGATTCGATGTTATGTTGAAGAGCTCGATCATGTAATTCGCAGCCGTAGGTGTCGATGGCTGTGGATTCAAGATCATGTTGCCTGCAGTGTTACCGAGAGTGACCGTATACACCGTAGAGGATGACATGACGCCATGACCTGCACACGGAGTAAGATCAACTTGGTCTGCAACCGCGACCGCAGAGAAATCGTCGGTTCCACAAGTTGCACCTACTGTCTTTCCAGCAACCGTGATGTCCGCAGCAGTCAATGTACTTGCGTCAAAGTTTGATGCATCCGGATTCGGATAGAACTTGAAGCTGAGTGCAGTACCTTCTGGAATATCGACCTTCGGCTGGAATACGAACTTGTGCGTAGAATACTGATTCAATGCACCAGTAGTGATACGCGCGTTGTTCAACGTATCGCTAACGTTTTGGATTGCGATTGTCATCGCAGATGCAGTGTGTGCTGCAAAGATCGCAGAAACCGTACTGATAACCATGAGAACACTGAGGAAAGCAGTGAATGCCTTCTGTTCTCTGAAGTAAGCAAACAAATTTTTGTAATTCATAAGAACTATACAAGCAGCGTTATGGGACACTGCTTAGGCGAATAAGCGTGGGCGCAAAAGTGTAATCGCAAATGCAAATACACCAGTGCTTTGGCGTTTTTCGACGACGCCATGGAAAGTGGAAAACCCGCAAACCTATGCGCCCCAGCGGATACATACATCTACTGGCGGAGGATTTCCTCCTACTTGTAATTATACTACATATGTGAACAACTTACTGATAAACCTGTGGACAAGTACTAAAAGTGAATGCATAGCATGGGGATAACACCTGCTCATCTACGTTGACGATCGGAAATAAGATGAAACCTCCCCCACCTGAACGGGAAAAACGCCCCCGTAGGGACGTTTTCTCCGTTTGCTTTCTTTAGGATTATGATCAGAACGTCGGTGTAGCGACGTAGATGAGATTCGTGTGATAATCGGTTGCAGCCTCCTGAAGTGGAGTGACTTCCGATCGGTAGAAGACCGTAGTCGTACCAAGACCAACACCGAAACCTGCGGTCGACGACGCATTACCGAAGACAGACACAGGGATTCCCCGGACGAAGTCTCCGGTCCAATGGTCGCCACTAAGCGCCGCAGATCCAGGAATGTCCGCGTCATCACTCGAAACTGCGATGTGCCCCCAAGTCGTATCATCGCCAAGCAATGCTGCTGGTGCTGCATATGCCGTCGGTGCCCCTACAGTTGCAGGGAAACCATCGATGATCGCGCCGTTTGAAGACTGGAATGGCTGATCCGCAACGACGGTGACATTAAAGCCCGTCTTTGCATTCGTAATGACACGAAGTTCCTGCGCAGCAGTCTCCGGTGTGTTCACTGGGAATGCACCATAGGCGATGGTCGAGGTGGATGAGTCGATCGTAATCGGCTTACCATCGATCGTCGTACTACTTGCAACCCCTGATACTGTGAAATCAAATGCGGGATCAACAGATGCAGAAACCAAGACACTGCTCACCAGTGCGACCAGGGTCGATGTGAACTGATTCGATGGACCAGCGATGTCTACCTGATAGGTGTATGCATCATACTGAGCTCCAGGTGCCGGGTTCGCGACCAGATGACGAGTCGAACTGCCGAACGTTACCGAAAATGGCGACGTCGAAGCGATCGTATTTCCTGGGCAGACTGAAAGTGCAAGCACGGATGCACCTGGCGTGAAAGAGTAGTTCTCGCTGCCCGTACAGCTTGCGCCAACGATCTTGCCAGGAACATTCACGTCGAGCGCATCGATACCCGATGCATCGAAATTCGTTCCCGTATTCCCTCTTCCCATGCTTGCGTCATCAGCACGGAAAGTGAACGTGAGCGACTGACCCGCAGTGACATCGACCTTTGGCGTCAAGACAAAGGTGTGTGCAGACGAATAGGTCGTCCCCGCCGTAGATAAACGCGCATTACTCAATGTGTCCGTCACATTGCCAAATGCGAGATATGCAGCCGAAGCGACATGCGCCTCAAACGCAGCTGCAGATGAACCTATGATCACAATAATAGACAGAAAAGCGGAAAACGCCTTCTGCTCCCTAAAGAAAGCAAGGGATTGTGAATATTTCATTAAAAACAAGTTAAACAGCGTTATGGGACACTGTTTAAACGTATAAGTGGGCGCAAAAGTGTGCCGAGTGGCACGCTGCGAGGCATCGACAGATGCCGAAAGTGGAAAACCCGCTGCTTATGCGCACAAGAAGATCATTCGATCGACTTGTGGAGGACGGCCTCCTACATGCAATTATACTACAGATGTGAATAAATATGTGTATAAATATGTGGACAACACACAAAAAAACTGCACAACCTGTGGATAGGTCGCGCAGTATCATCTTGATATCTTTTGAATGCGCACAAATGATCCATCATGGGAGCTCGAGAGTACAGAAATAAGCGTCCCTACGGTGACGATGAGCAGAAGCAGTCCTGCGATAAATGGAATGATGAGCAAACGTGCGCTCATAACTCGTAGTGCGACTTGCCCATCGAACTCCCCTCCCACTTTCTCTAAATCATCACGCAATTTCCTCACTGCATACGCAAAGAACTTGATCGCACCGCCCAATATGATGATCATAAGCACGATGGCCCGCCAAGGCAGCACAAGAAAGAATGTGCGGTCCGCAACAAGATGTGCATTATTCTCGCCGTAATTCAATTCAACATGGGCATTCCAAAGACCAAAGTCAAATATTCCGAGTGACCCCTTCCAGTCATACTCAACATTCCTCTTTGATCCTGGAATGATCGTTCCCGGTGCAAGCGTATTATCAAGTACATAGCGCCCACGCTCGACACCGAACATATTTCGTATGACCACTGACCCCTCTGGACGAAGGTGCGTATCTCCATCATTTTTTAATTCAAGAGAGAACGTCCCCTGTGCACCTGCAGAGATCAGCGCCTCCCTTGTGAAGGAGAGAATGGTCAACTGCTCTTTCGTCTCACCAGGCACGGTGAGAAAATTGAGCATATTCAGTCGTTCTCTCGCAGAACCGCTACTCGACTCGAGCTCAAAGACCACCGATCGTCCGCCAGGATTTGCATCACTTGGCACTGATATCGAAAAAGGAACGCGAAGTGATTTGTGCGCGGGAACGATCAACGGACCATCAGGTAATGAGAACCAACCCGATGCTCGAACAGGGTCATCTTTATCTGGAACGCCCTCCATTTCGCGCACACCACCCGCACCATCTACGGGAACAAAATCGGCCACAAGCACATCGAGTGCTATCGACTCTTCACCTGTATTTTTTAGTGTAAAAAATGATTTGAATTGGCCGCCACGCTCAACTGAGATACGAAGGATCGCCGGCTCAACTGAAAAGCCTTCCAAAGGCACCGCAGCCGACGCTTCGATCGACAACGGGAGAAAAAGCCAAAAGACCATTGCGATAAGCATGGTCTTCTCGTATCTCTTTAGTTGCTCGAAAATATACAGCATGCCGAATTAACGCAATCGAATGATGTGTTCTTCGGGAACAACGCGAACCTTCTGCTCGAGTTGCACTGCATAATGAGCAGGAGGAACAGTACGCACGCGGGGAGGAATGTTCACCTCAGTCAAGCCACTGATGACACTCTCTTCAAGCACATCTTCGAGGCGGTGTCGCTTACCCCTAAATAGGTGGCCGAGTCTCTTGAACATACTCTCGTCATCCACGTCCTTTTCATCGACATGTCGTTCATGCGGTTCTTCGTCTTCTTCGGCGACTTCAGCATAAGCATACGATGGACGCGCGAGGTCACGGCCGCGAGCGAGCATCGCGAACAGCACGATAAGCACCACGAACACCGAACCGAAACCGATCATCTTTGACCATGGTATGACCCAAAAATAAACGACATCTTGCATCGTACCGCGCTGCCCATAGCTCATATCGAGCATGGCTTTATATTTCCCGAAATGCCCCCCTGCTGCCCAAGTAGCAGCAAGCAACGCTTTCCCTTTTGGCTCGACTTCTTTGCCATCAGTGTTCACGTCGACCATACCAACTTCCTTGCCCGTATTGTCGAATATTCTTATCTTTCCATTCGGAGTCAATGCACGATTACCTGTATTCTCTACAGAAAAACTGAAGTTCGCTTGTGGATTTATGAATATATTCTTCGCAGCAGCAAAAGAAAATAATTGCAACTTCTCGCGAATGTCTTCAGTTACCTCGATATTCATCAGCACTTCTTGTGTACATGCTGTACACTTCTGCGCGTCAAACTGCGTCGGACCAGATGCGAATTTTATGGCAACATGATAATTCCCCGGCTTTGCCCGGGCAGGTATCTGCATCTGAAATGGAATGGTTTGTTCTTCTTTCGGAAGAAGATTAATAGAGCGAGGTATCTCGATCCAGCGTGATGGGCTTGAGTCTAATGGGTTAGCATTCAAGCCACTCATATCGCGATTCGAGAGGTCGCCTTTCATGTCATCAACATCGACAACCCAAACGAAAAGCGTCGACACACCCTGACCAGTGGTCTGTACTGTTATATTATGATGACTTATCTCACGAACTTTTCCTTTCGTATCAATGACCTTCGGAGTCACCTCAAAGTTCGCAGCATAGACAGAGAATGGTAATACAAAACACCCAAAAAACAGGGCAATAACAGGCCAAACTGCTTTGCGTGTGTGTATGTTCACTACATATATAGTATACACTGGAAATAGTCGAATTATGCTTACTTTTCCACAGAAAATCATGATTTTCGGGCGACAAAAGAACGACACTCATTGGTGTCGCTCTTTTGATCAAAACACTCTATTAATAGACAGGGGTGATCACGTAGATAATGTTCGTACTATATGTGCCAGGCGGAGTGCCTGCATGCGGCTCTATCTTATAGACGACATCAACAGTCTCACTCCCCGTTGTTGGGAGATCTGAATAACCAACTTCCGATGGAGTGCTCGTCGCGAATTCAGCCCAAGAATCATTCGGGGCGAATCTGTCTGGTATCCCCGTCGGACTCAACGTATGATCAGATGTGTGATAACCGATACAACCTGCACTCGCTGCAGGACACCCCGTAGACCAAGGTACCGGTGCGGAATTTGGTGCACCAATGATCGATGGCAGCTTATCTCCATAAGCGTCGAGCAAATCCCCTTCTGCCTGCATCGTCACCTGATACCCCATCATAGCATTCGTCGTTATGTGCAATTGATGCGCAAGCACGGCGACCGAATCCATCGTGAGCATGCCAAATGGAGTTGTTGTTGCCGTTGTTGTACCTGTCGTTACTGAGCCATCGATGGTGACGCCTGCATTTACTCCACTAACGAGGCCGTCGACAGTCGCTCCCTCCGCAACGACTGACGGATAAGACGCGGCACTCTTCTCGAGCGGTACATTCCGATTCACGTCATAGAGGCGGAAAAAATACGTCTGACCGGTGCGTTCTCGCATCGAGGTTATTGTATACTCCATTTCAGTATTACTACCCGCTGCAGGAGAGAATGTCGACGTACTCGTTGCTTCATTGTGCCTTCCCAGTGTTGTGCCTGTGAGGGTTTGAACCGAAAGATTCGTATCATCAGGTCCTACTCCATACGCATAGCAAAACGTACTTGTCGCCATACAATCATTCTGCAGATCAGCGAAATGCACCCCTGAACTGAACGTTGGGTCCTCCGACCACTGCACTGCGAAGCGTTCATTCGATCCCGATTCATTTGCAACATCTTGAAGCGCGGCACGCAGCTTGAATATAGTCTTATTCGCCACACCTGATGGTGCAATCTCTACACCTGCCCCCAAGAATGGTTGCCAATTGACCTCATTTGCGTAATCATCAACGAAACGCCAAGATGATATCTCTGGTGTATACCCTGCAGTACGTATGACCGGATAGAAGTCGTAACCAAACAATGGTTTGCCGCCATCCTCTACTACACGAAAACAGTAATCAGAATCCTTAAGCGCATTATTTCGTTTCAATGCCCAATCATATTCGATATAATCACCCGTCTCACTCGTATTCGCCGGATTCGGATTCAACGCGGTGAGTCCATCTTCCGAATAGAGCTCGGGAACATGCCCGATTGCGACCGCAACGAGCGCAGAAGGAATGCTTGTTCCGCTTGATAGGCCAGCATTGTGATATCCCGACCAATCGCCACTTGCATTCACATCCATCCAGCTTGCAGATGGGATGGCGCTACAAGAACCAGAAGTGCGTAATGCGGACTGCAATTGAAAGGCGCGATCGGCTATTGGCATCGTTGAAGTGCTTACTGCAAGTGCGATACGCAAACGCACGCTATCACTCTTACGCACAGGGCGATTAAGCGCGGTCATCTCCTGATCATCTCCGAGTGGATTTGGCGACCCAAGATACCAAGAATCCGTAGGAGTTAGTGCGCCGTTATCGGTATAGATACGGAAACCGGCTTGCGTGAACGTCGCGCGACGCACCTGCTGATGCTCTTCGTAAGTGATCGTAAACACATTACTGAAATTGGTATAATCGACCGCGGTCGACTTTGCATTACGCACAAGCATCGAGATCGTACTGCTTGGCATCGTCCCACTCCCCCAAAGATCAGTCGCGAGCACAGGCTGCAACATGGTTGTATTGTATGGATACGAAGTCGCAGGACCCGCCTCGGTAGTTACGGTCCCCGCACCGCCCACTGCAGAAATAAATGCACCTCTTGTGATCGTTGTTGCCGCACCGTGTGCGATATACGTCTCAAGTTCTGCGGCACGAAAAGTCGTATCGACATCACGAGCGAGATCGATCGAAAACGGATATGTTGTTGTCGCTATCGCCGTACTCGGAGCATATTGCTGTGGTGCCACATACGAGAGACTTCTCGCTTGTGTACCCCCATGACTTCCATCCCAAACGTACGTGATAAGTAATTCTGCGGTTGCAGGGACCGAAGCCGTGACGAAATTGATGTTCGCGCTGATCGCAGTCCCTGAGGTCGCGTAAGATCCAACAAGCGAAGAGAGATCATGGATGATATACGTCTCTCCTCCACCACGATTGGTCATCGTTCCTGTCGTGTATGTTTGACTCAAACTTGATGCCCCTACGGTTCCTCCAATTTGTGCCGAAAGCGAACTATGCGGTGAGTAGCGCACACGCAACCACATATTCTGTACTTGCGCTGACTGCATAGGAAGTATTGGTGTAAATGTACCAATAGTTGTTGCAACTCCAACAGTAGGCGCGGTCGCGAGCTGTCCGAGCGGATAGGACAACGTCTCCGATTGCTGATTCGAACGACTTGAATACGCGTAGGTTACGACGATCTCTCCACCCGTCTGCGCCAAAATGACTTTGTTGTTGCTCGATGATACTGCGATAGTATTCGGCGTATTGATCTGAAAATCATTCACCCCAATGGGCATACCCCAGAACAACCGAAGACCAGTAGAATCCAATGAGGTTTCCGTTGGACTAAATGTCACACTCGAACCTGCAGTATGACCTACGGTGACCGTATATGCACGCTGGTTCGCACTTCCCGCGGAATTTGCGAGCGTCGTGATCTCTGCATGCACATCAAGAATATTCGCAGTGTCGTTATTCAAAAGATCCGCAATCGTCGCGTTGTAATTAAAATCACAACCCTTCACCGCACAAACCGAAGTGATCGATCCTGAGTCACCTGCGACCGTAGAATCGAGCGGAAACCGCACCGTCTTGACTCCAACCATCGGATTCAAAGAATATGAGGTCTCATACGTAACAACCAATTTCGCGGTTGTGAGTGCACGTGTTGGACCTGTCGAGGAAAGAGCGACACCCACGTTCACACCATTATTGAGCGCCGCACTCGACTGACCGATGAACAAACGTGTTGCATCGATTTGCGAGTGATAATAGTTCGTGACCGTACTTCCACCACCGGCGATCTGATTCATCGGCGCAACGTAAAGTTGAATGCCTTGAGCGTCACCAGAGAGTGAACCAGTGATATCACCAGTCACGGTGAGGCCCGTAAGTGCAACGACATTTGTCGAAGAAAATGAGAGGTCGACATATGCATTAACGACCTTTGCATCATCACCGAGCAATTTCACGAGCATGCCTGCCGGCTTCGCTGTCCCCCAAGTTGCGCCAGCGTACGAATACACTCCACTCGCTGCAGTCGCTTGATAGGTTCCGCCGCCGAGCATGAACTCCGCAGTACGCATTTGCTTTGGTTTTGGCACGAATGCGACAGGCGCGGCGGCCGAATAGGTGAGCACAACGACATTCGCGAAATACGTATAGTTCGCGGACACATCGACACTCTCTTCGATCGCAAATGGATAACGTTCACCCGAAAGATCGGATGTCGCACCGATATCGCTCGGCGTAAATCTTGCATAGAAACGTTCCGCGAATGGATACGTACCGCCCGTACCACCAACTTCCGCGATCGAAAGTGCATTTGCTGTCGTCGATGTGCCGAAGCCGATGTGTACTCCAGAAGAGATGGTGATCGCTGCAGTGTTCGAATGACCGAAATGCACTTCAAGAAAACCATCTTCAAATGTTTTTTGCGCACGCTCAGGGAGAAAGAGTATCGCATGGCGCACCTTATCCACCGTACCCACATTTCGACCAACCGCAGGCAAAGAGGCGGCATATGTCGCGGTCTTCGTCTGTGCGCTCGTCGGAGAATAGGTCCAGGAGAACGTCGTTACCACCTCAATAGCGACAGGAGATCCCCCTGCCCCACTGAATGCGAATGTTCCCCCAACAGGAGTCGATGCTGAAAACGAGAGACTCTCTGGAGTCAAACTGTGAATGACGACCGGTGAATTCGCTGAACGTCGCGCGGTCGACGGAGCAGGAAATTGGTAGACCTGACTTGTACCACTTGTACCGTTCACACTATGGGTCACCGTCAAATTCGTCGCTGCAGTAAACACCGGAGCAAGGCTCATACGATACCAAGCCTTCTCAACGACAGGAGCATCGTTCGCTATGGCGATATTCGTCGTTGAGATTGGAACACTCGCACCAGCTGCAGGAGATGCGGTCTCTTGATCAGAAAAATATCTTATCGTCTCTGTTTGCGTCGTTGCTGTTGGGTTGAATTTATACGTGATCACCACCTCACCACCAGTTGCATAAAGTGCCGCACCTCCAGCGGTGTTCACAAGATTCAGTGTATGTAGCGTGTTCGCGCGAAGGTCAGAACCACCGATAGGTAGCGCACCCCAAAGCACGCGAGTCTCATGTGTATCGGCGACCGCTTCGTTCCATGCATAAAGTGGAGAAGCGGTTCCCCCAGAGAACTGGAGGCGAAATGTTGAATTCACCGTGCCTGCGTGATATGCATAGAACTCGATGTGTGCATCGAGGATGTTCGCATCCGCCGAAAGATCGCGGATAACATTCGTGTCGAAGGTGAAAGGACATGTTGCACCAGCAGCACAAACCGTTGTACGCGTACCAGTATTTCCTGCAACTCCAGTTGATGCGAGTGGAAGATGCACAGACTTCACGAGATACGGCAAGGTTCGATCGATATCCACCTCATAGGTGATCGACAATTTTGCAGTAGTCAACGCCCTGTTTCCCGCGCTCAATGTTGGAGCAACTCCAACAAGCACATGAACACCCGAATTGAAGGCGGAGTCTGATTGCGTAGCAAAGAAACTCGTGACGTCATTCACCGTCCTCAAGTAACCCGTACCGCCCGCCATGATCGCAAGAGGGATAGTACCATTTGCACCGTTCACGGGCACATCAGTACCCTGAGTGCCCGAACCTTCGACATCCATGAAAATCCTATTCTCTGTAACTGAGGCAGCTGCGGTATATGGATACTCATACGAGACATCAAGCTGTGCGCTGAGCACATGGACGCCAGTCCCAAGCAAGGTGACCACGTCGCCACCTGTTGTAAGCGTCGGCTTTGTCGTCGACCATGCAGTCGCGCCCGCATAAGCCATTACCCCACTCGCACGCACGGTATTGTCCGACCCACCGCCGAGCACGAATTCCGCCGTACGCAATTCTTTGCCGAATGCCGTCGCAGAAGCCTCTGCATGACGGACACCAAACGTTCCAAGCATGAGGAAGAAAGCATCGACGCCACCCATGCTGACCAAAAACAACGCGACGAGAAGTGTCGTCGTGAGTATTTTCATAGAAAAAGTTCTCGCGTTGTTTATGGTCATTTTTTTAATTAACTACAGGGGTCGAAGTTGCGTCAGACTCAGTGCGTATGACGGGCGGAGTTGCGACGACGATCTCAGTGTTCGATACCGGCGTCTTTGGTTGGTTACGTGTATTGTCAACGAGTCTACGCGCAAGTGCAGTGAGGTCGAAGGTTTGTGCACCATCGACGCTACTGCCCACCATACGCATTTGCCCATTGGCATCCTCTTCATTCCACACGAGTGCAACTCTTGGAGATTCGCTCTTCACTCCTGGTTTCGAAACGCGATGAGCGACACCTGTTGTGATGTCGTATGCGAAGACCTGCCACACACCATCTTCGATCGCCTGCCACGTGATCGTATCACCAGAGACATTCGGGAACATATCCGGTGCGTTATTCGCAGTAATGCGCTTCACCAACCAGTCACCGTTCACTCCTACTGCACGATGATCAGCAGACAACGCATCATCAGGTATTTTCTCTGGAGATGGAGCAGCAGTGAATATTTCCCAATTTCCATCTACCCATGCTTGCCATGCGATTCTTCCGCCGTACACTTTGGGATTGAAATTATTATCTCCGCTAGTGAGATACTTCACCTTTGGTACTCCAACATCATTCACGTGCGCATATGCGATTTGCCACTTACCATTCTGCATTGATTGCCATACGAGCGTATCGCCAGATGGATCAAGAACAGGGAAAACGTTGTCATCCGTTCCATGCGTAAGCTGTATGGTGCTTGCGCCACGCACAAGGAAAATCTGTTTATTTCCCGTCGACGGATCCGGCTGGACAACCACGGAAATCGAGCGCTCGTTCGCGATCACTGGCGAACCGAACGACTGTGCATCAGGGATACAGTAATAACCCGTTCCATCGAGATTCTTACAACCCCGATAGACCTCTTGCTCCACTTCCCTACGCACCTCTTGTTTCACCTCATCACGTACTTCATTACGTAACTCACCGCGCATCTCGTTGCGCAACCGCGCACGAATCGCATCGATGTTACCGATGACCTCATCAGGTGCGACATCGAGGATCGGCGTCTCCCCGTCGGCTGTTGTTGATGCAACAGTCTCTGTTTGCATGGTCTCATCAACGACGATCGTCGTAGATGCAGTACTTGACGATGCGGTGTCGATGATCACAGGAGGTGGCGTCTCGATAGCGCCCTCTGACGATGAGGTCGAAGAATCTGATGATGAGGTATCCGACAGTGCCGCACCGCCACCCGATGAGACAGGTTGAGTAACCGGCGCTGGATCAGCGACTTCCTGGGTTGTACCCGAAGCGTCACTCGAAGAAGCGGGGGTCTCTGTGGTTGGCGTATCCGAAGCGAGCTTGTCTGTTGTACTTCCAGAATCTACGACCGGAAGCGAATCGGTTGCCGAGCTCGCTACTGGTGCAGGTGTCGGATCGGATTGCGTAATCGCTGCAACGTCGTTGCCACCACCCTGCGCTACCGACTGCGGAGCACCAGCATTTGCGTCTGCAGTCGGTGCAGTCTGGACATCTTGCGATGTTGGAGAATCTGCAGCATTAACGGTTTGAGTATCTTGCGCTGCCGCTGCATCAGCAGAAGATGGCGCAGCTGATTGACTTACGTCAGAGGACACAGAAGGAGCCGCAACGGCAGCAACATTCGAACTTACGTCAGATTCTGGTGCAGAAGCTGGCTGAGTGTTGTCTGCAACGGAAGTGCTCGGTGCATCACTGGATCCAACGATCGCTGCGACATCACTTGCGACACGATCAGCAAGTGGCGCCTCATCTGCGTATGCAGGAGCGAGCGGAGCAATGAGCATTGCAGGTATGAGTAACCATGCGAAGAAACGCGCAAGAGGAGATGCGGGTTTGACTGCTGCAACACGAACATCACTACCCGAGAGAGCTGCGTCGATAACTCTTCGCAGAGCGCCTTCATCTTTTCGCGCGTGCGCGTATGCGTGCGCGCTCGCGCGCGCCTGCGCGTGCGCACGCGCGCGCGTAACAGAAAAACTTCGAACGGTCAAATCAGCGGATTTTGCATCACGCGAAAGGTTTGTCCCCCCACCTGTTACTGCAGTTACAGACGCTTTTCTTTGGGAAAGCAGAATAGCCCCACCCGTCTTCGGGGAGGAGGTGTGCTGCACAAGCCTTGTTGGTGGCGGTTTTATACCACTACGCGGCAAGTGAACAATACTGTTTTCCGGTTCGTATTTCATCATTACGGACCACGATGGGCAGCCACCCATCAATGATCACCATAAGGACGATTGCATATGGGTGTGGATAACTCCTGCAAACGTCTTAACTATATTTTACCGCGGAACAGAGCGCTTTTTTGGTTTTTATCCACATGTTATTCAATTACAACTGCAAAAGTTATCCACAGTTTTTCACCAGAACACCTTGTCATTGGTACTAACATATTTGATGGCTCAACAAACAAATATATATATTTATATAGTATACTTAGTGTGATATTGACGAGCTTACAAATGAGTGTCATGAAAAATTCCTCACCACTCATTGAGATACCCGTGCGAGGCAAAAACGTTCAACTATACAAGCACTGATTACACCCCCATATGCTTGCAATTTTCAAGAAACATGTATGGAAATTCAACAAAAAAAACAACTGACCTTGTCAGTTGTTTTTATGCATCGATATTTGCGTACTTCGCATTCGACTGAATGAATGATTTGCGTGGACCGACCTCACTCCCCATGAGCAAGTCGAAGACCTTGTCTGCATCGACTGCATCATCGATTGTCACCTGCTTCAGCACACGGTGTTTGGGATCCATCGTCGTCTCCCAGAGCTCCTCTGGATTCATCTCTCCGAGACCTTTATAACGTTGCACGTGAATCTTTGGAGCCTTGCCCTTCACCTCCTCCTCTTCAGCCTCTTCTGTCTCTTCGGCGACGACATCAGTCTCTTCTATCTCTGGCTCAGGCTCTTGGACTACACCAAGTGATTCGAGATATTTGAATTTCTGCTCATCACTGTAAAAATATTTGATCTCCTTCCCTTTCTTGATCTTATAGAGAGGCGGCTGCGCGATATAGATGTGCCCTGCCTCGATAACGGGGCGGAAATGACGGAAAAAGAGCGTGAGGAGAAGCGTACGGATGTGCTCACCATCAACATCAGCATCTGTTGCGATAATGATCTTATGGTAACGCAATTTTGAAATATCGAATGTATCCCCTATCGCGGTACCCATCGCAATGACAAGTGCGCGCACCTCATCTGATGAGAGCATCTTATCGAGGCGTGCTCTTTCAACATTCAAGATCTTTCCCTTCAGTGGAAGGATCGCTTGTGTACGTCGATCACGTCCCTGCTTACTTGAACCACCTGCGGAATCACCCTCAACGATGAAGAGCTCCGACTCCTCTGCGGAGCGGGATTGGCAGTCAGCGAGCTTACCTGGGAGTGCAAAACCATCGAGTGCACCCTTTCTAAGCACAGAGTCCTTTGCGGCCTTTGCAGCACGTCGTGCGCGCTGTGCGAGCACAACCTTACCAATGATCGCTTTCGCATCATCAGGATGCTCCTCGAGGAACGTAGAGAATGCGTCGCCAAAGACCTTTTCGGTCGCACCACGCGCCTCAACTGATCCAAGCTTATCTTTCGTCTGACCCTCGAATTGAATTTCGAGCATCTTCACAGAGACAACGACTGCGAGGCCCTCACGAACGTCATCGCCTGAAAATGAATCATCACCCTCTTTGACGAGCTTGTTTTCCTTTGCGTACTTGTTGAGCGTTGAAGTAAGTGCGGTACGGAATCCGGTGATATGCATACCACCACCTGGCGTATAGATGTTATTTGCGAAACCACTCTCACCACGTGTTGCCATATCGTCGACGTATTGCAAGGCGACTTCGACAAAGACCTTATTCTCCTCGCGGCCGACATAAAATATATTCTTGTGGATCGGCGTCTGGTGCTTATTATAAAACTTCACGAGAGAGACCAAGCCACCCTCAAAATAGAATGTCGTACTCGGCACATTGTGCTTTGCGTCGCGCAGGAAGAAGTGTTTCTCCTCCTCGATCTTGCCCTCATACTTCGTGTAATCAAGAATGATGACTTCGACTGCTTTCACGAGATACGCCTGCTGACGGAGGCGATCGATGATGACCTTCGGGCTGTATGCGATCTCGCTGAATATCTCTGGGTCTGCATCAAAGAGCACGATAGTACCATGCTCATTACTCTTTCCGATCTGCTTTACCGCGGCCTTTCGCTTTCCGCGAACATACTCCTGCATGTGAATGCCACCATTCTGGTGTACAGTCGCTTTCGTATACTGACTGAGTGCGTTCACCACAGAGGCACCCACACCATGAAGACCACCGGAAGCCATGTAGCCCGATCCTTCTCCACCGAACTTACCTCCGGCATGCAATGTCGTCATGACGGTCTCCAGCGCAGAAACTTTTGTCTTAGGGTGTATGCCCGTTGGGATTCCGCGACCGTTGTCCGTCACTCGGATCTGATTATTTGGAAGAAGCGCGACTTCAATACGGTTACAATGACCATTCATTGCCTCATCGCGAGAGTTGTCGAAGATCTCCCATACAAGATGGTGCAATCCTTCTACTCCCGTTGAACCGATATACATACCCGGTCGCTTACGCACAGGATCGAGGCCTTCGAGGACCTGAATCTGCTCTGCACCATACTGCTTTTCTTCCTTTGATTTTGCCATAAAATAGTTCCGGGAGAATCTCCACGCGTTTATAGAATATATATGTATTTTAGCATTTTTCACCCCATCCTTCAATGCGAAAATGGGGACAACAATGACGATTTTACGGCCATAATGAGCCACAAAATGCCAAGGTACTTTGCAGAAGGAACTTGACGTGACTGGATATTCCACATAGAGTAAGAAAAGGAGTAATGGAGGTCATATGCGACCAGAGAATGCCACCGGCTGGGTCGGCAGGAAATTCCTGTTCGTCGCCCTCCTGCACAATGTTCCAGGGCAGATGCCCAAAGAGATTCCCAAAATATTGATCGAAGGGACGATCACCGGAGTGCTTGTTGATGACAAGACTGGTGCGACACACATCGAGGTGTCAAATCGCTTCGTCTACATACACAACCGTTCATTCCCAATCGTGCGACAAGTGATCGTCATGGAAAAAAACAAGAAGCCGTATCTCCACTTCGATGCACAGCGGGACACGGGAAGCGAACGCTTCACTGGCGAGTTTATGCTCGCTGAATGACAAAACCAGCCAAGGGCTGGTTTTTCACTTACTACGAACGCACATCAAATCGAGCATCTGCTGCGCGAAGCGCTGCGACCACCTTCTCAGCTACGGTATTCGCCTCATCATCAGAAAGTGTTCTCTCATTACTTTGCAGCGTCATACGAAATGCAAAGCTCTTCTTCCCCTCCTCAGGTTTCTCGAAAACATCAAAGAGTGCAAGATCGATGACAAGCGGCCCCATAACAGAGCGAATGATCTCATCGATAGCTCCGACACGAATCTCCATCGGAACCCAGAGGGCAACATCGCGCACTACCTTTGGATACTTGCTTGGAGCCACATAGCGATACTGCTCCTCTTTGGAGACAAGCTGCACTAGTACATCAAAGTCGATCTCAAAACCCTGCACGTGGAGCACACCGATCAAAGTTTTGCCTACGTAGATCTCTGCTGCAACATCACCGCCGCATTCCTTATACGTGAACCCCTTGAGGCCACATGCTCTTGCGAGCGCGTCGAGTACACCTTTAAGTTGCACGAAATCATTCTTCACTTCTGCTTGCTTGCGCTTTTGGAATCCGATAGCGGCCGCGAATGAACGATTCTCGGAAACCTTTCCATCGTTCTTGCCAAAGACCGATCCAAATTCAAAGATGCGTACTACATCCTTGTATTTTAAATTCTCTGCCAACGATTCACGAAGTCCATGCGATAGATTATTGCGGAGAGCCTTGCGATCCGAGGCCATCGGATTGCGGAGCTCCACTTCCCCGAGATTGTTGAACGAATAAGTATACACCTCAGAAAATCCTGAAGCGAGCATGACCTCGCGAGCTTTATCACGAAGTGTCCAAAAAAGATTCTGCGTAGGAGCAATAAGTGGCTCCAAAGGAAGTGTACCAACAAGTCCTTCAAGACCGACAAGACGACAGACTTCCTCGGCGAGATCTTCCTTGATTGTGATATCCAAACGCTCATGCGGAACAACGATCGTCCAAACACTGTCCTCCCCCTTGCCCTTCACCTTCGAAGAGAATCCGAGACGCTTCCAGATACGAGATACCTCTGCAGCATCATAATGTGCACCGACGATACGTTCGATCTGTGCGAGTGAAACCGAGACCGTACGCTGCTTTGGAAGCGCAGCCCCTTTTATCACAGGAATACCAGGAATGACTTCTTTACCTCCTGCGATGTCGATGATGATACCTGCAACCATAGCGAGCGCCTCATCGACGTAATATGGCGTCATGCCCTGCTCAAAGCGCTTCGCTGCATCGGTGCGGAGGTTGTAGCGCTGCGCAGCTTTACGCACCGTCGCACCATCGAAGTTTGCAGACTCAAGGACTATAGTCTTTGTATCTTTATTGACCTCTGCTATCGTTCCCCCTTTCACACCTGCGACCGCAAGCGGTGACTGCTTATCTGCAATGACAAGCGTGCCAACATCGAGAGCTATCTGCTTCCCGTCAAGCGTTGTGATCTGCTCGCCCTCCTTTGATGCGCGGACGACGATCTTCTTTCCGGAGATCTTCGCATAGTCAAATGCGTGCAGCGGTTGCCCCATCATGTAAAGCACATAATTGGTCGCGTCAACGACATTATTGATCGAGCGCGCCCCAAGTGTCTCCAAAGCATCCTTTAACCATTTTGGTGAAGGACCTACAGAGATATTATCGAGAACGAGTGCAGCATAGCGTACAGCTCGTTTGTCTGCAATTTGTACATCGATCTTATGAGCTTTTGCGCTACCCTTTTGGAGCTTTACGGCAGGAGTCTTCTTAAGCGGGATATTTAGCACAGCGGAAACCTCCTTCGCCACACCCCGATGTGAAAGACAATCATGTGCACGGTTGGGAAGCACTTTCACATCAATGAGCGTATCGCCCTTTTTCGCTTCGATCCCTTCAATTTCAAAACTATGCGCCGTAAGCTTCGCCGCAATGATGTCCGCCTTTGGAAGCGGCTTATCGAAATATGTTTGGAGTAATTTTCGAGAGATAAGCATAAGTAAGAAGTAAGAAGTAAGAAGTAAGAAGGTTGAAATACCTATCTTTCTTACTCATTCGGATAAGTTCCACAAAGCGAATAAAGCATTTTGGCGAGCTCGCCAAGAAGGGATTCTAGTTCTGAAATATTCTCAACATAGCCTAGGCGATGGGCAATCTCGAGCTGAGTTTCAACTTCAGCCACCGACCCAAGCGCAATCGAATAAAATCTCTGTCTATCTTTTTGAGTATTTCGCCTATAGCCTTCTGCAATATTTGATGGCGCTGAAATCGCAGCTCTCTGAATTTGAGAACTCAAAGCATATTGCTCATTTTTTGGAAATGTACTTGTCAGTTTATACACAAGCACAACCATATTCATGGACTTCTGCCACACGATCAAATCTTTATAACCATTCATAATATTGCTTTTGAGAGTGAAGTAGTTGTGAGAATTTCCTTCCCACTTCTCACTTCTTACTTCTCACTATATTGTATCGAACTGATCCACGAGGCGAAGGTCGCCATTGTAAAGTGTGCGAATGTCGGGAATTCCCCACTTCAACATGACGAAACGATCGACACCGCCACCGAAAGCAAAGCCCTGGTACTTATTCGGATCAATACCGCCAGCGCGAAGCACGTCAGGATGCACCATACCCGCACCCATCACTTCGATCCACTTTTCCACCTTTCCCTTATCATCTGTCCAGCCGATGTCGATTTCAACTGATGGCTCGGTGAATGGGAAATATGATGGGCGAAAACGCACCATCATCGGTCGTCCGAAGAGGCGTGCAAAAAAGAGTTCGAGCATACCTTTCAAGTTCGCAAGCGAAACATCTTTACCGATCATGAGACCTTCGAACTGATGGAATTGCGCCTCGTGGGTGGCATCTGTTGCTTCATAGCGAAACACCTTACCCGGTGCAATGATGCGGATCGGCGCACCCTGCTTCTCCATATGACGTATCTGGACCGGTGATGTATGCGTACGCAAAAGAAGACGCTCGAGTCCGCGAGTATCTTTCAACCAGAACGTATCCCACATATCACGTGCGGGGTGATCTTTCGGAATATTGAGCGCATCAAAGTTGTAGTGTTCGGTCTCGATCTCTGGGCCATCTGCGATACTGAAGCCCATAGAGCCGAATATGCTGTTGATGTCGCGCATCATGATCGAGACAGGATGCATATGCCCGCGCTCTCCCCCCTTTCCAGGGAGCGTTGCGTCAAGGCCAATTTGCTCTCGTGAATACATAGTGAATTCATCATAGCACACGGAGAAACATGCGTAAAATGGCATTTTTTCAACGTTTCCTTGATGTGCAAGACTTACCATGCTAGCCTGACTGTAGAGAAAGTTCACCAGAAAGGACCCATGATCAGCACCCCTTCCCCGCGCCGCATTGTCAAAGTCTCCCTCGACTCGATCGTCAGTTTCGACAACGAGGCAATACTCGCTGCGAAGAATAGCGACGAAGCGTGTCGCATCGCGGAACACCTCCTCGCTCGCCTCGAAAAGATACGAGCACCAAGACGTTACTTCGAGCTCGCACTCAAGAACAGCCTGATGAAGAGACCGGAAATGCAGAAGCGCCACTACTTCATCATGCATGACCGAAGCGTACTCAAGGTCGCAGTCCGGTTCGGGAGGCACGCCACCACGAAAACGCGCGAGAAGCTGATCACTATCGCAGGCTACTTCGGGATGTATCGTCTTCTTAAAGAGGTCATCTCTGATTTGCGTAATACCGTGATGACGAAGCAGGAATTCCTTGCAATGACCGTCCATTTCAGCGTGTCGAGCGAAACGATGGATGAGCACGCGCTCGGAATGATTCGCGATGCTGAAATCGCACACGGTGAAGCATTCGCTAAAACGATCGAGGACGCTCTCGCTACTCGATACCAAGAATGGAACGAACTTCCATGACATGTCCTTGCCGCACGATCGTGCGGTTTTTTCTTGCAAAGTTTTATGTCTCATGTTATGGTATCCCTCCCGAGATAGTTCTTTAACCACCACAAGGAGCCCATACATGGGAAGCTCTCTTCGCGCCAATAGAAGCGGCCTTATGCCGCTACGCACACACCTCGACTTCGACATGAAGTCGATTCTCGAGATGAGTCCGAGGATCGGACTCGCCCTCGCTCAGCACACCATGCGAAAGCTCGAGATCATGGAGGCGCCCGACTGGGCCTTCGAACGATTCGCAGAGCACTGCCTCCTTGAGCTCCCGGAGTTCCAATCCGGCTGGATCATGCAGGCACAATCCAAGGACTTCTTCATGCTTCTCCTTTCGTGTGGAAAACATGCGAATATGGAGATCAAGGAGAGGATCGTCCTCGTCGCGCGCAGGTTCCGAGACTACAAGCTGCTCAAGCTGACCGTGGGAACACTGCTCGTAAGGCCGCTCTCCCCTTTCGAATTCGAAGAGGCGGCTGAGCTTCTCCATATCACGAGCCGTGATTTCAGTGAGACCGCGAGCCTCATCACGATCGATGCGTTCAAGACACATGGCCTTGAGCTCCGATCGAAGATCAAGGAGATCCTCAAGAAAAAGGCCGACGTCGAACTCCTCGAGGAAACCGCCATTGCGGCGGTGTGAAATGCAGCACCCTAAGGGGTGCTTTTTGTTATTAGGTGAGATAAGGTGTCGCATTCCGAGATGAGCCACCTGCAGGACTTGAACAAAACTCGGCTCGCGCACCTGGGGGGGTGTGGAGCCACCTGTAGGCTTTCATGTCGCGATGCCGCGCACCCCAGAGGGGCCCCGCACGGCCCTGCTCCTCGATCTCCTTACAGGAGCTGTACACCTTTTGGATCTTTTGTTTCGAAGACTCACAAAAGTTCTCAAAAGGTCTTGCGCTCTCGCTCCCATAAGAATAGGGCCCATGAGCGAGAGCTCACCCACAGTGCTCGACGGAATCCTTTTGCGGCAAAAGGATTCCTGCTCTCCTAGACGGGGAAGGTACCCCTTCCCCGACCCCCTTCCATTCAAGCCTGACAGGTGGCCCAAAAACAAAAACCCCCTTGCGGGGGTTTTATGTTTTTGGAGCCACCTGTCAGGCTTGAACTGACGACCTACGGTTTACAAAACCGTTGCTCTACCAACTGAGCTAAGGTGGCAGGTGTACGAGCAATCATTCGATTGCCCGTACAATATAACCGAAAATGATTACATTGTCGATCCATCCTCGATCTTGTGATCGGGGCGTAATTCCGCAAAAGATGCCCTTTGCTTCTTCTCGACGAGTGGTTCATGGACTGCTCGACGGTGTGCAACCTTCTGACGAAATTCCTCTTTGTGCTCTACGATACGCTTGAGGAAAAACGACACTGCACCACCATGCGGAACCGCCGGATAACCGAAGAGTCGCGCATACGTCCTATCTCGCATAGCGAGCATTCGAGCGAGGACATGCGTCGTTGCGTTATGGACATAAGGCATGAAATCATGCCACAGGTCTACAAGCGCGTGGATGATATCCTGATAGGTCAAGATATAGAGATCCCACCAAGATGCAGGAATTCCACGCGAAGATGACACGCGTGACGAGCGTACTCCGAAAAGCGCCGCAACGAGAGTGCTGAGCACAAGGAGCAAGCCGACGACCCAAATTGTGATGAGAGATGTCATATTTTTTTCCCCTCTTAGATGTGCAACACACTAAGAATGAGGATTTTTGGACGCAGGTTGCCATGCTAGAGACTCACGAACGCTAGCGAGATGGGCTCGGTGCCCATTGAGCGAGTCGTGAGTTGAAGCATGGTAAGATGCACCAAAAAGACCATTCAGTTACTTGCCAACGACGAAGCGAGAAAAACGTGCGAGCTCAGTCTTTTCTCCGAACTTCTGTACTGCACCCTCGATGAGCTGCGCGATCGTAATGTCCGGATTTTTTACATAAGGCTGCTTCATAAGCACCTGCTCTGCAAAGTATGCTGAGATCTTTCCATCGAGAGCCTTCTGCTTGATCTCCTCTGGCTTCCCTGCCATCTGCTTATCTACCTCCTCCTTGAAGAATTCGATAGCCTTTGCGCGCTCTACCTCCTGGATATCTTCCTCAACGCGGTACTTCGGAGCGACTGCTGCGACATGCATAGCAATATCATATGCGAGCTGCTTGAAATCCTCGTTCTTCGCGACGAAATCCGTCTCACAATTGAGCTCTACCATCGCACCGACGGTGGAATTGCCGTGAATATATGCTGCGACGACACCTGAACCAAGCGTACGGTCCGCCTTCTTCGTAGCGATCTCCGCAGACTTCTTGCGAAGTGCGATGCGTGCCTTCTCCATATCACCGCCCGCGTCCTCAAGTGCCTTCTTGCACTGCATGATCGCGACATTCGTCTCGTCACGCAACTGCTTCACCATGTCCATGCTGATTTCCATAGAAATTTAATTTAATGGCAAAAACGGCAACGCCATTTTCACCGAAGATCTAATTTTTTGGAGTTACTCTTTGCAACTCTTTTTTAGCGAGGATTTCGGGATGAGATTTGCCGTGCCGGAGGTGTGCGAACTCTAGTGAGCCGTACGGGTTGTACGGTGAACGAGTCGCATGCCGAAGCACGGTAAAGATCGCCCGAAATAACGCTAAAAACTACTTCTGGGCGATACCAGCCTTCAACGATGTGGCTACAGTATCAAGGAAATACTTCACGCTCTCACGTGCTGAATCATTTGCAAGCACTGGGAATGCGATCTTTGAGATATCGTTATCTGTGTTCGCGAGTGCGATCACTGGGATGCGAAGCTTTATCGCCTCAGTGACAGCGATCTCCTCTGCACGTGCGTCAACGACGACAACAGCTGCAGGAAGAGACTCGAGTGCTGCGATGCCACCGAAGTCTGCTTTCAGGCGAGTAAGCTCGCGCTCAAGCATGAGTCGCTCTTTCTTCGTATACTTTTGCACGAGATCACCCTTAGCAAACTGCTCAGTGAGATTCTTCATGCGTGCGATACGCTTCTTGATCTCTACGAAATTCGTAAGCGTACCTCCGAGCCAACGGCTTGCGACGTATGGCATCGAGACGATCGTTGCTGCATCGACAACGAGATCTGCGATCTCCTTCTTTGCACCTACGAAGAGCACGGTCTTGCCCTGCTTTCCGAGTTCACGAACGGCTGCGCTCGCAGCTTCGAGCTGCTTTGCGGTCTTTGTAAGATCGATGATGTCTACGCCATTCTTTGCGCCAAACAATTGTGAGCGCACAGAGGCATGGCGGCGAGGGCGCCCATATCCAATGTGCGCACCGGCATTAAACAAAGCATCAATTACGGTATTTTCTGACATATTCTTTCCTCTATTGTTTTTTTGATAATGGAGTAAGACTAACACATTTATCCAGACTTTGCAACATTTTTTGACCAACAGCCAAAGACGAAAAAGCGCTCGAATGAGCGCTTTTTCCGAGTGACACCCAATTAAAGATTCGAGACGCGTTCCCCGAATTTAAGACTGTATTTCTTGTTTTGGGACTGTTTCTTGAGCAATTTATCCATCGCCCACGTCAGCGTGAACAATATAAGGAAATATATCGCTCCCGAGCGGCTGATTGAGGGCAACTTATTCGCAGAAAGGTAACCAAGAACACCTGAGATCACACCAATACTCGTGATCGTCTGCAGTGACTTGAGATTATTGCTCGTACTCTGACTCTTGATCTCAACGAGGTTGCCGATCGCTGAAGACAGGTAGTCCTTGGTCATCTTCCAGATCTCTTTGATATACGCGAGCGTATCCGTAAGTGTCTCAAACTTGTACTCAAAGAGAGAAACGAGGTCTTTCTCTATATCGAGGTGTTTTGCGATCGACGACCGTGTATTCACATATGAACCCATCTGATTGATACGATTCTCGATGAGGCTAATGGTCTTCTGATACCCATCAAGCCTCCCACGAATCCCCTCGACGTCCTTCCCTTTTACCGTCTGTGCCTCTTTGACCTCAGAGATCTCCTCCCAAATAGAGCGATGGATCGCGAGGTACTTTTCGAGTTGATCCTTGAACTCCCTGAAGAAGATCTGCGTTTCGATCAGATTGGTCATTGACTCGTTCTTTTTACCTCCCACGCTAACGAAGATATATTTCGGAGTCTTGAAGACAGTGATACTACTGCTCGAGAACTTTGCATACACTTTACCGAATATGGACTCGTCAGGCGCAAACTGCTTTATTTTATTCTCATAAGTACTTACCACAATAGGATGGATGGTCTTGATGTTTGCCAACACCTTCGGAGTCGGAGCGCCCAAAGAGAAAATATAAGATATTGCTGGATTGAACTTCAGATCGAGATAATCTTTGAGCTCATGTTCTGTTTCCGCGATATCATCTGTACTTTTCTCCAAAATATAGAGCCCATCCTCATAGTAACGGATCTCGATACCCGTAGATGTTATCGCCTTTACGTATTCAAGAGAGCTCGATTCCCTCGTCACCTGTACGAGATCGAGATCGGTTTGCAACCGCTTCAACTCATCTTTCGACAGTTCAAGGTGCGAATATCCGTTTGCGAAAAGATTATAGACCTCGCTCATGTGCAACGTCGTACGCTGGTACCACCCCCCATAAGTGATTGTGTATTTATTTTCTGGAATTGACATTTAAATCAATTATATGACAGAAAGAACTAAATGCAATTTTTTTTCATTTACATCTGAGTACCAAAAAATCAGAAATGAAGAATGTCATTCTGCCTAAGGTGCTCCATAAGAGCGAGTGCTTCTCATCTCAAGCTCTATTCGCCCTTCTTCTCTCGCTGATGATGGCATAGGCGTAAAGATCCTCTACCTTTTGACGCGCCCAAGGGGTCCTCCGAAGAAAAGTAAGGCTTGATTTGACGCTCGGATCATTCGCGAAACAGTTGATACGAATACGTTTTGCGAGCTCTTCCCACCCATAGCGTGCCACCAAAAACTCCAGGACATCCTGGAGTGTGACACCTTGAAATATGTCGTTTTGGTTTTTTCTGCTCATAGATCAATCCCCATCATCATCAGCACTCCCAAGGTTTCCCGAAAGAGCACGATCGCGAACGGTTTCGGCGATACGGCCGAAATCGCCCGCAAGAATGGACTCGATTCCATGCCATGATTCCTTAATGCGATGATCAGTGACACGATCCTGGAGAACATTATACGTACGGATCTTTTCCGAACGATCTCCAGTACCTACCGCGGAGCGAATCTCTGCATTCTTCGCAGCATTCTTCTCCTCTTCGAGCTGCTCCACCTTCGCAGCGAGAATCGTGAATGCCTTCTCGCGATTCTTGAGCTGTGAGCGCTCCACTGCACAGTGGACATGTATACCCGTCGGCTTATGGAAGAGGTGCACTGCAGTCTCAACCTTATTCACATTCTGACCTCCTGCACCGCCCGCACGTGCGAACTGCATCTCGACGTCAGCGGGATTGATGACGACCTTCGCCTTTTTGCGAATAGGCAAGACGAGCACAGAAGCCGTTGAAGTATGCACCCTACCCTGCTTCTCTGTTGCTGGTATGCGCTGCACACGATGCACACCCGTCTCGTAACGAAGGAGATCGAATGCATCACTTCCCGTGATCTCAAAGCTTGCCTCCTTATATCCGCCCATCTCTGCCCTACTCTCATCGACGACCTCAAAACGCCATCCGCGCTGTTTTGCAAATGCTTGATACATGAGTGCGAGATCCTCCGCGAAGATCGCAGCCTCTTCGCCGCCAACGCCTGCACGAACCTCAAGCACAAGCTCTCGAGGCTTTTCTTCTTCTGCTTCTGCGTCCTTTTGTATCTTTACAAGCCTCTCATAGAGCTCAGACATCGCAGCATCGAGCGCACTCGCATCCTCTCGGGCCATATCAGCCATCTCGGGATCAGAAAGCAACGCATCGAGTTCGGTGCGCTCCTTCTGCATGCGCTCAAAGTCCTCTGCGAGATACTTCGTGCGGTAATCGTCTTTGAATGGGGTGAGGTCGTAGTCTTGCATAGTGAGAAGTGAGAAGTGAGAAGTGAGAAGTGAGAAGTAAGCCCACACCGCACTTATCACTTTATTCTGTCACAATTGAGTGAAAAATAAAAAGGAACAGAAAATAAGTTCCGGGTATTGGGTATTTCCCTATTCCCTATTCCCTATTCCCTATTCCCTTCTTATTACTTCTTTGCTGTCTTCTTTGCTGCAGTCTTTGCTGCGGTAGCGGCAACACGTGCCTTGAACTTCTCCATGCGGCCTGCGGTGTCCATCACCTTCTCCTGGCCGGTGAAAAGTGGATGGCACTGCGAACAGATCTCAATGTTGAGCTCCTGTGAAGGAGAACCAACGGTGAACTCTGCACCACAAGCACAAGTTACCTTTGCCTGCTCGAAGTACTTTGGGTGGATATCCGTCTTCATAGTGTGGCTACTTTAACATAATGCTCATAAAATAGCAAGAAGTGGCATACCCAAAAGGAGTAGAAAGTATTGACATTTCAATAAAATATTGTATTATAATTACAGTTGCACTTTCGCAACATGGAGGTTCCATGCGTCTCGTTCTGCTTCTGCTTTTCGTCGTGCCAACCCTGCTCCACGCGGATGACCACGACCTCAACATCACCACAAGTGGTGCCAAGACCAAGGTGACCACGATCGACGGCCCCGCGACCGAAGCGCAGTCCTCATCGAACTTCAGCATCTCCTACAAGGGCTTCTCCGCGAAATACGAGAAGACACTCTTCGAGCGGAACTACGCCGAGATCGGCCTCGTACATGAGTACGGGTTCAGCATTTCGGGGTATTCCTACACCGAGCTGCGCACGAACGGCGTGCGCATCGGCTACAAGTACGATGATGGGCAGACCCAATGGTCACCGTTCATCATCGCCTCCGTGCAGCGCGCGAGCAGCGAATACGTGAGCGGCATCCAGCCGCGCAATGACTTCGGCGGCACGATCGGTCTCGCGTTCTCGTTCACCCACGAGAACGTGCTCACCCTCTCCCTCTTCCGGGAGTTCGTGAAGAATCCCGTCTCGCTGACAACACTCGAATATACGTTCGAGAGCTCGCAAATCTACGGTGAGGCAAAAGTCGGCCTCGCCGTCGGAAACGCGGCCCGAAGTCAGCAGGACACGCGCCGATACGTCAACTGGAAGGGGTTGATCGGATACCATCTGAACGACCACTTCTCCGCGTTCGCCTATTCGGAGTCGACCCGCTACCGAGACTTCCTGCTCCTCGAACAGGAACAAACGGGGATCGGCGTCAAAACGACCTTCTAAATCCCCCGCCACAATAGTGGCGGGTTTTCATATAAAAAAACGACCATTGGTCGTTTTTTTATTCAAGTATTGCCTTGATGCGGCGAATACCACTCGACGAAGCTTCTTCCTTCGTGATCTTGAAATGCCCAAGGACTCCGGTGTGCTCCACGTGTGGACCGCCACAGAATTCTATAGAGAAACGCTCATCGCCCTTCCCTATTTCATACACGCGCACGATGTCGCCATATTTATCCCCAAAGAGACCACGTGCGCCACGCGCCTCTGCCTCTTCCTTCGGAAGATCCTCATAGGTAACTGGAAGATCCTTCTTAATGATGTCATTCACGATATCCTCGACACGCTTGATCTCTTCGGGAGTCATCTTTGCAGGATGTGCAAAGTCAAAGCGCAAACGCTCCGCGGTGATGTTCGACCCCTTCTGGAGTGCAGTCTCTCCGAGCACTATGTGGAGTGCCTTGTGGAGCAAGTGTGTCGCAGTGTGATACTTCACAGACATCTCACCATGATCGGCAAGTCCACCCTTGAACTTCTGCTCAGAACCTTCACGTGACTTCGTCTGATGCGCTGCAAGTTCTTTTGCATAACCCTCCATGTCCACCTTTATCCCACGCTCACCTGCAAGTTCAAGTGTGATCTCTGCAGGAAAACCATAAGACTGATAGAGGTCAAAGGCCTCTTTGCCTGAAATAGCACCCTGTGGTGCAAGACGCTCGAATTTCTTCAAGCCCTGCTCGACGGAATGCTCAAATTTGATCGCCTCATCATCGATGATATTGATGATCTTATCATGCTGCTCAGTGATATTCTCATAGACGCCGGCATACTTCGCCGCGATGATATCAACGATCTGTGCGATCGCGAGACGAGCGAGTTTCTTCCCCTTCGCACGCAATACTGCACGACGAATGAGCCTGCGCAGAACATAACCCTGATCTGCACTTCCTGGTCGCACACCATCGGCGATAAGGAATACTGCGGTGCGCATATGATCTGCGATGATGCGCGCACTACGCTCATCATCCGTGATCGTGCGTGTGTATTCCATGATCGGCACAAAGACATCGGTATCGAATATATTGTTCTTCCCCTGCACCACCATGAGTACGCGCTCAAGACCTGATCCAGTGTCGACATTCTGCTTTGCGAGCTTACCGATGACCTTGCCGTCCTTTTTCTCGTACTCCATGAACACATCGTTCCATATCTCAACGATGTCCTGTCGGTCATCAGCAGCCATGAATTCTGCGAGCGTCATATCTCCGAGATCCTTCTCAGAAACGTTATAGAACATTTCCGAATCAGGACCACACGGACCATTATCACCAGGACTCCACCAGTTTGGCTCTTTGCCTGCCGGTGTCGTGGTCATGTAGAAGATGTGCCCATCTGGGTTGATCCCCTCTGCTTCAAAATATTTCTGCCACAGCGCGCGTGCTTCGTCGTCACGAGGAGCATCAGCATTCCCGCCAAAGACCGTCACATAGAGGCGCTTGGGATCAAGCGCGAGGCCTTTCTCTTTACTCGTCAAAAACTCGAAACTCCATCCGATCATCTCATCCTTGAAATAATCACCGAGCGACCAATTTCCGAGCATCTCGAAGAATGTCGCGTGTGTGTTGTCACCGATCTCATCGATATCGACAGTACGGACACACTTCTGACTGTCTGCGAGGCGTGTACCCTGAGGATGTGGCTCTCCGAGAAGATACGGCACCAAGGGTTGCATACCTGCAGTATTGAAAAGTACCGAAGGGTCATTCTCGGGTATAAGTGATGCGGAAGGAATGATCGCATGACCCCTTTCTCTGAAAAAGTCCAAAAAACGGGCGCGGATAGTATTCGAATCTAACATGACTTGATTATAGCGGTGAGTGATGAAAAAGCAAATAAGCACAGATATACCTTAAAAAGTCATGGGGTATATAAAAAGGCACCATTGTGCCTTTTGAAGCGCCCTCACTCTTTGTAGACGCGGCAAAAGAGTGCATGGGCCTTTTTCACGAAACGAATGAATGCTCCGATATTCTTGAGCGCGATCTTGTAATCATCGATATGCTTTCGAGAGTACCCCCTCTCGAGCCGAGGGAGGATAATTGCAACCTCGTGCAAACGTGCCACCAACTCCATCGTCGCACGCTGCACCTTGTCGGCAGTTACTCGAGCAAGCATATCTTGAAGCAAAGCTTGGTAGCCCAAGGATAATTCCTGCGCTCGATGCAATCTCAGCTTCAACTTGCGTTCGCGCGCGGCACGAAGGTGAATCTCTGATTCACAGCACAAGGTAGACTCAATACTATGTATCGCCTCCATGATTTCAAGCAGCGCGGATGTGGTCATCCTCGCCTCTTTGTCTGTGCGACATTCGTCAGAGAGCTTCAAGAGAAGCGACTCTACCCGCATCGTCTTGATACGAAGCTCGTCACGTAACATGGCGCAATAATTCGCAGATGCAGCATGATGCTCTGTCAGAAACTCCGCACGCATAACATCAAGAGTCTGCCGCATTTTACCCACGCGAAGCTTTTGCTCCTTGCGATGAGTTTCAAAATCCACTAATGCATCGACGATTTTTCGATTGATCGGCATCATCCACCTCCTTTGCCACTACCATTACTCTTCCCTACTTTTAGCACACATAGATATGAGAAGCAACAAAAAAAACCACGAGAACCTCATATCGCGTCTACGTGGTCAATTGCGAAGATATTTAACCTGATCACCTTCAAAAGTAATGACGGTGCTTGCCTTCCCCTCCACCTTGCCCGCATCTGCATAAAAATCGATCTCCTCTCCGAAATAGCGCTGTGCCTCCTCAATAGTGGTTGCTGGAGGCTCCCCCTCAATATTTGCAGATGGTGCCACGATCGGACCAGAGAGATCAATGAGCTCAAAGAGGTCTGCCCTATCCGGCATACGGAAAGCAATGGTTCCCGTCCCCCTCGTGAGATAATCGAACTTCGCATTCTCTTTCGTCGGAAGAACTATCGAATAGCGGCCGGGCCAGTAGGTCTGCAAAGCACGCAAGACGTCTCGCGTGAGTTCGATTCCGAAGTACTTCATCTGCTCCACGTCCGACACAAGCACGATGACCGGCTTGTTTATATTGCGACGTTTCAGCTGAAATATTCGCGCGACGACATCGGGATAGAATGCGGAACCAACAAGACCGTAAAGTGTGTCCGTCGCAATAACACCTACCGCACCATTGCGAAGGTGAGCTGCGAGTGAATAAGCGTCAAGTGAATGAAGGTCCGTTTGGTCATCGGACTGCTTTTGCTTTTCCTTCTTTATATTGTTTTGACGCTTCTGAGTCATAATCACTCGGCTTTGATGATCGAACCTACAGTATGATCAAGAGTGCGAGAAAGGTCGCTCATACCAATAATACGCAGCGAAAGACCGTTATCTCTCGCCAGTACGACCGCGGAGAGGTCGAGTGCACGTAGTGCCTGCTGCGCTACCGAAGATGCGGATATTTCTTTTATAAAAGTCGCATGCTGATCGCTCTTTGGATCCCCTGTATACAGCCCATTGACGCCGTTCTTCACGAAGACGACCTCCTTAGCACCAAGCTCAAGTGCGCGCTGTACCGCAGTCGTATCAGTAGTAAAATAAGGCGCCCCGAGGCCTGCGGCGAAAATGACCACTCTGCCCTTTTCGAGATGTCGCGCTATGCGCTTTGGAACATAGGCCTCACAAACTTGTGGCATTGCTATCGCCGAAGCCACCCTCGTATCTACGTCATGTGCGTGAAAATAGTCTCGAACCACAAGTGCATTCTGGATCGTAGCGAGCATGCCGATATAATCTGCAGTTGCTCGCTCTACGCTTAATTGAGTGGAAAGCACCGCGCCACGAAAGAGATTACCGCCGCCAAGGACGAGCATGACCTCATGTTTATCGGCAACGAGCTGACGCACTGCATCCACCATGCCATGAAGGACATCCTGATCGAAAAGGGTGCCATTCTTACCACCCGAAAGGGCCTCGCCGGAAAGTTTAAGCAGGATTCGTGACATAAGACAACTATACTTCATATGTAAGTATAGCACCACTTCCATTTATGTATATCACTTTATCCACATCAAATAACTGCATTTCACGAAATCATGGCCTCATACCTACTCGCCAAGCGAGAGAAGCGTCTCGTGATCGCGCTCCATCAAATGATTATCGAACGGCGTCAGTTTCATCTTCAATATCTCCGACGATCTCCTCAAGCATGTCCTCCAATGTCACAATTCCAACTATTGCATCCTTGTTGTTGTGCTCATGAACCAAGAACAAGTGTGATCGCTCGCGTATCATCAACAAAAACGCTTGTTCCAATTTCATGTTCGCATCGATGCGGGACACAGGCATCGTGATCGCCTGTATGGGCTTATCTCGATCACCAGAATTAAGCGCGCGTAGTATTCGATTTTCATGCACGTAGCCGACAAAGTGTTCCTTTGATTTCTCATATACCGGAAAACGCGAATATCCCATATCCGCGACATAATGCGCTATCTCCTTAATGATCGCAGTACTATCGATAGCAACAACGGCATCATGTTTGGTCATGATATCCCCCACGGGTATGTCGTCGAAACGAAATATGCGTTCGATCATCATCTGCTCACGCTTATCGATACTCCCGTGCTCGAGGCCAAGTTCAGCAACGACACGCACCTCCTCTTCGGTAACAATGTGCTTTTTATTGCCACCAAAACGGCGCATCACAAGACGATCAAGTGAAAGCAGCAAATAGGTAAGCGGATAGAGCAGCGGAACGGCAACTCTAAAAAACGGTGCGAGAAACTTTGAGACCTCCCGCTTATGGGTAATTGCAAATGACTTTGGAAACACTTCGGTGAATATGAGCGAAAGTATCGTCACAACACCAGTCGCGACACCGGCCCCGAATGCCCCCATATAACGTATCGCGACCATCGTTGCATAAGCTGCGATAGTGATGTTCCCAGCAGTATTAAGAAAGAGAATCGAGACGAGCAAGCGTTTCGGGCTAGCCTTGAGATCCGCGATCGTCTTTGCATATGGCTCCTTGCGATGCTCCATCAAGCGTACCTCGCCAGAGTTCAAACTAAAAAATGCCGTTTCAGCCGCGGAGCATAGCGCCGTGGCTGAAAGCAGCACCAGAAATAAAAGAATATCAATCATGTTGAAGTCTCGTAAGGAGATATGACCGGAACTCGCCGGAAACTCGCGGGTCATCGAGCGCATGCTCAACGACCGCCTTGAGGTTGTTGAGCGGGTCACCCGTAGTCAACCACTTTCCGTCAGGAATCCTTTCTGCGAGGAACCGCTCACCGCGAGCCACGTGTGTAGCGATCGCATCGGTAAGCCAAAGTTCGTTCCCTTTCCCGAGTTCAGTCTCCTTCAAGATATCGACAATGGGACGCGTGAGGACCATGCGTCCGAATTGCACCAGATTTGAAGGTGCCTCCGCTCGCGTAGGCTTCTCGACGACACGCCGGATTGCCCCGGTCTCATCATCGAGATCGACGACACCATAACGATGCACTTCTTCGTAAGGAACTTCGTCGACACCGATCACTGGGCAACCGGTCGCCTCATAGCGCGCAATGAGATTCTTCGTGAATGGGTCCCTCGACAGCACGAGGTCATCAGGCCATACATAGATGAATGGATCATCACCGACGAATGATTCTGCACAGAGCACAGGCGTCCCGTTACCATAAGGGCCCGTCTGAAGCATGAAAGAGAAGTTCGCAAGCGTCGCAACATCACGTATCGCGTCACGAAGTGCGATCTTTCCTGATGCCGACAGTGACTCCTCAAGTTCGGGAGCACTCGAAAAATGCTCTGCAATCGTCTCCTTCCCTGGACTCGTCACGAAAAGAATATCAGTGATACCTGAAGCAACGAGCTCCTCGACGATATGCTGAATGACGGGACGATCGACGATCGTCAACATCTCCTTCGGTATCGCCTTGGTCGCAGGAAGCATCCGAGAACCAATACCCGCCGCAGCGATCACCGCTTTATGAATGTGTCGGCTCTTGTTCATGGTCGTACCTCCCTATTCAGACTTGTCAGAGGACTTTGCCTTTCTTATGAATCTGTTTTCAATATACCACAAGCCTTCAAAGATGAACAACGTGAGAAAAGTCACATATGCAGCGAGTGTGTACAATCCGAATCCCGATGCCGCTCCGATAGCAGCAACTACCCACATACCTGCAGCGGTCGTGAGGCCCGTAAGCACCTCGCGTTCGACGAAGATGACTCCTGCACCAAGGAAGCCAATACCGACAACGATCTGGGATGTAACGCGCAGTGTATTTTCAGCGAAACTAGCAGGGAAAAGGCTTGCGACGTAGACGCCGATCACCACAAACAATGCTGCGCCTAGTGCAACAAGACCATAGGTGCGCATGCCTGCACGCTTACCCACCCGAGAACGCTCTATGCCGACAAGAAGCCCGAAAAGTGTCGCTGCGGAAAGTCGCAGGATCAGATCTGTATCAGTTATTGGTATCATAAAGAAATTATAACATGTGAAAAACAACCCAAAAAAAACAAAACATCCCCTTTGGGATGCCTTGGATTCTACGTTCGCCCACAAAGATGTGCAGCCTCTTCCTCTACTGCCTTCAATCGTCCTTTCACGATTCCCAATTTCTCCAAGAGCTCTGGATGATCGAGAATATCTCGACAGAGCACATAACCATCGCTAATGAGCGCATTCTTCTGTGCTCGGGTGAGCGTCGTTAAACTCGTGATCGGATGCGTCTGTGTGCGCTGAATCATGTCCTGCAACGTGTCGCCAGGAGGAAAATTCCAACCGGTCATACGTAGACCGACACACGCACCATACTGTATCGCCTGAGCAGTGAAGCTCGTATTGGTCACTAGCCACATTTGATTGTAGTACCCTATCCCCGCAGCAGACTCCTTGAGCTGGCGTTGAATGTCCTCGAAACGTGCCTGAACATAGAGCGCCACCTTCACATCGGATTTCGTATTCTGTGCATTGTGATATTTCGCCTCAACAAGGAAACGCTCACCATCACGCTCCGCGATCACATCGACTTCATGCTCAACACATACACCCTTCACGATCACGCCGACTTGTGTATGATAGCCCTCTGCCCTCAATATCTCCGAGAAAAAGCGTTCGAAAGGAAATCCCGATGGGCCGAGATCCATGATCGCATTCTTCAAGCTGTATTGTGCAGCGGTTGGTCGATGCAATTTCCGAAGCATTGTGAATGCGAGACGATAGATCTCCTTAGTCGTCATTCCTTCACGCACTTCCCCATCGAGTCTCGTCATCACCTCTTTAATGACCGCCTCATCCGCCTTTGCTGCGCGCAGAGAACGCTCGACTTTCCGAGGATCCCATGGCTCTCGTGAGCCGTCATGCTTCGTAATATAGATTGGAATCATAAGGTCATTGTAACACAATACAGGTTATAGGTGATAGTAAAACGCGAGCACCGATAGTGCTCGCGTTTTGTATTTCCCTATGACCTATGACCCATAACCCATCACCTGTATTTTTACTGTATCTTCAGAAGTTCGACATCAAAGATAAGTGTCGCGTTTGGAGGTATGATACCACCTGCACCAGCGGCACCATAGCCCAATTCTGGTGGGATAGTAAGTCGGCGTTTCTCGCCCACCTTCATTCCTACCAATCCTTTCTCCCAACCCTGGATCACCATTCCCGCTCCAAGAGTGACCGGAAATGGCTGACCCCTCGGAATGCTCGAATCAAACACCTTTCCGTCGGTAAACATACCGGTGTAATGTACGACGACGGTTTGTCCGACCTTCGCACCTTCACCCGCACCCTCCTTCATGATCTCTACCTTAACTCCATCTTGTTCCATAGTCTTTATGATATTATGCTGATCTGCTAATTGCGACTCTGCAGCCTTCACTGAGTGTACATCCTCAGCGGGCGGCAACTGATCTCCCGCCGTAGTACCGGCGCCTGCGAGCGTATGCTCGCGAACACTCTTTGGAAGCATGAGATAAGCTCCACCAATGATGAGAAATGCCGCAAGTACACCGACGATGATATTCCATTTTCGTTCACTATTCATGGATCATATGATAGCACGGATAATCCCTCCTCCTAAGCATTCATCTCCGCGATAATACACACCCGATTGCCCAGGAGCAACATCGGCTACGGGGTGCGCAAAGACACACTTAAGCCCGACTTCGGTGAACTCCATGCTGGTTATGGGGATACGCTCACCATGATAACGAATCACCAGAACACCATCTCCCCACTCCTCCTTCGGTGCGAGGAAATTGAGATCTGAGAGCACACAGCCATTGGCAAGCGCACTCGTCTTTCCATCGGTGCGAGGCCCGACGGTGATCGTATTCGCGTCCATCTCTTTTTTGATCACATAGAGTGCGCGACTCGAGGATGTTTTTTCATTGACGGTAAATCCGTGACGCTGACCGATCGTATAGAAGAGTGCTCCCTCATGCGAACCGATCACCTTCCCCTCCTCATCGAGCACATCACCCCTCTTTGTATCGACATAATGCTTCAAGAATTCAACGATCGACACGGGTCCAAGAAAACAGATCCCCTGACTATCTTTCTTATTCGCATTCGGTAAATTGAATTTCTCCGCAAGCTTGCGTACCTCGGCCTTCGGCAAATCTCCGATAGGAAAGAGCGTATGCTGGAGTGCCTCCTTGTTCATATTCCAGAGAAAGTAGCTCTGCTCCTTCGCTGTATCGACCGCAGTCAATAATCGCGTGCTCCCCTTTCTTACTTCAGCACGAGCGTAATGTCCCATTGCGATGAGATCGGCACCCTCCGCTTTCGCATAGTTGAAGAATCCTCCAAATTTAACCACCTTGTTACAAAAGACATCAGGATTCGGAATCCTTCCGGCGGCATACTCGGCGATCATATAATCGACAACCCCCTTTTTATACTCTTGTTCAAGATCGAGCGTACGAAACGGTATGCCCAAAGTTGCAGCCACGCGCATCGCACTCCTTCTCTCCTCCCTCCAATCACAAGGCAACCAAGGCGCATCCCAAACCTTGATAAAGACGCCCGTTACGTCATAACCGCTTTCCTTAAGCAAAGCGGCTGCGACAGAGGAATCAACGCCTCCCGACATTCCCACAAATACTTTTTTCCCCGCAGCACTGAGCATAGCTGAAAGATAACATAAAGCCTTGTTCCTAGGAAGCCACCACTATTCATCCCGTGCTACACTATGATCATGCAGAACAAGGTGATCATCATCATCGTCGCTTTCATCGCCGTACTCTTCTTCATACTCTATCTCTCTGTGCCAAAGAAGCAGACGATCAAAAATCTCCCCGCAAGAGGTGATCGCATTCTTGCTTTTGGGGATTCACTTACGCAGGGAGTTGGAAGCGAAACGGGTGGCTATGTGCGGATGCTCAGCGAAAAGGTCAGACTTCCGATCATCAACAAAGGTATCTCTGGAGACACAACAGGGCTTGCGCTCGCGAGAATAAACGATGCCCGATCAGAAAAGCCCGATATTGTCATTGTCTTTCTCGGTGGCAATGATGCCCTCCGAAGGCTCCCCGTCGATGAGACATTTAACAATCTTCGAACCATCGTGAAGACCTTCGAGGACGATGGAGACGTCGTCCTCCTCGTCGGAGTACAGGGTGGTGTCATCGGGGATCGCTACAAGACTCCTTTTGCGAATCTTGCACGGGAAATGCAAACAGCATTCGACCCCGAAATATTAAGCGGTGTCTTTGGAAACCCGAAGTATATGAGTGATGACGGCATACATCCGAATGATGCGGGATATGCGATCATTGCGGATCGCATCGCACAAGTACTCATCCCGCTCATCCCAAAGCGATAAAATAAAAAACTCTTCGAGAAGAGTTTTTTATTGTTCCATCGGATCGATCATGGTCTTCTGGATGTTCGCTGCTTTCGCGAGCACCGAATCGCCATATGCGCTTGCTCCTGGACGCTTTCCACAGGCTGCACCCGAATAATATCGACATGCTGCATTACGCTCAGCACTTGCTGTACCCTTGGCTGCACCGAGATCAGTGAGATACATTGCCGCAGTAACGAATGCATGTCGTGGATTCCATGGGTTCGGGTATGAACCGACAAGCGGCTGTACACGACTGACGAACCCTATCCACGTCGAAGGAATGAACTGTGCAGCACCCATCGCACCACCGTAGCCATAAGACTGCGGACAGGAAACTGGGGTGCTATAGGGATCCTTCACGAGCGCTGCAGTGATTTTCTTGAACGGTGCTATATCACGAAGTGCCATGAGCTTGCTCACCGCTGCTCCAGAACTGATCTTCTTGCCGTTACCATTGTCATCCGTAAGCACACAGCCACCGACGAACTTACCGAAGCTCGTCTCCTGCGAGAATATAGCGAGCAAGAATGCGGGACGTATACCCAAATCCTTCTGCGCCTCTACTGCATAGTCATATGCCTGACCGAATTGAATGCTTGTATCGTCCTGCAACCTGAACAGTGCGTCGCGGATCGCAGCTATCTTCCTCTTGCGATCTGCTAAGATCTTCTGATATCCCGCCTCTTGGTTTTTAGTGATCGAGAGCAATTGCTGCTGCGTCTTCTTATTCTCTTCATGCACAGTCTTTGCACGCTCAAGCTCCGCACGAGCGTCGATCTCCTGATTCTTTTTCTCTTCGAGCGCTTGTTTCGCATCTTCAGTATCCTTTCTTATGTGCTTGACGGTCTGCGTCGAATTACTGAGCGCTTGCTGCAAAGAGACGAACTGATCAACATCGAGGAAAAAGTTCGAGAGCGTATCACCAGAAAACATCTCCTCAACCAGGTTCACGTTATCGTACTCTGCCGTGAGACGAATGAGTTGCGCCAGCGATTGACGCTCGCGATCAAGCTTGTCGGACAACTGGGTCACCTCATGGCTTTTTTGTGAGATATCGTCATCGAGTCGTCCGATCTGAACGTTCTTCGCCTTGATATTCGATTGTGCCTGAGTGATGCGTGCCTTAAGCAAGGCGATCTCGTTATTGTATGACTTCCCCTTCTTTGAGAGGTCTCCGATGGTGACATTGAGCTGTGCGACCTCCTCGTCACATGCCTTCATTTGTTGCATCAGCAAGTCGCGATCAGTTCCAACATCAGCATTACAAGAGACCGCAGCCTCAGACACGTTTGCGCGGACGACAAAAAAGAGCCCGAAAACCAAGGCGAGCCCGGCAGAAAAGAGAAATGCGCCCCTCATAAACGATCGTGACATACGAATACAACCATTTTAACATGATTTTATGACCTTATTCATCATAAGACCACACAAAAACAAAAAACGAGCATACGCTCGTTTTTTTGAAGACTAGGCAGCTGCTGCCTCGTCTTCCTTCTTTCCCTTCTTTTCAACCTCGACAGCAGCCATATCAACTGCAGCTGGAGCAGCTTCCTCCTCCTTCTGCGCCTCAACGGCTGTTGCGACGATCTCTTCAGCATCATCAAGCACCTTAACACCCTTAGGGAGTGCGAGGTCAGCGATGGTGATGTGTGCATGCACTTCAGCGAGAGCTGATACATCCACCTTGATGTCGTGCGGGAGGTCTGCAGGAAGTGCTGCGACCGTAACCTCGTGAAGCACCTTAAGCAAGGTTGCACCGAGTTTCGCTGCAGGCATCTCACCTGTAAAGACAAGCGGAACAGTCACTTCAAGCACCTTGTCCATCGGAACAACGAGGAAGTCTGCGTGCATCGGAACACCCGACACTGGATGCAAATCCACTGCGTGGATGAGCACTGAGTACTTCTTATCGCCCACCTTGAGCGTGGTGATGGTTGACTCACCTGCCTCGCGGTATGCCTTTATAAATGCGACGAGTGGAGTAGTGATGGCCGTCGTCTCGACGCCCTTTCCGTAGAACACCGCAGGCATGTTGCCCTCTTGGCGGATGTGCTTAGGATTTACTTTCACGTCACGCAATGTTGCGTCAATCGTTATCATGATCCAAAAGTTATTATGTTAATGGACGCACTATAGCAGATTATGACAAAAAATCAAGTCATGAGTCATGCGTCATGAGTCATGAGAAGTTAACTCAAGCCATGAGACATGGGTCATGAGTAAAATCCAAGGAATTCATGGGGCAATTGTAAATACATGAAACCGCGAGAGATTTTTCGCAAGGTCGACCTGTCGCAGTGAGTATACTTCTATTTAATGGAACGGCGAGGACTTTTGTCGGCAGCGGTCGTTTTGCAGTGAGCACCGCAAGCGAGCCGTACTAATGTACGGTGAGCGCGGAGCGGAATGAAAAACGGCCGATCCCGACAAAAGGACCGCCGCCGAACAATTGATACCCCCCCAGAGCATGAGCGCTAGCGGGTGCGGAGCACCGCTCATTGCTGCGGAGCAGCGAGTGCTCATGCGTTGAGAAATAAAAAATTATGGTGGCCACCATAATTCTTTATTTCCGCGATGCTCGCACATTGGGATTTTGAGATTTCCTTTTGAGATTTCTCTAACGAGTTATTTTTCCGGGTAGGTTTTTATCCTACGTATCTATTATATTCCGCATGCTTCACCACGCAAGCGAATGCTTGGTCAAGTTTTCCACACGTTATACACATTTGAGCCAAAAGTGCTGCTATGCTCTGTCTTCGGTTGCGCCAACCTTCCCTCTCATGAGCTCAGGATAGAGATCGAGCAATACAAAGAATAATGCAATAACAACAGGTCCAGCAATGAAACCAACGGGTCCAAAGAGCGATAACCCTCCGAGCACGGAAAGCAGAATGACAAGCGGATGGATGTCGAGGTTCTTCCGCATGAGGTATGGCCGCAAGAATGTATCGATATTACCAATAAAGATCACACTATAGAGCAATAAAAGGATACCCGAGAGGATTCCACCATTAAGCATAAGGTAAACACCTGCGGGGAATGTTATCAGCGCTGTGCCAACCACAGGAATGAGTGCTGCAACGACAGCGACCACGCCCCAAAGCAACGCGCCGTGAATACCAAAGAGCGCGAAGCCTAATCCTACTGCAGCACCCTGCGCAACCGCGGTGACGAGCGACCCCTTCACCACAGCAGACACAGCATTACCGAGACGATCGAGGATATTTATATCATACTGCTCAGGAAGAGGTGACCAATCGAGAACGAAATGACGTAATTTCTCTCCATCACGCAAGAAGAAATACATCGCAAAGAGCATGAGCAATGCGTTGAAGAGTACACCGACAATACTGATGAAGAAGGCATTGAGATTGCTTGCGATGTACTGCAAGAAGCCGCCCACAAGCGATGGTAGGTCAATGTGGATGTTTGCCGCAGGAAGGAGCTGTTGGAAAAAATCATTCAAGCGCGCAGTCATGTTTACGAGTGCACCACTCCCGCTCTGCGTAAGCACGTTATAGGCATTCACGACTTCCTGCGTAAGCAAAGAGCCTAATACGAACAGAGGAATGATGATGACGAGGACAGTGATGAGCGTCGTTGAGAGCGCGGCGAGCGTGTCGCGCTCGCGAAGCCGACGCTTCAGCGAATGATAGAGGGGCTGAAATACGATCGCGAAGACGAGACCGAGAAACAGCGGAGTGAGATATGGCGCGAAGATCAAATAAGCGAAAATACCCGTAATGGCGAATATGACCCAAAAGAAGATCTGCGAGGTGATGTTCTGCTTTTGCATACACGTATTTTACATGAAATGAAGAAAAAGCACAGGCTATGCCTGTGCTTTCGTGATGTGATGGTGGAAATAATATGATGCGAACGCCACGATAAGAGATGCGGTTATGAGCACCGACTGAGCACTAAATGACGCCGCCATGAATCCAGCGATAAGCGGAGGTATTGCGAGTCCGAGTGCCTGAACGCTACCAAGATAGCCCAGGACAACACCGCGCTCCGCCTTTTCCACTCGAAGGGAAAGCAGTGCGGGCGTATTCGCATGCACTAGACCATAGCCCACTGCAAGCACAAACGTAGCGAAATAAAGCACGGGGATGTGACCGACGATGGCGATACCGAGCAGTCCGAGCGCATGCAGTGCCAATCCCGGCGAAATGACCGATTGTTCAGTGTGACGGCGCGCAACATAACGGACAACGATGACCTGTGCAACAACCGCACAGAATCCCGTAAAGGCAAAATAGACTCCCAGTGCTTCTGCGGTGAATCCGAATCGATTTGTGAAATAGACTGTCGCAAATGACATGAACATCGCGAACCCAAGCTGCATCAAGAAATAAACGATATAGACTGCACGCAAGCTAGAGTGCGTGAAGGCCTTACGTACTTCAACGAAAGCAGAGCGGAGACTGATGCCCAGCGGCGGCAGATCACTTTTTTTCACAGTCACGACATGCGTCTCTTGGAGTGCGATAAGCAAGAAGATGCCGTTTAAAAATGCAAGCGCCGCAGCAACCCAGAAAGGCGTGGATGGTCCAAACACGATCAACTTTCCTCCAATATATGGACCAATAATGAGACCGAGACCGAAAGCTGCACCGATAATACCCATCGAGGAACTCCGCTTATCATCTGCGACCGCATCAGTAATGACCGCCTGCGCGACAGGAATATTGCCCGATGCGAGACCTGCAATAAAACGCGTGATAAAGAGAAGCAGTAGCGAAAGTGCGCCGATCGCATAGGCAAAACCCGCCTGTGCAAAAGCGGTGACAAACATCGCCGATGCTAAGACGCGGCGACGCCCTATGCGATCGGAAAGTTGTCCAAGGAGAGGAGAAGCGATGAATTGCCCCATCGCGTACAATGAGAAAAGCACTCCGTGGAGTATCAAGCCGAGCTTAACACTCTCCCCTGTCTTACTGAGGAGATAGAGCGGGGAATCAGGATTACCGAGAAGCTGTGGGAGCACAGGTACGATCATTCCGACACCAAGAAGGTCGATGAAGACGGTGAAAAAAATAACCGCGAGTATTCGCTTCATGATGGTCATCATAGCACGATTCGCACCTTTCGTCGCCCCACAATCCACAGTGCACATTGAATAAACCTTAATTTTAGCCATTTTTCATGATGCAGCAAAAAGCACTCCAACAAAGGAGTGCTTTTTGTCAATGATTCACACTAAGCGCGGTCGCTCGTCGTCAGTGTTATCGTATTCGTTTATCTTTCCACACCATGGGCAATAAAACATATGCCGATCTTCTGGCGCATCACCTATTGTCCACCACTGCTCGCAATGTCGACAATGGAAATGGTGCAGTTGCTCCACGGATCTCCTACGCGTCCTTTCCATGGCAATTCTTGTACTTCTTGCCACTTCCACATGCGCAAGGTTCGTTCCTTCCCTGCTCCTTTTTCTTTGCATGATGTGCGGGACCAGCCTCTCCTGCAACAGGAGCGCTTGCCGCTGCCATCTGAAGTTCTATCGCGGCACGCTGCGCCATCTCTTTCTGCTCGCGCGCCTTTCGTGCTTCCTCGGTCTCGTTCTCAACGATCAGACGTGGAACGATATCAAGGATCTGTGCCTTGATCGCTGCCTCCATATCGCGGTACATGCGCAAAGCCTCTCGCTTATATTCTACAAGCGGATCACGCTGTCCATATGCACGCAGATTCACTGAGGATCGCGAGTAATCCATCATCTCAAGATGATCGACCCAGTGTGAGTCATTCACCTGGAGTGCAAGTCTGCGGATCATCGTGTAGAAGTACTCCCCGCTTGTCGCATCGATATGACGGCCCGCCGCCTTGAGTGCGAGTTCTCCTTGTTCTCCTGCATCCGCGCAGACCTCGATGAAATACTGCTCCACATCCATGAGTGAACCCGTGAGCAATTTTGCACGACGTGCATACATCGCCTGACGTTGCACATTAATGACATTGTCATACTGGAAGACATGCTTTCGAGCGTCAAAATTGAAGCCCTCGATCTTGTTTTGTGCATTTTCCAGCGCCTTCGTGATCATGCTCGTTGCAATCGGTTCATCCTCTGGGACTCCGAAACGACCGAGCATCCCCTTTATCGTGTCGGTTGCGAAGATACGCATAAGCGAATCCTCGAGTGAGACGAAGAACTGCGTTAATCCAGGATCGCCCTGACGACCACAGCGTCCACGAAGCTGGTTGTCGATGCGACGTGCGTCATGACGCTCTGTACCAATGACAGCGAGACCTCCGAGCGCGATGATCTCATCATACTGTTCTTTTGTCGAAGGGTTACCGCCAAGCTTGATGTCGACACCGCGACCCGCCATGTTCGTGGCGATCGTGACGGCACCCTTGCGTCCCGCCTGAGCAATGATCTCTCCTTCGTGTTCGTGGTTCTTTGCATTGAGCACTGTATGTGGCACACCTTCCCTCTCGAGGAACTGAGAAAGTTGCTCATTCTTCTCAACAGAAACAGTACCAATGAGGACAGGCTGCCCTTTCTCATGCAACTCCTTCACGCGACGTGCAATGGCCATGAACTTTCCCTTCTCGGTCTGGAAGATATGGTCATTAAGGTCAATACGTCCCGACGGTTTATTGGTCGGTACGGGGATGACGTTCAATCCATAGATCTTATTGAACTCCTCAGCACTCGTCTCCGCAGTTCCGGTCATTCCCGAAAGCTTCTCATACAGCTTAAAGTAGTTCTGATAAGTGATCGAAGCCATCGTTCTGCTCTCACGCTGCACAGGCACATGCTCCTTTGCCTCGATCGCCTGATGGAGACCTTCAGACCAACGTCGTCCAGGCTGCATTCTTCCGGTGAACTCGTCAACGATGATTACCTCACCATTCTTCACGACATATTCTCGATTGTTAAGGAACAGTGCCTTTGCGCGTACCGCGGTCTCGAGGTGGTGCACATGCTTGATTCCGCGCTCTGTATAGATGTTCTCGATACCCAAAAGCTCCTCCGCGCGAGTGATTCCTTCATCAGTGAGCTGAATCGCCTTGTGCTTCTCATCGATCGTATAGTGTGCCTCTTCTTCGAGCTGTGCTGCGATATCAGCAAACTGACGATAGAAATCATCAGACTCGTCCGCGGGTGCGGAGATGATGAGTGGTGTACGCGCCTCATCGATGAGGATAGAGTCTACTTCGTCGACAATCGCAAAATGATGACCGCGCTGACGTAATTCACGCGCATCATAACTGATGTTGTCGCGAAGATAATCGAAACCGAATTCGCTGTTCGTACCGTAAGTTATGTCGGCAGCATAAGCCTCAGCACGAGAACACGGCCTAAGAAAATCATAAAGCACACGGAAAGATCCAACCTCATCGCGCTCTTTATCCTCCTCCTTATGTGACGGGTCGTATATATATGACTCATCATGGTTGATCACTGCAACTGAAAGGCCGAGTGCATTGTACACCTGCCCCATCCAAACGGCATCACGACGAGCGAGATAATCGTTGACGGTGACAACATGTACTCCTTTTCCGGAGAGTGCATTCAAATATACAGGTGCAGTTGCAACAAGCGTCTTTCCCTCACCAGTACGCATCTCTGGAATTCCTCCTTTATGCAGAATGATCCCACCTAAAAGCTGCACGTCGAATTGACGCAGGCCCAGCGTACGCTTACTAGCCTCTCTTATGAGGGCAAAGGCAGTCGGCAAAATATCATCAGTCGTCTTTCCCGATGAAAGCAACCCCTGGAGCTCGACGGTCTTCATGCGCAAACCTTCGTCAGTGAGTCCGACGATGGATGATTCAAGAGCGTTGATCTCCGTGATTATCGGCTCGAGCTTCTTACGGTCACGAGTCGCTGGATCTGGAAAGAGATTCTTAAGAAAATTCATAGTACTGGAACTATATCAGAAATATGGGAAAAATACAGGGCTAAGGACTCTATATATAGAGGGGGATAAATTCAGGGCGATAAGGTTATATAGGGGGATAAGAATAAATACAAATACAAGGTGATAAGGTTATGGGGTTATAAGGGAATAAGGGAAATCCCTCCCCTTCTCTAGAATAGTTCGCCATGATATGAAACCCGAGGATTTTTGCCTCTGGACGTCAGGTTTTCGCAAGCGGGTGCGCAGCACCGCTCATTGCTGCAAAGCAGCGATGCGAAAAACGGAACATATTTAAAACCGCTCACGAGGAGCGGTTTTAAATATGTGAGAGAAAGAATTACTTCTTTG
>JAJZQJ010000012.1 GCA_021851895.1 bacterium
GATCTCATGGCATTCGAAATGCACAAGGAGTTGGAAGGATCATCGCCGATGGTGGACAGCAATATATTGCTGACATCGCAAAAGCATTTTGTGGTGGTGCTGATTTCAATATGTGTGGCTCGCTCTTTTCAGGGTTTGAACAGAGTGGGGGAGAAACCGTTGAGAAGAATGGAAAGCTCTATAAGGAGTATTTCGGTTCCTCTTCAAATAAGGCGATGATCGAACATTATGGGAAAAAGGACGCGCATCGTGCGAGCGAAGGGCGCTATGTCCTGCTTCCCCATAAGGGAGATCTGCACGTATTCGTGCAGGACCTCTTGGGTGCATTGCGGAGTACCGCAACCTATCTCGGTGCAAGCTTCCTTAAGGAGCTCCCCAAGCGCGCAACCTTCATCATGGTCAATCGGCAGCTGAATACATATCTCGAGAAGTACGATACGGGCGATTAGGCCGTAACCCTAAAAATCGAGTAAAATACAAAACGCCCGGGCGGGCGTTTTTGGCTAATTGTCGTGCACATTGAGGTGTGCAGTGATCTGGGCGACGAAGATCACGAAGCAGGTGATCATTGTGTTTTGTGGCTTCCCGAGGGAGAGCGCGAACAGGATGCTTGCGGTGACCGCAATGAAGACTGAAAGGATGGTCGTAAGGGCATGCACGGTTCTCCGTTGCACATCTCCACCCGTTTGCAGTATGACGATGGTCGTGAGGTTCGCGATGAACCCCGCCGCCGCCCCGATGGTGATGATGAGCGCGAGGCCCCAGAGGGTCTGGATCGGTGTCGAGAAGGTATCCGGGCGGCCGAGGAAGATCGCTGCGACGAGGATCGCGAAGCAGATGAGCAGAGACCGTACCTGCTTGGCGAGAAAGTCATAGCTGGAGATGGTCAGTGGCCGGTTGCCGATGGACATGTGTCCTCCTTGGAAATGAACACTCAAAACACTCTACAATAGTTGATTGATTTGTAAAACAAAAATGTAATGCGTTACTCGGGCCGGACATATATGTTGCTTCGATATATGCTACAATAATTTCATGGAATATTCGGAAGAATCAGAGCGAAAGATCGATGGGCCGGCGCCTGAAGCGCCATTACATTTTTATCATTTCCTCGAGGAAGATAGGGGGCCTGTTGATGGAAAATATGTTATCGTCCGCAAGAAGGATGGTGAGGAACTTTTCGCGACGCTTCCGCGCAGACGTGCTGAATTGCATACCGATATCATTGATATTTTGGAGAGTGAGCTCGGCGAAAAGGTGACCTGTATCGGTGGAGGATATTTCGAGAAGACCGATCCTGCGCGAGATGCTGATAAGGAGTGGGCAGTGCAAGGGAAGAGTAGTGACTTTGGTGTCGAGCCTGATCGTAAGCGCACCGCCGCACTCGTGCAGGCACAATTCCCAGAACTAACGATCCGCTTCTAGGATCTATCTGCGTCATGAAAAAGCCCCACGTATGGGCTTTTGAATTAATGACGGGGATTCAAGCGTGAATAGTAGTATCACGTGGAATAGTACTTGGACAAAAGCAAAACATTTGCATTACTGTGATATAGTATGAGGCATGAATGTAGATGATGATACTCACGTATCGACTCCAGAAGTAGGTAGAGCAAAAAGTGTATCTGAATATTTTTCCGATTTTTTGTTCGTAAAGAACATCTTGATCAGTTATATCTTTGCACTTTTGTATTTGGCCATAGGACTCACAATCTTCGTGTCCCCGCTTGCACATGTGAGCGGAACTGTGCTCGCGATATCAGCGCTGGTCGTTTTCGTATTATTCGCAATCGGATTTATCATCCACCGCGAAGATATGAACCGAAATGTGACATCAGGTCAGAAAATCTTCGGTTATCTATTGCTTCTAGGGACCGTTTTCGGTTTTTTGCTGAATGGGGAGCATATGCTCGCGACTTTCTTGAGTGGTACAGGTAGTAGAGTTACCCTGTGGGGGATAGATGCATACTTTTCTCAGAAAGTAAATGGAAGGAGCTTGTTGGATCTCTCATACCTGCTCATGGGAGGGTTTATTGGTTTTGTCGTCATCAACACTTTGACGAAGTTCGTCATGAAGCTACAAGAGGAATCAATGAAATTGAAAAAAAGATTCTCCTCAAACATGTACTTTGTCTTGGCGGTAATGCTTTTTGTGGGTACGCTGTTTCTTGTTGCAGGCGCGGTTATATCTTCGGGCAATAGTCGAGTTCTTCTTATACTTTATATTATGACCGGCTCGCTCGTAGGTGTTTATGGACACAATTTATTTAGTAGAAATTCACATTTTTTACGTCGTGATGGTGTGGTCAGAAATATTCCATCAAACTTAAATCTCAAACAGTAGTTCTAGACTATGAAAAGCCCCCATCGGGGGCTTTATGTTTGTTCGATGCGTCCGCGGTAGTCACGGAGTGCACAACACAACGCGCTGATGTCGGAGCGGTTCGCAGTGCAATGATCGAGCTCTACACAGAAAGCGGTCAGTGCTTCGCCGATCGATTTCGTGTCGAGGATGGGGGTCAATGGTTGGCGCTTCATGATGATCTTCGTGAATTTCTTTACGAGAGATCCTTCGGGTGGGCCATCGACTCGAGTAGAAAAGATCAGTTCCTGCAGCGGAGGGCCGAGCGCGCCGTGCTCTTCGGGGGCACATTCGCGTAGTGCTCGCTTAAAGCGTACACCCATGAGGATGATTTGTGCAGCGGTACTCATGTCAAACTCCCGTGTTTCTTCTTTCTATAGGGTAGCAAACAAAAGACTCCTGTCAAACAAAGACAAAGAAAAACCCCGTTGCTGGGTTATGCTCAAGGAATAGGATTCAGTTTCGATCGATAGGAAATGATCGCATTAAGGAGTGCATTGTGCGATTCGCTCAACCGGGCGTAGTGCTCGAGACTCTGCGCGAAGCACTCGAGTGTGTCATTGAGTACTTTGAGTTCGCGAAGTGGCCCCGAGATCTTATGTTCATCGAAGATGGCAGCGAAAGCTTTTGTGTCGAATTCCTGTGGTGGCAGATCGACCATTGTGCGAGAGAGGAACTTCTCGAGATGAGGACCGAGTACTTTGTACTCATCTGGCGCACAGAGATGCAGTGCTTTTTGCAGACGAAGGCCACAGAGGAGTAGATTGGAACCATTCATGCCGTCTCCATCATGAGTTGGTTTCTGGGTAGGCGCAAATGCGCGTGTTGTTGATGATGAAGGGCCCTCGGTCGTCGAGGGCCCAGTAAATCAAGCGCGCAGATTGATGCGCGAACGGTAGAAACTGATCGCGAAGCAGAGCTCGCTGATGTCCTTCCTCTCCATAGTGAAGCGGAAGAGTGCATCGAAGAACTCGTCTAGTGCCTCGTCGAGTTTTTCAAGGTCGCGGATCGCGCCGCTGATCGCCTTCTCTGTGAAAAGGCTGGTGAGGGCACGTGCTTCCTCAATTCCGGGGGGTCGCTCGATGCTCGCGCTCTCGAGGAGTTTCTCGATGGGTTTTGCAAGAGCGGTGTACTCTTCGGGCGCGCAATTCTGCAGCGCCTTGTTGAGGCGTAATCCTGCGAGGAGGAGCGAAGGGGCGTCCATGCGGACTCCTTATTGAGATGTTCTGTAAACACCATAACAGACTCGCCTCGTGCGTCAAGGGTACATGTTCATACACTTATGCCTATTGCTTTTCCTTATATTTTTTGATATATTGCCTCTACGCGAAAGCTATCTTTTCGTGTTTTGAAAACTTATATTTGCACATATTGTGCGCGTGTAGCTCAGGTGGTTAGAGCGCGTCACTGATAATGACGAGGTCCCAAGTTCGAGTCTTGGCATGCGCACAATGTGTACAAATATGAGTTTTTTAATACCCTTGAGCGTCACTGATAACCGCGTCGCCTCGGAAGGCGAACTGGGCGCGGTTGCCCGATAAAGTGCGCCCGCCGGCGCCATGATCAACTCACGCCTCAGCTGCGCTGAGTCTCTTGCGGGTAATGACGAGGTCTCAAGTTCGAGTCTTGGCATGCGCACTTTGTATACAAATATTTAAATGGGATTTTTCTTTACGCCAGGCTCGCTTGCCCGATAAGGTGCCGCCACCGCGGCTCCCATCAACTTGAGCAACTGCTGCGCATTTGCTCTCTCGGGTAAAACTCGGTCTCCAGATAAGAGTCTTCTCATGCGCACAGCGTATATAAATATGGTTTTTTGCTTTTCGTGTATATTTCGTATGATTTTTTATAGCACCGGCCGGTGCCATAAAAATCATATGAGATGAAATTGTCGTCTAAGTTTTGCATCCCCTTCGATATAGCGCGCCTGAATGTATATCAATTTATCGCGGATATCGAGATTGTCTTTCAGTGTTTGGATATAATCATCGCATGGGTACGGGTAAAGCCAGACACTTTGTTGGAGATATTTGAATCCAAACGCCATAATCATTTTTCTGAGTTGCGCTCTCTGTTGCCGCTCGTGTTCTGGGATATCGAAGATGATGATTCTCCAAATCCCATCCCATTTTGACGGGTGAGGCACTATTATGGATTTCTCAGAGATAAAAGCCTTATGTGTTCTTAAGACGAGCCTCCCTCGTGCGGCGATTTCATATGTATCACCCGATTTATGAGGATGTCGTCGAAGATAATCCTGTTTAACGAGATTATCGAGTTCTCGCTGAATTCTTTTCTCTTTGAATTTATCTATGTGCTTGAAAAGCGCCAAGAGCCCTGGGGCAGCACCTGGTGCGACTGCGAGAATCGTTAGGGAGCCAGCGGTTGCGATGTAGGGAAGAATGATCTTTGCCGCTGCGCCGATGCGATTTTTACGGGATCTTTTTCTAATCAAATAATTTGTCGTCATAATACTATATAAAGTATAGCATTATTTTATGAGTCCGGCCGGACTCATAAAAAAATATTCATGCATACGCTGATTTGTGTGGTTGTTTGAAATTTGTATGGTGCGTGTTAGGATAGCCGATATGGCGACACTCTATTTAGTCTCAACCCCGATCGGGAATCTCGAAGACATCACGCTGCGCGCGCTTTCGGTGCTCAAATCTGTCAACAAGATCCTTTGCGAGGACACTCGTGTTACAAAGACGCTCCTCTCAAAGTATGATATTCATGTTCCGACGATGAGCTATCATGCACAAAGCAGCGCTGGTAAACATGATGACATCCTTGCGTTACTCGAGCAGGGTATGGATCTCGCGCTTGTCTCTGATGCGGGAACTCCGACGCTCTCCGATCCAGGCGTGCTGCTCGTGCAGCTCGTCCGAGAGCGCCTCCCTGATGTTGCGATCATCCCCGTTCCTGGTGCATCGGCATTGCTCACTGCGCTCGTTGCGACTGGCTTCTCCTCTGCACAATTTCTCTTTCTTGGATTTTTACCCCACAAGAAGGGGAGGGAGACATTATTCAAGGAGATCGCAGAAACGGATCGTACTATTGTTTTCTATGAATCACCCCATCGCATCGAAAAGACACTCGAGTCGCTCGAGAAATATCTTCCAGGCGGACGTAAGATCGCAGTCTGTCGCGAACTCACAAAGATGTTCGAAGAGGTAAAGATCGGAACTGCACACGAAGTGCGCTCTTATTATGGAGAGCATCCCGATAAGGTGCGTGGTGAGTTCGTCGTTGTGATCGACCAAGCATAAAAATACCCATATTCATGGGTATTTTTATTTTACTTATTGACGATTCTGCATGATTCTCCCTTGCTGCGCTATCCACATTAGAATAAAACGGCAAGATGCACTATAATGCGAATATGGCTCGCAAACTACTCATCGCTATCGCGCTTATCATCGCAGCATTTCCTTATCTCGGTTTTTCTCATAATACCGATACGACCGTGACCACCGTTCTCGGACTTTTCATGGCAGCGGTACTTCTCTTTTCGAAACGCCCGAAGATGCTCCCTCAACAGAAACCCGAGGTTGCCCCCGAAGTCAAACCTTCTCCAGCAATTCCTTCCGCTTATGAACTTCCAGTGAATCACCCGAAAGAGGAATCGTTCGCTCCTGTCATTACGACGCCAGAGCATGTCTTACCAATGACTCCATCTGCGATACCTTCACCAATTCAGACCCCACAAAGAAAACGAACGCGTATGGTTCGCCCTGTCGCTCCGTCGCCATCCTCACATGAAGGAGGGTCGATACCTGCAGCTACTGCGCCACTTGTGCAGCGCCGCCCTCGAAAGCAGGTCTCTCGACTTACGTTGAGCGAAGAAGAGCAGGTGCCACCCGCAGATATACCGCTTAAAACAAACATAAATCAATCTGAGGAGTCTTCGGTAGAGACGTACTCATGATTCGCACTGTAATGCCACCACTCACCTTAACCAAAAAGCGTTTCACACTCGCCATAGTTGGCCTAGTGGCGTTTTTTGTATTCATTGCGCTCTTCGGCGAGAGTACGACGGTCACCTATGATCGTGATCTTGCTGCGAAAGAAATAGCGAGCGCGAGCGCGTCGAGCTCAATGGAGTACGCGACAGGAACTGCGAGTTCAACGGGAGATACGATCTCTCCGATGACTACAGCGACGGGCAGTATTCCGACGTTGAGCGCACAGAGCATCACGAGCAATGGCACTTCGACACCAAAAGCGCATCCGCCCGTAGTGCATCAGAAAACACCTGCAGTCGTTCGAGCTGCATACATGACGAGTTGTATCGCTAGTGGTGCAGGTCTTCGTGCACCGATGCTCAAACTTCTCGACACGACGAGCCTCAATGCGATCGTGATCGACGTGAAGGACTATACTGGTTATATCTCTATTGATTTCAATAATCCGGAGTTCCCGATCGGAGGGAAGTCATGTCTTGTAAAAGACATGCATGAGTTCCTTGCCGAGTTGGGTGCCAAGGGCATCTATCGTATTGCGCGTATCGCAGTCATGCAGGATCCGCATTATGCAGATGCACACCCCGATCAGGCGGTGAAGCGAAAGGATAATGGTGGTATATGGCGTGACAAGAAGGGGTTGGCTTTTGTCGATCCAAGCTCAAAAGATTTTTGGAAGTATATCCGCGATGTTGCGACAGCAGCATATGCCGCCGGCTTCGATGAGGTGAATTTCGATTATGTGCGTTTTCCTACTGACGGTGACCTATCGAACATGTCGTTTGCGCACAATGCTTCAACGACAAAGGCTATGGTCATGAAAGATTTCTTTGCATATATCGGAGGAGCGATGAAGGAGAAGCACATTCCTTCATCCGTAGATATCTTCGGTATGGTAACGACTGCAAAGGATGACCTCGGTATCGGGCAGTATCTCGAGAATATCATGCCTTACTTCGACTACGTCGCTCCTATGGTCTATCCATCTCATTACCCTCCAGGGTTCAACGGCTGGAAAGATCCGAATATGTATCCTGGCCCGCTCACGGAGTTCGTGATGGGTGAGGCGGTGAAGCGTGCGAAAGCACAAGGATATGGACCAGAGAAGTTCAGAACATGGATTCAGGATTTCAATTATGGAAAGATCTATACCGTGACTGATGTTCGCGCGGAGATCGAAAACAGTGCAAAGGTCGGAGTGACGAGCTATATGGCTTGGGATCCCTCGAACCGCTATACGAGCGCTGCGTATGTACAATCAGCAAATCCCGTATCCGTCGCGAATCAATAAAAACCTCGGCAGTTGCCGAGGTTTTTCTATTATTTGCAGCCCCCATTTGTGCTATAATGCAAACATACGTCATCATGAGCTGGAAATACGATAAAGATAAGATCACCTATTTCGCTGAGACCGATTTCCGTGGCCAGCGCGTCAAATTCGGCATTCGCGCTGAGGATCGTGCGCGACACATGTATATCATCGGAAAGACGGGTATGGGTAAATCGACCTTGCTCGAAAACCTCGCTATCCAAGACATACAGAGCGGTGAAGGTGTTTGTTTCATCGATCCTCACGGTGGTACCGCCGAGGCACTTTTGCAATACGTTCCGAAGGAGCGTATCGATGACGTGATCTATTTTGCGCCATTTGATGTCGACTATCCGCTTGCGATGAATGTACTCGAGGACATGGGCCCAGATAAGCGTCCGCTTATCGCCTCGGGTCTCATGGGTGCTTTCAAAAAGGTATGGGTGGACGCGTGGAGCGCCCGCATGGAATACTTGCTCTCTAATGCATTGCTTGCGCTCCTTGAAACACCGGGCTCAACACTCCTTGGCGTGAATCGTATGTTCGCGGATAAGGATTTTCGTGATTTTGTTGTCGCAAATGTCAAAGATGATTCTGTGCGTTCGTTCTGGCTTGATGAGTTTGCAAAATATACTGAGAAATTCGCGACCGAAGCTGCATCGGCGATCCAAAACAAAGTCGGCCAATTTTCTGCAAACCCACTCATTCGCAATATCGTTGGGCAAGAGAAGTCGACCTTCGACATCCGTTGGATGATGGACAATCGCAAGATCTTCATCGTGAACTTGAGTAAGGGTCGTATCGGCGAGGGTAATGCCGCGCTTCTCGGTGCGATGCTCATCACGAAGATGTATCTTGCCGCGATGAGTCGCGCTGAGGTCACCCCAGGAGAACTCAAAGAGCTTCCTCCGTTCTATCTTTACGTTGACGAGTTTCAATCATTCGCAAATGAATCATTCGCGGATATTCTCTCTGAGGCACGTAAATACAAGCTGTGTCTCACGATCGCCCATCAATACATTGAGCAGATGACCGATGAAGTGCGTGCCGCAGTTTTCGGAAATGTCGGTACGATGATCACATTCCGTGTGGGCTCGACCGATGCCGAAGTACTTGAAAAAGAATTCGCTCCCGTATTTGTTGTCGATGATTTCGTGAGCCTCGGTTTTGCACAGATCTACCTGAAGCTCATGATCAAGGGCGCAAGTTCAGCGCCATTCTCTGCGCGCACCGAAGATCGACCCCCGATGCCTGAGCACACATATATGGCTGAGGTCATCGATGCTTCAAGGCGACAGTTCGGTAGACCACGTGATCAGGTCAATGCAGACATCACAAAATGGTTTGAGCCAGTGAAGCCATCTTCATCGAGTGACGCGCCGAAGACCCAGCGCTTCGCTCCTGGGGCGCGACCAGATCGCCCTCGTTATGATGGCTCATCATCAGGCTCTCGAGACGGAGGAGGGCAAGGTCAGCGGAGCTTCGCAACTTCCCGCGATAGTGAACGATCGTCATATCCTGCGCGTAGTAGCGATCGTGCACCTTCGCCTGGTGGCCCCGCACTTCGTGATGCACTCGCACGTGTACAATCTGCTCCTGCTCCTGCTCCCGCACCCGCACAACCATACCAAGGTGGATACCCACAAGGCGAGGTACCGCAGCAGGGGTATGCTGCGCCGCAGCAGCACCAATACGCTCAGCCTTCGCAGTATCCACCGGTCCAGCAGCACTATCCGCAGCCGCCCGTCTATCATCCTGCACCGTATGCTCCGCCAGTACATCCCGGATACCCGTATGCATTACCTCCGATGATGCCGGGGCATTACTACCCGCCGCAGCCGATGCCACAGTATCCGTATCCTGCACCACCGCCGCAGCCGTACTATCCACATCCAGGAGCATATGCTCCGCAATACCCGCAATATCCGCAGCATGGTCAGCAGGGGTATCAGCAGCAATATGTTGTCGTGCCGGTAAATCCTGCCGCTCGCAGTGGAGCAGCGACGAATGCACGTCCCGCAGAGCCAAAAGTTTCCCGAGAGGAGCCTTCGCGCAGAGAGGAGTCGCGCAAAGATACCGCCCGCAGTGATGATGGGCGCAAGGAGAAGGATTCCTTACGACCGGCAAAGCAGCAAGGCACTCAACCGCGTGAGGCCCAGAATAAGGAGCGCACAAAGGATGCTCCAAAGATCGCGCCGGTGCGTGACGATAATAAAAGTCCGTCACCAGAAAAGCTCGATGCACTCGCACTCGCGTTGAAGAAATTACAGGAGAAGACCGCGAATACACCTGCGATCGATGACGTAAACGATGTTACGGATCATGTCGATGTCTCCGAGGAGAAGGGAGCTAAGGAGGTTCCTCTACATCAATTACGCGCGGTCCTTGGTGATGAGCATCCGAAAGAAGAACAATAGCAACCCGCTATTGTTTTTTTTAGCATTGCCTTCATGATGTGTGCTGAGAATAATCTTGACGTATATGTTTTGCATTGTAGTTTGAAGATAGAGGGTACATTTCGGAGGAATCATGGCCGAACAGGCAGAAGGCGCGGGCAAGATCAAGCTCACGAAGATGGAGTTCGGAAAATGTTCGATCTGTGGCGAGACGTCCGAAAACATATTGCGGGGTCCTGCGATCACAATGAACTATTCCGGCGATGCGCTGCATTACTTGCTTGATGCACTTTCCATCATCGGGCTCTACGATCCCGCGACGAGCAAGGCTCAACCCGGTGCGCATGTCTTCATTTGTGACGGCTGTGCGTACTGGATCGCGAATTGGTTCGAGGAACAGGCATATCAGGCGGATGCCGAAGAATTCCGTACGCGGAAGGTCAAGGTGACCCCGGGTAAGATCAATGCGATACTCGATCAACACGTCATCGGGCAGGAGCGAGCAAAGAAGTCGCTCGCGGTTGCAGTCTGGCAGCACTATATGCGTGTGTACGCGAGTGAGCTCGCAGTCTTCAAGCCGAAGCGCAAAGATAACGAGGTCGACATCGAGAAGTCCAACGTTCTCCTCATCGGTCCTACGGGGTCGGGGAAGACGTTGCTCGCAAAAGTCATCGCGAACTATCTCGAAGTGCCATTTGCAACGATCGATGCGTCGTCAGTGACGGCCTCTGGCTATAAGGGTGCTGAGGCGAGCGATTGTCTCAAGCAATTGATTCGCAGTGCAGATGGAGATCTCGCTGCGGCAGAGCATGGCCTCATCTTCATCGATGAGGTCGACAAGATCGTGACGAAAGACACTTCTGGCGGCGCCGATGTCGGTGGTGTGGGGGCGCAGCATGCGTTCCTCAAGATCATCGAGGGTGCTGATGTTCCCGTGGAGGTCACACTTCCCGGAGGGCAGAAGACTGAGATCACGATCGATACCAGGAATATCCTCTTCATCGCAAGTGGTGCGTTCCCTGGACTTTCAAAAATGGTCGCGTCGCGAACCGAGAAGAAGGGTCTGGGATTCACTTCCCCTGGTGCACGCAAGCTTTCCGAGAAGGAGGCGCTGCACAAGGTCACCCCTGAAGATATTTCAAAGTATGGGCTGATCCCCGAGTTCTGCGGTCGCTTTCCGGTCATTGAAACACTTGATCCGCTTACTCCAGATGATCTCAGACGGATTCTCACGGAGCCAAAAAACGCAGTTGTAAAACAGTACGAGAAGCTCTTTCGTATCACTGGCGTCGAGCTCGAGGTCTCCAATGAGGTCATCGATTTGATCGTGACCGAAGCTATGACCAAGAAGACGGGGGCCAGAGGTTTGCGAGGAGTGATCGAGTCGCGTCTTAAGCACGTGCTCTATTCCGTTCCGGATCTCAAGCAGACGAACACTCGCCTGCAGAAGATCACGATCGACAAAGAGTGCATCGAGGGCGGTGAGCCGAAGTACTTCTATAGAGCGCCCAAGCGTAAGCAAATGGTCGTGCAGGAATGATATATGAATGAGCCACGAGTGATCGTGGTTTTTTTACTTCGAGATTCTTGCCATGAAAAATAAAATATGGTCTATTGCAAAAAATTAAAGTATTATTGCATTTCCCCGTGTTTTTCTATGTTCTCCCCAAATACAGCATGCTATAATTTCTGTATGTTACATCGAATGTTGGTGATGACCGCTTTATTATTGTTGCCAAGTGCAGCTTTCGCGTCCGTACAGATCAATGAGATCGCATGGATGGGAACACCGATAAGCACTGCAAACGAGTGGATCGAGCTACATAACACTGATGCGAACGAGGTGTCTCTTTCAGGATGGAAGATCGTCTCTCCAACATCGAAACTCTCTATTACATTGAAGGGTACGATCGCTCCCGATGGGTACTATCTCATCGAGCGTACGGATGATGACACTGTTTCAGGAATTCCTGCTGACTTGATCGCAACGTTCTCACTGCTTAATGATGGCATGACCTTGCAGCTCGTTGATGCGACGGGGACGACGATCGATGAAGTCGTTGGTGGTACGAGTTGGAAAAATATCGGTGGGGATGTGACGACGAAGGATACGCCACAGCGTACTGCTTCAGGTTGGGTGACGGCAACGCCGACGCCGCGCGCACCAACGGTTGCTACAGCTGATACTCCGACTACAGATACCAGTGGTGCAAGTGATACGATCGATCCAATGGCGACGAGTTCATCGGGAACGATGAGCGATATCACCGTCGATAAGTCGCAAAGCTCGTCTTCGTCTTCGGCAAACTCGCAAGCGGTTGCTGCAAAGAAAGTCGTGACAAGGGAGAGCTATCGCATCACGGTACACTCGAGCGAGCGTATCTACAAAGACATACCGACCACTTTGCGCGCGTCGGTGACCGGCCTTCATGATGAACCATTGCCGGGAGCGACGATCATCTGGAATCTTGGTGACGGCACCACCGCTTCAGGCGCTGAGGTGGTGCATAGCTATCATTTCTCTGGAACGTACCCAGTTGTGGTGACGGCATCTTATGCGGGATTATCGGCAAATATACGTGCAAAGGCAGTCGTCATCGCACAGGACGTCCACATTGCGAATGCCCTCCCCGGTATTGATGGCTTCGTCAGTATCGTATCGCCGGTCGACATCGATCTCTCTGGTTGGTCATTGCGTGATGGTGCGACGAGCTTCGTCTTTCCTCCGCAGACGGAACTGATCGGAAAGGTACCTACGCTTTTCCCGAATAACATCACGGGTATGTATGTCCAGCAGACACTCGCACTCCATCGCTCAGATGGACACTTGATGTCTGCTGTTGAAAATAGTATGGACCAAGAGCTCTCACGAACGGATTATCCTTCCGAGAATCTCTCGCTTGCGCGCAGTGCGACATTGCCTCCGGTGCTCACCAAACCCGCAACGACGACCGCAACATCGTTTGGTGATTGGGCGCTCGCGAACGCAGAGAAGACCTCGAGGTTCCCTGTTTGGGGTTATTGGGTGCTCGCTGCGTTCTTCGTCGCTGCAACGGGAACGATCGTGATTCTCTCTAGCGCTTTCGACCCTAAGCATGATGCGGATAGTGAAGCAGCGAAATACACATACATCGAGCTTGACTCGAATCTCGAAGACATCACCTAAAACTCTACCTATTGGCGCACTTTGCCTTTCTTCGCCTCGCGACTCGCTCACCGTATAACCCATACGGCTCGCTAGAGTTCGCGAGGTTCCAGAAAGGCAAATTGCATCCAATATGTAGGGTTTTTTCATACAAACTATTTCAATATGCCTCCAGCGGGGGCAATCTCATCCCAAATCTGCATTTTTTATTCAAAAATTCTTCTGAGGTTAAACACGGATGCTAAACTTGTTGCGGTTTTATAATCTGCTAGGATAAGAGCATGTTTGATAAGCTCAGTAACGACTGGAAGGTATTTCTTGGAGAATCGTTGCTTCGCGAGACTGAGTTGAAGCTCGGTGTTTTTCTCGATAGGGCCTATGCTGAAGGAGAGGTATACCCACCACGGAGCGAGGTATTCGCCGCACTTAATAGCTGTGCCCCCGAGTCAGTGAAGGTCATTATTTTAGGTCAAGATCCGTATCATGGGGAGGGTGAGGCGCATGGGCTTGCATTTTCAGTGAAAAACGGCGTAAAATGGCCTCCATCGCTTCGGAATCTCCTTTCTGAGGTAAGTTCTGATGTTGGGGGAAAAAGCCCAGAATCGGGCGATTTGAGCGCCTGGGCGAGGCAGGGTGTGCTACTACTCAATACGGTACTCACCGTATTGAAAGATAAGCCGAATTCCCACCAGAAAAAGGGCTGGGAGGAGTTCACACTTGCGATCATCAAGAAGCTCTCTGAGGGTGACCAACCCATTGTCTTCATGCTTTGGGGAAAGCCTGCAGAGCGTTACGGGAAGTATATCGACAACACAAAGCATCTCATCCTCACCGCACCGCATCCATCGCCACTCTCTGCATATCGCGGCTTCTTTGGCTCAAAGCATTTCAGTCGTGCGAACGCGTGGCTTAAGGAGAAAGGGAGAGAAGAGGTTGATTGGAGTATATAAAAACCTCGCAAAGCGAGGTTTTTGATTTGAGATTTTTGGGCTACTTCCCGTAAAAGGATTTGAGTTCTTCCAACTGCTCCTGGATACTTGGAAGTGGAAGGTCGCTGAGGAGACATTTATTGAAGCTTACCTCCGTCTCGAAGGGAAGTATGGAAATATCCTTTCCGTATACTTCTCGAACAATAAGGAGTAAGTCGAACTTATTTTTATTATCCGCTGTGCCATATTGATTCAAGACAGGAGCGCTATCCCATGAGTTGATCAAATTCTCCGCAAGCTTCGCCCACTCGAGTGTGGTGATCCCATTCCAGAGGTGGTTGGTATATCCGCGTGTCTCACTCTGTTGCGCAAGAAACCAGTCCAGGAGCGAAAGGTTCGAATTGAGTTCATGGCCTATGATCGACGTGCGAATGATCTTGGTGTGCTTGAAATGCTCTTCAATCTCGCGTGAAGAATCGGCCTTGCTCATTCCGTACACGTCTTCCGCATCACGGATGTTCGTTTTGGTGTACTTCTCACCTGGAGCAATGTTTCCCCTGAATTCACAGTCCGTTGACGGGTGAATGATTCTTTTTCCTAACGTCTCGAGGAAGCGAGGAAGTTCCACATTCAATTTCTGATAGTCTGCAATCGGCGGTTTCTTTTGCGGTATGGTCCCAATTGCGTTGATGATCACTTCCGCATCTGTCTCTCTGAGTGCAGTATCAAAATCCGGATTCCCGAAACGGGCGTTGGTCGTACGTACTTCATACCCCTTCTTGTCATTAAAGTACTTGAGGACAGCATTTCCAAGCATGCCATTGTGTCCGAGAACGAGTATTTTCATGGTGTTTTTCATGTCCATCCCTCGTTGCTTGTCTTGCGACAATATAGCGAAGATGGGGTAATTTGCAAGACGAGTTTAAGACTTGAAATAATTATATTTCTTAAGTAATGTGCGTAGTTCCTCTTTTGTCACAAGGCAATTTTCAGAACTTAAACCCTCGGCGGGAAGCTTGACTGACCCATCGACATCTTTGTAATGAATACGATACATGTCATGCTCCTTGTCATAGGATACTCGGCCACTTTCGTGTGGCGAGATCATTTGTTCATGGTATTTTTCTGAGATACGTGGTGCGCCTTTTTTCCATTTAAGTCCAAACTCCTCTTCGTATATTTCAAAGAGATCTTTGACCTTGAATGATTTGAGATTGGGGACGATACTGTAACCCGATGTATTCAGTGCGTACTCGATACAATCCATGGCCCGCTCGATATCGATCATAAAACGTGTCATGTCTTCGCCATAAAGGGTGAGGGGGTATTCGTTTGCGATCGAGTCCCATATAAGAGGTATGATGGAACCTGTTGAGTTGAGGACGTTACCATAGATAACAGCGGAGAGATTCGTGGGCACCTTGTGGTCGTTGACGATGAATGATTCTCCTGCGACGAATTTCATTGAACCATAGAGTGTTGTTGCTCCACGACTCTTGTCGGTAGAAATGAAAGCAGCCGCCTTAAGATTGTTGTTGCTTGCAGCTTTACGAGAATTCATCGCACCGTGAATGATGATATCGATGCCTTCAGAAACATTCTGGTCAACCGCTTCTATCTGCTTCATCGATGCAGCGAATATCCCGATCGTATGACCTTTTACTGCCTCATTGAGGAGCTCGTAGTTACGAATGTCCCCAACTATGCATTTGATTTTTGGAAATTGCTTTTTGAGATAGTAGTGCTTAGACTCGTCTCTACTGAATACAGTGATTTCATTATCGTCATAAAAGCGCCTCACTAAGTTTTTCCCGAGGTATCCTGCTCCACCAGTGATAAATATTTTCTCGTTTTTCATGTTTTATTGGATAACCAGTGCACTATGTTTTTGGTCACCTTGTGTTAGTATTGTATCATGAATGAGCCAGGGAATAGGGTTGTGTCTGTCGTAATTATGTATGGGAATAGGTGGCATTTCCTTGCCAGAACCATAGATGCAATACTTCAGGATGAACATATCATAAAATTGATCATTGTCGATAACGGTTCTTTGAACGAAAAAGAAATAAGAGAGGGGGTTGCCCATTATAGCGACCGCGTTCGTGTCCTTAGGCAGGAGAAGAATTTGGGCTCCGCGGGAGGGTTTGCTGTTGGAATTGCAGCTGCACGCAAGGAGGATTGCGACTTCGTCTATCTCTCTGATGATGATATGCTTCCAGAAAAAGATTTTGTGGATAAATATTTAGCGGCGAAAGATCTATTTGCGGACAAAAAAGTGGTCATTTGTGGAAATCGCGTCGATGTGCCAGGAAACGCGAATGTTTTTTATGAGCCAGTTTCTTCAGTTGCCACCACGGGGACGTTTTTCAATGTATTTGGTTTCGCTAAATTCAAAAATTTCTTTCACCTCGCATTTGGTTCGCATGTGGGTGAGGGGAAAGGAGTGTTCGTTCCAGTTGTGCCGGGTAGGGGTGGATTTGTGTATGGTGGTGCCTTTATCCCTATAGAGGCGGTCCGGTCCGCTCCTCTTCCTGATGCCTCGTTATTTCTTTATGGTGACGACATTGAATATGCTTGGGGAATAGAAGCATTAGGGTATAACGCCTATGTTTCGGCGCGTCCAATCATTAACGACATCGATCTTACTTTTGGTCAGGAGTCTCATATTTTTGGGTTATTCAAGAAAGATCTACATCCATTCAAGGTGTATTATCGCATGAGGAATATGGTGCTTCTCTCCGTCCGTCATAGTAAACAGAAAAAACTAGTCCTATTTCTTTCTGTTGTTTCTTGGTTTCTTGGTTTGCTGCTGCTTGGTCTACTCCGTTTTGGGCCCTCAAAGCATTATTTCAGTCGAGCGAGACTTATTATAGAGGCAGTGCGCGCAGGGTATGATCCAAAAAGGAAAATACCAAAAGAGGCAATAATATAAAATACCCCTTTGGGGTATTTTATATTTTCTTGAATCCAAGGAGTATATTAAGCTTCTTCCTGATCGCTTCATCGAAGCGATATGCGAAATAGCCGAGCAGGATAGCAAGTGCCATCATCGACCCTACAAGTGCTAAACGTGGCGCAGATCCGTCGAGGTAATTCAAAATCGTGCGACCCACCGTTTGATGGATGAGATAGAGTGGATATGTGATTCCTCCAAGAATCATGAAGAAAGACAAAGCTTTGTTGGATGTTATATAACGAGAAAGAAAAATGAGAAGTATGAACCCAATAAAGAATACAGGGTGGAGTAGGGTTACAATTGCTGTGTCTCTCGGATTAACGACAAAGTATGGGGGCAATGCTCTGTAAGAAATAAATGTGGAATATATTGCTGTTGTGACGAGCAATACGATATCCAAATTTTGTAATTTTTTCGATGTGTAGTCCGTAAGTTGGATGAGTGCGAATGTTGCTCCGAATATGAAGTAGGATGCATGGCGAACAAGGAGTGTCTTCATCGCAAAGGTATTATCGATGTGTAGAGCAAAAGCCGCCATGCTTACAAGTAGCCAGCCCCAAAGAAAGTAACGAATGTTTTTCCAGGAGAAGAAATAGACAAATAAGCCAATGCCGACATAGAACAATATCTCAACGGTGAGCGACCAGTATACGGGATCAACGAGTCCTCCATATCCGAGTGCACTACTCAGTTTATCGCCGAGCATGGTCATGCTGATGAAGTACTCAGGGAGGCGCACGGGATTTCCATTTGGCATGAGTAGCGTGAATACATAGGTGAGTGTACAGATAATCCAAAATATAGGAGCGAGCCGTACAAATCTCCCCTGCGCAAATTGCCTGATGCTTTTATTTGAAATGCTGTAAGAGATCACAAAACCGCTAATGATGAAAAAGAGCGGTACTCCGAGGTTGCCATACCTATACCAAGAAAGTGCTGCGGTGAGGCCAAGGAGATAGTGGAAGCTCATTACCCAGAATGCAGAAAAGAAGCGCAATAGGTCTAATCCAGGAAAATAATTCGACTTGTGCATATTATTGGGGAAGTGCAAGAATATTCGTTTGAGAACGAAGACCTTTATTGAATTCACTTACGAAAGACGCAGTGTCGTTGACTTCTTTCCTATTATCCTCAAGGTCAAGAATTTTGTAGTTTCTCTCTCTCAAGAAATCGATGATCATGGCAGAATGTTCCGGTGCATATCTTTGGTAGTACTCTGGACTGAATTCAAGAAGAATCGTAGGGCGACATTTTTCAATGGTCTGGACACCCCCTTTGAGTACGTGATATTCGAAGCCCTCAACATCGATTTTCATGAAGTCGACTTTTGGGAAATTGAGCGCGTCGAGCGTACGAAGCTCGACCGCTATTTCCTCAGAACCCTTCGCATTTACGAGTGATGAGCCCGCGACGTTGCCCCTGTTGATATGGAGGACCATGGGCCCTTCGCTGTCAGAGAGCGCGTAGGGGAGTACTTTGACGTTGGAAATAGCATTTAAGGTGAGTGACTCATTCATCTGTTCTCTGATATAAGGAATGGGCTCGAATGCAATTACTGCACCAGTATTGCCCGTGAGCTGAGACATGATGATCGTATGGTGCCCGATATTGGCACCTACATCGATGCACGTATCCCCCTTCTTTATATTTGCAATGAACTCAGCAACAATGTGCCTTTCATAGAAATCGCTCGTATACAACTGCGCATCGAGATATCCATTTTGTGGATCGATAACGAGCATGAATTCACCGGCTTCATACTTTACGGTCTTTGCCATTTTCTTCGTGAAGCCAAGTGTGCGCAGGCGAAAAATGAATGGCTTTATCCTGAGAATAGTGTTCGTCGATACGAAATATATAAGCGCGTAAAGCCACTTCGGAAGGCGCTTCTTGAGCAATAGTTTGGTTTTCGTGGTGAATTGCATGGTGAAAGTATAGCACATGCTATAATAGCCCCATGGCCATATTTCGCAAGTTTGTTGTCTTTTCCGCAGGTCCCGTAGGAGACCATCTCGTGCTTATAGACATTGCGAACCACTTCTTCGAAACAACTGCAATTCCTACCGCAATGATCACGAAGCACCCTAGCGGTTTCTTGAGTGATTTGACTGCGCCGTACACCGACCATATCGAGGAGATAAGGTTTTCAGGAATTGTTGGATATCTAAAGACCATAGCACTCGTTTTGCAAAGTATATTTGTGAAAAACTGCTATGTGCTCGTTTTCCCAATTCCTCTTCCTCGTTACATGAAATTTTTTGTGTATTTCATCCGATTTTGTTCGCGCAGTAGGGTGGTTGGATATAATCTCGAGGGCTCAAAGAGTTTTCCTGTTGGACATGGTTATGCGCAGTTACTTGGTAGCGGGAACACTATTCCAATGCAGGCAGAAACTTTTGCGGTGAGTAGTGAACGCATGCTCAAGTTTCTTGGCTTCACTCCAATGCCGCATATACCCACACTTGCGTTCGTAGAGAAGTCAGAAGTATTCCATAAACTTGGATTGGATCAAGTGGATGATTATGTGGCAATGCATATTACTCCATCACATATTCTTCGTACGTTGCCACCAGATCGATGGGCGGAGATCATGAAGGAGCTTGTAGTGAGACTTCCAGAAACAATGTTTGTCTTTACTGGCTCAAAAAATGATATTCCGTTTATCGAAAGTTCACTATCTGGAGTTGATCCCTCAAGATTTTTGATCGCTGCAGGAAAAACAGATGCGCGAGAACTTATGACTTTATATAAGCATGCACGAGTGAATATAACAGTACAAACAGGAAACGCGCTTATGGTCGCGATGCTTCATTTGCCACAGGTTGTGGTGAATATAAAAGGTACCGCAATGTTCTATTATGACTTCAATGAACGTGCGACAATTCTTTATTCCACAAAAGACTGTATCTGTGACCCGTTCGAAACGCAATGCAATATGGTGCACTATAAGGGGGAAGAATATATGGCGTGTGTATTTAATATTGATAATATGGATATCATTAAAGCAGTTGAGAATAAGTGCCGTGACCATTGACGTGAAAAGAAAAAGCGCGTAAACATTGGGCGCTTTTTAATATGAAATTACTTTTTTGCCGAAATGTTCATTGTACAATAGACTTTCAAACTCCTCTCTCTTTTGTCTTGCGGCAAGTGGGACATGCGCCATGAAATTAAGCCCTTTTTGTTTCTTGGCCTCATTTGGGAGAGCATCAGCTGTATAGGAAAGGGGTGTGTTTAGGGAGATCAGTTTCTTCGCACCCTCTTTTGTGACAATATAGCAGCCCGCGAGATAGAGTGATCGATAGAACCTCGCAGCTTTTCCGAGGGGGAATATACGCGCATACAGAGTCTCTCTTGCACCCTCGAGAAGATATATTGCTGAAACGGCAATAAATTTGAGAAAGTAGATTGGTAGCTTGAGAACAAAACTAAAGTCAGTTTTCTTTACCTTTGCCATATTGAAAAACATAAAAAGCCAGAGGTGGATCGACTTCCATCCAACAGAGGGATAGTTAAATGAAAGGTATTCCCAATGAGTTTTTCCGGATTCTCTCAGCTTGAGCTCAGATTCGACGATTTCCTTGAAGTGTGGATAGAGCTCGATGTCGTCCTCAAGAATAAGCGCGTAGTCAAGTTCCTCATCGAGCATACGCTGCAACGCAATGCGATGGGAGAGCGCGCAACCCTTTTCGCCTGGAGTGCCTGGCTTTCCGTTGTGCACGCGCCACAAAATTTCGTCGTAGCAATCTGCGAAGTCATAGGATTTTCCTTCGACCGCGTCGATGATATTGAATTCCATGGTGAGATCTTTAAACTGTTGCTCCATGAACATGCGTCTCTCTGGTGAGCGCGCTAGGTTGATGATATACGTTCTGAATTTCATGTTGTGAGGTGGCATATTCGATTCTACTTTACGTTCAGATTTTCCTCTGAGTTATTTAGTGCAAATTGCGACTGCTGTTTCATGAAGATCGCGCCAGTGGTAGCCTTTTAAGTCTCTCAAGAACCACTTGAGGTGACGCTTTATAAATGAGGGTTCCGGAGTAAAGTCGGACGCGCCAATTTTTTCATTTTTTGCGAGTAGCGCAGATTGATAGAGCACATAGTCATCTCCTGAAGGCGAGGAAAAGGCTTGAATATCAGTAAAGCCTACTTCGTCACAGATATACTTCAGTGATTTTGGGTTAAATATCTGAAGGTGCTGAGGGGTCTCAAGACCTCGCCAATTTCGGCCATATTTCCTATGGCCTGCACCCAGGCCGTTTGGTGTAATCAGTACAAGTTTTCCTCCTTTTTTGAGGATGCGATGGCACTCCGCAATGGTTTCCCTGGGATCTGGTAGGTGTTCAATGACATGACAAAGCAAGATGAGGTCAAAGTTTCCATCAGGGTAGTTTTTTGAGTGAATATCTTGGTCAGATACATTCAGTCCTCGTTTTCTGGCTATTGCTATTGCTGTTGAGTCGAAATCAATGCCCTCAGCCTTCCACCCAAGCGCTTGCATCATCAGCATATTGCCTCCTTGCCCGCACCCTACATCAAGGAATTTTCCGTCGCCCACGTGTTCTGCATAGAATACACGCATCTGCGCTTGATCGCGCCAAGAGGGGTAGAGGTAGATAAATCGAGAAAGAAGTCCTGGGAGAAGGGGGATTTGTTCAAAATACCCATATGCATAGTGCAAATATGCACGTATGCTATTTTCAAGTAAACCGTCGCATGCATCCTTTGGAGCATGCTCAGGTTCAGTTACTATTTCATTCTCAGTATGAGTAGAATAGTCTGCATACAGGTCTGGCAAGGCCTCTTTTGACGGGCCCGGGTTAAGCCAAAATGTCCTACAGGACATATTTAGACAGCCGTCCATGTTCCACTTTTCCTTCGATTGAAAGATGCGATCCATTAAGTTTATGTAAACACGACTCCCTTCATGTCCACAAGCAGGACAAGTTGGCCTTGTTATTTTTGATTGCGACTCAGGCTGTTCCATTTGTTTTATCATAGCATGGTCAATGCGTTGTTTGTCAAATATTGTGATATCCAGGGTGGGTGTATAATCAGAATATCGTAGTGTTTTACTATTTTGACGTACTTTAGCTGCTCGTGGGATAGGACCTGACAGCGCCGTACTGCTGAGGTCCTATAAATGCATATTCAAACACATGAAAGATTTTCACTTTAAGCCTTTTGTCTCAATAGCGATGGCCACATTCAACAGTGCTCCATATATCCATGAACAGATGGATTCTCTATTAAATCAGACCTATGAAAATTTCGAGATTATTGTTTCGGATGACAAGAGTACTGATAGTACTCAGGAAATATTGAACGCATATTGTGCAAAGGATAAGCGTGTGCACTGGAGTGAAAATCCAAGTCCCGCAGGTTGCTCAAAGAACTTTGAGCGGGCTTTTGCGCTTTGCAAGGGGGAAATTATTTTTGTCTGTGATTCTGATGATGCTTGGTATAAAGACAAGGTACAGTTGCATGTTGATGCATATCAAGATGCAAAAGTTGGCTGGGTCTATAATCGCTCGGTCTTAGTTGACGCGAAGGGGGTCGAATTTGGGCATCTTGAGGATACTATTCCGACATATTTTACGCACAAGCGTTCGATGCTCGAAAATGCATGGGGTTCTTGTATCGGTGGAGCACATGCATCTTATCGTGCGGACCTTATTCATCGATGTATGCCAATGGATCCTTTTGCGGGGGCTTTCGACTCTTGGATTCAGCTCGCGATTTGGCCACGAAAGTCTGTTTTCATCAATAAGGTATTACAGATATATCGTAGACATGGGACAAATGTTTCTGTGTGGAACGATCCTAAATCAGGGGGAATTTCGGCGGAAAAGATAAAAGAGATTGAGCGTGTTGCTATCGAAAATAACATAAGGCTTATTGGTCATCTCCCCTATAATAGGTCGTTGCCTGTGTGGAAGCGAGTCTATTTTATGCTGGTGTATCTTGGAAAGAAATGGAGGCTCGCGCTCCGGGGTAGCTAGGTGTCTCAAAAGGCTTCCTTGCATAGAAATTTATAATTTGGTACCCAGTACCCGTGCTTGATGTATAATAACCACAATAATGGAAAAGCCTAAAACAATTCTTGTCACTGGTGGTGCTGGCTATATAGGATCCGCATGCGTTTCTTTGCTTCTCCACCATAAATACACCGTTGTGGTTTTTGGTCCTACTTCCTACCCAGAAATCGAAAAGAAGCTCACCGGAGCTATTTTTGAGTATGGGGACATACTTGACGAAGCCGCGCTTGATGCCGTATTTAAGAGGTACGCTTTCGACGCTGTACTTCATCTTGCATCAAAAAAAGTTGTCGGGGAGAGTAATCTGAATCCAGAACTCTATTTTAAGGTCAATGTAACTGGGACGATAAATGTTTTGTCTGCGATGTCTCGTCATGGTGTGCCTTCAATCATCTTTTCATCATCTCTTGCGGTATATGCACCAGCAGAAAGTGAAGCAGGTGCCATCTTCTCGGAAGTATCACCCGTATCCCCAGTGAGTGTTTATGCAACAACAAAACTCATGAGTGAATCGATCATTAGGGAATTTGCTCGCGTTGGGAAGATAGAAAAATTCGTAATATTGCGTTATTTCAATGTTGCGGGGGATTCTGGATTGAGTTTCCGCGAAGAAAAGCCTCAGGGTTTGTTCGCATACCTTATGAATTCCCTTAATACTGGCGCTGAGTTCAGTATGTTTGGTGCCGACTATCCAACACATGACGGTACGTGCGTTCGTGACTACGTCCATGTCTCTGACGTTGCGCGGGCACACATTGCAGCACTCGAGTCAGAAGAGTCTGGTGTGTTCAATATCGGTAGTGGGCGCGGATACTCGATGCGGGAGATTATTTCTGAGTTCGAGAGGGTTTCCGAAAAAGAGTTGTCTGTTGTCGTTAAGGATCGTCGTATCGGCGATCCAGCTGCTGTATTTTCTGATTCAAGTAAAGCATTCGCGAGCTGGGGGTGGAAAGCAGAGCATTCTCTGGGGGACATGGTAAGATCAACAATTGAGACATATTCGAGAGGAGATGGCCTTGAATAAAAAAATACACCGAGTCGTGTATTTTTTTATATTCTATCTTCTAGGCTCAAATTGTGAGCATAAGCTTCGTACCCCGTACCAACATCGAGTAGTTGGTATCCCATTGCCGAGAGTTCAGGGATAATCGTCTTTGCCGAACCTGCTGAGAAGAGAATAACGAAATTCTCTTTTGGTAAACTACTTTTTGCTATAGTATCTATAATGTCCCTTTTAAGCTGCTCTCTCTTGTCGTAGGCGTTGATCGGAGCACAGGCGATATATTCAAAAATATGTTCGGAGAAGGGGAGGTTTTTCGTTTTCTCAATGTTCTTTTCATTTGTTACAAGAATGATCTTCTTTTGAAGAATATAGTTGAGGATGATCTTCTCAAATCTTCCAGTTCGATAGAATAAATGTGCATCAAGGTATTTAGCATTTTTGTTGAAAATCATATCGAAGGTAACCTTTAGGGGTAACCAGAGTCCACGCTTACCTTCTCCGAGCGCGTCAAGCTCGCGATTGGAATAATTTACAAAAATTGGTATTCCAATGACATAGCTAGAATCATCCTTATATCCTATGATCATTTTTCTTAGATCATGCTGGAGTTCTTTTGAAAAATGTTGTGGTGTAATGTCAAGGTAGTGTATGTTGGCTATTTCGCCATCTCCGAGGCGGACGATCGATTTGCGTTCGCGGATGAGTCGAGATATTTCTTCTTCCGAATAGAAAATGCATCGCTCTCTATGGTTGAGCTGAAGATCTCTTGCGGCATACAAGAAGAAATACAGTGGGTCCCTTATCAGATATTTTTTTATTGCGTGGAATATTCGTTTCATGGAAGTGTTATTGCTTGAGTGATTTTTTTCAGTGGAATGAGGCCTGTTAGTGGAACAAGAGAGTAGGAGAAGAGTGTTGCGTATGCTGATCCCACGATGCCGTATAGCGGAATCCAATAGATATTGAGCAACACATTGACTATCATGGGCACGAGCGATGAAATGACAAGAAGCGCGCGTTCATTTTTTGCTATAAGGCTATTTTGGACGAGTATGCCAAGTGAGGTTCCGATGGCTGACCAGATATATACGCGAAGGATCGCTGAGCTCTCGATGAAGCTCGGTCCATACAGCAGCTTAATGATGAGTGGGGCGAAAAATGTTGTGCAAAGAGAAAGACATAATGGGATTATTGTGAGCAGTGCCGCAAGCTTCAGCATTCGAATTTTATACATCGTAATGGATGAATTTTGCAACCTCACTATGGCTGGAAAGAGTGCACCCACGATAGCTCCAGGTATGAAGTTCCAGACATCGACGAGTCTTACCGCAGCATCATAAATACCGACACTCTGTACGTCAATCATGTGCCTGATGAAGATTTGGTCAATGCGCGCATATATAACAGTAAAACCTGTAACTAATATAACAGGAAATCCATCACGTAGAAGCATAATCGCTACCGAGGAATTCCATGTCCATTTTCCTATGCCATTTTCGATCTTCTTCTGATAAATAAACACATAAAGTGCTGCGTAGAGGATAGATTCAAGCAGGAGTATGAGAGAGAGGTAGATTACG